>JAIOPK010000023.1 GCA_021413945.1 Candidatus Uhrbacteria bacterium
AGGTGAGCAAATCCTTGCCCCATGCAGGTGCTGTGCCGACGCCACCGGAGAGGAGGACATTGCCTGTCGCGACACCCCCGAGGCTCGACCAAGTGTTAGGTGCGGAACCATACAAGATATCGCCGGTCGTCACGGACGTAAGGCCGGTGCCACCTCTCGTCGCGCTGATGGCGGTGCCGTTCCAGGTACCGGAGGTGATGGTGCCGACGGTCGAGAGATTGGCGAGCGTCGTAATGTTTGCGAGCGACGTCGTCGCGGCGAGCCGCGCATCAAAGCGCGAGTTCGTCCAATACAGATTGCTTCCTTCAGCAACGTTCGTTGTCAGAAGCCCGAGTGATGAGGTCGCAATTTGCGAAAGCGCGTTCGTTCCGTTGCCGAGAACAAGTCCGTACGTGAATGATGTCGCGCCGGTGCCGCCGCTCGAAACAGGGAGTGCCGCCCCGAGTACGAGCGTGCCCGCGGAGAGAGCACCGAGATTCGCATTTGTTGAATACAAATTTGTCGATGATGCTGTGGTGGAGAAAAGATTTGATGTCGTCGCATTCGCGAGCGTCGTATTGCCCGTCACACCAAGCGTCCCCGCCACGCTCAGATTGCCGGCGGAATCGAATGTGCTCGTTGCGGTGCCGCCGAAGTACGCTTTCTGGAATACGGAGAGCTGTGAGGTGGAGGCGAGATTGAATGATGAAAGTCCGGAGAACGTAGCGCCGCCGGTAAATGCGGTCGTGCCTGTCACGGTGAGATTACCGCCGAGGAATGTATTTCCTGAAACTTCGAGCCGGTTCGAGGGCGACGATGTGCCGATACCGAAGTACCCGCTATTATTGAATATGAGCCCGACCGCCGAAGAGGAGGCGACGACGAACTGTGGGTCAGATGAGTTGTCCGCAGCCGAGACCGAGAGACGGCCCCACGGCGTCGTCGTACCTACGCCGAATTTGCCCGAGACGGTCGACGCAGAGGTCGTACCCGTGACAACGAGTGTGCCGTTGATGGTCGTCGAATCAGTGATTGAATCCCCGAGCGTCGTATCCCCTTCCACGTTGAACGACGCAGCCGAAGTTGTTGAGAGCGTGACAGAGCCCACTGAAGTGAGGTTGTTCACGAACACGTCTCCTTCCGCATCAACGAGGAATTTCACTAGTCCGCCGACCGACGCCGAGATTAAATTGCTGTCGCCCGTTGCCGTGGACGGGTTTATCACGAGCGCGGCATCCGACCACGCTGAGTCCGCCACGCCGGTCGTCCACGATGCGAACGTATGCGGCACTGTCGGGACTCGGGTCGCGAGAAGTCCGCCGGCGAATGTCGAGGTGGCCGTTGTCGACGTCGCGTAGAACGACGGTGCAATAACGGATTGGTAACTCGTAAGCGAATTGATGACCGCGTTCGTCGCAAAGAAGTTCGTAGATGTCGCGTTCGTAAAGGTCGCACCTGTCGCGCTGATAGTCGACGAGGAACCGGAGAAGAGGAGCGAGCCGTTGAGCGTGACATCGCCGGTGAAGGTCGTCGTCGCAAGCGTGGAGAGTCCGGTTGCATCAAGTCCGTTGAGCGTTGTGCTGCCGTTTACGGAGAGCGAAGAAATGCTCCCAAGGCTCGAACCGGATATCGAACCGCCGGAAATTGTCGGCGAATTGAGGAGCACGTTTGTAAGCTGATCGATGTTGTTTGAGAGCGCAATGTTGTTGGTGAGGCCGCCGGACGCCGGCACAGAGGTCGGATAGATAATGTTCTGTTGGACTTGTGCGCCGATGCGCGCACTCAGCGCGCTCAAAGCGACCTCATACTCTTCCCTACTCACGCCGTTTTGCACGACGGTATTCTGCTTCTCGATGATGCGCTCCATCACGGGGTATGTGTTGTACACCTTGTAGACGGTTCCTGAATTCCCGGAATCGGAAGGTGCGAACGTGGTCGTCTCCGTATTTCCGGCGGTACCGGGAGACGGCGCTGTGCCGTCTGTTGTCGCGAGTGCGCCTTTTACACTTCCGGAACCGGACCCCGTTGCTGCGCCGACGCTCGCAGTCTGAGAACCTGCGACGACATTGATGCCGCGATGTACGAGCGCGACAATTGTCCCTGCTACGGGGTATCCGAGAGCGGCCGCGCTCACGCCGATGGTCAGCATCGCACCGACGACGAGCACCGCCGCGGACCCGGCAAAGGATGGCGCGGGTTTCGAAAGGGCGGATGGTGCGACCATAAACGGTGATAGGACCGCATCCGATTTTTTTGCCGGAGGAGTCGGTAATTTTGCATCAACCTGTTCTCGCACCGGCGATGCACTGTCCGGACGTATATCTGCCGGCGCAACGTGGAGTTCGGCGGCCAGAGATTCTGCAAGCGTCGGCTTTTGAATTGGCACGCTCTTTGCAGACGGCGTAACCGTAACAGGAGGCGTCGGCTTTGGTGCAACGACTGTTTGCGGTACCGCGACAAGCGGCTTCACCTCCACCGGCGCGATAGGCCTCGAAGCGAGCATAGGTGGCATGACGATTTCGCGCGGAGCCGCAGGCGCCGGTGCAGGTGCAGGTGCAGGTGCCGGTGCAGGTGCCGGTGCGACAGGAACTTCTACGCGAGGAAGAGGTGCAGGCGGCACAGACTTCGGCACATCACGCACCACAGGCGATTGTTGTGCGTTGGCCGCGGGAGCTTTCGGCGGCACCATAATTTTCTGAAGCGGTATGTTCTGCACGGGAGCAGTGCGCACAGGTATCGAAGCCGGAGCAGGAATCACGGGCACCGACGGCGGCACGATTATTTTGCGAACCTGAAGCTCCGGCTGTCGGAGGTCCTGCACAAGCGGCGGGCCCGAGGCGGCTGCAGTCGCCTGCGGCGCAGCATAGAGAACCGCGCGCAACGATTCCTCCTGCACGAAAATATTTTTACCGACCGCCCGCAACAAAATGCTGCCGGTTTTTGCCTGAGCACGAATCTGCGCTTCGCTCACGCTGTACATGCTCGCCGCATCCCCCATCGAGAGATATTTTTTGCCGTCGATTTGAATGAAGTTCGCCATATTATTCTTGCGGAAGCGCGGACGCTGCTGCGGCCGGAAGCGCCGCGGGTTTGGAAGAAATCACGTGCGAACCCTCTTTCACGCCATCCTGGTCGGGCCTGAGGTTCATCCACTTACTTGCATCATACCTGCTGCCTGAGAGCCGCATGGAGACCTCTCCCGGCTCATCACCGTAGATAACGAGCTGGTGTTTCTCCGGAATCTTTTTGTAGAAAACCTTTCCGTCGAATGACGGCGTAAGCGAGACGACCAGATTTTTCCATGAGTCGCCGAAGTCCGTCACCTGATTGAAGAGCCAGGTATCGCTTCCCATCGGCTGGTCGTCAAAGCTAATCGTGTACGAGTATTTTCCGTCGGCATCTTTATGGTCGAGTTGAATCGTCTGCAGCGTCTCTTCGTGAATACCAATCGTCGAATGACCATAGGTCGCATACTTCGTACCATCTATTGTATAGACAGGGTCGATGGTGCTCACGTCGAGCTTGCCGTTGATTTTGATGTCTCCGTAGAAGGTGGAGGTGGCAGTGCCCATGCCGGTTGCGCCGTTTGCGCCGACGAAGAGGAGGCCGCCGACACCGAGCTGTGCGGCAGGGGTTGTAGTGCCGATGCCGATGTTGGTGTTATTGCGGCTGAAGGTCATGAGATTGGTCACGGTGTTGTTAGCCACGCCCTGCAAATACATGTCTCCATTCACTGCATTGTCGAGAGCGAAGTTGAACCCGTACGCATCATTATTGTTTTGTCGAATCGCTAATCCCGGATTCGAACTGTCATCGGGCGCATTTATCTGAATCATCGGAGTCGCTGTGAGGTTGCCCGTCCCGCCTCCCACTGTGAGGGTAGCTGTCGGAGCAACGGTGTTTGTACCGATTGCCAGTTTGCTCTCCACCACCAAATTTCCGTTGC
>JAIOPK010000006.1 GCA_021413945.1 Candidatus Uhrbacteria bacterium
ACGGTTGCTCCGGGGGTGTTTCAGCTCGATGAGGAGAACAAGGCGTACGTTGTCGATCCGAAAGCCGCCGATGATGAAACGATTTTACTCGCGGCGCAGGCATGTCCCGTGCAAGCGATCATTCTGTACGACGAGGAAGGGAAACAAATTTATCCGTAAAAAAGACGAGCGCCCCGTACCAGAGTTGGTGCGGGGCGCTTCAGTCAGAGCGGGATGCCGGTAGTGATGCGGAGCGTGTGCAGGAAGCAGAGAAGCTTGAAGCCGGTGCCGGCGACGAGCGGGTCCTCCGAGTTCTGCATGTCCTCGAACAGATGTCCGTACGAGGCGATCGCCTTGGCGAGCTCGAGGTAGTCGTCCTTGAACATCCCGGTGATGCTCGTGGCGCTTTCGAGTTCCGCTTGACGATGCGTGATCGTGAGCTCGAGATGTTTGATGATCTCGCGCTGGCGCATGATCTCGTGCGAGAGCATACGGCCGTTCTCGCGATGTTCCGCGTTCATCCTCTTGATCCGATCCAGCGAGGACCGGATGCCGTCGAGCGCGTTCAGCTCCTTGCGGAGCTCGTCGAGCTCTTCGGTGGAACGGACGAGTCGGTCGCGTGACTGACTGCCGTAGGCGATGGCCGTGTCGCGAACCAGCTGGTTCACGAAGCGTGAGAACATCGGGTTGCGTTCCTGCTCGACTGCGGCGAAGTCGATCACGCGGACGGTGACGTCCGTCTTGGCAACGACACGCGCGCAGTGGGTCAGGCCGATGATGTCGGTCGCGTTCAGCATGCGCTCGTCGGCGACGGGTTCGCCTCGCGAGTTGATCGCGTGCTCGCTCGCACGTCCGCTCTCGATGAAGTAGAAGATCTTGGAGAGCTTCTCCTCGCTCACGATGATCTCACCGCGAGCAAAGCGCTTCTGTGGGAGCGCGAGGAGCAGGGTCTCTTCGCTCTCCGACTGGCTCGGAGCGCCCGTTACCGGGACCTCCATGCGTTCGGTCGGTGGGCCTTCGGTTTCGAAGGACACGGTTTCGTCCCGGCGCTTGAGCGACGGAACTAGCGCGAGATGCGCTGTCGGCTTGGGCGTGTTACCCATTAACGTCCTCCTGTGAAGTTTGGGGGCGTTCCCGGAATGATAACCGGAGAACATGCAAACATACAGCAAAAAGAGGGTTTTGTCAACCCTTTCGCCCCTTATTTCTTCATCAAAATAACGATTTTTCTGCGAATATGCTGGTCGGGTCTCGCGTAGGTTAGCGGTTTTCCAATCATCGAATAACCGGCTTTTTCTGCGGCTTGGATGGGGCTAACGGAGAACGTTCCATGCGAACCCACAAGGTCAGGCCAAACAGCTACGAGGCGGCCGCCCGCGGGCTGGAGCTTCGACAGAATCGGCAATGCCTCTGCCCAGAGTTCCTCGATTTCTTGTTTTTCTTTTTCTAAAACAACGGCCGGTTCATTTCCGGAAAGGGGAGCGCCTAAATAGCCTTCGGTGACGATGGCATCAAATTCTTTCCCCGTGACATGTGCGGCGATTTCTTGGACCGGGCAAATTTTCCAGCTGATGCGATCTGCATCGGCGCGGCGGATGAGTTCTTTTGCCATCAGCCATTCCGTATTTTCTTGAGCTCCTTTGATTTGGCGTGCGTCGATATCGGAGCCGACAAGCTGTAAGTCTTTATGCAAAAGCGCGGCTTCCATAATAACCGTGCCGCTTCCGCAGAACGGGTCGAGCAGCGTCGACGTTGGTGCGGCAAGATTCACCATCATGCGGGCGAGCTTGGGCGGAAGCATTCCGGTTTTGGCGTCGCGGAATGGACGGCCAAAATCGCGCAGGCTCCAGGCATCGATGTTTTGGACTTGCGTTGTGAGGCCGATGGAAACGGTGTCGCCATGAATTGCAATAACAAAATCGTAGCCGTCCGTGGTGAGACCCATTTTGGAAATGGCGGCCGGAGCGAGAATACCGTTATCGCCCGTGACCCAGCGCACGGATTTTCCGCGTTCTTGTAGCTCGCGCTTTAATCGAATGGGAAGATGCTTGAGCGCTTGTCGATCTTTGTTGGATCCGCCGACGATCGTGAGACTAAAAAGGATGCGTTCGGCACGGGGTCGGGCCTCGATATGGTCGGCGAGGAGCTTTCCGTCGTCGAGTACATCTAGGGTTCGCTCATCGATAATATCGCCAAGCTTTACGGTTCCGGCCAAACGGTTTTGGAGGTCGGCGCTGTCCCAGGCTTCCGTCTCAAAAATGGCGACCGAATCGGCCATGACGGGTTGGATATCGCCAAGCACCGCCCGAGTCTCGGCAAGCGAGATTTCGGGGTGAGTTCCGTAAACAAGAAAATGCTTCATTGAGCCGTAATTTAAACCTATTTTGCCCGAATTGGCAATCTTGACAATTCTCCTAATGTATGATGATCTTAACCGTCGCTTATCCGCCTAGGCGGAAGGCGATCGGTCTGCTCCTTCGAACCGAAAAGAGATGAAGGAAACAGAAAGGGAGTTCGCTATGTCGCGTTTCTTCACCGTTCTCGCAGCGATTTCCATCCTCGTTCTTGGTGCGACGAACGCGTCGGCCCAGGATCTGCCCATGCCGGGCCGAGGAGAAATCCTCGAGCTCCGGCGTGACGACCCGCGCAACACGGAAGGCTATCGAAGCTTCATCTACGGGAGCTGGGTTCCCGGGATGCCTGGTTTGAGCAACCTCCTCGACCGCGTGAATGCGGATCTCGAGGGCGGGTCGCTCGTGACCATGGAACAGCTCGATGCCGCCAACCCCTGCATCGTCATCTACCATCGCGAGGGCCGCCGCTTCGGACACAACGGCTCCTGCGACACCAACTCGACGAACGAACGCGTCACGTACGCCTCGTTCTGCGAGGGGGACAGCTCATGCGCCCGCTGGCCGATGGCTAATCGTGTCTACCACATCCCGTCGCGTCCCAGGCTCACGCCCGGGGAACGCGCCGAGGAGATGGTGCACACGCTCGACGGAACGACGGTGACCGAGACGGTCCCCGCACCCGCCGAGTTGGGCGGATGGCTCACGGAGCTTTCCGACACCATGGGCGAGGAACAGCCTCCGACCTATGGTCAGGTGCGCGATGTCATCGCGGCTGTCGGTCGTACGCTCACGCGTGCGGAGACGGCCTCGAGTGCGACGGCCGCCGCAGCGGCGCCCGATACGGCCGCTGCGGCCGATACGGCAGCTGCGGACATGATGTTTGGCGAGGATGAAGCCCTCGGAACATCGGCCGCCGATGGAGCCTCGCGCCCGACGAGCGCAGAGGACGAAGCACATGCAACGTCAACGTCGACCGGAGCCACCACCTCCGTTCTGACGAACCCTTCCCTTCTGTGGCTTATCATCGCGGGACTGTCCCTCGCGCTGATTCTTCTTCTCTTCAAGGACAATATCCGAGCGTGGTACAGGCCCACGTCTCTGGACGATGAACAGACACCGCCTGAAACGGACAGCGCGCCACCGTCTCCGACCAAGGAGCAAGTGCGCGACAAGCATATCCTGGACTCGCTCCAGAAGTACTGGACCGAGTTCCATAAGAAGTGGAAGCGGAACGATAGCCTCACGGAGGAGAATCTCAATCTCTTCTTCATGACGGCGGATGCCAACAAGGAGCTCGTCAAGACGCAGGACCAGGAGCTTGCGGATCTGCACGCTCGTCCGGCGCCCGAGCCCAAGGTTATCTACACGCCAGGACCTACGGTCCACGTGAAGGATGAAACGGCTATCGCCGCGGCCAATGCGGCCAAGGTCGTCGCGGAAACGCGGGCGGCTAATGCCGAGGAAGCCAAGACGGTTGCCGAGGCCGGTCTCGCGGCCATGAAGCGCGAGTTCGATGAGTTCAAGAGCAAGGCTAAGGCCTTGGTCGGGGACTTCTACCAGAACGGGATCGCTAATCTCGATCTGGCCCTCGACCACGCGTGCCGCACCGGTGACACTTCCGCTCCTTCACTCATGAACGCGCTCGAGCGCATCGCTCAGGCACGCGAGCTCTTCAAGGGAATGGCGCGCGGGGTCCTGAACGACCTCATGATCCATCTCGAGTCGGATCTCGCGATGGTGCCTTCAATGGCAAGCGGGCCCTCGTATCTCGATCGAGAGGAGGTACCGGAGCCGTTGGTTCCTAGAAAGGTCCGGACGGACGATTCCTGGGAGGGAGCGCTCGACGAGAGCGTTCCCGAACTCGCGGACGGACGCATGAGTCTCGGCACGAGACTCACCGAGCTTGCGCAGGAACAGGAGCCGGTCTCGGTTCCTCCCGCCAAGGCAGGCGATGTGTCGATTCCGCCCGCGGAGTCGCTGTCGGGCGAGCCGACGCATCCCGGAGTTCGGATTCCAGAACCGGGTCAGACGGAAGACGTCGTGTTCCGTGTGAGTCAGCATGCGCCTCCGCCTCCGGCCAAACCGGTCGGCCGTGCGGAACGCAGACGCCGGCGGAAGACGACGGATTCCTTCGAACGCCAAGTGGTGCAGAAGGATATCGAAGCGGAACGTTCGGCTCGTGACGACGAGAAGACGACCGTGTTCGATCAAGGCGCTCTCGAGCGTAAGCGGGTGGAAGCCCGAACGGGCAAGACCATCACCCCCAGTAGCACTCGTGCCGCATCGGACGACAGTCCGATTCCCGGATCGCTCGTTCCGCCTCCGCCACCCGTCGTCGCTCCTCTCGCCGATTACGGCGAGGAGAACGACCCGACGGAGGCCATCCCCCGCGAAGCCCCTCCCGAGGGTAAGCCCGGCACGTCGAGCCTGTTCGACGATCAGCCCGGTTCGTCCGATGAGACCGGCGTCACGGTCAAGAAGGCCGTCGGCAAAGACGGATAACTCTGAAGAGACCCCGTATCGCGTAACTGCGGTACGGGGCCTTGACTTTTAATATAAATCCTGACCAAATACGGATGGGTCTTTCCCACCAGAAGAGGTTTTCATGACTGGTTTCCGGCTCGGCCGTATCTTGGCGGTCGTTTGCTTGGCCGCCCTCATGTACAGTCCGTCTTTCGCGCAGGCGCAGGAGCGTCCGTTGGTCGAGCTTGTCTCGGTCGAACGCGAAGCCGGAGTGGCACGTATCCTTGTCCGCTTTGGCGGGCGGGTGCGCGATGTCAATCGCATCGCTCGTCGCCACGCGACGGCCCCCGGACTGCATGTCGACATCGACATGCTCGCCGAGTGGAATCCGAATCGCGTCATCTACGTGTGCTTCGACAACCTTCGCGGTGAGCGGCCCATGATGAGCCGTAACCCCGCGACGGAGTCGAACTGCATCGGCTATCGGAGTACGCGCTGGCTACGGGCGGGGGAGACGTACCTCGTCCCGCTTCAGCCGACGGCCGCACCCGCGCCGACCGTGGTTCCGCCGACGGCCGCGCCGACCGTGCGCGATCCGGAGGATCGTCGGCGCATCGCCGAGCTTGAGGCGGAAGTCGCCATGCTCGCCGATTCGCTCGATGACGCCGAGGCGGGATTGCTTGCGGCCGCGAGCCCTGCGGCACCCGCCGCGACGGCTCCGCGAGAGGACCGATCAACTTGGTTTGTCCTCATCGGAGTCCTGCTCGGAATGGGCCTCTGTTTCCTCGCATTTTTCTTTGTCCGCCGGCAATGGCAGGAGGAGAAAGGACGCGAGCTTGAAATGCTGGCCATCAGAATCCGCGGCGCGGCGCTCGAATCCAAGCGAAAGGTGGAACATGCCTTGGCCGCCATGCGGTCCAAGAGAGATGAGCTCGCAAAGCTGTACGGACGACGGCGCTTGCGAACAAAAATCCTTCTCGTCCAACTGGCTAAGTATCGGAAGTTGCTTCGCCAGTGTCTCCACACCATCAAAAATTTCCAACGGCAGCAATCTGAGGAGATTGCCCGCCGCGAACGCCTCCCCGAACTCCTCAAACAGGTGGACGATGCGCGTCTCCACCTGATGTATGCAAACAATGCGCGGACTCGGGCCGAGATGGTGGCCGGATGGTCCAAACTGCTACGACGCGGCGAAGCTTACTCCAGCACATTGCGGAGAACGCTCGTCGGTACGTATCGGCGCATGCTCACCGACTATCGCATCGATCGGAGGGATCACGAGCAGAAAGCTAAAGAGCTGGCTCCCGCTCGTAATGAAGCCATCGAGGTTTTCTACGCTCTGACCGGCATTCGTGCCTCGAGCGTGGAACCGGAAGTACGACTGCAGAGGTCGATCGATGCGGCGGATAAGAACGCCGCGATCGTCCAAGCCCAGTCGGAAGCGATGAACGATCTGCTTCAGGCGCACATCGCGCTTCAGGGAAGCTTCGGCGTCCGGGAGCATGCGATCGTCGTACGCGAGAATCAGATCGCGGAAGTCGAGGCGGATCTCGTCGACCGAATGCGCGAACATGACGCGCGTGTCGCGAGCTGGGAGAAGGAGCACGAGGTCAAGAAGACGCTCGATCTCTGGACCGGAGGTCTCGCTCACGCGGAATCGGCCGGTAAGCTCTCGGTTGTCGAGAAGCGAATGAGCGAGCTTGAAGGTCGTATGGCCGGGTATGAACGGCGCGCCGCCTCGGCGGAGCACGAGCTGAGTCAGACCAACGACTTCCTAGGCAAGGTTCAGCGGGAGTTCAGGCAGGCCAAGGAGCTGCTCGAAGGGATCAAGAAGGGTCCGAACTTCCTGGAAGCGAGAACCGCACAGATGGCCGAGTACATTTCTATGCTCGAGGAAAAGCTCGGTATCGAGCGTAAGTCGATTTGGGGCGGTTTGCCCGAGCTTGCCTACGGAGCGATTCCGCCCAAAGCCAAAGCCTGAACATCGCTCTTGCTCTCTATCCACCGCCCGGTCCGTCAGCCCCTCTGGGTTGACAGGCCGGGCGGTTTTGGTTAAGGTTTGGCCACTAAAAAACCTAGCGTGACTGGCCAATCCCGACAGCGCTTATGCTCGTCGGTGCCCCAAATAGGGGACATGTCACAATATCTATGTCCGACGCTTTGACGTCATCCAAGTACGAGCTCATGTACATCATTCCGGCCACTCTTTCCGAAGAGGAGGCGGGGGCGGTGGAAACCAAGATCTCGGCACTTATTACCAAGTACGGCGCAACGGTCGAGTCGACTAAGCGCTTGGGCAAATTCCGTCTCGCCTATCTCATCCAGAATCAGCGCCACGGCTATTACATGCTCGTCCGTTTCTCGGCAGAGCGTCCGGCCATGACCAAGATCGAGGAGAACCTGCGTATCTCCACAGACATCATCCGCCACATGATTTTGCGCGCGGAGGAAGCGGGAGAAGGCAAGTACAACTTGGTGGAATATAAGGAGATCAACCTTGATAACAAGGAAGACCGTCCGCGACGCCGCACCGAGACGGCTAAGCCCGAGGAAGCCAAGCCTGCAGCCGAAGGCGCCACGCCCGAGGTGAAGGCGGAAGCCGCCTTGCCTGAAGCCGCCGCCAGTGTCTAAACTGGACTTATATGGACTTGAACCGCGCCATGATTATCGGCAACGTGACTCGTGATCCGGAACTCCGGACCACGGCCACGGGACAAAACGTTTGTTCGTTTGGCATCGCTACCAACCAGCAATGGACGGATGCGCAAGGCGCCAAACAACAGCGCGCGGAGTATCACAACATCGTCGCTTGGGGGAAGCTCGCGGAAATTTGCGGACAGTATCTCGGCAAGGGCCGTAAGGTCTATATCGAGGGACGACTGCAGACGCGCGAGTGGGAAACCCAAGATGCGCAGAAGCGACAGCGCACCGAGATCGTGGCAGACAACATGATCTTGCTCGATCGCAAAGACGTTGGCGCGACAACTCGTCCGGCCTCGTCCGCACCGATGCCGACGGAGCCTACGACCGAACCGATCGTCGCTCCGATGGACAAGTCCATCGGCGACAACGAAATCCGTCTTGAAGACATTCCGTTTTAAACTTATTACTCATTTCATCCCGCGCGTTTTTGGCTGATCCGTTCCCAACGCGCCCACATCTATGCACAACAAAAAGAAGATGGCCCCACGTACGTGTTACTTCTGCCAGCAAGACATTACCGAAATCAACTATAAGGATACCGATACCTTGCGCCGTTACCTTTCCTCATTTGGAAAGATCGTGCCCCGCAAGCGCTCCGGTGTCTGCGCCTGGCATCAGCGCAAGCTGGCCAACGCAATCAAGCGCGCCCGCTTCATGGCCTTGGTTCCGTACTTGGTTCGCTAAAACAAATCCCCCAGAAATGGGGGATTTTGTTATACTAGATTCTATGAAGAATAAACCGGAGATGGACTGGGAGGGCGAGGGCGTCCAGATTTTTAAACCGGAAGATCTTGTTGCTAATGAGCTCGCCAAGAAGTTTGAGATGCTGATGCCCGGTGCACCCAAGGAACGCCTTAAGGACATGGTCGACATGGTGCGGTACGCTAAGACACCAAATTTTGCATGGGTACCGGAGAGCGTGAGAGGACCCGTGCTGCACGAGGCGCGAATGGCTGCGCAACGTTTTGATGAATTGGCCGCGGCCAAAGTTGAGGCGGAGATGAAGCACGAGGAGCGTGCCAAGGCTATTCCTAAATTGAAGAAAGAGGACGAGGCTGAACGCCAGGAGGTTATCGCGAAGTTCAATGATGAATTTGCATTGGAGCGATTGGCGCAGAAATTCGAGCTGCCGCCGGAGGATCAGGGCAAAGTTTCACAGAGACAGATTCCGACAATGATCGTGAAGCGTGAGGACTTGAAAAAATAGTCGTTTTCTGCTTGGATAGCGTTCATGAAGAAGGAATTCATTGAGACGCGTTCTCGCGTTGTTAAGCAAGTACGACGTTTTTTTGATGAACGCGGATATTTGGAAGTGCAGACGCCGCGTCTCGTCGGACTTCCGGGGCAGGAGCCTTATCTTGAGCCGATGTGGTCGGAGGTGAAAGAGGCGGATGGGAAGGTGCATCGCGGTGCGCTGATCACGAGCCCGGAATATGCGATGAAGCGATTGCTTGCGAGCGACTTCGACAAGATATACGACTTGGGTCCGTGTTTTCGGAACGGGGAGCCTTGGGATGGGACGCATGATGTCGAGTTTATGATGCTTGAGTGGTATCGAAAGGGGATCAGCATTCATGAATTGATGGATGAGACGGAAGAGATGACGCGATCGGTGTTGAAGGATTTGCCGAAGTTTCGTCGACTCACCGTCGAAGAGGCGATGAGGGAATATGCGGGAGTCGAGCTCGGAGGTCTTCTTGGAGATAGAGAGGCGATAGCCAATGCATGTCGGAAACATCATCAGACGGTGAATGAGACGGATACGTGGGACGACTTGTTTTTCAAGATCTTTTTGTCGGAAGTCGAACCAAAGCTTGGGGAGGTGCCGACGTTTTTGTGGCGATATCCGGTGTCGATGGCGGCGCTTGCACAGAAAGATTCTGACGATTCTCGATATGCTTTGCGCGTTGAGTTGTATGTTGGTTCATTGGAACTCGCGAACGGCTTTGTCGAGCTTGCGGAACCCGTCGAACAGCGAGCCCGATTCAAAGAAGAGCAGGAATTGCGTCGAAGTCTTGGGAAAGATGTTTGGCCGATTGATGAGCGATTCATGTCAGCGCTTCCATCGATGGGGCAGGCGGCTGGGATAGCGTTTGGGGTGGATCGATTGGCGATGCTGGTTGCGGGGGCAGAATCGATCAGCGATTTGATGCCGATTCCTGTACAAGAAAGGTTTTAACGGTTGACGAAATATCGGCTATTAGCCATACTCCCGCCATTATGGCTTCCACTTCCGAGATCAAAAAAGGCGTTGTTATCCAGGACCCGCAGGGTCTTTGGGTGGTGAACGAATTCCAGCACATCAACCCGGGCAAGGGCGCTGCGTTTGTGCGCACGCGCATCAAGAATTTGCAGACCGGAAAGACGTTGGAAACGACGTTTAAGACATCGGAAACAATCACGTTGGTCGATGTCGAGCATCGCCGCATGCAGTATCTTTTTCATGACGCCACCGGATTTACGTTCATGGACAAGGATACGTATGATCAGGTCGCGATGTCGGATGCGGATGTTGGTACGGACGGTAAGTATCTCCGCGATGGCATGGATATCAACGTCACGACGTATGAAGGTCAGCCGATCGCGCTTGAACTTCCTCGCAAGATGACATTCAAGGTGACGGAGTCGATGGACGCGACGGGAGGCAACACGGTGTCGGGTGGAAACATGACCAAGGAAGTGACCGTCGAAGGCGGGATCAAGGTGCATGTGCCGCTCTTCATTAAGCAGGGTGAAGACATCATCATTAATACGGAGAACGGGGAGTACGTGGAACGCGCGTAATCGATACAAACAAAAAACCCTCCGAGCGGAGGGTTTTTTGTTTGTTCTTATTAGAACGCGTAGAGCGGAATGCGTGCTGTCTCGCGGGTGTTCGTAAGCGCGCTGTTGCTTGCGACACCGTAGACACGCGTATTCACGCCACTCGTGGGAATCGTGTACGGGACCGAACAGCTGACCGAACCCGAGCAGGTGCCTACCGGAGTAGACGACTGTTCCGTGTACAGACGAATGACCGTGTCAGTCGAGGTGTACGGGAGGTTGGTGAAGCTGGCGGTGAGATACACCGTACCGCCTGCGCGTACATTGTACGTTGGGGCGATGTAGATGTCCGTGTTCGGGATCTGGGCGACCGTGCCGACGGAGCCGGTTCCGGTCGACGTGCCGCTTACGTAGATGACCGGACCGAACTGACTCATGATGAAGCTGCCGGTGCGATCGTAGATGCGCGCTTCGTATTGGGCCGTGCCGTTGCTGCCTGTGACCGTGAGGTCGACGACGCACCAGGATTGGTCAAAGCACGTGCGGACGATGGAGCCCGTGCGGATATCGCGGATCTCGATGCGGTTGCCGATATAGCTCCAGTTACCCGCATTGGAGGCATTAGCCGTGAGTTTCACCATGTCGCCAGTGGCGGCGGAGGTGCGGTCGGACTGGAGGGTCAGACCGTTGATGTAGTTCGTGCCGTCGTTGGAGGATCCGCTTGTCGAATCGGTGAACGAGACGGTGATGCGGTTGGAGGTTCGGAGAATCGGATGAATCGGAGCCTGGATCGCCGTCTGGGAAATGTCGACGATTACCGCATCGAATTGATCGTTGCTTCCGGCGACCGTCGTTCCGTAGAACGGACGCGGATACTCCGTGATGGAGCAAGACGTAGTGCCTGCCGCGCATTGTTTTATCGTTGAGCTCCAGCGTTCGTTTGACTGTTGAATATTACGGATCTCGATGCGCTCGTTTGAGAGCAATGTACCGTTGAAGTTCACCGAAAGCAGAACGGAGTCTCCGTTGCGGATCGACGTGCGATCGGCGCTCAAGACGAGCGAACCGGTTTGCGAAGTCGAACCGGTCGACGTGCCGCTCACGGTAATCACCGGACCAAATTGGCTCATGACGAAGCGGCCGAGGCGATCGTAGATACGGGCTTCATATTGAGCCGTACCATTGCTGCCTGTGACGGCCGTATCAACGACACACCAGCTTTGATCGTTACACGTTTTCACGATGGAACCGGTGCGGACATCGCGGATTTCAATGCGATTGTCCACGTAGCTCCAGTTGCCGACGTTGAAGGCGTTGGCGGTGAGCTTCACCATGTCGCCGTTGGCGGCGGTGGTGCGGTCGGACTGGAGGGTCAAACCGTTGATGTAGTTCACGCCGTCGTTGGAGGTTGAACCGGTGCCTGTCGAAGTGATCGAGATCGTGACCAAGCCACCATCGACGACCATGCCGTTACTGTTATCGATGTAGTCCGCATTGAAGCGAACGGATTGGCCATTGGATCCGATAACCGTGGCGGTCTTGGTACAGGTGGACGTGTTGTAGCACGTGCCGACAACGGCGCCCGTCGTTTGATTCGTAATGATGATGTAGCGGTTACTCAGGTTTTGGGTGGCGTTAGCCGTGAGCGTGATTGAACCGCCGCTCTCAACGCTCGTGCGATCTGCCGTGAGGCTGAACGTATTAATCGATGATCCATCAAAGAAGATCGTCGGGCTGTATTGGGTCGCAGCCGTGTTGCTATTTGAATCGATGATTCTTGCGACGTATTGCGTGGAAGAATATCCGGATTGATAAGGATAAACCGTTACCTCGCAGGTAGACGCATAGCAGGTCTTCACAAGAGTATTGGCACGCACTTCACGAATCTCGATGCGTTCGCCGCTGTGAAGGTTGGACGGATTGCCGTCGCCGATGAAAGCGTTCAAGAGGACGGATTGGCCGTTTGTGATACTCGTGCGGCTGGCGGTAAGCGACAAGATACCGTTCTGCGAAGAACCATTGGTATAAATCACCGGACCGTATTGGGTGGCGATGAACGTACCGTTGCTGTTCTTGGCGACGATGTAGTACTGCACCGAGTTCTGCGTAGAGTCGACCATCGGGTTGACGGTGACATTGCAGGTGCTCGTGTTGGTACACGTCTTGATCGTTGCGCTGTTGCGAACATCCTTGATTTCAAGATAACCGCCGCTCGGCAAGGTGCCGACGTAGGTACCCGTGAGATTGACGGCCTGACCGCTCGTGATCGATGTGCGATCGGCGTTCAAGGTCAGCGAACCGGACTGGCTCGTGGAGCCTTGTCCCTGAATGCGGAGCGAGTCGCTTGGGCTGAAGACGCCGTTGTACTCGTTGCTGACGTTGTAGTCAGAGGTCGAGTAAATCGGGGAGCCGACCGTGTAGTTCGTGAAGAACTCGTCCGGGAGGTCTTGGACTTTGGAAGCCCAGTCGTAACCGAAGAGCTGGCTCGCAAGGGATTCGCTCGTCACATGACGGAGGACTCCGCCGCGTGCGACGGCATACGTCTTAGGATCGCTCGTCACTTTTACGAGCTTGGCGCCCGGGCGATACGTGACGTTTCCGGCAAGCGGAATCGAGAACAATTCCGAGTCGGAAATCGTGAGCACGTTCTCAAAGGACGGGAACCACGTGTTGTAGGTGCCGGCATTCGGGAAGACATAACGCTTTCCGTCGTTGGCGTACCAATAGACGGTCGAGTAGGTCGTTCCGCGAATTGCGGTGTTGAATGTGGCGGCTTGCACCGACGCGACATTACCGAAAGCGGTAAGCGGTGCGGCGATAAGCGCGACCAAGATGAGACTCAAGAGTGTCTTATTCATAGGATGATATCGCGTATGCGATGGGCTAACGTTAGCAGAATTTTAATAAAATGTCAATGGTCTTACTCTCGATCTTTGTCGATGTTCTAACAGTTGGCAAGTCCTTCTGGTATGCTGTTTGAACGTATGAAAAAAATGGCCGTGACAAGCCTTGTTTTGGCCGTTGCTCTCATGGGCGCCGGTTGTTTGGGCGTGCCTAAATACAGCCTCGGCGATATGCCGAGCGAGGAACAACTTGCCCTGATGGATGATCAGGAGAAGGTGAAGGCCATCGAGGCTTTCATGGAAAAGAACCCTGTTCCCGAGCCATCGGAGGATGAAAAACGGCAGGAATTGAAGGAGTCTATCGACACGATGATGGGCGGGACGGCGGAGCGAATGGGCGATTTTGTCGGCAAAAATTTTCATAATGGCGAGGGAATCGCGCGCATCGTTAAAGTCGGAGCGATGTACCGCATCGTTCTATCGGAAGAGTTTTCCGTGACGCCGGGGCCGTATCTTGTCGTCAAAGCGGGGGAGCTGGAAGTCGGGCCTTTGAAGAGTTTCCGAGGAACGCAGACGTTTGATCTGCCAAAAGGTTTTGATCTTTCGCAAGCGCCGTATATCTCGATTTTCTGTAAGCCGTTTCAAGTGGAGTTTGCGAGAGCGACGTTCAATTGATTTTTACGCCGATCTCGCGTAGTTTGGCGATGCTGGCCGAGATGGTGGAACTGGTAGACACACCAGCCTTAGGAGCTGGCCCTCGAAAGAGGATGAGAGTTCGAGTCTCTCTCTCGGCACCACGTAAAAACGATCCGCCACGGCGGATTGTTTTTAGTTGTTGTCGTTCACGTGCCCCGTCGCTCGCGAGCGACGGGGCGTGGCACGGCCATTGACAAGAATGTGTTTTTCCCGTGGTGTATCATCCAATTGCTCTTTCGCGACGTCACGTCGCAGAACGGAATGAGGGGACATGACGACACAAGCAAAGAAAAAAGCTACCAAGCCTGCGCCCGCAGTGCGCACGGGATCGCTCGCAGTCACCGTGCATGATGAAGACGGGCATCCGCGCCTCAAGATGCGCGTTCAGATCTCGAGCAAGTCCAAGGTGTTGGGCGAGTTCCTGACCGACGCGGATGGTGATGTGGTGTTTCCCGGCCTCATCATCGGACAGACGTACTTTGTCCGTGTGAACGGAGACGAGGCCTTCGAGGAAATCGAGATCGATCGCGTCAGGGACACGCTTGAGATCGAGTACGACGGCGAGCTCGCTTCCGTCCCGAAGGATGACGAGGATGCCGACTCTGAAGGCGACAGCGAGGAAGAAGACGAGGAAGACCTCGATACGCCTCGAGACGAGCTCGATGAGCTCGACTGACCGAATCGGGCGACTGCCCGACAAGAAGAAACCCCCGAGCACTCTCGGGGGTTTCAATCGTTTTATTGACCGGCGTCTTCTTTCAGCGCGTTCTCGACGCGCATGACTCGGGCGCCGATTTCACGAATGTCTTTGCGGAGATCCGAGATGGAACGGAGGACTCCTTCCGAGTTCTGGGCGTAGCCTTGGGAGCTGCCTTGTGCCATGGCCGCGAGCGAGATGGTCGAGATGGAGAACGTGATGGCAACGGCGGCGATCCAGAGAACGGCATGCCATGGGGCACCATGACCGTCCTTATGCGGGTGACGAGCTTTGACGGGCATCGGTTTTACGGTAGCGGATTTTTTGGGAGGCATAATGAAGGGACAAAAAGATCGAGTATTTTGATGAAGCAAAGTATACCATATGTTGCCCGAGACCATTGACAAAAATGAAAAAATCCTGTAACTACAAGAGGTTCGTTTGCACGAGGTGGTTATGGACGACGGCAGTGCGCTCGATCTCTTTCGCGACAAGCATCGCGAGTTCCTGAACAGCATCGACAAGGCGTGGGCGAGTCTCGACAAGAGTCGTGACCGGCTCCGCATCCGACTGCGCACCAACGAGCGCTTGCCGCCGAACTGGCTCAAGCAGCTCTCCATCATCGTCCGTCACGATACCTTCCATATCGAAGAGACCCTCGATCGGCTCGAGTGGCCGGATACGGAAGGCTCGCTCCTCGTCGCGACCTGCAAGCGTCCGCGCGTCGTCCTTCCGGACGATCAGCTCCGCGCGATGAGCGAGGTGATCCTGCCCATCGGCGACATCATCCTGTTTGCGGGAGACGGTGCGTACGAGCATCCGCTCTACAACGAGCAGAGCGAGCACGTCATGAGCCGTCTCATCGTTGACCTGCCTCACGAGAGTGAGATTCTGTCCTGAACCGAGCTTAGCTCGGCTGAATGAAAACGCCCCCGTTCACATCTGTGATCGGGGGCGTGTGAATTTCCGGACAATGACCGTGATGTCGTCGGGTTTAGCTCTCTCGTGATTGGTTTGCGAGCGATTGGCCGCGGCCTGTTCCAGCTCTTGTGCCGCTTTGAGCGGTTCATCGGCGTGTTTGATCAAAACGGCCTGGATTTCATGGTCGGTGAGCACATCGGATAAGCCGTCGGAGCAGTCGAGATAGATGTCTTCATCATCGAGCTCATCCGTACGGACGAACGGTTGCAGTTCCTTTTCATAATAGTCCTTGTTGGAATCGCCGGCGCCGATCGATTGCAGGAGATAGTGGCGGATGTCATCGAGCGTCAGCGTCACGATTTTTTTCTGCAGCATCAGACGGACAATCGCCGCGATCTCCTTACTTTTTAGAACATGTTTTCTCAAGGCTTCAATCGAGAATGTCCGCGAGACATCTTGATCGTCCGTAATCGGTTCGCCGTTGATGTCCGGAATGCGCAGATCGACGATGGCTTGGGCGAGGGAATGATCGGGAGTCATGCGCTCCAATCGGCCTTGGCGCAAGCGGTAGATACGGCTATCGCCGACATGGGCGATCGTGTTCCAATCTTTGCCTTCCGCATCGCGCCAGATTTTGGAGAGGGAAGCGGTACAGCTCATGGAGCGGGCTTCATACAAGACGAGTTGGCGGTCCATCGGATCCGTCGGATCGAGCTTGCGCGTGTTCTTGAGTTTTTTCTCCGCGCGTTTGACGGCCATGGCGATGATCGCCGGATCGGTTTGGAGTTCGGTTAAGGCCTCCTGCATGTTGACGAGGGTTTGCCGTAACGCGTCCTCCACGTCTTCCGCCGATACCATCGGTTCTTCACGACCGGCTTCCATGACGAGGCGCGTCATGATATCGCGCGTGGCGAGACGCTCGAAGGTTAGTTCTTGAGCGGCTTTGGCGCTTGCAAGATTCCCCGCCAAACCTCCGCCGACGCCATCGGCCACGAAGTCGATGCCGCGTTCTTCCGAGACATAATAGCTGTCTTCATTACGCGTCGGATGATCGGGGGAGGCTTCCGTTGCGATGCCGATCTGGAGATGTGTTTCGTTTTTCTGCGACTCGATTAAACGGAACTCCGCCTGGCGGATTTCTTTTTTTGGAGTTTCTACCGGCTCGGGAGCCGATTTCCATTTATCAAATGCGGCGCTCATCGCCACTTATGATACTACAGATCGGGCGAGTCGCGTGAGAGGGGGAACGGTTGACAACAGACGAAATTTCTGTTAATACATTATTGGAAGTGAGGTAGCGATGATCGTCGGTCTATTGGCTCGCCAGCTCGACCAATCCTTCAGCGCCATTCAGGGCCTGAACATCGAGAAAGACGCCGCGGGCCGCATCATCATCAAGCTGCGCGCCTTTGGTCCCTTCTCTCCGAACTGCCTTGACGGCATGCCCTCCGAGCTTGATCTCGCCTGTCCAAGCGGGATCGAGAGCGTCGGCATCACCTTGCGCGTTGTGCCGCACACGGCACCGCGCGGCACATGGTTTCCCTACGAGGCCGTGTTCAACAGCCCGAGCGATGTCGAGCGCCTTGTTTTTACGGGTGTTCACATCCAGTTCTCCAATATTTGGCGCCTGTCGCTCCTTGCCGAAGGCCGACCGGCTATCGCGATCGCCAATCCGTTCTATCGGATCTAGGCAACACAGAACCCCGTCCCGCAATTCTGCGGTACGGGGTTCTTACGTTGTCGTCTAATTTTTCTTCTGTACTTTGGCGCGGACAATCGCGATGTCATCGTCCTTTTTATAGGTGATACGCTTTTTGGATTCTTTGCGCAGGTTATCCATTTGTTCCTTGCTCGTCTTACCGCTCATGGCCGCGGACAATTCTGCATAGTTCGTGTCTTCCGTATTTGGATCTTCAAATTTGTCGACGAGGCCGTCTGTTCCCAGAATGAGTTCATCACCTTCCTCTAATCGGCGGATACCGAGGGAAGGTTCAAAGACTTGGCTTCCAAGCGATGCGACCATGGCGCGTTTGAGCAATCCATAGGACATCGGAATTTCTTTTACGCCTTTGGCTTGGAATTGTTTTAACTCCTGTTCGCCGCCGCCCATCGCCTGGATGACTTCCAGCGAGAGGGGAATCGGATGTTTGGCCTTTGGATCGCTCTTCATCTTAGCGAGGAGTTCGGGTGTGAGCGCACCGGACTGGGTCAGGCTGTTCAAAGCCGAATCCTCCTGCGTGATCGGTACCATTTCTCCGTTCTTTCTGCGTTTGAATGCCATGCTGTCTCCCAAGTTGGCGACGATGGCATATTTCTCTCCGCTCGGTGTTTCGTGGATGAAGCCGACGGTTGCGGTTGTCTTTCCGCCGGACTCGAGAACGGCCGCGTTTGCGCCGCGCAAGGATTCTATGAGTGCGAGCGCCTTCTTTGCCATCTTTGGATCAAGGGAAAGCATCTGCTCCACCATGTTCGTCACTTGTATGCGTGCTTCCGGGTTTCCGATTTTCTTGATCTGCTGTTCCACGAGCCTGCGCTGTACCTCCTGATTGTCGAGCTTGCCGATTTCCGCCGCGGCTTTTTTATAGCCTTCCGGAATCGCGCGCTCAGCCGCTTTGCTCGCCAAATCTCCCTGCCCTTCTCCTCCCAGTCCATCCAATACGCCGAGCAGACCGGTTTCCGGATCGACGATGACATTGTCTTCATTGTGGTTTTCCGGACTGCCTTTGCGTTCATCTTTTTTCTCGATAGTG
The DNA here is from genome assembly GCA_021413945.1 of Candidatus Uhrbacteria bacterium. Taxonomy (GTDB): domain Bacteria; phylum Patescibacteriota; class Patescibacteriia; order 2-12-FULL-60-25; family 2-12-FULL-60-25; genus CAIXDN01. The sequence continues at coordinate 18,170 of JAIOPK010000006.1, forward strand.
GCCATGACCTCGAGTCCGTTGAAGCCCTGTACCTCAAACGCTTCGATTACATCCTGTTCCTGCACTTCCCTTGCCTCCATATTTTTATGCGCAAGCTCGATGCTCTTTTTTCGAGCCGCATCCGGGATCGGCGGGGGACCGGATTTTTTCTTGGCCGCTTCGGGAATCGGTGGCATGCCTTTTTTTCTTGCGCTTTCCGGGATCGGTGGAGGTACGGCGCGCATGGATTGTTCGAGGTTCATATAGGTATGGAGGAGTTACTTATGATATTCCTTTCCGCGGCTGATCGTCTCGGCGCGATAGAGCTGTTCTAATAATACGATGCGCGCGAGGTTGTGGGGGAGTGTTTGTTTTCCAAGCGAGATGACGGCGTTGGCTTGCGATCGAATCGCCGGATCAAGACCCCAAGATCCTCCGATGAGAAAGACGAGAGGCTGGCCGGACTCGGACCAGGTCTCTAGCTTGCGCGCGAGCGTCGGCGAATCAAGATTGGTTCCGGTCTCGTCGAGAGCGATGACGAATGAACCCTTTGGGTACCCTTTGGCGAGTGACTCGGCTTCTCTGGAACGAGTCTTTGTCGCATCAGGCTTGGCGGAACCTTGATGACCTTCGGCTACCTCGACCAAATCGACCTTGGCGAAGGGTTTGAGGCGGTCGAGATACATCGATATTGCCTCGGATTGCCAGCTCTCGGTGGGGGAGCCGACGGCTTGAATGCGTATGTGCTTCATAGAGCCCATAATCCTTTGTATTCACGCCCTTGACAAGGGTTTAGGGGTTCTATAAACTAACGGCACTTCAAAACCCATGTCCCCCAGAATTTCGGAAGATTACGGGGACCTCTGGAGATTTCTCATGAGCCTATTTAACCCCATTGCCCGACCAACGTCGGCCTTCACGGCTAAAGCCTCTTAGAAACCTCTCCAGGTTTCGCGAGCTTGGCCGACGACGGTCAAGCTCGCTTTCGTTCTCTCTACACTTCGCCCGAGTCGGACAGAAACAGCATCCTCTATCAGATGGGATTCCATTTCTGTCCGTGTCGCCTCGCACGTGCGTTGGACGCGGATATGCCTCTTAGACAATACGAGATAGGTACGTATAACGATTCAAACGTGATACGTGCAAGGCATAGAAACAACACTTGCAAGCAATGCAGCATAATTGAAGTTATTTGCGAGACCTTCTCCAGATCCCGACTTGTTCGGACATCCGGATGGTTGAAGCACATAAGGGCATACGGTGGATGACTTGGCAGTGAAGAGCCGACGAAAGACGTAGCAGCCTGCGATAAGCTCCGGGGAGGTGGCAAGCAACCTTTGATCCGGAGATCTCTGAATGGGGAAACCCCTTCGTGTGAAGCACGATGATCCGACCACTGAATACATAGGTGGCGGAAGGGCACCTAGGGAAGTGAAACATCTCAGTACCTAGAGGAAAATAAACTAAATAAAGTATTCCCTTAGTAGTGGCGAGCGAAATGGGAACAGTCCAAACTTTCATATTCAAATTTTGCACCGAGCAATACGCAAGTATTACCGCGGGCAGGATGGCGGACGTGGGTCATCGATATGAGAGGGTTGCGGGACGGACAGGTGCTCCCCCACGGGACACGCGGGTAGTTCTGATGAATAGTTGAATCCACTGGAAAGTGGAACCAAAGACGGTGATAGTCCGGTAAACGAAATTCATACGAACATCCGGTCCAGATCCAAAGTACGACGAGGCCCGAGAAACCTCGTCGGAAGCAGGCACGACGATGTGCCAAGACTAAATACTCTTCCTGACCGATAGTGAACCAGTACAGTGATGGAACGTTGAAAAGCAGCCCGGGAGGGCGATGAAATAGTATCTGAAACCGTATGCTTACAAGGAGGTGGAGCGGGCGAAAGTCCGTCACACCGTTCCTATTGAAGAATGAGCCGACGAGTATGCCGTACGTCGCTTGGTTAAGTCCCTGCGGGGACGAAGCCGTAGTGAAAGCGAGCCTGAATAGGGCGTTGGTGGCGTACGCATGACCCGAAACCCGGCGAGCTAGCCATGGTCAGGATGAAGCTTCGAGAAATCGAAGTGGAGGTCCGAACTCACGAGCCGTGCAACACTCGGAGATGAACTGTGGCTAGGGGTGAAATTCCAATCGAGCTGGGTGATAGCTGGTTCTCCCTGAAATAGATTTTGGTCTAGCGCTGATTAATAGCGTAACGGAGGTAGAGCACTGAATGGGACCTGGGGCGCAAGCTTACAGTTTCCAACCAAACTCCGAATGCCGTTACGTGTTCCCAGCAGTCAGTCCGTGGGGGCTAAGCTCCACAGGACAAGAGGGAAACAGCCCTGATCGCAGACTAAGGTCCCTAAATTCGTACTCAGTGTAAAAGGTGGTCGGACGGCTTATACAACCAGGAGGTTGGCTTAGAAGCAGCCATCCTTTAAAGAAAGCGTAACAGCTCACTGGTCAAGCTGTCCGGCGCCGAAAACTTATCGGGGCTCAAGTACGGTACCGAAGTCGCGAACTATCGATAGTCTTCGGACTATCATATTGGTAAGGGAGCATTCCGATCTGCGCAGAAGCGGAAGCCGTGAGGCACCGTGGAGCGTTCGGAAGAGAGAATGTCGGCATAAGTAGCAAAAAGACAGGTGAAAATCCTGTCCACCGTAAACTCAAGGTTTCCAGGGCAACGCGAATCGTCCCTGGGTTAGTCGGTCCTAAGGCGAGGCCGAAAGGCGTAGTCGATGGACAGCAGGTTAATATTCCTGCACTTCCGTAATATTCCAATGGAGTGACGCATCCTTCAACTGATCGAGATTCCTGGAATGAATCTTCGGGCACTCAGGGGTGACTGGTAGGCAAATCCGCCAGTCATAAGCCTCGGGGTGAGCGCAAGCCTATCGAAGGATAGGCAAGGGTCGGGACTGGGGTGCCTAGAAAAACTTCTAGGGCTAATGTTACGGAAACCGTACCGGAAACCGACACAGGTGAGTGGGCATAAGTGTGCCAAGGTGTACGAGAGAAACCAAGTTTAGGAACTCGGCAATACAACGGCCGTAACCTAGGGATAAGGCCTGCCAGCGCAAGCTGGCCGCAGCTAAAGACGCTTTCCGACTGTTTACCAAAAACACAGCTTCCTGCTAAACCGCAAGGTGACGTATAGGAAGTGATGCCTGGCCAGTGTCAGAACGTTAAGGGGAGAGGTCATGGGGTAACCCGGCAGCCTTGAGCCGAAGCGCTGATGAACGCCGGCGATAACTATAATCGTCCTAAGGTAGCGAAATTCCTTGACGGGTGAGTTCCGTCCCGCACGAATGGCATAACGAGAGAGCGACTGTCTCAACTTGGTACTCGGCGAAATTGCAAGTGGGGTGAAGATGCCCTGTACGCGCAGTCAGACGAAAAGACCCCGTGAAGCTTTACTACAATTTGCTATTGGGTATCGATCTTTCATGTTCAGTGTAGGTGGGAGCCTTCGGGCGCCGATGAGACACCACCCTTGGACTATCGATATTCTTACTATGATCCGTATAACCGGATTGTGGAACAGTAGCTGATGGGTAGTTTAACTGGGGCGGTTGCCTCCCAAATGGTAACGGAGGCGTTCACAAAGGTAAGCTAGGCGCGGATGGAAATCGCGCTGGTTCCGCAATGGGATAAGCTTGCTTAACTGCAAGACCAACAAGTCGAGCAGATACGAAAGTAGGACATAGTGATCCGACCGTACGAAATCGGACGGCGGAAGCTCAACGGATAAAAGCTACTCCGGGGATAACAGGCTGATCTGGTCCAAGAGTCCACATCGACGACCAGGTTTGGCACCTCGATGTCGGCCCATCGCATCCTGGGGCTGGAGAAGGTCCCAAGGGTTAGGCTGTTCGCCTATTAAAGCGGTACGCGAGCTGGGTTCAGAACGTCGTGAGACAGTTCGGTCTCCTGTCTACTGTGCGCGTGGAAAGTTGCGGAAACTGTTCTCTAGTACGAGAGGACCGAGAACAATAAACCTCTAGTGTGCCGGCTGTCCTACCAAGGGCACCGCCGGGTAGCTACGTTTAGCATGGATAAACGCTGAAAGCATCTAAGCGTGAAACCAGTTCCAAGATTAACTTTCGTCATAGGACCCTCCGAGACTAGGAGGTTGATAGGTGGTAGGTGTACGGACCGAGAGGTCTTTAGCCGAGCCATACTAATCGTCCAATGCTTCCACCATCCAGATGTAAAACTCTGTTGATGGTCGAGCAAATGCGGCAATCATGTCGCGTGTAGCAAGTGTTTTCCTTTTGCCTTGCACGTATCACTTTTGAATCAAGCGTATTGTGTCATCGATCTTGTTTTTCGATATCCATCGAAAGCCGGGACCGGTGGCCCAAGCGAAGAGGTCACACCCGTTCCCATCTCGAACACGGAAGTTAAGCTCTTCAGCAGCGATGGTACTTGGACCCAACCCGGTCCTGGAAGAGTAGCCCGCCGCCGGACAGAGAAGCTCAGCTGAAAGGCTGGGCTTTTGTGTTTCTTGATACCGGCGGAGTACAATAGGATGCATATGAATCAAAAATCTCTTGCGATGTGGTCATTCTGGGTCGGTGCCGTGATTGTGGTTGCGACGCATATCTATATGTTGGTTGCGGGATTGCCGGCGTCACAGATGATGGGGCATGCGATTTTGAACTTGGTTGCTGGGGCGCTTGTGATCTTTGGTTGGACGAAGCGATAGTAAATCCTTTTACAAAACACCCCGCTACGGCGGGGTGTTTTGCGTTGACAGAAGCGTTATTTCATGATGATCTTTCTTCGGCTCATTCAAGGGGGAATGCCATGCTGAACGGACTTGATACGTTTGTGCCGAGACTGCTCGACCTGACCGAAAAGGCGGGGATCGACGTTTCGGGATACTTGATGGACCACGTCTGTTATCGCGTGGCAGACATGGATCGGTATGATGGCTTGGCACATGCCTGGCGATTGTTTGCCGAGAAGACGCACACGAGCCTTGTGAACGGTCGGCCGATCACGGTGTTCGTTCTCCAGAAGTCGCTGACGATTGCGGGCCGCATCATCCGCGTGATCGAGCTCCCAGCCCCGAAGCAGGGGAGCTCGTATCTGGAAGGTTGGGAACATGCGGAGTTCGTCATCGACGAGCCGTTCTCCCACTTCATGTCTCGGTACGACGAGCATGACTTTGATACCAAGTCGCTCGGGAAAGATTTGAACCCAGAGCTTGGGTACAAGTTGCCCGAGGGTCTCCAGATCAAGTTCCATCAGATGCCGCTCGAACACGTAATCGAGATCGAGCGCGAACGGGGATTGGCCCTCACAATCGAAGAATAATACTAAGCCTCGGAACGACACCTGTCGGTCCGGGGCTCATGCGTTCTTTCCTGTTAGCCCATTTCGTTTCGCGTTTGATTCAAGCGCGAGAGTTCTTGATCGAGTCGATACAGTTCATTATTCCATTCGATATCAGATTCAGTTCTTGTATCTCCCGACGAGGTCGAGGCAAACGGATCGGATCCGCGCGCGGCTCGACGAGCTTCCGCTTCCCGATTTGCCGCTTCACGTGCCGCGACAAGCGTCGCACGTTCGTCACGCAAACGTTGTTCTTCAAGGATCAGTGCCTGGCGCAGTTGCGCCTGCATCTCCGGACTCATTTGATCCGCCATGCGGGCCAAGTCAAAGGGCTGTATTATCTGTACGGCTTCCATAATCGATGCCATTGCCTCTTCATCACCGGAGGCACGGTCGATTCTACGACGCAATCCTTCTTCAAAAAGATCCGGCCGATTAGCATCTACGGCAAAACGCGTGTCACTGGATCTTCCGTTTAGCTCGCTGGTTGCGCTTAAGATTTCAAAATTTGAATCCGCTTCCGCAAACCTCGTGCTGTAGTCAATTCGATTTTGCAGAGTCGAGGCTGCCATAGCAAGCGCTTGCTCCGTATCGCAATCCGGAGCCGAGCATGCCCCTTCGATTTCACGACGAATCCGCTCCGCTAAGCGTGGGCCATCGATGGATCCGCCAAGTTCTTGCAAGGCGTTTTCTACGGCTGTTTCCGCTGTTAACCGTGTGATTTCCGATTCGGAAGTGCGATCGATACCCATCTCATGCTCGCGTAACAGTTGCGCGAGATCTAGAAGCATTTGTTGTGCGAGTTGAGCTTCCGAATCCGTTGTTCGTTCAAAACGCACGGGTAGCGGAGCTACGGGTGCGTATTCTTCATTTTCCTCGCGAGCGTCATTGGAATCTGTGTTTTCGGAGGACGCTTCATGTGATCTCGATCCTTCTACAAGCGCAATATGTCCGAGCATGGCTACGGGCATCGACATCGCGAGCACGGCGCCTAAACGTGCCACGGTACGTTTAAGAGAGTCGAGTTTTGAACGAATCGTCTTCTTTGACTCGGGAGAAACATTTTTGGAACCAAGCATTTCAATACCTTTTTTTATTTCTGCTCCCGCGTTTGATATGGATTCAGCCGTCTGACGCATTTGCTCCGTTCCGGACTCTTTTGTTTTTTTGGACTCGAAGGCCCGTGTCTCTTTTGAACCGGGTTGTTTTTCCATGGCCATACTTATGATCCGATTTGTTTCTTAATCGCCTCGATCTGACTCGTGTCGTTTGATTGTGATTGTTCTCGCGTCGCCGATTGTATTGAGCGTTGAAGATCCTTCGTCTTCTTTTGTAATTCCAAAACGAGCGCTCTCATCGTTTGTTTCAAGGAGTCCACCATATTATCGCATAGCATAGCAATATCTTGACCCTGTGACTATGGGGGCGTAAGGTCGATTCGGTTCCTTTTGGGAGGATACATGCCAACGGTTAGGTTTCCCGTCATCAAGCCGGAATACGCCGTCGATAAGGGAAATGATTTCCAGGTTCCGTTGCTGCGCGAGATCAGTCCGCGCATCGGTTGGATACTGCGTTTGTTCATCGATCCTGAGGTTCAAGTCCATCAGGTTTGGTACCCGATGGTCGAGAATGGCGATGCGGACATCGCGAAATGCAAAGAGCGATTTCGTGCGCTGAAGCGCGATCTGGAGAAACTGTTTCCTCCGATGTACAAAACGGAGAGGACGGAGGACACGGATCTGCACACGGCGCTTACGGATATCGGAGCCGAACATTTCTACGGCGGGTGGCTGCGCAAGTTTGATGACACAGCCAAGCTTCAAGGGCCGATCTGGGTCGGCATGCGTGTGAGTTTTCGCTCGTCGTGCAAGGTGCTCGGGCCCTCGCTCATCGAATCGAGTGTGACGATCGGGACTTCCGCGATCGTGAATCGCTCGATCGTGTGTCGACGCACGGAGATCGATGCGGCGGCACAGGTCGCGGACTCGATCATTGGGCGCGACGTGTACATCGGACCGACGGCGCTCCTTCTGCACAAGCCGCTCACGGGCGAGCTTGAACCGCTTCATGAGGGAGTGAGACTCACTAATCGCAAGAAGTGCGGAGTCGTCGTTGGCGACGGTTGCCGCATCGGCGCCGGAGCGACGATCGAGCCTGGAACGATTCTGATGCCCAAGTGCATCGTACCCATCGGTCGCCATGTTAAAACCGGGTTCTATTGCCCGGAAGACTTCCGCTGAAACTGAAATCCTCCGCTTACACTAGCGGAGGATTTGTCGTTTTAGCTTTGAAGATCTCTTGGAGAATTTCTTTTTTTATGCCGCCCATCACATAGAGGGCGATGCCGTAGACGATGGCTCCAAAGAGGATCGGGACTGCGACAAATTGATGGCGCAACAACCAAACGGCAATCGACATAAGTATCGATGCGCCGATCGCGGCGAGGAGAACGCGCGGTTTGAATTCTGTCGGGATAGCTTTGTGAGAAACGATGATGGAGCCGAGACCGACGAGAACCTCGGAAGCGACGGTGAGCCATGCCGCGGCCCACATGCCATATGTCGGGATGAAGAGGAGATAGCCGATGACTGCGGCGATGGCGACGGCAATATAGACCGGAATCATTTTGCGTTGGCCGTCGATCGCGACAACGATGTGGGAGAAGACGGTATTTACATAGATGGCGGCGACGGCGACGATCAAAATCGACAAGATGCGACCTGACTCGGCAAACTCCGGACCGGCGACTAATATCATAATACGCTCGCCGAGGATCCATGTGCCAAACATCATCGGCAAACAGAAGACGAGCATGACATTGATGGAGTTGGTGACGAGCGTTTTGAATTTGGGAAAATCTTTTCTTGCAAAGGCGTTAGATAAGATCGGCAAGAGGACGCCGGCGTACATGAAGGGAATGGTGATGAGTATTTCTAGTACCCGATACGCGGCCCCGTAAATACCGACCTCGGATTGAGGTCGGACAAAGGAAAGAATCAATGTGTCGGCCTTGAAATAGGCGAGTCCAAAGGCAATCGAAAGGCCGACGGGCCATGATCGATGCAGGGCCATTTTCCAAAATGCGGGGTCCCAGTTCCAGTGGAAGTCGGCGTAACGTCGAGCGTATAGAAAATTCAGGATGAAATTACAGAAGCCGGCGACCGAGATGAACCACATGATCGGCACGAGACCCCAGCCTTGAGCTTGTGCGTAGAGTAGTCCCGCGAGCGCGACGATGCGTCCCACGTTTTCCGCAATTGCGGCCATCGACATTTTGAGATGTCGCTGTTGTGCGCCGACGACAACTTGGTTCAAGCTCGGAAAAATGAAGGAGCCGGTAAGCGCGATGATCGCGAGTTTGAGGGCAAGGGGATACGGAGAGGCGAGCGCGACGGCCGGAGCGACCAAACCGAGAATCACGAACGCCATCACGATGCGCAATGTGAAGAGGGCGCTCGTGCATCGCTTTTCATATTTTTCATCGCCGGCATGCTCGCCTAGCAGTGCAACGAGTGTGACGTTCAAACCTAGATCGAGGAGAAGCGCGAAGACTTGGAGAAAGGCATTTGCCGTCGAGTACGCACCAAAGCCTTCCGTGCCGAGTTGGCGCGTCATTAAACCGATGATGACGACACCGAGTGCCGTCGAGACGGTTTTTCCGAGAATTTGTACTCCTGTGTTCAAGGCAAGGGCTCGTGCGAGTGACATGCGGGCAGTTTACATCAACAGAGAGCATAGAACATAGGGCGGGGAGCGTGTATACTTGCGCCATGCTTAAGCGCTGGTTGGCGCTGGTTACGATTTTGGTCGGAATGATTCCGGCTGGTTTGGTTTTGGCGGAAAATGCTTCCAGTCCAAATTTTCAGAATACGGATTCCTCGATCATTCCCCTCATCATCAATACCGTTTCCGCGAATTTCATCATTGATGGTTCCGTTAGCCCAATTGTCGGTACAGCGGCGAGTGCAAATTTAATTGTAGAAAGCGGACCGCAGAGTGATCCGGGCAATCCGCCCGTTGTTATTCCGCCTGTTATCCCTCCTCCGAGCGGCGGGGGAGGAGGTGGTGGCGGTATTCCGATTCCGGTTCCGGTACCATCGGGACCGTTGCTTGAGCCGCCGCCAACTATTGACCCGCGTCGATGGACATACAAATCAACAGCAATGGTGCAGGGAAATCGCGGTGTGACGAATGCGGAAATCTATTTGAATGGCTCCAACGTCGATATTGTTTATCCGAATGCAGACCGTTGGTCGCGCGTTCTTCCGCTCGGACTTGGCGATAATACTTTGGTTCTTCAGTCCAAACAGGGTGACCGAGCCTCAATTCTCGTGTACGGTATGGTGCATCGGAGGCTGATTGGTGACGTTAACGATAATAGAATCGTTGATGATGTGGACCTTTCGCTATTCACTCGACATTGGAAGGCTTTTGACATCCAGAGTGACTTTGATGAAGACGGACTCATCGACGACGTGGACCTTTCACTCTTGGCAAGCCATTGGGGCAAATCCTACTAAATACAAAAACTATGAAATATCGGTTCTTTCTCGCCTCGCTCCTCCTGTTTATCCCGCAGGTGGCGTTTGCGGCTAGCGCAGGATTGTCGGCGCCCGCGGAGGTTCAAGTAGGTCGGACGTTTCAAGTCCGAATGAACATTGGCGGTGCCAAGGATACCGATACGGTACGATTTATCGGTTCTTTTCCTACGGAATTCCTTGAATTTCAGGGGATGGCTAATGGATCGTCCTTGCCGACGCGATCTCCCGGATCCGGTGCTTCTGGGGGAACCTTTAACTTCGGAGGATTCTCATTGGGAAATCCGGTGAGCGGAAATCAACTTGCGGGTATTTTGACATTTAAAGCAAAAAAAGTCGGAACAGCGACGATTTCACTTGTTGGGGGGACGCGTATTTTATCGGCAGGTACGGATCAGCTAACGGGGAAAGGGAGCGTGACGATTAAGATTGTGGAAGGCCCTGCGCCAGGCGAGATCCCGGTTAAACCTCCGGAGAAAACCACGATCGATCTTTTTAGTAATACACATCCCGACCAAGATGAGTGGTATTCATCGCGTGTATTGCATTTAGGGTGGAAATTGGGCGGGAAACAGCCGATTTCCGTAACCGTCGGCTTTGATCAAGCGCCGGAAGGTCCGGCGGAAACGAACGCCGTTTCTACGAGTAGCGCCATGTTTACGGCGCCGTCAGATGGTGTTTGGTACGGTCATTTAGTGTTGCGCTACTCGGCGAGCGATGTTGTACGAAAGGATTTCCGTTATCTCGTCGACGGAACGGCTCCGCGTCCGATGGCTGTGGCCGTCGATCAAACTGATGTACGTCCCGGAACACCAAATTATCTCCGTTTCGCAGCCCTGGATGATGCATCAGGTATCGAATCCTACGAAATCAGCATTAATGATAAATTTGTAACGTCGACAAGCGAACAATCTTATTCGTTGATCGATTATCCGGCAGGGGAGTATCGCGTGAGTGTAAAAGCAAAGGATTTTGCCGGCAATGTTTCTCAAGGTGTAGCGGAATTCCGTTTGATCGAGGCAGGTCCTTCGCTTCCTACCGTCAGCCGTATTCAAACGATGCAAGAATGGCTGCTTCGTCTCGCATTAGCCTTCTTCATCGGCGTTCTCCTGTTTATTATCGGGTTTTTGATCGGGAAAAAGAAGAAGAAGGATGCAAAAGCCGCGCTCAAGAGTCGATCGAAGAAAAGTTAACCACAGATAGAGTTTTTTCTGTAAGGTAAAGCATTGTATACTGTTGATATCCGTACAACCCCCGAGTTGTTACGGAATGCTCTTCGTACATGAACCCACTTCGGGAAAATAATTACTACCGGCTTTTCCGCAAGAGTCTTGCGACGGTAGTAGCCCTTGTCCAGTTTTTAGGCATGGGCGTTTTTCCGAATCTCCCAACGCTTCCGTTTGAGTTTTTACAAGCAATTCCGGCACATGCGGCTATTCCGACAACGCTTGGTTATCAGGGGCGTTTGAAGAACTCATCGGGCACGGCGTTAACGGGTACGTATTCGTTTACATTCCGTTTGTATGCGGCTTCGAGTGGAGGTACTGCCATGTACACGGAAGTTCAGCCCTCGGTTTCCGTTGGTGAAGGCTTTTTCTCTGTCTTGCTCGGTTCGGTCACGCCTTTTCCGGCTGGATTTGATTTCAATCAACCGCTGTTTCTGACGACGGAAGTGAACGGCGACGGTGAAATGACGCCGCGCATCACGATCAACAGCGTTCCGTACGCCTATACGGCCGGCGGAATCAATTCACAAGGTATCGCGCCCGTATCGGCATCCGGAGGAAGAATGTATTACAACACGACGGATGCTAGTTTAAATTATTACGACGGGAATGCATCGATGTGGGTGACGCTTGGAGCTTCGGCATCATCAACGAGTTTGCAGGCGGTTACCAACGTGGGGAATAGCACAACGAATCCGCTTATTTTTGGCGGCGGTACATCGACAGGGAACTTTGCCGCCATCGGTTATACGATTTCAGCCACAACCGGCACGTTTAGCAATCTTGTCATCAACGGCTCCGTACCTTCCTCGATCACGAACTTTATTTGGACCAATGCAACGGGTACCAACTCGACCTCGACAAATCTTTATACCGGCAATCTCGGCTTTAATGGCGCAACGGGAACCAATTTGCTGGCGACGGGATCGGTATCGACCACGAATCTTTTTGCGAATATCGGTACGTTCGCCACGGCTACCGTCATGGGCCAGGCCATCTGTCTCTCGAACGGTGTCGGCTGTTCCTTTGCCGCCGCCGGTCTCGACACGCTGCAGTCCGTTTCCGCGAGAGGCGCGTTTACGACAACAACACTCTCGCTCTTTGGAGGAGCGAATGTTTCCACGCTGACGGTCACATCGACGCTCACCATCTCCGGAACTCTTTCGTCGGATTTAATTCCGACGACGGATCTTGCGTTTAGCCTGGGTAATTCCACGAATCGCTGGAACGGCAATTTTGGGAACACGACATCGACGAATTCCACATCAACAAATATTTACGCCACGAACGGTACTATTGTAAACTTTGCCGCCACGACCGCTACCATTACCAATTTGACCGTGAACGGCACAACGCCCTCCACGTTTACCAACCTCATCTGGACCAATGCGACGGGTACCAACACGACTTCGACCAATTTGTTTGCGACGAATTTGTACGGTACGAACTTTGGTTTCACGAATGCGACGGGAGGCTACATGCTCGCCACGACGGTTTCCACCACCAACCTCCTTGTCGGCGGTAACTTGGTTTGTCTCGCGAACGGCACCAACTGTCCTTCATCGACCGCTGCTAATTTCCAGACCGTGACAAATGCCGGCAACACCACGACCAATGCCATTCAGTTTGCCGGAGGAACATCGACGGCTGACTTCGTCTTCAATACGAGCGCGACCGTCAACGGCATTCTGACATTTAACAACGCGACGGGCGCCACGATCACCGCCACGACAGGTACCTTCACGAATCTTGTCGTGAACGGTTCCGTGCCTTCCTCCTTCACGAACCTCATTTGGACCAATGCAACCGGCACGAACACGACGTCGACAAATCTCTTCGCAACCAACCTGTTCTTCACCGGTGCGACCGGTACAAGTCTTGGTATCTCAGGCACCGGTTCATTTGGAACCGTCACATCGTCTAACCTCTTCGCCAACTTCGGCCAGTTCGCTTCCGCCACCGTAGCTGGACAGGGGATCTGTCTTCAGAACGGCGTCGGTTGTCCGAGCCAAGCAGCAGGACTCGATACGCTCCAGAGCGTCACCGCTCGCGGATCGTTTACGACGACCACCGTCTCCCTCTTTGGTGGCGCCAATGTTTCGACATTGACTGTCACCTCAACCCTCACCGTGTCCGGTACGGTCTCCTCCGACTTCATTCCAACGACCGACCTCGCCTTCTCCCTCGGCAATGCAACGAACCGCTGGAACGGCTACTTTGGAAATACGACATCCACCAACTCCACGTCGACGAATTTGTTTGCGACAAACGGAACGATCATCAACCTCACGGCAACCAACGGAACGATCACTTCTCTTCTCGCTACATCCGTCACAACAACGAACTTCCTAGCAACTTCCGGCACGATCTCGAACCTCACATTCACGAATGCGACCGGCGTATTCATCACCGCGACAACTGGTACCTTCACCAACCTCGTCGTGAACGGCACAACGCCTTCATCGTTCACCAACCTCATCTGGACCAATGCGACGGGAACGAATACAACGTCGACCAATTTGTTTGCGACGAATTTGTACGGAACCAACTTCGGTTTCACCAATGCCACCGGCGGATACATGCTCGCTACAACGGTTTCCACCACCAACCTACTCGTCGGTGGAAATCTCGTTTGTCTTGCGAACGGCACCAACTGTCCGAGCGGCACCTCGCCTAATTTCCAGACGGTTACGAATGCAGGCAACACGACCACGAACGCGATTCAGTTTGCCGGGGGAACTTCTACGGCGGACTTTGTCTTCAATACGAGCGCGACGGTCAACGGTGTCCTCACGTTCAACAACGCCACCGGTGCAACGATCACCGCCACAACCGGTACCTTCACGAATCTCGTCGTGAACGGTGCCGCTCCGTCCTCCTTCACGAACCTCGTCTGGACGAATGCCACAGGCACCAACACCACGTCGACCAATTTGTTTGCGACCAACCTCGGCTTCACCGGTGCGACCGGCGTGAACATTCTCGCCACGGGATCGGTTTCGACGACCAACCTTTTTGCTAACATCGGTACCTTTGCCACAGCAACGGTCATGGGTCAGGCAATCTGTCTCCAGAATGGTGTTGGCTGTCCGAGCCAAGCAGCCGGCCTGGATACCCTCCAAAGCGTCACAGCTCGAGGCGCTTTCACCACAACGACGATCTCGCTCTTTGGTGGCGCCAACGTTTCGACGCTCACGGTCACCTCGACCCTCACTGTCTCCGGCACCGTCTCCTCCGACTTTATTCCAACCACCGACCTCGCTTTCTCTCTCGGCAACGCCACTAATCGATGGAATGGCTACTTTGGAAACACGACGTCGACTAATTCCACGTCGACCAACTTGTTTGCGACGAATGGAACCATCATCAATCTCACTGCGACAAACGGCACGATCACCTCGCTCCTCGCGACATCCGTCACCACCACGAACTTCCTTGCGACGAGCGGCACGATCTCGAATCTTACATTCACGAACGCAACCGGCGTCTTCATCACCGCCACGACCGGTACCTTTACGAACCTCGTCGTGAATGGAACGACACCTTCCAGCTTTACCAATCTTATTTGGACGAATGCGACCGGGACGAATACGACATCGACAAATCTATTTGCGACAAACTTGTTTGGTACAAATCTCGGCTTCACCAATGCGACCGGGGGATACATGCTCGCCACGACGGTCTCGACGACGAATTTGCTTGTTGGCGGCAATTTGGTTTGTCTCGCGAACGGCACCAACTGTCCGAGCGGTACCTCGCCTAATTTCCAGACCGTGACGAACGCAGGCAACACCACGACCAATGCCATCCAGTTTGCCGGGGGAACATCGACGGCTGACTTTGTCTTTAATACATCCGCCACGGTGAACGGCGTGCTGACGTTTAACAACGCGACGGGCGCCACGATCACCGCCACGACAGGTACCTTCACGAATCTTGTCGTGAACGGTTCCGTGCCTTCCTCCTACACGAACCTCATTTGGACCAATGCAACCGGCACGAACACGACGTCGACAAATCTCTTCGCAACCAACCTGTTCTTCACCGGTGCGACCGGTACAAGTCTTGGTATCTCAGACACCGGTTCCTTTGGAACAGTCACCTCGACCAATTTGTTCGCCAACTTCGGCCAGTTCGCCTCGGCCACGGTTGCCGGACAGGGGATCTGTCTCCAGAACGGCGTCGGTTGTCCGAGCCAGGCGGCAGGTCTCGATACCCTCCAATCCGTCACCGCTCGCGGATCGTTTACAACCACAACAATCTCTCTCTTTGGCGGTGCCAACGTCTCGACGCTTACCGTCACCTCGACCCTCACCGTCTCCGGCACCGTTTCCTCCGATCTCATCCCAACGACCGATCTAGCCTTTTCACTCGGCAATTCGACGAATCGATGGAATGCTACGTTTGGCAACACAACCTCCACCAATTCCACGTCGACGAACATTTACGCGACGAACGGCACGATCGTTAACTTCGCCGCCACAACGGCAACGATCACCAACCTCATCGTGAACGGCACGACACCTTCGACATTCACCAATCTCACTTGGACCAATGCCACCGGTACCAACACAACTTCGACCAACCTCTTCGCCACGAATCTCTTCTTCACCGGTGCCACTGGCACAAGCCTCGGTATCTCGGGCACCGGCTCCTTTGGAACGGTCACATCGTCGAACCTCTTTACAAACTCCGCCACATTTGGAACCGCTACGATTTCAGGTCAGGCTGTCTGTCTCTTGGATGGCACAAACTGTTCCGCCGCGTTCCTCGACACCCTGCAGTCGGTAACGGCGCGCGGATCGTTTACGACGACGACGATGCAGTTCTTTGGAGGATTTGTCGCGGCAAGCTCGAGCGTGACGGGTACGTTGAACGTTGCGGGAAGTTTGAATGTCACCGGGAATACGACGCTGAATGGAGCGACGATAACGAATGCGACGGCCACGAATGTCACAACGACGAATTTGTTTGCCGACAATGCCGCCTTCACGAATCTGACATTGTCGGGTGCTTTGACGGCCACAAACTTGACTTGGACCAACGCCACCGGAACGAACACGACGTCGACGAATCTCTTTGGAACGAATCTTGGCTTTACCGGAGCCACTGGCGTGAATATCCTCGCCACTGGAAGCGTCTCCACCACCAACCTCTTTGCAAACTTCGGTCAGTTCGCCTCGGCCACCATCGCCGGACAGGGGATCTGTCTCCAGAATGGCGTCGGTTGTCCGAGTCAGGCGGCAGGTCTCGACACCCTTCAGAGTGTCACCGCTCGCGGATCGTTCACGACGACCACCGTCTCTCTCTTTGGTGGTGCGAACGTCTCGACATTGACGGTCACGTCGACACTCACTGTTTCCGGAACCGTCTCCTCCGATCTCATCCCCACGACGGACCTCGCTTTCTCTCTTGGCAATGCTACGAATCGCTGGAACGGCTACTTTGGAAATACCACATCGACGAATTCAACCTCAACGAATGTCTACGCGACGAATGGCAACATTGTTAATTTGTCGAGCGCAACCGCCACGATTAGCAATCTTGTCGTGAACGGCACAACGCCTTCTACGTTTACGAACCTTATTTGGGTTAATGCGACCGGTACCAATACAACGTCAACAAATTTGTTTGCGACGAATCTTGGATTTGAAACGGCTACGGGTACGACGCTGAATACCAACGTTCTGAACTTTGGGACGGGTAGTGCCGGATCATTGAGCGTGAATACGACGCTGACATTGAACGGCGTGAATGTCTGTCTACAAGACAATACGAATTGTCCGTCGGTAGGCGGCAGTTCAAGCGACGGAAGCTGGGTGTACAACTCCTCGACACAGCAGCTGTATCAAGTCACTTCTTCCTTGGATGTCTTGATCGGTGGATCAAGCGAACCGGGCTCGCCATTTGTCTTTCAGAATAATTCGACCACGAGCCGCCTGATTATTTCAGGAGGCATTTCTCCGGCGGATGTGACGATCGGTGCCAGTACGTCGAGTGGATTGAATTCCGCTTTCCAGCTTGATGGCGGCAACCTGTTTGTCGAGGGGAATATCGGATCGGTTTCATCTGTCTATACGAACGGTGCGTTTATCGCCGGAGGTACGGTGTACGCCGACGGCAGTATCAATAAGACGGATGGCAACTTGATTTTGTCGGCATCCGGGGGTTTTATCACGCCGCCTGTCGATTTGTCTGTGAGCCTTGGTTCGTCGGCGCTGCGCTTTAACGGCTACTTTGGAAATACCACGTCGACCAACTCGACTTCTACGAACCTGTTTGCGACCAATGCGAATTTCACCAATCTGACCGTTTCCTCGTTCTCGCCAACCAATATTACCTGGACCAACGCCACGGGTACCAATACAACGTCGACGAATCTCTTTGCCACCAATCTGTTCTTCACCGGCGCCACCGGTACGAGCCTTGGTATCACCGGCACTGGCTCCTTTGGAACAGTTACATCGTCGAACGTCTTTGCTAACTTTGCCCAATTCGCTTCGGCTACCGTTGCCGGACAGGGGATCTGTCTTCAAAACGGTGTTGGTTGTCCGGCCTTCACGTCTGCTGAAGTCGACACCCTCCAATCCGTCACAGCACGAGGTGCCTTCACCACCACCACGCTTTCCCTCTTTGGCGGCGCAAACGTTTCTACTCTCACCGTCACGTCGACTCTGACTGTCTCCGGCACCGTCTCCTCCGACTTCATTCCGACGACCGATCTCGCGTTTTCGCTCGGGAATGCCACCAACCGATGGAATGGCTACTTTGGAAACACGACGTCGACCAACTCAACATCGACGAATATCTTTGCCACGAACGGTCTCTTCAACAATGTGACGGCTACAACCGGAACCTTTACTAATCTTGTTGTTAGCGGACCATCATCGTTTACGAATCTGACCTGGACCAATGCGACGGGCACGAACACGACATCGACGAATTTGTTTGCGACGAATCTTTTCTTCACCGGTGCAACTGGTACAAGCCTAGGTATCTCCGGAACCGGTTCATTTGGAACAGCGACCGCTACAAATATCTTTGCGAACTTTGGTCAGTTCGCCTCGGCTACGGTCGCAGGGCAGGGGATCTGTCTTCAGAACGGCGTTGGTTGTCCGAGCCAGGCCGGTCTCGACACGTTGCAATCCGTCACCGCTCGCGGATCGTTTACCACAACGACCGTTGAGTTCTTTGGAGGATTTGTTGCCGCTTCATCGAGCGTGACGGGTACGTTCGCAGGACTTGGAAATATCGTCCTTGGCAATGAAACGACCGATGCGATTACGGTCGGAGGCCGCTTCAGTTCCGATCTTGTTCCGACAACAGACCTTGCTAACTCGCTCGGTATCGCCACCAATCGCTGGAACGCCTATTTTGGAAACACGACATCGACCAATTCAACGAGTACGAATATCTTTGCGACCAACGGATTGTTTACCAATGTTACCGCTACGACCGGTACCTTCACTAACCTTGTCGTAAGCGGCCCTTCCAACTTCACAAATATCACGTGGGTGAATGCGACAGGTACTAACACAACCTCAACAAATTCCTACGCAACCAACCTGTTCTTCACCGGTGCGACCGGTACAAGCCTCGGTATTTCCGGCACGGGCTCCTTTGGAACAGTGACGTCGTCGAACCTCTTTGCCAACTTCGGCCAGTTCGCCTCAGCCACCGTCGCCGGACAGGGGATCTGTCTCCAGAACGGTGTTGGTTGCCCAGCTTCCAATGCTATTGAGGTCGACACTCTTCAGACTGTGACGGCTCGCGGTGCTTTCACGACGACGACGTTGTCCCTCTTTGGAGGATTTGTCGCCGCATCATCGAGTGTTACATCTACCTTTGCCGCGCTTGGAAACATTGCGCTTGGCAATGAAACGACCGATGCGATTACGGTCGGCGGACGATTTAGCTCGGATCTTGTTCCGACAACGGATCTTGCTAATTCGCTCGGCAATGCCACTAATCGTTGGAACGGTTACTTCGGCAACACGACATCGACTAATTCCACGTCGACGAATATCTTTGCGACCAATGGTTTATTCACCAACGTAACGGCAACGACTGGAACATTCACGAACCTTGTCGTGAGCGGCCCGTCATCGTTTACGAATCTGACCTGGACCAATGCAACGGGTACAAACACAACGTCGACGAACATGTTCGCGACAAATCTGTTCTTCACCGGCGCCACAGGCACGAGCCTCGGTATCTCCGGTACCGGCTCATTCGGAACGGTCACCTCGACCAATTTGTTTGCCAACTTCGGTCAGTTCGCCTCGGCCACGGTTGCCGGACAGGGGATTTGTCTCCAGAACGGTATCGGTTGTCCGAGCCAAGCAGCCGGCCTCGACACATTGCAGAGCGTGACGGCACGCGGATCGTTTACGACGACCACTGCCCAATTCTTTGGAGGATTTGTTGCGGCGAGCTCGAGTGTCACAGGAACCTTTGCCGGACTCGGCAACATTACCCTCGGCAATGACACGGCCGATGCTATCACCGTCGGCGGTCGCTTTAGCTCGGATCTTGTTCCGACGACCGACCTCGCTAACTCGCTCGGTATCGCCACCAACCGATGGAATGGTTACTTTGGGAATACGACATCGACCAACTCCACATCGACGAATCTCTTTGCGACGAACGGTTTCTTCACGAATCTCACGGCAACCACCGCTACGATCACCAACCTCGTCGTGAACGGCACAACGCCTGCCGCCTTCACGAACATCACGTGGACCAATGCGACGGGCGTGAATACGACGAGTACGAATTTGTTCGCGACGAACCTCTTTTATACGGGTGCCACCGGTACCAATCTTGCCTCGACCGGACTGTTCACGTTCTCGACTGCAACGGGAACGACCATCCGTGCAAATACCGGCAACTTTGGTCAGTTCACATCTAATAACGTCACGATCGGCGGTGGAACGATTAACAATACGAGTATCGGAGCAACCACGCCTTCCACCGGTGTCTTTACGCATACAACGACGACGAATCTCTGGGTTACTGGCAACGTCTATTCAAACTTGATCCCGATTACGGACCTCGGCTTCACGCTCGGCAACGCTACGAATCGCTGGAATGGTTACTTCGGTAATACAACATCGACCAACTCAACGTCGACCAACTTCTTTGCGACGAATGGTTATTTCACCAATTTGACAGCCTCCTCGTTTGCACCGACCAACTTGACTTGGACGAATGCGACAGGCATCAACACAACCTCGACCAATTTGTTCGCAACGAACTTGTTCTTCACAGGAGCTACAGGTACGAGTCTCGGTATCACCGGCACCGGCTCATTCGGAACAGTCACTTCGACCAACCTGTTTGCTAACTTCGGCCAGTTCGCTTCCGCCACCGTTGCCGGACAGGGGATTTGTTTGCAGAACGGTATCGGTTGTCCGAGCTTCACCGCGACAGAAACGGATACGCTCCTTACCGTTTCCAACCGCGGTGCCGTTGCGACATCGACGCTGACATTGTTTGGAGGCTTCGTCGCGGCTTCCTCGAGCGTGACGGGAACACTGCGTGTTGCCGGCGCGTTGACCGTGACCGGGGCTTCGTCCTTGCAAGGCTTTACCTTCACGAATGGAACAGGAACAAACGTTACGAGCACGAACGCTTTTATCACCAACCTCGGCTTCCTCGGCGCTACCGGTACAACGTTACAAACCAGCGTCTACGTCTCCTCCTCCAACCTCTTTGCCAACTTTGGCCAGTTCGCCTCGGCCACCGTCGCCGGACAGGGGATCTGTTTGCAGAATGGTGTTGGTTGTCCTGTATCGGCCGGTCTCGACACGCTTCAGAGCGTGACGGCCCGCGGGTCGTTTACGACCACAACTGCCCAGTTCTTTGGAGGATTTACCGCCGCGAGCTCGTCTGTGACGGGCACGCTTACCGTTGCCGGCGCGCTGACCGTGACGGGCGCATCTTCCTTACAAGGTTTTACCTTCACGAATGGAACGGGAACAAATGTTACGAGTACGAATATTGCCGCAACAGGCTTGCTGACGTTTGGAACGGCGACAGGTACAAGTTTGTTTGTCACCGGTCTCTCGCGTTTGGATGGGACGACGATGATGAATGCGACAGCGACCAATGTGACGTCTACCGGCATGTACGGCTCGTACCTTGGTTTCCTCGGCGCTACTGGTACCACTCTTCAGACGAGCGTATACGTCTCCTCATCTAACCTCTTCGCTAACTTCGGCCAGTTCGCCTCGGCGACCGTCGCCGGACAGGGGATTTGTCTCCAGAACGGCGTTGGTTGTCCGGCCTCGGGAGCAGCCAGTCTTGAAACATTGTTAACCGTTTCAAATCGCGGATCCATCGCCACTTCCACCCTCACTCTCTTTGGTGGATTCGTGGCCGCTTCCTCGAGCGTGACGGGAACGCTGCGTGTTGTTGGTAACTTTATTACAACCGCGTCTTCATCGCTTGCGGCATTTACCTTTACCAATACGACCGGTACGAATCTCTACTTGGCCGGCAATGTCTTCTCCAATCTCATCCCTTCAACCGACCTTGCGTTCTCGCTTGGTAATGACACGAACCGCTGGAATGCGACATTCGGCAATGTTACCGCCACCAATGTCACGACAACAAATTTGACCGTCACCGGGAACTTCTCCGTTTCCAGTACGCAACTGCAAATGAATAACCAAGGCAATCCCTTTGGTTCCGCGTTGCTTGCCGGTGCATTCATCGATCAAAACTCCGCCATTTTGGAAGAATTCAGCAAAATGCAGACCTCTAAATCCGTGGATACGACAGGTGCTGGTAACGCCGGCTTTGGAGATGGTGGAGGTTGGGGTGTCTATGAAGGTTCTGTTTGTACATTTTCCTCTCCGAATGACGCGGCCGGCGGTATCGTGAACATTTCCGCAAACAGTGCCGGGAACGGTTGTCTCATGATGCTCGATGAAGCCGCGAATGATATTCGTGGCATTCTTGATGCGGACTTTTTGCCTGTGATCTATACGAAGGTACAGCCTTCGGTGACGAGCAGTCGAAACTATATTTTCGTCGGTGCAGGCAATGCGACCGACGGAGCCGTTGTGACATCGACCAACTTTATCGGGTTTACTAACGGAGGCGACAAGATTTGGCAGGGAGTCACCATTTCCGGAGGAACGGCCACACTTGTGCCTTGTACCGGACTTTCAATCCCGACGTCCACGTATTCCCTTCTCCTTGTAGAAGTACGTTCTACAACCTCCGTACGTTTCAGCGTCGATACGGATCCGACAGATGGCGTCAACATGACTGTTTGCGGCACGGCGACGACAAATATTCCGACGATCCCGCTCGCACCCCAGTTCCAGTATCAGGTGAGAACGGGAGGTACGGTGGGTTCGCTGAACGTGGACTTCTTCCGTGCATGGCAGGATGACCCGCCGGGCGGCGGCAGTGAAGGCCTAGGTGCGGCTTCCAATAATTTTGTGACTCGTTCCGCGCTTGTCCAGGAATTCCCGGCCGACAACTTGGACTTGGAATCGGGAACGGTCGTATCCATCGATACGTCGACGACGACGATGCGTGCCATGCCGTCCAACATCGGGTATGACCCGAATTTCCTTGGAGTCGTGGTTAATAGCGCTGACCCGGGCCTCATTCTGTCCAACGGTTCCTTTGAAGGTATTCGTGTCGCGACACAGGGTCGCGTGTACGCAACGGTTTCCAACGAAAACGGAGATATCGTGGCAGGCGACGTCTTGACCACAGCCGCCTCCAATACGGGTGCGCTTATGAAGGCTACGGGTCCCGGCCCTTCCATCGGAAAAGCGTTGAGTAGCTTCACGAGCGCTACGAGCTCGGCTACAGGCACGGCGCTTGTCATCATCCAACCGATGTATTACACGCCTTCGTCAAACGGCGTCTATGACAGGCTCCGCGCTGTCGGTTACTTGTCTGTCGGCGACAGCGAAGCACCTGCCGTCGGTGCCTCCGCCATCGCTCAATTTGCCGCTACGACAGATGCCTATCTCCAGATCAACCTCCAGAACTTCTCGACAGGCACCAGTGCCTCGGGGGATTATGTGGTGACGGCAGACAATGGTGATGACTCCAGCTATTTCATCGACATGGGTATCAATGGATCGAATTATGCGAATCCGGATTATTCCATCGGGGGACCCAATGACGGTTATCTGTATGTGAATGGCGGTGATCTGGCACTAGGTACCGCGAGCTCGGCAGATATTCTCTTCCACACCGGCGGAACGCTTGTGGAAAATGAGCGCATGCGGGTCACGTCGGACGGACGTGTCGGTATCGGAACATCCGCACCTTCATCGACCTTGCATGTGGTCGGGGATACGACCCTGGATACGCTTGCGTTCACCGATGCGACGGGTACAAGTCTCAACTTGATTGCCTCGTTGAACGTCGGAGGAGATCTCACTGTGACCGGCAGTACTACTCTGCAGAATGTCACGGCCGTCAATGCGGTGTTTACGGGTGTTACGACAACCAACCTCGCCGTTACCGGACTGGTTTCCGTCGCTGATCTGACCGTTGGCGGAAAGCGCGTTTGTTTGGAAGATGGAACCAACTGTTCGATCGGGGCAACCAAGAGCGCGTCTTCTTCTGCCTCGGTTTCCGTCGGTGCGGAAACGGAATTGCTGGTCGTTACAACGACGCCATCCTTTGTCTCAAACGCGGTATGGATTTCCGCCGATGCGCGCGCCGCCAACGCCGATGGCTCCGCGTCGTCGACCGTGACTCTGCGCATCCGCCGAGGCGATACGTGTTTGAGCGGTGTTCAAGTCGGCGTCGATCGAACGGTAGAGGTCGGAGCCGCCGATTCCGATACGATTTCGACGAGCTTTGTCGATAGCCCCGCTACGACAAACGCTACGGCATACCGCTTGTGTGCTCTCGGCTCCGGTGGAACGCCGACCGTGACCAACCGATCGATGATGGTCCAGCTCATCAAACAGGGTGCCGACTTGGGTGAAGTCTATTACACGTCCGATCACAGCATCGATCCAGGAACCGTCGTTTCCATTGATGCCAGCGGAGAAGCGCTCGTACAGAAGTCCGGTCAGGCTTACGACGACAAGGTGCTCGGTATCATTTCCACGCGCCCGGGTCTTTTGCTTGCGGAACAGCCTAAGGCCGATGGAACACCGGTCATTGTCGCGCTTTCCGGCCGCGTTCCCGTGAAGGTCACGACGAGCAACGGCAAGATTGAAGCGGGGGATTATCTGACGGCTTCACCGGTTGCCGGAGTTGCCATGAAGGCAACTAAGGCCGGATTCGTGATCGGTCAGGCCCTGATGCCGTACGATGCCGATGAGGATGGAGAAGTCGTCGTGTTTATCAAGAACGGCATGTGGAATGGCCAGGTTGTAGCGGAAATGCGTTCCGGTACGGGTCGCTCAGTGCTCATGAGTACGTTGAATGCAGTTGCTTCCGTCAACCAGGCCACATCGACAGCTTCTGTCATGTCGCTCGATCGTCTTGTCGCGAGCGGAGACGTGGTGGCCGCATCGCTTGTTTCGCAGGATTTGTCCGTGCAGATGATCGAGGCATTGAACGGATCGCTGACGATGCAGATCGGAGCGACGGGTACTTGGTCGCTTGTGTCGGAGGGCTCGTCCTCGTCCATCATGACAATTGATGCGAGCGGTATCCTCGATTTGAACGGTACGTTGATCGCAAGCCATGTCAGCTCGACTCGTATGACGACGGATCAGTTGATTGCCATCGACATCCAGTCGCCGGTGATTGATGCGATGCGCGAGGCTCTTGGAACTTCCTCTAGTACGGTTACCGACCTCGCGAATCGCGCAACAGAGATGACCAACCGACTCTTAGATGTCGAGAATCGTTTGAGTGTATTAACGGAGACGGCAAGCTCGACGGCGATGGGCCTCGATGTCGACCAGCTCCGCGTCGCACAAGGCTTGGAGGTCCAAGGCGAGATCCGCGCTCCTGGTGGGTTGCGCGTCGATCGTCTCTCGAGTATCGCCGATCTTCTGACGATCGCAACGGACATTGAAATGACGGGATCGATCACGGTTAACAAGGACACGGCCGGATTCGCAGTCATCAAGACGGGTATGCGACGTATGCGTATCACGTTCGATCGTCCGTATGTGGTCATGCCGGTGGTACAGTTGAGCGTGAACTTCAAACAGTTGGAAGATGAAGAGCTTGGACAAGAGGAATTGCGTATTCAGAACTACTTTGATCAGAACATGCGATATGTCGTGACGCATGTCACCAAGGAAGGATTCGATATTCTCCTCGACAAGCAGGCACAGCAAGATGTGCGATTCAGCTGGATCGCTTTGGCACCTAAGAACGCGGAGGAGCTCATCTCGCAGGAAATCCTTGGAGCTACTCCTGAACCGGCCCCCGAGCCTGCTCCTGCACCAGCACCAGAGCCAACGCCGGAGCCGGTACCCGAACCGACTCCCGAACCGACTCCCGCTCCTGAACCGGCCCCCGAGCCCGCTCCTGCGCCAGCACCAGAGCCCGCTCCTGCGCCAGCTCCCGAACCAGCCCCGTAATAGTCAGTATCCAATCCTTACTTAAGGCGTGTTATACTCGTCCTGATCTATGATTAAGCGCACATCTGCGTCCAGAACAAAGAAAGTCGTCATGGAAGAGCCCATGGTGTCGACGACGACCACCCCTCCAAAGGGGACCGGTACTTCGCGGGCAATTCCGATTGTGATCGCCCTGGTTTTGGTCGTTGGAGGAGTCGGTTATTTCGTGAATGCGGCCATGAAAGGGAAGACGAGTGCCGATGTTACGCAGGGACAAATCGGAGAAGGTGTTAACGCCGAGGAAGTGAACAAGACGATTGAGCGAGTTCGTTCATTAACCGTCACAACAGCCGATGAGTTTCCGACGGTAGCGACGATTCAGAATATTTCGATTTTGCGCCCACAGAACCCGACGCTGTATCGCGATGCGGAGAATGGCGACAAGCTGCTTGTTTGGTCGGACAAGGTCGTGGTGTATTCCGCGAACAAGGATCGCTTGCTCGTTGTGATGCCGATCAATATCCCGCCGACGGTGTCCGCACCCGTTGCCGCAGCAACAGTAACGGAAGAGCCAACGGTGACGCTTGAAGTAAGAAACGGTTCGGCGACGCTTGGCGTCGCGCGCGTCCTCAGTGAAAAATTAAAGGGCGAAGGATTCAAAACATTAGCTCCGGGTGATGCAAAGAATAAATTATATGCGTCGACGGTGATCTATAATGCCACCGGAAAAACGATTCCAAATACGCTCGAGAAACTGGTTGCGTCGACCGGAGGAACGGTCGTAGATTCTCTTGAAGGGGAGAGGGAAAGCAAAGCGGACCTGTTGATAATTGTTGGAGGAAAATAACAGGTACAAAACGTGTTCATAAGAAAATCTCCCTGAGCATAGGGAGATTTTCTTTTACTGTATCCGGATCGTGTTCAATCGAGAAAAGAGGCATTGAAAAAGGCTTGAAAAAATGATATTATAGGTAGTATCGGAAAGCGGAAAGCAGAAAATAAATACATGAAACGCGCCTTTCCATTTTTACTCGCCATTCTCGTCGCCACTCCGTGGCCGCTTTTGGCGCAGGCCGCCGTTTCACGTTCTTCTTATAATATTTCTATCGTTTCGGTTAATGCGCCCAAGGCGTTGACGCCGGGTGCACGTGGTGAGATCACGGTCGAGGCAAGGAATACGGGGAGCGCCTCATGGACCCGTACAGGAACGAATTTTGTTTCCATCTATTCTTACGATCCGATCAAGAAGCAGGAAGTCGGTAGCGTTTTTTATACAAGCGGATGGGATGCTCCTACGCGTCCTGCACGACTGCCGGTAGAACAAGTAAAACCGGGAGAAACAGCGACGTTCCGTTTTCCTATCGTCGCACCCTCCAAGCTCGGTTCGTATACGGCGGAGTTTGTGGTCGTCGTCGAAGGTTTAGTACGACTTAGTAATGGACGTTTTAACGTCACGGTAAACTCGTCCAATTCTGCCGCGTCCGTACCCGTGGCCGCGCCTGCCGTCTCCGCTCCTGCGCCCGTATCAACGCTGGCGCCGACCGGAATGCCGACGGGATCGAGTAAATACGCAGCGCAGTATGTTTCCGGTGTAGCTCCGAGCTGGCAGATCGAGCTCGATCAAAATGTGATTGCTGAAATCGCTTATAAGAATACGGGTACGGAGACATGGAAGCGTGATGAAGGCGCATTTGTGTCTTTATATGCCGTTGAAGGAGGAGCGAGCGGTAGCAAGGAGCGCACGAGTTCATTTCAGGATCAAAGCTGGACGGGTGCGCGTGCGGCAAAAATGGTGGAGTCGGAGGTGAAGCCGGGTTCGATCGGACACTTTAAAGTCGAGCTGCGTGCCAAAACCCCGGGGGATTATCGCGAGGAGTTTCTTCTTTCCGCGGAGAACATTGCATGGATGGCGGATAGCAGAATCTTTTTGAATATCAAGGTGCCGACGAATGGTTCATATATTGCACGCAATATTATTGCGCCATCTAATACGATTTCCGCAACCCAAGCTGCTATAAACGCCGGTTATAGCGCGCTTCTTATGCTTCGTTCGACGCAGAGCGTCTCGACTTCCGGTAACGGTCGCATGCAGTTGACCGTTGGTTTCAAGAACACGGGCACCAAAGCTTGGGGGAATCGGAGTTTGCAGGTGCGCGGAGTCACGGCGGCGACAACGGCGATCGCCAAGTATGCCAGTGTTCGTGATGATTCTTGGCGCGAGGGATCGACGCCGGTGAAAGTGGAAGGATTGACCAAACCGGGCGAACTTGGATTGCTCACCTTCACAGTGAAGGCTCCGGCCAAGAAGGGTGAATATAGGGCGAGCTTCCAGATGTATGCGGACAACCAGCCCGTCGACGGCGGTATCATCGATATTCCGATTACGGTGACGGCAGACGGTTATATCGAGCCGGAGCCTGTTCCCGCCAAGCCGATTCCGACGGTCACGACGCCGACCCCTGCTCCGTCGAACCCGACGCCTAACGCGATTCCGAGTTTGAATCCTCAGCCGTTGAATGGCGATGTCGCGAGTCTGCCAAATGAGCCTTTGATGCGCGTCGGTATCTTTGCGACCACGGATGATAAGATGACGATTCGTGCCAAGTATGCGCCGCTTGAGGTTCGCAACGGTTCATCGGTTGTTTGTACGCTTCCGGTTGGCCAGAGCGTTATCGTTACGTATGACCGCAGCAGCTCGATCTACCGTATTGCCGGCGATTGTCCGGCGGCTCAGTCATCGACCTATTATGTTGTGAAAGCACAGGATGGTTTGTCGCCGATGGAAATGAGCGACTTTAGCCGACCGGTCGGTTGGCTTCCGGGCGCCAATGATAATACGTTCCGCGCGCATCTTGAGCTCCGCTGGTCGCCGACCGTGAGCCAGGCTTGGGTGATTAACGAATTACCGATTGAATGGTATTTGAAGGGGATCGCAGAAACGTCGAATGTCAGCCCGATGCAGTATCAGCGCACGCTCCTCGTCGCCGCTCGAACGTACGCGATGTATCACGTACAGCGTCAGACCAAGCACGCGTCTAAGTTCTTCATCGTCGATGCGACCTATGACCAGGTGTATCGCGGTTATGGTCAGGAAGCTCGCAGTCCGACCATTGTTGCCGCTGTTGATGCGACGCGCGGTCAGATTGTTACCTATCAGGGCAAGTTAGCACTTACGCCGTATTTCTCTCGCTCAGACGGTCGCACACGATCTTGGGGTGAAGTCTGGTATGGCCAATCGAATTATCCGTGGCTTGTCTCGGTTCCGGTGCCGGATGATGTCGGTAAGACATTGTGGGGCCATGGCGTCGGTATGTCGGCCACGGGCGCACTTCAGATGGATGCCAAGTGGGGGAAGACGTACGATCAGATCCTTGCACACTTTTATACGGGGACGGAACTACGTCGGGTCTACAAATAAAAAACATCCCCCGATCGGGGGATGTTTTTTATTTTGATTACGAGATGATCTTGTCGACCAATCCGTATTTTACGGCTGCCGAGGCTTCCATGAAATTGTCGCGTTCCGTGTCCTCTTCAACTTTCTTTAGAGGTTGGCCGGTGTGCTTGGCCAGGATCTTGTTCAGGTTGGACTTGGTTTGGAGAATGCGTTCCGCGTGAATTTTGATATCTGTCGCTTGTCCTTGGAATCCGCCGAGCACTTGGTGGATCATCACTTCCGAGTTTGGAAGAACGAATCGCTTACCCTTGGCTCCACCGGCGAGGAGGACGGCGCCCATGGAGGCGGCCATGCCGATACAGATCGTCGAGACATCGGGTTTGATCAACTGCATGGTGTCGTAGATGGCGAGGCCGGCTGTGACCGAGCCGCCGGGGGAGTTGATGTAGAGTTTGATGTCTTTTTCCTTGTCCTGGCTTTCCAAGAAAAGGAGCTGAGCGACAATGATGTTGGCGACGTCATCGTTGATTTCCGTGCCGAGCATGATGATGCGGTCCTTCAAGAGGCGCGAGTAAATGTCGTAGGCGCGTTCTCCTTGAGGGGTTTTCTCGATCACCGTCGGGATGAGGTAGTTCTTCATGGGAATAAGGATAGCAGACAGGATTTAGCAGTCAAGTGGATAGAGTGCTAGTTCGGAACGATGCGAGGAATGCCATCAGTTACAGCAATTTTACCTTTTATGGCAAAGCCGGAGGCGCGTTTGTGACCGCCGCCGCCGAGTTGCTGGGCCAGGCGGGAGATATCGCGATTCATGCTGCGAATGGAGCCTTTGACCAAGCCGTCGCTCTTCTCACGGAGGACGAGCATGGTGTCGGCGCCGGAGCAGGCGGAACTTAGAAAGTTAGAGATGCCTTCGACGGCTTCATCGCTACCGGGTCCTTCGAG
Source organism: Candidatus Uhrbacteria bacterium (assembly GCA_021413945.1). Taxonomy (GTDB): domain Bacteria; phylum Patescibacteriota; class Patescibacteriia; order 2-12-FULL-60-25; family 2-12-FULL-60-25; genus CAIXDN01. The sequence continues at coordinate 48,115 of JAIOPK010000006.1, forward strand.
ATCCTCGGCTTTGAACCACGTGATCGCCATATCGTATTCCGGAACGTGGCGGAGACGCTCGAGGGCTTTGCCCCAAATTTTGAGCGAGTCGACGCTTTTGTTGCGCACGAGATTTTTTAGGATATCCATGTGACGCGCGCCGGAAGCAAAGCAGGTGCTCGCAGCTTCCATCGCTTTTGGATTTGTGGCGCTGTTGGAAAAATGTCCGGTGTCGGTGCAGAGACCGGTGAGCAGGGAAGTCGCCATGCGATGATCGAGCAAGACATTGTTGGCTTCAAAGAAGCGATAGACCATTTCACATGTTGAGCTGGCTTTTGTATCGACCAAGTTCATCGAACCGAATAGCTCGTTCGTTGCGTGATGATCGACATCGACAATGATGGGCTTTGTCGGAATGCGGGGGAGCATGTCGAGAATGCCGCAGTGCTTGAGACTGCCGGTATCGAAGGTGATGACCATGTCCCACGGTTGGTCGAAAATCAATGGATCATTTGTTTGATCATTGATGCCGTCGAGGAAGAGGAAGTTCTTGGGAATGGGTGCAACGCAAAAGAGGGCGGTGTCTTTGCCTTCGCGTTTGAGCCACATGTAGAAGGCAGAACTCGAGCCGAGGGAGTCGCCATCTGGTTTACCATCGCCCACGACCAAAATACGTTGGCTTTTAGCCACCGCGTCGAATACTTCCTTGAAGGGGAGGCCATTCATAGGTAATAGGCCAACCTATCGTGTTTTTGGCGAACTGTCAAGCGTCTATACCTCGCCTTTCTTACGTAGTTCAAGCAGTTCATCCTCGATCACGGCCGCTTTAGCTTCTGTTTCATCGAATGCGTAGTGGATGCGGGGCATGCGGCGGAGGCGGAGGCGTTTGGCGAGGCCATCTTTGATCTCGTGGTCGTATTCTTCCAGGGTGCGGACGGCTTCGTCTTTCATGTTATCCGGGAAAACGGACATGACGAATTTGGCGTGGCCGGTGCTTGCGGTGATTTTGGCGGAAAGGACCGTGACCATCATGCCGAGGGGAAACTCAACATCCTCTGCCAGAACTCGGGCAAAGGCGTCTTTTAGGTGTTCAAATCCGGCTTCTACACGGAGTGACATATAACGTGAATCCTGAAGCTAAAAACTTGAAACGTCAACCCCTAACGGCTATAATTTTAGCGATTATCTATGTACCTGAAACGGCTGGAAATTCAAGGATTCAAGACCTTTGCCCAGAAGACGGTTCTTGAGTTCAAGCCGGTCGCTTCCGGTCGCCGAGGTGTAACCGCGATTGTCGGGCCTAACGGCTCGGGCAAATCCAATGCCGCCGATGCCATTCGATGGGTCATGGGGGAACAGAGCTTGAAGTTGCTGCGCGGTAAGAAATCGGAGGACGTGATTTTTTCCGGTTCCGATAAACGCAGCCGTAGCGGTTTTGCGGAAGTGACGATGGTGCTCGAGAATGAGGGCGAGGATCGCACGGGTCTCGATCTTGGAGAGATTGCCGTCACACGCCGACTGTATCGCGATGGGCAATCGGAGTATGAGGTGAATCGACAAAGTGCGCGTCTCCAAGATGTCGCGTTGCTTCTTGCGCAGGCTGGAATCGGACAGAGAACGTATTCTGTGATCGGTCAGGGCATGATCGATAGCGTTTTGGTCGCGAGCCCTTCGGAACGCAAAGAATTCTTTGACGAAGCATTTGGTTTGAAGCCGTTTCAGTTGAAGCGACAAAGCGCGTTGAATAAAATTGACGAGAGTAAGAAGAATCTTGGGCAGACGGAGTCGCTTTTGAATGAGATCGGGCCGAGGCTCACGACATTGGAACGACAGATCAAGCGTTTGGCGGAGCGCGATACGCTGCAAGCCGAGCTCCAGTCGCTCGAACGTGCGTATTATGGTTCCGAGTGGCAACAGATTGATGGGGGAATCAAGTCGGCGACGGTGAAGCTTGAGTTGTCTCGTGCAGAACAGGCAAAGCTTGTTGAAGCGGCAAACAAATTGGAGGCGATGCTGACGGAGATGGAAAAGGCTACGCCACGCGGGGATGGGTTTAAGGAGTTGCGAGCAAAACTCGACACGTTGGCGACGGAGAAAGCCGGATTGCGTGAACGCGAGTTGAAATTGGAAACGCAAAAGGCTGTTGCGGCTGTTCGAGCGGAGAAGCCGTGGGCGCCGTTGCCGTTGTCGAAGATTATTGAAGCGATCGAGAGTCTTCGCGGAGCGCATGAGGAGTTGGTGGCGGAGCTCGACAAGGCTAAGCCGGATATTGCTAAGGCCAAGAAGCTGGCGGAATCGTTGCGCTCGACGAGCGTTGATTTGGCGGGGCAACTGCAGCGCCCGGCACCGGAACCTGGACAGGTTAAATCGGCGATGGATCCGGCTGTCGAAAAGGAATTGAAGGAAATTGCTCAGGCTTATGCGGATTTGGCGGAAAAGACGATCAAAGCGAATACGGATTTGGAGGCGTGGAATCGCGGTGAGGATGATAAACGCTCGCATATTTTTAAGACGCAGCATGAGCTCTCGCAGAAACGCGCGGAGGCACAGGGTGTCGAACGTAAAGCGGGGGATGCTTCTATTGAGCTCGCTCGATTAGAGACGCGCCGCGATGGATTGCTCGCGGATCTTCGATTGCATGCGCCAACGCTTGAGACGGAGCTCTCGAATCTTGCCGGCAAGGCAGATAAGCCCGCGGCTGATGCGGCTGCTCGCATGCAGAAGCTGCGCTCCCAGCTCGAATGGATCGGCGGAATTGATCCGGAGACGATTAAGGATCATAAGGAAACAAAAGAGCGATTCGAATTCTTGTCCAAGCAGGTCGAGGATTTGCGAGCGGGAATTCAGGCGCTCGACCTTGTTGTCGAGGAGTTGGATGCAACGATTCGTGATCGGAGTGCGACCGCTTTCCACAAATTGAATCGCGAGTTCACCTCGTTTTTCAAGAAATTGTTTGATGGAGGCGAGGCATCGCTCGTTGAGATGCAACCTGAGCCGGAATTGGATGAAGAAGGGAATATTATTTCCGAGCCAAAAGAAGGAGAAGTTGCCGGAGTTGATATTCAGGCGACGCCGCCGGGGAAGCGCTTCAAGTCGATTGCATTGCTCTCGGGCGGTGAGCGCGCGCTGACATCGATCGCACTTATCTGCGCGATCATGGCGACCAATCCTTCGCCATTCGTCGTACTCGATGAAGTCGATGCGGCGCTCGATGAAAGCAACTCGCGCAAGTTTGCGGAGATTATCGGGACACTCGCGGACAAAACGCAGTTTGTCGTCGTGACACATAACCGCGCGACGATGATGCAGGCTTCCGTACTCTACGGCGTGACGATGGGGGATGATGGAGTTTCACAGCTCCTCTCGGTAGACTTTGCGGATGTAGAGAAGCTTCGGAAGAAATAAAAAAATCCCCCGAGTGGGGGATTTTTTTTATTTGGCGGCTGCCTGCTTTTCCTTTTCGAGTTTTGCTTTGCGGCGGATCGAGAGACCGGCGAGCTTGACCTTATCGCCCTTCAGAATGCCTTGGTCGATGAAGAGGTTGCGCACGGTGTCCGATGTCTGGGCGCCCTTGCTGATCCAGTATTCGATACGCTCTTTTTCAAGCGTGATCTCGGCCGGCTTTACGCGCGGGTTGTAGGTGCCGAGAATCTCGAGCGCACGTCCCCACGGGTCACGGGCCTTTTCAGACACGATAAAACGGTAGGTAGGTTGGCCTTTCTTTCCGACACGGGTTAAGCGGATGGTTAACATTGGATTGGGTAATGTTTTTAGTAGAAGTGACAGCCTTCGCCAGAAGGAAGTCCTGAGAGCATGGGCAAAAGCTTATAGGAAAGCCTTAAAATGGTCAAGGTTGGCCCTTTTCCAGCCCTGTGCTACTATTTTCTTACTAAATATTATCCGAACGTTATGGACGAAATGCAAAAGGATCAGCAGTTTCTTGAATACGTGGTGAAATCCTTGGTGAATCACCCGGAGGACGTTAAAACCACACGTGAACTGGACGATCGCGGCGTTAAAATCACGCTTCACGTTAACCCGGAGGACATGGGGTATATCATCGGACGTCAGGGCCAGACCGCCCGAGCGCTCCGTATTTTGCTCAAGATCGTCGGCGCCAAGGAGGATGCCCGCGTGAGCATGTTAATTTACGAGCCGGAGGAAATGCGCCGTATTCACCAGGAGAAGAAGGGCGCCATGATGGGTGAATCGATGGGAGCCTCGACGGTTTCCGCGGCCAGCGATCGACCTAAGCCGCGCGTTCATGGAGATGCAGGACTTGTTTCCGATGACGACTTGGCGGATCTCGGAATCTAATGCGCATCGACATCGTCACAATTTTTCCCGAAATGGTGGAGCCGTATACCAACGGCTCCATTTTGGGCCGTGCGCAGAAAAATAAAAAAGTGACGATTAAGGTGCATCAGCTTCGGAAGTGGACGCATGACAATCATAAGACGGTCGACGACAAGCCGTTTGGCGGAGGGCCGGGGATGCTGATGAAGGTTGCGCCGTTTCATGAAGCTCTCGTGTCGCTCAAGCTTCGAACAAAAGACGGGAAGAAGACGGCGGCTTCTAAGAAAGCTCGAGTTATCGTTACGAGTGCAAAAGGGAAATCGTTTACGCAGAAGGATGCGGTTCGATTATCGAAATACGATCGACTCGTGTTCTTGTGTGGGCGATATGAGGGCATTGATGAGCGCGTGATCGAGCACCTGTGCGATGAAGAACTGTCGATCGGGCCGTATGTGCTCACGGGCGGGGAGCTACCGGCGATGGTGATGGCGGATGCGGTTGTCCGACTGAAGCCCGGAGTTCTTGGAAAGGCTGAGTCGTTGGCTCGCGAGTCGCACACCGTCGAAGGGGAGCTGGAACACGCGCAATACACACGGCCGGAGAAGTATTCTTTGAATAAAAAGAAGAGTTGGGATGTGCCGGCGATTTTACTCTCGGGGGATCATAAGAAGATTGAGGAGTGGCGGCGCGGACTATCGGGTGCGAAGTAGGCGTTTGGCGATTTCGAGCGGGACAATTGTTAATGCGCTTACGACGATGGCTAGAAGAAGCCACTCAATGGCGAGGGGAACGGTTGCGAGGACTTCATTACCGATCGGGAGATAGATTCCAAGCAGGGTCATCGCGATACCGAGGCCGACGCCAAAGGTCATGGATGGGTTGTCGAATGGATTCAGTTTCCAGATCGGTTCTTCAAGACTGCGCAGGGCGAGGGCCATGAACAGTGTCGACAAAGATAGTGCGGCGTAAGTCATGGTGCGTGCAATGATTGGGTCCGGGGCGATTCGCAGGAAGATAATGTGGGTGACAAAGAGGATGGCGCTTCCCCCGAGACCGCTCACGACAACGAGCCGGCGAATCGATTTTGTGAGAATGCCGCCATGATGGCGTTTACCATTGCCGCCGTTTTTTTCGAACGCATACGCGATGGCGGGGAGGGAGTCGGTGAAGACATTGATGAAGAGAATTTGAAGCGCGTTGACCGGTAAGGGGAGGCCGATGAGGAAAGCGCCGGTGACGAGGACGAATTCGCCGAAAGCGTTGGTCAGGGCATAGGCCACGGCTTTTTTGATGTTCGTGACGATATGGCGGCCTTCACGGATAGCGGCGACGATCGTGGCGTAGTTGTCGTCGAGGATGACGAGGTCGGCCGCATCTTTCGACACGTCGGTGCCGGAGCCCATGGCGACGCCGATGTCGGCGGCGCGGAGGGCCGGGGCGTCGTTGACGCCGTCACCGGTCACCGCGACGATCTCGCCCATGGATTGATAGCGCTCGACGAGCTGGAGTTTTTGGGCGGGAGTGACACGCGCAAAAATGCGCGTGGCGCGCAGATCCATCTCGCTCATTTTGTCGATGTCTTTTCCGTGCACAGCAGTCTCGCCTGCTCCGATGAGGCCGATTTCACGACCAACGGCGGCAGCGGTTCCCGGATGATCGCCTGTGACGACGCGGGTGCGTACGCCGGATTGAGCGATATCGCGGATGGCCTCGATCACATTCGGACGAAGCGGATCACGGAAGCCAAGGAGACCGGCAAAGCGGAAACCTCCCTTCAGTTCACGCGGATGGGGAAGCGAGCCTTTTCCATCGAGGTCCATGATCGCGACGCCCAAGAGCCGAACGCCGTCGTTTGCCCGATCCGCAATGTGTTTTTCAAGTTCCTTCCTTTTCTGTTCCGGCCAATCGATGAAGGTGACGAGAATGTCGGGCGCACCGACGAGTACGGCATGGCGTTTTTTGTTTTGCTCGACAACAACGCCGGAGAATTTGTAGCTCGAGTCAAACGGTATGCGTTGGACGATTGTTGTTTTGGACATGACTTCCGGAAGCAAAACAAAATGTTTTGCAGCACCACCGACGAGCGCAATTTCCATCGGACGGCCAACGATATTCCAAGCCTCGGGTTTGTCTTCCGGATTCTCGAGCACGATTTGCGAGGTCAGGACGGCATTGGAGAGGAGCGTGTTCTCGTCGAATCCTTGCTCTGGGAGAATTTCTTCCAGCGACATCTTGGCTTGCGTGAGCGTGCCGGTTTTATCGGTAAGGATGAGCGTGGTCGAGCCCAAAGCTTCGGCGGCTACCAATCGACGCACAATGCCTTGGCGGCCGGCTAACCGTTCGACGCCAATCGCCAGAATAACGGTGAGAGCGATGGGCATGCCCTCGGGAACCGTCGAGACGCCGACGGCGACGGAGAGGAGGAGCATGTCGAGCCAATCGCGGCCCGTGGCGATGCCGAGCGCAAATAAACCGATGACGGCGACGAGTACGCCAATACCGATGAATTTGGAGAGACGCGAAACTTCAAGCTGTAGGGGAGTCGGCGCCTCACGGTTTCGCGTACTCATTTCGGCAATCGCACCGAACTCTGTGTCGGCTCCGGTTGCGGTGATCACGGCTTCACCCAAACCCTCCACGACAACGGTTCCGCCATGCAGCATGTTGCGATGATCGGCGAGCGTTGTTTTTGTGGGAACCTTATCGATCATTTTTTCCGCCGCCTGCGATTCTCCGGTCAGGATGCTTTCATCGACGGATAATCCTTGAGCGGCAATGAGGCGCGCATCGGCGGGAATACGATCGCCTTGGGACAAGATAATAATGTCGCCGGGGACGAGGTTGATCGCATCGATTTCATGTTCGTGGCCATTGCGTCGGACGCGGGACTGCGTGCGGATGAAATTCTCAAGCTTCTCGATGACATGTTGAGCTTTCCATTCCTGCCAAAAACCGAGTGCGGCATTGGCGATGATCGAAATAAGGATGACGGCGGTCTCGACCCATTCTTGAAGAGCGAGCGTGATGGCGCCGGAAGCGACAAGAATGAAAAGCAGGGGATTTGAGAGCTGACGCAAAAAGAGACGGATCGCATTGTCCGGACGACGTCTGGGAAGTTGGTTTTTTCCGGAAGCGAGCCTTGTCGCGACTTCTTGGTCGGAAAGGCCTTGAAGGGAGCTTCCGAGGGCTTGAAGCGCGTCTTCCGGGGAGAGGCTCCATGGGGCGGCGACGTGGGAGGGATGCGGCATGGGAGCATGATATCGCGAATGCTTGACTTTGGCTCATAAATTGCCTATTCTCTCTGCGCGCGGCTCCATCGTCTATCGGTTAGGACAGCGGCTTTTCAAGCCGTTAAGAGGGGTTCGACTCCCCTTGGAGCTACCATCGAGCTTAGCTCGACTCTGCGGATGGGATCACGAAGCTTAGCTTCGCCCGACCGACGGCGTTAAGAGATAGACTCGCCAACAAAAATCAGCCATCCGTGGCTGGTTTTTGTATTGACAAGATTCCAAAAATAAGGAACGGAGTAGAAGGTATGCATTACGTCTACGTTCTTTTTAGTGAAGTTGATCGGATGCTGTATGTCGGCTCAACGAGGGATCTACGAAAACGATGGAAGGATCATTGTGCGGGTCGAGCAGACGCGACAAGGGATCGCCGTCCCTTGCGAGTGATTTATTATGAAGCATATCCGACGCAATACGAGGCTGAGCGTCGAGAGAAGTATCTCAAAGGTGGGAATGGTCGAGGACAATTGAAAAAGCAACTTTTTGCGACCTTAGAAAAGTTGAACTATCGATTTAGGAATTCGTAACAAAACACCCCCGCATTGCGGGGGTGTTTTGTTAGCACGCGTATCTTCCGCGCACGAAGTATACGTCTTCTGGTGTTACGAGGATTGGGAGGAGGTAGTCGGTTCCCGAACCGATAAGACCTTCCATTGAATTGATCGAATCGTCTGATTTAATGATTAACGTTGATTTCGTCGTTGTTGAGCTCGATAATTCTTCGGTACTATTTTCTTCGTCGTAAGAAAACATCTCGAATGTATCGGTTCGTTTCATTTCGATGGACCAAGCTCTTGTTTGCTTGTCGACATTGATATTTGTGATTGTAAATTTATCTGTATGGCGGACTGTCTGGCCTCCTCCGCATCCTGTCGCGACGGTAAATGATCCGCCATTAGGAACCCTGAACGTTCCCCAATCGGTAGGCGATTGTGGTCTTACCAATCGTCCGGGGCCAATCAATCCGGATAGAATGTAGCTATTACTGCTTATATTTTGAGTCAGCTCGTCATTCTGATTTTTTAAATCTTTGTTTTCTGTTTCAAGCCTTTGTAGATCATTGAATAGCATCTGCTCGCTTTGAGTTTGTAGACTCGAGCTATCCGATTGACTTTTAACTGTGGCTGGATAGCGACTATTAAATGCGATTATTAACGCCATAATAGCAAGGATGATTATGGCGATCCCGTACCCCAGCCTGGCATTCTTTGGCGATGCGGGATTGCTACTTTTGAGTCTCATGAGTGGATAGTAACATACCAGTCGCCAATAGAGGTTTATTCTCCTAGGCGGGTGTTATGTTAATACGCTCGGCGATTGCATCGATAAAATGTTCCGTGGTCAGCCAAGTTTGGTCTGGGCCGACGATGGGATTTTTTACCTGGATTTTTGGCATGGTTGGAAGCCTAGCATGCCGTTTTTATCGGCGAAACGAAAGCACCCCGACGACGCAGTTGCGTGTCGGGGTGCGAGATCAGGGCTTGTTGTAGGTCGCGCGATGCGCGGCCGAAAGTTCGTTTGATTCCTTCAGGTCTTTGGCGATTTTGAGCGGGATGTTTCTCGCTTGGATCGCGACCATTCGGAACGTTGAGGCGACGGCCTGTTTGCCGGTGATGACAACGATGAGTGCTCCGTTCGAGTTTCGGAACTCATCGAAGGCCACCTTGAGCCGCTCGCGAGCTTCACGCTCGATACGTTCGACCTCGATCGCGCCGATGGTCCAGAGGGCGTTGGGCGCGAATCGCCGCCGCGCCTGCACGGTCATCGCGTCGATCGCATCGGGAGTGGCATCGTGCGGTAGCCGCGTCAGGACTTCACCCTTGAGGATGTCGTCGAGGCTCGAGGTCGCCGAGCGGAGGGGATTGCTCTTGCGTTGGTCGGTCATCGCTGACCGTCCATCTCCTCGGGTTTGCGGCCGAGGCGGTTCAACGCCACAACGAGCGTGGGGACGATCTCGAGCGCGGGACCGTCGCCGGCAACCGACGACATCCCGATCGACGAGAACATCATCTTCAGGGCGTCCTTGGCGACGACGATCACGCGGCCGCCTTTGCGGGCCTTGAAGATTCCCAGGATCTCGACGAACGGTTCGCTTGCGTCGCGGTCGAACTTCTCGAGGCCGGCGGCATCGAGGACCCAGTCGTGCGTCTCGTCGTCGAGCGCGGCCGTGAGCTGGAGACGGAGGCGCGTGACGAGCGTCACGTTCATCATGCCGGTCACGGTGGTGACGATGGTTCCGCCGGTGCGCTTCTCGGTGCTGACCGTGCATCGATCACCGGCACCCGTGATGGGGGCCACAAATTCTCTCGAATCTCGTCTGCTCATATCGAGCCTGTTCTTTCTGAGGGCCTTTTCTTCCGAATGACTGCGCTCGGATTGTACAAAAAACGGGGTTTTTGTCAACCCTTTGGACATCAAAAAAACGCCCCGCGTAGTGCAGGGCGTTTTTTTTGTTCGGCTAATTATTTCACGATGATGATTCCCTTTATGTTTGAGGCGGCATGTTTTGCTCGCTTGATTCCGGAATTGGTTCTGGAGCAGGCGTCGGTGCGGGTGTCGGAGCAGGAGCCGGGACCGGAATCGGTTTCGGGGGAACGGGAGGTTGTGGACGGGCGAGACAGCCTTGGCCCATGAGGGCGAGACCGACGGCGATGACGAGAATTTTTTTCATATTATCCTTTGAGATAGTTCAGCATGGTTTGCGCATCTGAAACTTCAAACGGATCCGTCGGGCAATCGTCCATGAATCCCGGTTCGACGAACAATTTTTTGATCGTTCCATCCTCGACAAACATGCTGTAGCGCCAGGAGCGATCGCCAAAGCCGAGATTGTTCTTTTTGACGAGCATGCCCATCTTTTCTGTGAAGTCGCCGTTACCATCGGGGAGCATGAAGACTTTTTCGATCTTCAAATCCTTGGCCCACTTGAACATGACGAAGGCATCGTTGACGGACAAACAGATGACTTCATCGACGCCAAGTTTTTTAAAGTCGTCGTAGAACGCTTCGTAGCCTGGGGCGTGGACGGAGGAGCAGGTCGGGGTGAAAGCGCCGGGCAAGGAAAAGAGGACGATTTTTTTTCCGGCAAAGATATCGGCCGTTGTGCGGTCCTGCCAGCGATACGGATTATCGCCCTCGACTTTTTCATCGCGGACGCGGGTTTTAAAGACGACGTCGGGGACGTGGGCGCCTTCATTCAAATGGGACATATTGGTAAAAGGAAAGATAATTAACAAATCAACCGTGTTCCGATCGTACTCACTCGACTTTTTCTATGCAAGGGCGACGAGGATCGCGCCGATGGTCACCATAATACCGCCGACGACGAGTTGCCAAGAGATTTTCTCGGCTAAGAATATGACGGAGAAGAGGATGATTAGGGGGAGGCTCAAACGGTCGAGCGCGGCGAGCTTGGAAGCGGTGGTTGCTCTCAAGCCGAGGAAGTAGAAGAGCCAGGAAGCGGCACCAAACACGCCTGCCAAGCCGATGATGCCCCAGTCTCTGGTTTGGAGCTTTGTGATCGCCTGAAACTTACCCGATGCCATGACGGTCGTGAGCATGAATAGGAACATGAAAGCGCTACGAACGGCCGTCGCAAGCGTTGGATCGACGTTTTTAAGCCCCACTTTTCCGACGATCGTCATGAGCGCGGCTGTAACGGCGGCGAGTAGTCCATAGACAATCCACATATTTTGCCCCATTCTACCGTCTATGAAGGCTTTGCGCATCTTAGGGATCGAGACGAGCTGTGACGAGACGGCCGTGTCGATTTTGTATGCGTCAAAAACGAAGGTCATTGTCGAGCAAGATTTTGTTTCATCACAGGTACCGATTCATCAAAAGTACGGAGGAGTCGTGCCGGAAGTGGCGGCGAGATCGCATGTGCCGGAGACCGTTTCTTTGATTACGCAGGCTTTGGGGAAAAAGGGGATGAAGGCTTTTGATGCGATTGCCGTGACGAGCGGACCGGGGCTCGCGACGGCTTTGCGCGTTGGAATCGAAGCGGCGCGTGTTCTTGCTTGGTTGTCCGGCAAGCCGATCGTGGGCGTGAATCATTTGGAAGGGCATCTCGCATCGGCGTGGTTGAATGTCGAGAATCGAAAGCTTTGGAAATTCCCTTTGCTCGCACTGATTGTCTCCGGTGGTCATACGGAGTTGGTATTGATGAAGCATTTTGGGAAATATCGGATTGTGGGACAGACGCGGGATGATGCGGCAGGGGAGGCATTCGATAAGACGGCAAAACTGATGGGTCTTCCGTATCCGGGCGGGCCGCAAATTGCCAAACTCGCTTTGCAGGGTGACGCGAAGGCATTCGATTTGCCTCGACCGATGATGAAAGATCCTTCGCTTGATTTTAGTTTCAGTGGGTTGAAGACGGCGGTGCGGATTGCGTGGGAGCCTTGGATGAAAGGGCCTGTCGAGAGACGAGACCAGGCTAAGAGAGATTTGGCGGCGTCGCTTCAGCAGGCCATCGTCGACGTGTTGGTCGACAAGACATCGAGAGCGACGAAGAAGTATAAGGTGAAAGGCGTTTTGCTCGTCGGCGGTGTGTCGGCGAATCAGCTGCTGCGTGAGACGCTTGGGAAAGCGTTAGTCGAACAGTTTCCCGGAGTGGCGTTTCTACCGTCGGATCGAAAATATATCACCGATAATGCGGCGATGATTGCGGCGGCGGGGGCGTGGAATTTGTGGAGACGGAAGACAGACGATTGGCGCAAGATGGATGCCAAGCCCGAGTGGAATCTATGAAATTTATCGTTTCGCGAATTGAAGACTGGGACGTGGTCGCCAAGGCGATCGTCGAACAGCTGAAGCCCGGGATGGCTGTGCGCCTTACGGGGCCGCTTGGGGCGGGAAAGACGACGCTCGTGCAGGCATTGGCAAAAGTGTTAGGCGCAAAAAGCGTTCCGAGGAGCCCGACGTTCTCCTTGATGCGGACGTATCAGGTTGGAAAACGAATTGGAATCAAACGACTGATTCATATCGATGCGTATCGACTTGAGAGCGCGTCGGACGCGCATGCGCTCGGATTGGATGAGGAGCTGGCAGAGGCGGGGACGGTGCTTGCGGTGGAGTGGGCGGAGAAACTCGGCAGTCTCTTGAATGCGATTCCGTCGATTTCCGTACATATTGAAACGGACCCCAATGATGGGGCCCGTCGTGTTTCCGTTACGTAGTTATTCTGTTGCCGTTTTTGGTTCTTCCGCTTTTGCCTCGTTCGTTCCCGGTTCAGAGATTTCCGAATCGGTGTTGGCGACGGCGAGGACTTCATCGACACTGGTTAGACCATCGAGCGCTTTGAGCAGGCCGTCTTGAGCCATGTTGATCATGCCGGCGGCGGTGGCCATTTCCGCGATGCGAGCTTCCGAAACTTCTTTCTTCAAGACTTCTTCCTCGATCTCGTTTGTCATCGTAAAAATTTCGTAGATACCGACGCGGCCTTTGTAGCCGTCGTCCGTTGGCGTGACTTTATCCGGGTCGGGTTCCATGAAGGTTAGCTTGTTCAGGTCGACGGAGTAGCCGGAGTTTTTTGGAATCGATCCGAGAATCTTTTTTACCTGGTTCAGTTTGGCGGGCGATAGTTTTGCGGGTCGTGACATGTCCGGTTTGAGTCGTCGTACGAGGCGCTGGCCGATGACGGCGTTCAGGGCCGGAGCGAGCAAGAACGGTTTGACGCCCATCGACATAAAACGGGGGATGGCGCCGGCGGCGGAGTTCGTGTGGATGGTTGAGACGACGAGGTGGCCGGTCAACGCTGCCTGAATGGCGATTTCCGCTGTTTCCGAGTCGCGGATTTCACCGACCATGACGATGTCCGGGTCTTGGCGGAGAATCGAACGCAAGCCTTTGGCGAAATCGTAATTCTTGCTGTGGTCGATTTGGCTTTGGTTGATGCCTTTCAGTTTATATTCGATCGGATCCTCAAGTGTGATGATTTTTTCCGTCGATGTATTGAGTTTTTTGAGAATCGCGTAGAGCGTTGTCGTCTTACCGGAACCGGTCGGACCGGTTGTGATGATCATGCCGTTTGGTTTATCGATTTCCTTCTCCAAATCTTCCAACGCCTTGCCGCGGATACCAAGATTATCAAACTCGAGCGCGATGGTTTTGGGACGCAGGATACGCATGACCACCGATTCGCCAAAAGCCGTCGGCAGGAAGCTTACGCGGATGTCGATCTTTTCATTGGTGAGATAAATTGTGATACGTCCGTCTTGCGGGACATCTTCGACGTTGATTTTAACGCCGGCCAGCAATTTGAAACGACCGATGATTTGCTTCCAAGCGGTTCGAGGGAGGGTTGCGGCGTCTCGCAGACGGCCGTCGATGCGGAAACGGACTTTGACATCCTCTTCTTCCGCTTCCACGTGTACGTCCGAGGTGCCGATCTTGAGCGCGGCGCCGAACATGAGCGTGATGATGTCGGTCGTGTTAACCTCGCCGATCTTTTTTTGGAGATCGTCAAAGTTGGAAATTTCTTTTTCGTATTTGGCGAGGTCGGCTTCCTCGATGCGATAGCCGTAGATGACTTCCTTGGGCGTCGGGAGTTTGTCGTAGAGCTTGAGGGTGTATTCAAAGCTATCGTCGGAGACGAGGTAGACTTGGATATTGGCACTGCGGTCTTTTTTAATGCGCTCGGCGAGTTTATCGACTTCCTTTCCCGGATTTGTTGTCGCGAGACGGACTTCATCGCCCACGAGGAAGAACGGGATGACGCGGATGGTCGTCGCGATATCCTTGGTGATCAGCGAGAGGGCTTCCGGCGCGATGGGGAAGCCGCGTAACGCGATGTAGGGGAGGCCGAGCTGGGCGGCTTTTTCCTGGACGAGTTTTTCTTTTTCTCCGAGCTTGATTTCTCCCATGCGCTCCTCGAGCTTTGTGACGACGCTCGACGGCGCTTTGGGCGCGGGTTTTGCGCTCGGTTTTGCCGGAGCCGCGCCGGTAGCCGCAGGAGCCGCGGCGGCTGTCGCGGCCCTGGCCTGCTTTAGGAGATCTTCAATGGATGAAGCTTTGGGAGGCATAGGCTATGCACGGACGGAGCGGGTAAGGGACAGCCACCAGCGATGGATTTTGGGGAGGGCGCCGCCTTCACCTACGCGGATGAAGAGGCGATGCCAGGCGGCGTATTGGAAGGTGACGGCGAGCATGCCGGCGATTAACGTCGTGAGGAAGAAGAGAGAGACGAACAGGATGAAGCCAAAGTAGACAATGACAGTCGAGTTCATGAGGGCGGCCGCGGCCATGAGCAGGAAGATTGGTAAGGCCATCAGCATGAAGGCGAGAGCGCCGGCCGCGAGAATGCCCGCCCCGACCAGGAAGAGGATGGTGCCGATCTCGAGGACGTTCAACCAGCCTTGGCGAAGCAAGTACCAAGCGCGATGCAGGGATTCCGTCACATGCGCGTCCTGAAGGACGATGGCGTTTAGCGCAAATAGGTGAATGGCGGCCAAAGCGATAACGGAGACGGCAAACAAGATCGCGCCGAGTGCCGCGAGCACGCCGAGACCGGTGACGGGATTAGTTTGCGAGAGGCCGTAGGGGACAAGGAAAAAGAATTTGGCGAGCCAACCGAGAAACAAGGTAACGATGTTGAGAGCGAGTACGCGCCAGGCGTAGTGGGCGCCGATGTAGAGACTCTCGCCAAAGAGCGGAGCGCGTCCGCGAATCGTTCCGCCAAGACCAAAGGCGAGGGCGCCTTGGCAGATGACCGAGAGACCGACAACGGTCGCCACAATGAGAACGCCGATGATGATGCTTTGGAGAAGACCGACCGCCGCGATGGAATCGGGAGCGGCGGAAAAGCCGTTCCAGAGGACGGTCAAGATCGGAGGCATACCGCCTGTTGTCACTGCGAGACTTTTGCGTCCGGCTTCACGAAATGTCGTCAAAAGGACGTCATAAATACCGCCGGTGTAGAGGAGGCCGGCGAACAGTGCGAGCGGCCAAACGTATCGGCGCGACCAAGCATCGCGGAAGGCGTCCGGAATGATGATGCGGTAGAGGTGCGGATGCGGATTTGTTTTGTTTTTGCGGATCATACGATTGTGCATAGAATAACATAAAACGCCCCGATCAGCATGTGACTCGGGGCGTTTGATGTTTGTCGATTAACCGACGACTTCTACGCCTTCTTTCTTCAATTTCGCTTTCGGATTTGCAGGCGGGAATCCTACAACCTTTTCGAATTCATCGCGTTCGATGATTTCGTTCTTTACGAGGTGGTCGGCGATGCGGTCCATGGCGGCGCGGTTGTCGGTGACGATCTTGATGGCGGTATCGAGACCTTGTTTGATCAACGCGTCGATTTCTTTGTCGATGAGGACGGCTTTGTCTTCCGAGTAGTCGCGAGTTTCCTGGATTTCGCGTCCGAGGAAAATCATTTCTTCACGATGACCGTAGGAACGTGGGCCCAAGACGTCGCTCATGCCCCATTGGGTGACCATGTTGCGGGCGAGTTTTGTTGCTTGCTGCATGTCGTTGCTGGCGCCCGTGGTCAAATCGCCAAAAATGACTTTTTCTGCGGCGAAACCGCCGAGGGTCATCGCGATGTCTTCCACATATTCTTGGCGGCGGCGCATCATGCGGTCTTCTGTCGGAAGTTTGATCGTGTAACCGGCGGCGCGGCCGCGGGAGATGATGGAAACTTTTTGGACCGGGTCGGCAAAGGGGGAGACGTGGGCGACGAGGGCGTGGCCGGCCTCGTGATACGCCGTTACTTTGCGTTCCTCTTCATTCATTAAGTGGCTCCGGCGTTCCGGGCCGAGCATGACTTTCTCGATCGACTCGATGAGGTCGGTCATGTTGACCTCGGTTTGGTTGCGACGGGCGGCGAGAATCGCGGCTTCGTTCATGAGGTTCATGAGATCGGCGCCGGAGAAGCCTGGGGTGCGCTCGGCCAAGCGATGAATGTTCACGTCTTTGGCGAGCGGTTTGTTTTTGGCGTGGATGTTCAAAATTTCTTCGCGATCGCGGATGTCCGGAGGATCGAGGACGACGCGGCGGTCGAATCGACCTGGGCGAAGCAAGGCTGGATCGAGAACGTCAGGGCGGTTTGTGGCGGCGATGACGATGACGCCCAAGTTTGGCTCGAAGCCATCCATCTCAACGAGAATCTGGTTCAAGGTTTGTTCGCGTTCATCGTGTGAACCGCCGACACCGGAACCGCGTTGGCGGCCGACGGCGTCGATTTCATCGATGAAGACGATACACGGAGCCGTCTTTTTTGCTTTCGCAAACAAGTCACGAACGCGCGAGGCACCAACGCCGACGAACATCTCGACGAATTCAGAACCGGAGATGTGCAAGAAGGGGACACCGGCTTCACCGGCGACGGCGCGGGCGAGCAATGTCTTACCCGTACCCGGGGAACCCATGAGCAACACGCCCTTCGGAATCTTTGCACCGAGTTTGGAAAACTTTTCCGGGCTCTTCAAGAATTCTACGACTTCGGAAAGTTCTTGCTTGGCTTCACGAACACCGGCGACGTTCGCAAACGTGACTTTCTCCTGATCCTTGGAAGTCTCCCGAGCCGTCGATTGTCCAAATGACATCGCGCGATTGTTTTGTCCTTGCACTTGGCGGAAGAAGAACATCATCAATGCAAAGATGAGAATGAGCGGGATGAGGGACTGGAGCAAGATGCCTCCCCAGTAGGCAAAGCCGGAGGGTTCCTTCACGGTCGTTTTAATGTTGCGAGCTTTCTCCGGATCGACGCCATAACTCTGGAGCATTTCCGGAACCGAGGTCTGGGCTTCCTTGTCGACAAAGACGACGGACTTGTCGGACAAGGTGACTTCCATGCGATTGCCGCGGACGATGATTTCCGTGACCTCGCCCTTGTCGAGGCGGGACGCAAAGGTGGCCTGGTCGAGGGTTTTGTCGGAAGGGAGGTTGATGCTGGCTAAGGCGACGATGATAAGCACCAAAGCGCCACTAATCAGCAGAACATTGCGAAGAGTCGGATTCATAAGGATTTGCCGAGATTAAACGAAAACCGCCCCCTTGTCTATGGGGCGGTTTCCGACCAAATTTGGCTGATATTACGCCTTCACTTCTTCCTTCTCTTTCTCTTCCTCCTTCAGCTTGCGAAGCGAGAGTCCAAGGCGGTGAGCGTCTGCGTCGATGGTGATGATGCGGAACTCGAATTCATCTCCGACGCGGGCTACTTCGTTCACATCCTTAACGGGCTTAGCAGCCAATTCACTGATGTGAGCGAGACCGTGAATGTCCGGGTCGAGCTCGACGAACAATCCGAATGGATTGATCTTGAGCACGCGTCCCTTGACCCACTGGTTCAACGAGTACTTCTTGGCGACAGACTTCCATGGGTCGTCGACGAGCTTCTTCATCGAGAGGAAGATTTTGGAACCTTCAATGTTGATGATCTCGGCGCGGACATGGTCGCCTACTTTGAGAACATCACGAGGATGGTCGATGCGCTGCCAAGCGATTTCGGAGATGTGGACGAGACCTTCCAAGTTGGCATCGAAGCGGACAAAGGCTCCGAAGTCGGTGACGGCTGTGACGTCGCCCTCGACGTTATCGCCAACCTTGAATTTGGAGAGGATCGATTCCTGCTTGGTTTCCCAAACGGCTTTCTCGGAAACGACAACCTTTTCTTCTTCCTCGTTTACATCAAGAATTTTGACATCGATCATCTGACCGACGAGCTGTTTCAACTTTTCCTGAATCTTGTTCTTCTCGCCGCCGGCTACGCGCGGGTAGTTGGTCGGGGAGAGCTGGGAAACAGGGACGAAAGCCGGAACGCCCTCGACGCGCGTGATGAGACCGCCCTTGTTGGCGTCCAACACTTTGACGTTGAGCACGGTGCCAGCGGTGAGCAATTCTTTGATCTTGTCCCATGAGCGCTTGCGGCCGGCGCCCTTGAGCGAGAGTTCAAGTTCACCAAACTCGTTGTCGAGTTCAATGACGGATGCTTCCACTTCATCTCCAACGCGGAGGTCCATGTGCTTATCCATCTCCGGACCGCGAATCAAACCGACGGCGAGACCGCCGACGTCGATACGAACTTCATTGCGGCCGACGGCGATGACTTTACCGTTAACGTTTTCGCCGACCTGTGGGTAGGCGACGGTGCTGGTCTCGAGGAGCTCCCCGAGGGCGGATGTTTTTGTGGCTTCCATAGTGAATGAAAAAACGACAGACGGTAACTGAACACCGAAGCCTGTCGTTATTTGGCTTGGTTATGAGCAAGGGAAGTCTTCCTCCCGAGCTTATCCGCCGCGGCTAAGTTGCCCGGACCGGACAATGAATGATGGTGTCAGTCGGGCGGAATGGTACGTTTTTGGGAGAAAAAGGTCAAGAGCTAGCCTTCAATTCTTGCTTTGAACTTATTGTAGAGAAAGCCGGAAACCAGGAGGACGCCTCCCAAGGATATGAACGTGACAAAGCGGGCAAAGTTGTCGAGCTCGGCGGTGTCGATGAGAAGAATTTTGGCGATGACGATGCCAAAGAGGGCGAGCGCCGTGCCGCGAGAGAGTATCGATTTTCCGAGAATGCCGTAGATAACGAGGGCGATGCCGTAGACGAGCCAGGCGACGGAGAGCGCGACTTGTCCGGTTTGCGATGTTCCTCCAAGGATTTTTACTCCGTTCACCGCTTCCATCGACACGAGGAAGATCAGGAAGGTGTTAGCCGCAAGCCATGTTGCGGGTTTGAGGAAATCGCTCTCGTCTTTTCCGAGACCGTTATCGGCGCTTCGCAAGTAGACGCGCACGGTGCCGACGACCGCCGCACATACAAGGAGTGCCAAGACGCGCGGAGAAAAGAATATTTGTTCCGGCGAGCTCGTGAGGGCGTCAATGATGGCGATGAGTCCGGCGATGCCGATCGTCGTGATTCCGGTGACGCGCAGGGCAAAGCTTCCGATCCAGAGACCGCCCATGATCGCGAGCGAGCCGAGAACGACGGAAGCGGTCGCCATCCACAAGGTTTGGTCGGGTTGATAGAAGGCGGAAATTTCCGAGGTGATCGCGATCAGAATCAGGGCATAGGTGACTAGGAGATGCGCGGTCGAGAGCCACGGGCGTTTGGCATGATGCTCGTTCATGCGTTTGTGCTCGTCGTACCAGGCCATGACGGTAAAGGCGGCAATCGCGAGGACGAGGAGGAACATGCGCAGGTTGATCCAAGGCATGTTGCCGGCGGCCGTGCCGAGCGCGTCGATGATGCCCACGGCGGCAAAGCCGAACAGAAGATGCGAGAGCAGATCGAGTCCGCGGGATTTCAACTTGTCGGCGACGATGCCGAGGACGAGCGCCTCGAATGTCCAAGCGAGCAGGAACCAGCGATTGTCTTTGAAGTAGAGCGGAGCGGCAATCGCGAGGAACAGGCTTCCGATGCCGATGAAGGCAACGCGCTCGCGCCACATCGCTACGGTGAGATGGAGCAAAGCAAAGGCGACGGCGAGACCGGCGGCCCAATATCGACCTTCGATGTTTTCCGGATGAAGACCGGAGAGAGCGGCAAAAAAGAAGATCGGATTGCTACACAATAAGGTGTAGTCGGCGGGATCGAGCTTGCCTTTTAAGATGCGCAGGAGGCTTCTGCCAAAAAAACCGAGGAACAGGATGGCGAGATAGGTGAAGGGGATGGACCATGTGACATCGCCGTTTCCATAGTACCAGGCGCTATAGGACAAGATGGTACCGACGAACGATAAACCGGGGAGAATGCGCCATGGCTTGAACCAGGAGAGCGCAAGCATGACGGCGTTCAGGAGGATGAGATAGATGAAGAAGGCGTGAGGCGAGGCGGCGGGCGCATCGAGCAGGAAGGGTGTGAGAAATCCACCGACCATCGCAAAGACGGCGAGGGATTGGGTGTTGAATCGCAAGGCAAGCGCAATACCGGCGACGGTGACACCGCAGACGAGCACAAAGCCGACCGTGACCGGAACCAAGTTATAAACCATGGTCGCGGCATATAAGCTCAAATACCAGGCGCCTAAACCCGTACCGAGGAGAATATGCGCAAAGTTACGCATGCGTGCTTCCAGCCAATAACCGATGCCCGCCAAGATGCCGCCGAGCACGAGACCGAGTGCGACGCGCAAGGCCGGAGAGATGAGATTGTTTTCTATCGCAAAGCGCAACAAGAAACCGAGACCGAGCAGGAGCGCGATGCCGCCGACAGCCGTGTAGACCCAGGCGCCCATTTTAAATTCCAATGCGGGCCTGTCGGCAGGCGCTTCTGATGGGGTCTCGTGATGGGTAATTGCGGATGCGCTTGGAGCTTCATATATGGGCTTTGTAGCCGGGACATGCGTCTTTGGTGACAGCTTATCGATGCGTTCTTCCAGCTTTTTGAGGCTCCAAAGGAGGTAAGCAAACCCGATACCGAGCAGCAATATAATGAAATCCATAGTTACCTCATATGCTATCCTATGTCGGTATGGAGCGCTATTTGAACCTGCATGACATGACGGCGGTCGCGGATTTTATGGAATCTGTGATTGATTTTTTGCCGGAGAAGGATCGGAAGCCGTATCAGCAGCTTATCGACCAAGTGCATGCGGGGGAGCATGTTCCGCGCGAGCGGTTGGCTGAGGCCGCTAAGAATATTGGTGCGGTGACTTGGAGTGCGCGTCGAGCTCTTGAACATTTTATTGCGACGGTCGGTGCGGAACTTGAATGGGAGGCGATGCTTGAGCAGGCGCGTCCCGCAACGGCGTTGCTGTTGAAGCGACTCCGACGTTCCGGCAACACATCGACTTTGGATGAGACGTTGAAAATTACGGATGCGCAGTATGCGATTGGCCCGGATCAAGAAGTCGAGATTTCAATGTTACGTGATGAAGTGCGCTATCACATTTGGGAATCGCATCACGAGGCTCTTGGGCCGATGATCGAGGAGACGCAAGTCGAGTTGGAGGCGATCAAGAAGCGCCTCAAACGTTTGCGCGAACAGGCGGCAAAGAGCGATGCGGCTACGCGCAATCGATTGCTCGACACGCTAGATCGATTTGAAGACAAGCTTTATTACGGCGGTGAATTGATTCCGCTCGAGTCGCTCGACGAGGAGATCAGGCTTGATGCGGAGGAGTCGGAAGGTGCGCGAGGTGATGAGTAATTAGCTTTGCGGCGGGCTCCCAGCCGTTGATCACGGTTGTTGTTCGATAGGCGGAAGGGTTTTTTAGGATATTTTCGACGGCTTGGATCCAGTGCTGGGGTTTCGAGGGCGATGCGAAGACGGTTCCTTCTGGTGCGGTTTCCGGAAGTGCGCCAGCTGTCGACGCGATGCACGGAGTTCCATGTCTTGCGGCTTCGTGGAGAGGTAAACCGAATCCTTCGTACCAGCTTGGGTAGAGGAAGGCGGTCGCATCAGCGTAGAGCTGATCGAGTTCTTCGTCGCGTACTCGTTCTCGCGAAGCATCGCCGACGAGTTTGAGTTCGAGGCCGGTTTCTTTTGCGACAGCTTTCGATAGTGCGGCGTTTTTGCGTGGGTCGTTGGCGCCGAGTGCTAGAAGAAATTTTCTTTGAGTGGATGAAGTGGGGGCCGCAGATTGAAATGTCGCATCGAGTCCCAAAGGAATGACGACGATGCGGTCGGCGGGGATTTGGAGAAGTCGAATGAGATCGCGCTTTGTGCATTCGGAAACGGCGAAGAGGATGCGCGCGTTTTTGATTTGGCGTTTGGCACCGATGAGTTGATGCCAGAGGCGGGATTTCCAAGAGAACCAGCGAGGTTCGATTAAGAACGACAAGTCGTGGACGACGAGGGCGTAGGGGGTTTTGGGCGTGCCGAGCCAACCGATGTTGGGGAGAAAGAGGATGTCGCACTTCGTCGAAAAAAGCTTGTCGAACCCGGTGAGGTGGAGCCAGAGCGCGGTCGACAGGAGCTTGTTGGGGAGACCGACGTGTTTGTTCGAAATCGTTGGCTTCGTCGTTCCTGTTGTCACGACGGTGATGTCGGCACCTTGTTGTCGGAGCGAATCGAGAAGCCCTTCCGCGACACGGCGGACGCCTCCGGAGCGCTGATCGGCCAGAGGGCGACCGTCGAATAGGATTTTCATACCGTACGCGAAAGCCACGCGGCGTTGAGCCGTTCTCTCAGACGTTTCTGGAAAGCGCCTTTCCCAAATGTTTCCGCATGCGCGCGTATTTTGCGCGGATCATATCGCGATGGATCAAAGCGCATCGCGGCGTTACCGATGTCTTCCCACGTCTGCATCTCGATAAAGGTGCCGGTGATGCCGTCCATCACGGTTTCTGCAGCACCGCCTTGGCCGAAAGCGATGATCGGCCGACCGGCGGCCATTGCCTCGACAGCGGTGATTCCAAAGTCTTCTATTTGCGGATGCAAAAAGGCGATGGCTTCACGGAAGAGCTGGAGCTTTGCCTCATCGGTGATGTGGCCGAGGAATTCTGTGCGTGGGCCGGCCATCTTTCGGAGCTTATCCATTTCCGGACCGACGCCGAAAATCTTTAGAGGAAGATTTAGTTTTGCGAACGCTCGAACAACGAGGTCGAAACGTTTGTACGCGACGAGGCGGCCGCCGGTCAGCCAATAGGTTCCCGGTTTCGTCGACAGGGGAATGCGGTCGACATCGACGGGAGGAGCCATGACTTCCGAGTCGCGGGAATAGAAACGACGGATACGCATTTGCGATGTCTTGCTGTTGGTCAGCAATAAGTCGGGGCGCATCGCGGCGAGTTGGTCCCATTGTCGCAGGTGGTGGAGGTAGGCTGGGAGCAGACGTTTGATGAGACGCGGTTGAGGGATGTCGTTTACGTAACCCAAACGCTCCTGCCAGAGGAATCTCGTTGGCGTGTGGAGATAGCAGATGTTGAGGGACTCGGGAGTAGCGATAACGCCTTTTGCAAAGTTAGATGACGACGAGAGGACAAGGTCGTAGCCGGACAGATCGATGGACTCGACGGCTTCCGGCATGAGCGGCAAATACCATTGGTAGTGGCGCTTGGCGAATGGTAGGCGATTCAATTTGCTTGGTCGGATATCGGCGTCCTTGAAGCCGACATGCGTTCGCTCGGGATCATGAAAGAGCGTAAAGATTGGAGCTCGTGGATACAGCTCATGGAACGCCAGAAGGACGCGTTCAGCTCCGCCGTCTTGGACGAGATAGTCATGGACGAGCGCAATGCGGCGCGGTTCATTCCGCGCTTCCATTCGAATCGGTGCCGGGACCACACTCATACCAAAAGTGTAACCACGGCGCAGAGGCGTGTCGCGACGAACGCGTCAAGGGTTAATAAACGCCTTTTTTCTTGAAAACGGCGAAGGGGGTTTTGATGAGGATGTAGAGGTCTAACGCGGGGGACCAATTCTCGATGTACCAGGCATCGAGGCGCACTTCATCTTCAAATTCCAGATCGGATCGTCCGCTGATTTGGGCCAGACCGGTGATGCCGGGTTTGATGGCGAGGACACGGCGGTGATGGGGAAGATATTGAGCGACTTCACGAGGCTGATGCGGACGCGGGCCGACGAGGGACATGTCGCCTCTGAGGACATTGAAGAATTGCGGAAGCTCGTCGATGGACCAGCGGCGGATAAAATGGCCGATGGGCGTAATACGGGGATCGTCGGCGATTTTGTATACCGGACCCTCCTTGATGCTTTTTTCTTTAATCAATTCCTGTTCGATTTTGAGAGCGGCTTTTTGTTTCTTGAATTGAGGTCCGATGGAGTAGCGGCGCCACATCGAACGCAGTTTCATCAGACGGAACAGGCTGCCTCGTTCCCCGACACGTTCATTGAGAAAGAATACCGGTGAACCGTCTTCTAACCAGAGTGCGATGGAGGCGATGAGGAAAATCGGGGTGGTGAGCAGGAGAAGGAATGAGGCGGCGATGATATCAAACAACCGTTTGAAGATACGGCCCCAGCCGTCGAGGCGTGTGCGTTTGACGCTGATAATCGGAACGCCGCCAAAGGTGTCCATCTCCACATTGGTGAATGTGGCCGAGAAGAGATCGGCGAGATAACGGAAGCCGAGGTGGAACTCTTCCGCGAGGCCGATGAGATCAAGCGCATCGGAACGGTTAAGTTCCGGTTCCGCGAGCAGGATTGTGTCGATTTTATGCTTGGCCGCCATGTAGCGCAGTTCTTTTTTGGTTGCGTCATTCCATGTCTTGTATTGTTTGACGATGGTCCAGCCGAGTTCCGGATGCATCTTATAGAGCATGGCGATATCGATAGCGGCTCGCGATGATCCAATGAGTGCGATCTGTTCGTGGCCGACGCGGGCGCGGAACAGGATGCGGCGGAAAGCGCGCAGAGCGAGACGTCCGGCGGAGACATAGACGACGGCAAAGGCAAAGACGGCGGCGATGACAAAGCGTGATGTGTCGAGTGCGCGCGAGAAAAAGACGATAGCGATGACGAGCATGATACCCGCGAGACAGGATACGAAAATGCGGCCGAGCGTATTCCAGGCGCGGCGCTGTCGTATCGAGTAGAGGCCGGCGAGGGCAAAGAGCAGCATCCAGAGCAGGGCAAAGCCTGTGGCGGAAGCGACGTATTGTGAAAATGGAATTTCGGTGATGATGGGTCGGATGCCGGTGAAGTAAGGGGAAAAACGCAAGGCGTATGCGGAAACAGCCGCGCCGAGGAGAGCTAAAAAATCGAGCGGCAGAAGCAGCGCGGCAAACGAAAGGTCAAGGCGACGCATGGATGCTTTCATTTTAACACGAAACCCCTCCGCCGAGATCGGGGGAGGGGTTTGGAGTCAGAGCCGGCCTCCTTGGAAGGAGGCCCTGTAGAGATTTGCGCGGAGCTTGCCGTCTTGCGAGACAAAGCGGATGAACTCCTCGCCACGGAAGAGGTCGAGATTGTCGATGATCGTCTCCGTGTACTTGAGCGTGCCCGCGACACCCGTGCCGCCGACGGCTGCCGGTTCCTCGTGATCCGAGATGTCAAAGAGGCAGTACTCCTCGTTCTTGCCGATACTCTCGAGCGTCTCGAGGAAGCCGATTTGCCGCGCGCTCATGAGGAAGAGGCGCAGCTCCATCGGCGGAAGGTTGATCCTCTCGAGCATCTTCTCATTGATATCGGCCACGATGCTCATGTACCAGATGTGCTCGTTGGTCTCCTCGCGGAGGACGGACACATCGACCTTGTAGCGGAACATTCCGCCGGCGGCCGTTTCGAGGTACACGAGACCGTCTTCCTTGCAGTAGTGCTGCTGGCTGCCGGGAATGGTCGGTTTCTGCACGCGCTTGCTCGCTCCCTCAAAGATGCCGGAGAAGCTGCGGATCAGGAACTTGGTGAGGGTCGCGTCATCTACATTTTTCATCGATGGCCT
This sequence comes from Candidatus Uhrbacteria bacterium, assembly GCA_021413945.1. GTDB lineage: Bacteria > Patescibacteriota > Patescibacteriia > 2-12-FULL-60-25 > 2-12-FULL-60-25 > CAIXDN01. The sequence continues at coordinate 73,966 of JAIOPK010000006.1, forward strand.
CGGGTCTTATTTGGCATGAATAGGCGACGTTGTCAATCCTTTTGCGACACTTGCGCAATCGTGGCACAATTCCGTGCATGAGTAAGCTGTCTTCGCATTTGCGCACGTATCTGGAGCATCTCGAGATTGAGAAAGGCCGATCTCCGCTTACGATTAGGAATTACGATTTTTATCTTCGTCGTTTTATCGATTGGGGAAAGGATTTGGATACGGATGCCGTCAATCAAGATGTCATTCATGAGTATCGATTATTTTTGAATCGCGCCGCCGGTCGGGGAGATTCAACGATGCGCAAGTCGACGCAGAATTATCATTTGATCGCTCTGCGATCGTTTCTGAAATTTCTGAATAAACGCGATATCGAGACGCTGTCCGCAGAAAAGATCGACTTGGCAAAGCAGGGGAGCCGCGATGTTTCCTATCTCGATGCTGCCGACTTGCCACGTCTTCTTGAAGCTCCGGAAAAAACGGATGCACAGCCGATCGTAAAAGCGCGCGACAAGGCGATCCTTGAATTGTTTTTTTCGACCGGACTGCGCGTGTCGGAGCTTGCGAATTTGAAAATCAGCCAGCTGAATCTCGACCGCGAAGAATTTACCGTGCGCGGGAAGGGAGACAAAAACCGCATCGTGTTTTTGTCTCAGCAGGCGAGACATGCGCTGAAGAATTATCTTGGCATGAGAAAAGACGAGGCGCCGTATTTGTTTGTGAGACATGATCGGGCAAAGGCCGGCGTGAAGGAAGTCGGAGCGTTGACGCCGAGATCGATCGAGAGACTTGTGCATCATTACTCCGTCGTCGCGGGAATTCCAAAGAGAGTTTCTCCGCATACGCTCCGCCACTCGTTTGCGACAGACTTGCTCATTAATGGTGCGGATATCAGGAGCGTGCAGACCATGCTCGGACATTCGTCGATCACGACCACGCAGATTTATACGCATATCACGAACCAGCAGCTCAAAGACGTGCACAAGGCATTTCATGGGAAACAGAGGGATGATGAGGGTGGGGTTGAAAAAGAGGAAAAAACGTGATAGCTTCCCGCCACGCCCTTGTCGTCCAACGGATAGGACAGCGGACTTCTAAGCCGCATATGTTGGTTCGATTCCAACCGAGGGCACCACGTAAAAGCCGCAGCGAAAGCTGCGGCTTTTGCTTTGCGGCTCACGTGGCGCGGCTATTTGACGATCGGAAGGTTCGGCCATAGGCTAAGCACGTATGACCTATCTCTTCTCGTTTTCCTTCCTGTTTTGGCCGCTTATTATCTTGTTATTGGTCTGTGTTCGCCAAGTCAACCAATATGAGCGCGGGGTGAAATTCATGTTTGGTAAGTTCCACAAACTCGTAGAGCCGGGATGGCGTCTCGTGATTCCTGTGATCCAGTCGATGACTAAGGTCGATATTCGTACCAAGGCCGTCGAGGTTCCGTATCAGGATGCGATTACGCGCGACAACGTTTCATGTAAGGTGAATGCCGTCGTTTATTACCGCGTCGTTGACGCGGGTCGCGCCGTCATTGTCGTCGAAAACTTTTGGAATGCCGTGTCACAGCTTGCGCAAACAACGATGCGTAATGTGGTCGGTGAGCTTACTCTCGACGAGCTGCTCTCGGATCGCGACCAGGCTTCCGCCCGAATCAAGGAATTGGTGGCGACGCATACGTCCGATTGGGGCATTGAAGTGCAGACGGTCGAGTTGAAAGACATCTCGCTTCCGGAAGACATGCAGCGCACGATCGCCAAGCAGGCCGAGGCGGAGCGCGAGCGCCGTGCCGTGATTATCAGCTCGGAAGGTGAAGTGATTGCCGCGGATAACTTGAAAAAGGCCGCCGACATTCTGGCACAGAATCCGGCCGCCCTGCATCTGCGCACGCTGAACTCGATTAACGATATTTCGAGCGATCAAAGCAACACGATTGTGTTCGCTGTTCCGATCGAGGTATTGAGGGCATTCGAGGCGATTAGCAAGAAGTAAGGAAATAAAAATACCCCGACTCGTGTCGGGGTATTTTTTTATTCGGTCGAATTCGCGGTTTCCGTGACAGGATTATAGTCGCTTACGGCGTTGATATCGGCGCCAAACGTGTAGTTGGTGTAGAAGGTGTCCGGAATGTCGTCGATTTGCTTGTTCCATTCGTTTCCGTAGTAGGCTTGGGCGAGTTCCTCGGTTCTGATCCATCGCAAGACGCCGCCTCGACTTACGGCATACACTTTGGGATCGGTAGTAAATTTTACCATCTTGACTCCCGGTCGATAGGTGACGTTCGTGCCGAGCGTATAGCGGCTCATGGTTTCGAGGGGGACTTCCTGTAGCGTGTCGAAGTCGGCATACCAAGTGAAGAAGACACGGCTATTTGGAAAGGCATGACGTTTACCATCGTTGCCGATGTAATAAACGGCGTGGCAAGGATGATTGATGTCCGCTCCCGCAGGACAAACTATTTTTAATAGTTTTCCGGCGTCAGGCGAGGGTGTTGGAGCGACAATGATTGGTTCTGCGACGGGCGCTGGTACCGGTGTCGGGGTCGGGGTGGGTGTTGGAGTCGGCGTAGGAGTTGAAAGCGGGGGAGAGACCGTGGTTACACCGCTTACCTCGATTGCCGTCGTCGCGCCCGCGCTCATGTTTCCGCTCGTGTCTCGACAGAAGACAAAGGCGATGCGAGAGCCTCCGCTCGAGAAGGTATAGGGACGGCTCGCGGTGCCACCAATAACCGTCATTTCACCGATCTCGGCCAGATCGACCCAGAGGGAACAGCGTTGAATCGGGATCGCAGAATTCACGCTAGCGGAAAGATTCACCGCAACACCGGCGGCCGCCGTCGTGGGTACGACCGAGCTGATATTGGGCGCGGCCAAAACGATCAACGGGGAAAACAATCCGAGCGTGATCGATAGCGCAAAGGTGCGTTTCATAGGTATTTTATTGCGGACGGACCTCGCCAACGATCACGCTGCCGCTCATGCCCGAATGGTTGGCGCAGTAGTAGTCATATTTGCCGGTAGCGGAAAAGGTTCGTCGATACGTCGCGCCCGATAACAGGCTTCCGGAATCCCAGAGAACGCCGCTTGAACTATGTACCGTGTGAGTTCCTTTACCGACGTTTTTCCATACGACCGTGTCGCCTGCATTTACCGCGATCATTTGCGGAGAGAAGGCATTGTCCTTGATCTCGACTGTGATGGTTTTTGTTACGGGCTTAGGAGTCGGTTTTGGAGCCGTTGCCGTCGCAGGCTTGGGGGCTACGGGAGTCGGTGTTGTTTCTACAGCTGAAGGAGAGGACGGTTCTATCGCATTAGGGACCGGTGTTGTGTTCGTATTGGTCGGAATCGGAGCCGGGTTTGCGGCACAGCCCGCACCCATGAGAGCGGCGAGCAAACTTGAAGCTAGAATGCGGCGCATAGAAAAGAGAAAGATGAGTAATTTATTGTAGTTTATCCGATTGCGGCCAAGGTGGACAGTCACGCAGACGTTATCTCTTCATCCGCAGCAGTTCCCGGAAGATACTCCATGCATCGGCAAGGCGTACGCGGGTTTCGCGTCCGTGGCGCCATGTCACCGGAACTTCTTGTATCATATATCCTTTTTCTTGAGCGCGAAGTAGTAGCTCGACATCGAATGCCCAGCCTGTCGCGTTCAGCGCATTAAAGAGTGACAAGGTTCGACGATGAAATGCTTTGAAGCCGCATTGCGTGTCATGAAATTGGATACCAAGATAACGACGGACGAAGAGATTGAAGGCGCTTCCGAGCCATACGCGGTAGAAGGGTTGTTGTTTCGTGATACGAGCTCCGAGTACCCGACGCGATCCCATGATGATGTCGGCTGTATCAAGATAGGGGAGGATTTTTTTGAATTCGGATGGATGCGTAGCTAAATCCGCATCCAGGAACAATACCCAGATACCGCTCGCCGCTAATACGCCTGTTTTTACAGCCGTGCCTTTTCCTTGGTTTTTTTCGTGACGGATCAGACGGATTTGCGGGATTGTTGCCGAGAGTGCGGTCGCGATGGTCGCGGTTTCATCCGTTGACCCGTCATCGACGATCACAATCTCATAGAGACAACCTAACTCGCTGAAGGTACTCCGGATTTCGTGAACAGCTGCTTCAATGGTAGGCGCTTCGTTATAAGCGGGAACAATGACGGAGAATTCCGTAGGCATGCGCGCATTAGACCTCGATGTATCTAACCCGTCCAACCTCGCCTGTTTCCAGTCTCACCTTGATACCTCGATGATGAACGGCCGCGCTCGTCAAAATATCCCTAACGACGCCGTAGGTGGCCTCGCCGGAACGCTGATCTTCCTTTTTCACGATAGCGACTCGTAAGCCGGGGTGAATGTCTTTGCGGATGGTGCCGTCCATATGGGCTTCAGCGTAAACGAAAACCCGACCCTTGCCAAAGCCTAAAAAATGCGGTATAACTTGCACGCAATTGGCAGCATGGTGGCTATGGTGAAGAGGTTATCACAGCGGGTTGTGGTCCCGTTATCGAGGGTTCGATTCCCTCTAGCCACCCCATCAAGTTCCGACCCTCGCAAGGGGTCGGATTTTGATTTACGATGACTGATGTCTATGAAAAAGTTATTAATCGCTATTAGTCTTATCGCGCTCACCGGAGCTGGTTGCACCGTTTCTACCAATACCGATACTCCTCCGACGAAAACACCTCCTGCCTCAACGACAGCGTTCAATGCTTCCGTGACATTTTCTATCGGCGAGAGTATGACGTTTCAGGATGGGATGAAGCTTACGTTGACGGCAATTAACGATTCTCGCTGTCCGTCCGGGGTTCAATGTATTTGGGCGGGGGAGTTGTCGCCGGTGTTTATGTTTTACGATGTCGATAAGAGCTCTCAAGAAGTTATACTTGGTACGATGCGTACGCCCTCGGTAACGGTTAAGAATTACGTAGTCACGCTAACGAGTGCTACGACGGAGAAGGCGACCATTACGGTTTCAAAGAAGTAGCGATGGCTTAGGTACAAAAAAAACGCCCCGCATTCCCGCGGGGCGTTTTTCTTACTTCATGGCGAGCACAATCGGAGCGGCCTGCGTAACCGCAAGCGGCTGATTCCACATGAGCTTCGCGTTACGGAACGCCTTGGCGGCATAACCGTTGTTGACGTTACAGCTATTGTGACACTGAACGGCGTAGCTCACGTACTTAGGGTAGCTATTGCGCTCTAAGTAGTTGATCGACCAGTTAGCGGAACACACGAGGTCTTCCGCACAAGCGATCGAGATCTTGTGAAGCTTATAGTGAATTTGGAAGTAACCGCGAGCGGCTCCATTGTCACCGATGACCGTAGAGCGGTTTGAAGACTCGTTCCAGAGCATACCCAAAAGAGTCTTGGCACAATCCTCACCATAGCCGTTCTCCTTACATACGCTGAGCAAGACTTCCTGAACCGTAGGCTGAATAGCCGGGGTTTCCGGTTCAACGGCCTGGGTTTGGGTCTGCGTTTCCGGCAGAACCGGTCCGGCAGCAAAAGCATGCGTCGTAATGTGGGAGTTCGTTAGGGCGATAGCCAACATAATGACGGCCAAGCCTTTGCGTTGGGCGACCGTTAATGTATTGGTGTTTTTGAGTTGATTCATAATGGGTTTGCCGTGATTCGGTTTGCGAATCAGACCAGCTATTAAACCACATTTTGAGGGTTTTGTCAATGGTACGAGGCTCGCTTTTGATGCTAGTTTAAGCCAAAAATGCTGAGACTAGCCATTTAAAAATAGCTTAGGTTAGGCATTGTATTATTACGCAAAAAACGCCCCGCAATACTGCGGGGCGTTTTTATCTTTCCTACGATTTTGCCGGTGTCATTCGTTTCACACCCGAGCCTGCAAGAACGCAGCATCCAAGGATGAGTATCTTCACAAGATAATGTCCGTTTGGGTCGAGGAAATCTCTCGTAAGTGGCGTGATCGTTCCAACGAAGAGATGTGCCGCGACGCTGATCGGCAGTGTTAGAATCACCCAATTCTTTTTTGGGACGAGTACGCCCGCTTTTTTACAGAGCCATGAAAGCAGGGGCGAGATCAGAAGCATCCCCAGAAAAGAGATGGAAAAATCAAAGATGGCAAAAGGGCCAATGCGGAATTGTCGGAGATACGTTATGGGGTCCATGGGGGATAGGATAGCAAGGTCGAGGGAACGTGGATATCTTCGGGTTTTTAGTTTATGATCGATTGCATATGAAACGACTTTTTTCTTCCCTCGCCATCTCATCTTTGCTTTTCAGCGTCGCCCCGATGATGGCGTCGGCGATGGATTGTTATGTCGACCCGGTTCATCAGTATTCCGGTGCGGGCAGGATCAAGTCCGCCGTATTTATGCGCAGCGAGGCTTGTGTGAGCGGAACCATGGTTTTGCGGACGTTGAGCGCCGGTACACAGGTGAGTGTCGTCGGGTTTACGGACGGCTGGTATGAAGTTACTTCCGGAGGTAAGCGCGGTTGGATCGGACAGCAGTTTTTGGAAAGCAGCGCGCAAGCGACAGGTGTTACGTGGTCAACCTACACGGAATATCGATCCAATACGCCGGCTGAACTCGAGGAAGCTGTACCGACAACCGTTCCGGTCGCGAGCGCCGAGGAATCATATGAGGGCGTCATCGGTTCGCGGAATCTGATTAAATTGGCTTGCCCTTCTATCGCGACCTCGGACCATCCGTGTCGCGCCGTCTATTATGTCGGTGCCGATGGTAAGCGGCATGCGTTTCCCAATAGCCGGGTCTTTTATACGTGGTACGCAAATTTCGATGATGTGCGCGCCGTAAGCGCAGAGCGGCTTGGGCAATATATGCTCGGAGCGAATGTCACATATCGACCGGGCGCTCGCATGGTGAAATTTACGACGGACAACAAGACCTATGCGGTGGATCAAGGCGGAGTCTTGCGCTGGGTTAAGACGGAAGAGCTGGCTGTGGCTCTATATGGTACGGCTTGGAATACAAAGATCGACGATATTCCGGATACGTTCTACATGAATTACACGTTCGGGGATGATGTCGCGTCCGATTCCGATTTCAACCCAACGTCCGAGCTTGCTCAGGCCGCGAGCTTTGATTAGTCGTCGAAGTAGGGTACTTGTTTGCGAATCCGCAAAGTTTTTGAAGCTGTGCACATCTTGACAATGCCGCTTGGATATGGAACGGAGTAGAGGGTGGTTATGATCGAACTTCTTAAAAAACATTTTGGGTATGAATCGTTTCGTCCTCTGCAGGAGGAGGTGATTCAATACTGCGTCTCCGGCAAGGATGCGCTAGTTTTGATGCCGACAGGCGGTGGTAAGTCGTTGTGTTTTCAGATTCCGGCGCTGCATTTTCCGGGAATTACGATTGTTATTTCGCCACTCGTCGCGCTCATGAAGGATCAGGTGGATGCATTAAAATCGAATGGAATTGCCGCGGCTTTTTTGAATAGCACACTGTCGCCGATGGAAATTGCGCAAGTGGAACGCGAGGCTTCATCCGGTAGGCTCAAGCTTTTGTATATCGCACCGGAACGATTCGCGAAGCCGACGGTGCGTGAATTTCTGCGAACGCTCAACATTAGCTTGTTTGCGGTCGATGAAGCACATTGTATTTCCGAGTGGGGACATGATTTCCGCCCGGACTATCGTAATTTGGATTTGCTCCGCACGTATTTTCCCGGCATTCCGATCATGGCGCTTACCGCTACCGCCAATGTGCGTGTGCGCGAGGATATCGTGAGTCATTTGCGATTAGGGCAGGGGAAAGTATTCAAATCGAGTTTTAATCGGCCGAATCTCACGTATCGCGTACAGCCAAAGAAAAAGTCTTTTGATCAGCTGCTTGCGGAAATCAAGTCGCGACCGGATCAGGCGGTGATTGTGTATTGCTTTTCTCGAAAGTCGACGGAAAAGATTGCGACGGATCTGCGTGCTAATGGCGTGAAGGCTGCGGCGTATCATGCGGGACTGACGCCGACCGAGCGTAGCCGTGTTCAAGAGCGTTTTATTCGCGACCAAGTTCCGGTGATTACGGCGACGATCGCCTTTGGTATGGGTATCGACAAGCCGGACGTTCGATTGGTCGCGCATATGGATTTGCCCAAGTCCGTCGAGGGCTATTATCAGGAAACGGGACGTGCCGGTCGTGATGGATTGCCGAGCGATTGCCTCCTGTTTTTCTCCGCCGGCGACCGGATCAAGCATGAGTATTTCATCCGCGGGATGGAAGATCCTGAAGAGAAGCAGCGCGCTCGGCTTCAGCTGAATGAGATGATGAAGTACGGGGAATTGCGTAGCTGTCGACGAGCGTTTCTTCTTGGGTATTTTAGCGAGACATGGCAGCAGCAGAATTGCGGCGCTTGCGATATTTGTGTGCCACGGGCTCCGACGAAAGCTGCTGAGGAAGTCTCCTCCAAGTTTGATCAGGATTTGTTTGGAAGTCTTCGCGCACTCCGAAAGAGTTTGGCGGAAGCACAGCATGTGCCGCCGTACATGATCTTTGGCGATAAGACATTGCAGGAGATGGCGCGCGCCTATCCGCAGAGCATGGAGCGTTTGTCGCAGGTATTTGGCGTAGGCAAGGGGAAGCTGACGCAGTATGGAGAAGCGTTTCTTAACGTCATCAAATCGTATGCCGTTGAAAAGGGGTTTGCGGAGCAAGCTTCGTCGACGCCTGTTCGACGGAAGGCGGAACCGGCTCGAGCGCTGACGGATACGATTCTGGAAACGGTTCGACGCTTTGAAGAAAAAGAGACGCTTGAGCAAATCGCTAAAACACGACGTATCACTTTGGGTACGGTTATCCAGCATTTGGAGAAGGTGCTCGAACAGGGCGGGGGATTGGACGCTTCGCATGAATCGTTTCCTTCCACGGAACGATATGAACGAATCGCCGAGGCGTTTCGTGCCACCGGTAGCGATTTTCTGGCGCCTATTCGTGAGCGATTGGGAGATTCCTATTCTTACGATGAGCTTCGCTTAGCGCGTTTTCTCTTGAAGACGAAGTCTGTCACAATGGAGTAATGAAATATCTCCTCTGTCTTTTATTGAGTCTCGTCGGCCTTGGTGCCGGTTGCACGAATCCGATAGCGCCTGCGCCGCGCCCTGTTCCGGTTCCTATCCCCGGTCCTGTCGCTTGTACGGCGGATGCCAAGCAGTGCCCTGATGGAAGTTATGTAGGACGTACGGGGCCAAATTGCGAGTTCGTCTGTCCTCCTGCAGCTCCGGGCGTCGAAGGCCGAAGTTGCAATGGTATTGCAGACAAGGGCTGTGGGGCCGGATATGAATGTACGCAGGAATGTGGTCCGCCGGTTGTGCGTGATACGGATCCGGCGCCGGGTTATTCCTGTCATGTTGCCGGCCAGCCTCGCATGTGTCCGATTTGCCTTGCTGCGAGCACGTTGATCGGAACGCCAAAGGGTGATGTGAATGTAAAAGATATTCGAGAGGGGATGATGGTCTGGACGATGAAACGTGATGGAAACAAGGTTGCGATGCCGGTTCTCAAAGTAACGAAGACGCTGGTATCGAAGACGCATCGCATCGTTCACTTGAAATTGAGTGATGGTCGTGAAGCTTGGATCTCGCCAGGGCATCCGACGATGGATAAGCGACTGATCGGGGCGCTTCGAGCGGGTGATTTGTATAATGGGTCGACGGTTCTCCTTGCAGAACTCGCACCGTACACCGATTTGGCGACGTATGACTTACTGCCGTCAGGTGAGACTGGGACGTATTGGGCTAACAGTGTCTTGGTAGGAAGCACGCTCTATTGAGCCAAATAATGGCAGGGGGCTTTACAATGTGCCCATTTTCTGGTACTATATCCCCCGAACCAATGAATCGGCCTGATAATGCTCATCTGAAGCAAAAACAGCCTGCAATTAACATTTACATTACTCATTGGTAACAACACTATGAACGGTATCATCAAAACGCTTAAGGAGAAGGGTTTCGGCTTTATCACCCCGGAAGGCGGCGACAAAGACGTATTCTTCCACTCTGATTCACTCGTCGGCGTCATGTTTGACGAGTTGAAGGAGGGCGAAGCTGTCACGTTTGAGACGGAGTCCTCGGACAAGGGTCCTCGCGCCGTCAACGTCCAGCGCGCCGCCTAATAAGCGTCGCCAATGCAAAACCCGGTCTCGCAAGAGATCGGGTTTTGGTTTAGGCTAGGTTTCATACTATGGTTTCATTTTCTTGGGAGTACGTCTTTAAGCCGCGAGAAGCGCAGTGGTGGGTCTCGATTATTTTTATTCTTGTCGGTATCGGTTGCGGTTTGGTACTGCCGGCGTTTCTTGTCCCGGATTGGCAGGGTGTCGAGGTTGAAGCCTCGGTCGCACAAATTGAATCCGGTGAGGAGGGGATGGTTCGACCCGTGTTTCAAACTGCTCCCGGTGAGAAAACGTACGTCACTTCTTTATGGTCGAGCCGTTCTTCATACGATATCGGCGACAAGGTGACGATTGTCACCAACTCGAACACGGAAGATTGGTATATCAAGGCCGACAAGGATATGCAGGTGGCCGTCTGGATTCTGCGCCTGTTAGCGATCATCTTTTTTGTCATTGGGAGCACAATTCTATTCTTCACCATTCTCGATTTTCCGACGTATCTCGTCCACACGATCGGCGGAGCGATGGGGGCATTGTCGTTTGGGATTCCGGCGACGCTCGTACTGCCATTCCTTTTGTACATGCACCGCTCGCGGCCGAATGTCTTTTTTGCGGCCCAGGATCAGCTCGGCAGGGAGACCTGGATTATTGGAGGAATTTTTACCGCGCTTGGCGTTGCCACGACGCTTGGAACGATTGTCCTCGCGCGTTATCAGCTGAAGAATAAATCGTTTGGATGGAGCTGGTCGTACGATTCAGACGATCGTAAGAAAAAAGACGATGAAAAAATCGGCCCCTAGGCCGATTTTTTTTGTTTACGAAATAATCGTGCTGAATTCGCAAGTGGAAAAAAATCGGTGATGAAATTATAGCCGGCGGCGAGTGCGGGGCCAAAGACGCCGGTAAGCACAAGGGCGAAGCCCACGAGGTTGCTTAACGTCCAAATCCAGACATTGCCACGGATCACGCTTTCCGTTTGTTTAGCGAGCGAGACAAGCTCCGGTAGACGGTCGAGGTTGTCGGCGAGCAAAACGACGTCGGCGGCCTCGATGGCGACGGCGGTTCCCGATGTTCCCATGGCGATGCCGACCGTTGAGCGGGCGAGAGCGGGGGCATCGTTGATGCCGTCGCCAATCATGACGACCGTTCCCTTGAGCGCGAGTTGACCCACTTCACGCTCCTTGTCCTCCGGAGACATCGTCGGATGATATTCCTCGATACCGACGGATTTAGCGACCGCTGCAGCGGTGCGCAATTGATCGCCCGTGAACATGACGATGCTCTTAATTCCGAGCTCGCGCAGTTTGTCGATACTCGCCCTGGCTGATGGGCGCGGGACATCGGCGATGCGGATGCGGCCGATGCAGCGTCCATCGACGGCGACATAGAAGTCGCTTGTGAGGCCGGGGTCGGTTGTGTCGTTTTCACGTACCGCCCATCCATCCGGGATGGCGATTTTGGAATCGGTGAGGAGCGTAGGCGTGCCGACGAGAATGTCATGGTTTTTTGCGTGTACCCAAATACCGCGGCCGCGATAGACTTGGAATCGTTCCGGATCGGGGACGGCTCCGATGCGTTTGACGGCTTCACGGAATACGGCTCGGCCGATGACGTGCTCGGAATATTTTTCCGCGATCGCAAGGCATTCCCAGATAAAAAATTCGGTGACGGAAGGATCGCGGTCCAATCGTTCCACGCGCAGATCGCCAAAGGTGAGGGTGCCGGTTTTATCGAGGACGATGGTGTCGATATGTGCGAGTGGTAATAGTCTTGCTCCGCCTTTGACGATAATGCCGCGCTTGGCGGCGCGTCCGAGGGCGGCGGTGATGGCGAGCGGAATAGCGACCGCGACATCATCGGCACAGGCCACGAGGAAGAAAGCGGCGACCATGCTCGGATTCCGCGTCACGTAATACAGCCCGATGCCCGCGATGCCGATCAAGGGCAAAAAGTAACCCGCAAATTGATCGGCGGCTTTTTCCGCGCCGGATTTGTGTCGGGACGCCTCCTGAATCAGTGTCGCCATGCGTTCGAGCGTTGAGTCCTTTCCGACATGGGTGGCTCGGATTTTGATGGCGCCGGCATCGATAATCGTAGACGCGAGGACGCGGTCGCCGATCAGTTTCTCGCGAGGTAATGATTCTCCGGTGACCGAGGCTTCATTGACGAGAGCTGTGCCATGTACGAGTAAGCCGTCGCAGGGGATGCGTTCGCCGGTACCGACGAGCAAAATGTCTCCCGTGCGGATTTCCTGCGTGGGAATTTCATCGACTTTTCCCCGTGATTCGCGTCTTGCGGTATGCGGTTTGAGCGCAAGGAGCTCTTCCACGGCTTTATGTGATCGCGCTTCCGTACGAGCCTCGAGAATCCGTGCCGAGGCCAGCATGAGTCCGATAAAGGCTCCGGACGAGGTCTCTTGGAGGATGAGGGCAATCGCGACAGCGAGCAGGTTGTAGAGATCGATCGTGATGCGGAATTCTCCGAGTCCCTTGGCGGCGGATACGAGCGTGGGTAGGACGGAGATGACGACAAGAACGCTTGCGATAATCCAGGCTTGCGGCCAGACCAAGACGAGAACGAGTGCCGCCCCCGGCAAAGCGAGGGAAGCGATCTCGGAACGCGAAACGAACATGTTGTCTATTATAAAACACGCGCTTCCGACGTGCTATGCTTGGAGGTGTATATGTCTCGCCATCACTTTTTGCCGGACTGGAAAGGAATTTGGCGTTTTTTGGTTGATGGTAAAAGCGATTGGAAGCCAAAGGTCTTGGCGATTGTCGCGATCGGGTACTTACTTTGGCCGATCGATCTCATTCCGGATTTTGCGCCGATTCTCGGATGGCTTGATGATATCGGGTTTGTCGGATTTGCGACGTGGTATTTGGTGAATGCGAGTGCGGAGCATTCTAAACAGATAGGAAAAAAAGGCGATTAGCCTTTTTTTACCGACATCATCCAGCGCGTAACGGTAGCTCCTGCGTCTCCGCCGTGATCGGACCAGACTTCTTCAAATTTTTCGATCGGGAGAATACGGATGCCGGATTCTGTTGCTGGGTCCATCATGAAAATCTTCATTTTGCCGACGTCGTAGACAACGGAGTAGTGGTCTTTGCCGTCCAAGAGCCAGCCGACGATGACCGGAAAATCGTCGTCCACAAAACGGCGGATGTCGTTGATGGTGGCGTTTTCGATGGGAGTGGTTCTGAGTCCTGCCGCCGTCGCGCCGGAAATCATTTTTGCGTGGGACGCATGTTCATCCGGCGTCACCTCGCAGAGCTTGGCGATTTCATCGTGCGTGTAGTCTTTCTTATAATGCGTGAGCACGACTTTTAATGCGGCCGGACCGCAGAGGCCGGGGAGCATGCGGATAGGGATCATGGGTCTCATACCTTTTTCTGTTCTGGATGATTAGGTTTATCGGGCATACCAAATTCCGAGACGGCTTCATCGAGCTGTTCACGGCGCTCGACCTCCGAGAGCTCGAGAATCGATTTGCTGATGCGGTTTGGATGGGGGATTTCTTCAAAAATGAAACGCGTTTTTTCACCGGCAGTTTGAATTTCTACATCGCCAAAATCGAACAATGTTTCTACGACGCCTTTGATCGTACTCGTCACATCTTGGACGCGATAGAGTCGGAGTTCGGAAACCGTGCGGGCAAAGAGACCGGTTTGCTCGATGTTGAGTACGCGTTTGTTGGTGACGATCCAGACATCGAGGTAATAATCCATGAAATTCTGGAAGAGGAAGAGCCACGCAAATAGGAAGAAGGCCGAGCTACCGAGGACGACGAGCGGCATGAGTGCGGGATCGGCGACGAGTTCCGCTTGATAGGTGGGAAGATACCAGAAGAGGAAGGGGACACAGCCAAGGAGAAGAATGTAGCCCATGACCAGCCAGAAAATGGTCAGAGGATGGCGATGCAAAACGTGCACGAGTTTTTCATCGGGGATGGCATTTGGGAGATGATTGAGATGCAACATGGGATTACAAGTTCAAACTAGGAATGGCTGTTGGGATGATGGAGACGGTTTGTGACCAATCGACGCCGATGAGATAGAAGCCTGTCGCTCCAAGGACGAGTAATGCAACGAGAACAAACACCGTATTGCTCATGAGGGTCATGAAACCGCTGATACCAAAACGCAAGCTCATCGCATTCGTAATGAGCGCCATAAGGCCAAAGCCCAGGATCAGGATGGCCCAGACGGCTAGGAACAAAATGAGGGGAACCATGTTATTGGAGGATTGTACCTTGACGCTCAGGAGGCGTGAAGCCGAGATGTTTGTAAGCCAAGTCCGTAGCCATTCGGCCGCGTAGCGTTCTAGCCAGTAAGCCTTGCTGGAGTAGGAATGGCTCGATCACTTCCTCGAGCGTTTCCATTTCTTCCGATGTCGCCGCTGCCAGCGTTGAGAGCCCGACGGGACCGCCTTGGAATTTTTCGACGAGGGCTTTGAGGACGCGGCGGTCGGCTTCATCGAGGCCGAGGGTATCGATTTCGAGCGCGGCGAGCGCTTTGTCGACGACGCCTTCATCGAGGACGCCGCCGGCCATGACTTGGCCGTAATCGCGTACGCGTTTCAATAAACGGTTGCCGATGCGCGGTGTACGTCGGCTGCGCTCCGCGATGCGCGCGAGCGGGGCTTCATCGATCGCGAGATCGAGTAAGCCGGAACTGCGCTTCAAAATTTGATGCATTTCGTCGGGACCGTAGAAGTCGAGATGGAAATGCATGCCAAAGCGGTCGCGGAGGGGAGCGGAGAGCATCGAGAGTCTTGTGGTGGCGCCGATGATTGTAAAGCGTTTTAAATCGAGGCGTAGGGTTCGCGCCGTCGGACCTTTGCCGATCACGAGGTCGAGGGCAAAGTCTTCCATCGCCGGGTAGAGGACTTCCTCGATGGAACGGTTCATGCGATGGATTTCATCGATGAAAAGAATATCGCCTTCTTCGAGATTCGTGAGAATCGCCGCGAGGTCGCCGACGCGCTCGAGGGCGGGACCGCTCGTGATGCGGACATTGGCTTCCATCTCATTTGCGATGACGTGGGCGAGCGTTGTTTTGCCGAGACCGGGTGGGCCGTAGAGGAGGACGTGGTCGCAGGGTTCGGCACGGCCTTTGGCGGCTTGTAGAAAGATACGCAGGTTTTCTTTAACGACGGGTTGGCCGATAAAATCGCCCAGGGTTTTTGGACGCAATGCCGCATCAAAGCTCGCTTCCCGTTCTTGGACTTCCGGGGAAACGACACGCTCCTCCTCGATTTGTTCGCCGTTCTGTTCCATATCTGTTCGGCTCAAGACTAGCATGGTATCGGGAAAGGCAAAACATCGTGTAGAATGCGCCCATGCTTCAAATTATCGATTTCTTTATCCATCTGGACAGGTATTTGTCACAACTGGTGGCGATGGCCGGGAATTGGTCGTACGTCGTACTGTTTCTCATTATCTTTTGCGAGACGGGCTTGGTTGTGATGCCGATTCTTCCTGGTGATTCGCTTCTTTTTGCTTCCGGTTCTCTCGCAGCGCTTGGCGCTCTGAATCTTTGGGCGTTGCTTGTCATCTTGTTTGTCGCCGCTGTTGCCGGTGATGCGATGAATTATTGGATTGGACGCGAGATTGGTTTGAAATTGCTTGAAGGGCCGTTCGCACGCTTCATCGATAAAAAACATTTGGAGAAAGCGAATCACTTTTATGCCAAGCATGGCGCCAAGGCGATTGTGTTTGCACGTTTTGTTCCGATCATGAGGACGATCGCGCCGTTTACGGCCGGCGTTGCTCGGATGGAATATTCGAGGTTCTTTCACTACAACGTGATTGGAGCATTGGTGTGGGTTGGGTTGTTTACGGTCGGCGGATATTTATTTGGGAATATTCCGATGGTCAAGAAGAACTTCAGCCTTGTGGTTATCGGTATCATTGTCGTTTCTCTTTTACCGACGGTCGTCGAAGCTTGGCGATCGCGGAAACCGGCGGTGGCTACTGACAAAACTCCCGCGTCGTGATAGAACGGCGCACATGCCCGGGTGGCGGAACTGGTATACGCGGAGGACTTAAAATCCTTAACCCGTAAGGGTGTGCGGGTTCGACTCCCGCCCTGGGCACCATCAACAAAAGCCGCCTTAGAGGCGGCTTTTGTTTTTCTTTCTATTGAGCATGCCCTTCACGGAAGGACTTATCGTTTTATCTGTTCGATGGATGCACCCGATCCAGCAACAAGGCCTACGTTCCCCGGATTTCATTTTGGACATCCCGACTTTAATACGATCCTGTCTTGTCTCCGATTTTTTACCCGAAGTAACCCAGCAAATCCACTCATTGCGAGCGAGCGGCGTAATATCTTCCCACAGAGCGTGCACCTTTGGATTAGAAAGGATTGCCTGTTTAAAATCCGCAGGCAATTTATGAACCGTACCGGAGGAGAGTTTTGATGACATATTAGCGTTTGATAAATTCATCCTTACCTAATCGTTTCTCCGGCGGGGGAGTTTTGAGGCCTAGCAATCGGTAGATGTCGTCTTCCGTGTGGACGGGGACGATTTTCCCTTTTTTTGTCAGACCATACTCGTTCAGTTTGTACCCCTGCTTGATGGCGCGTTCGCGTAACAAAATATTGTGACGGCGGTCGCCGGTGAAATATTGCAGGGTCGAGCCGAAGACTTTATCGGGAACCACGCGCAAGTCGCAGTCGATTCCCATCTTCAAACGTACGGAGGAACCTGTTTTTCCAAAGGTGTGTACGGTTTCAACTTCCGGCATGGCGACGAAGGCTTCCATGACGGACTTTGGGTCGCTGGACGTTGCGATGAGGTCGATATCGCCCACATCTTTTTTCTTGCGACGAAGCGAGCCGGCGTAGGTGCAATGCTTTACGCCTTTTATTTTTTTGAGATACGCGACGATTTTATCCGCGATGGGGAGGATTTTTTTGAGGGGATGTCTGCCTGTCGACGAGCGCATGAGCGCGATGCCTTGCGCGAGCTTTTCTTCCGATTTTGGGCCCCAGCCTTTCAGTTTGCGCAGTTTTTGATGCTCGATCGCAAATTCCAAATCATCGATGTTGGCGACTTTCAGTTTTTTCCAGAGCTCGCCGATATGTTTTGGACCTAAGCCCTCGATACGTGAAAGGCCCCAGATATCGACGGGGAATTTGCGCTTGAGATCGTCGTATTCTTTGACGTGACCGGTGCGGAAGTATTCGTCGATCTTTGAAGCGATCGCCGCGCCGACTCCCGGGAGTTTGTCGAGCACTTTTGCGCCGCCTTGTTTCCAAGTTTTTTTAATGTCGTTACCGAGGCCGTTTACCGTTTCACTTGCGAGCTCGTAGACTTGCGGACGGAAGGGATGTCCCTTGATGGCATGCCAATACGAAAACTCGAAGAGCATTCTTGAGAGGAATTCGTATTCTTTCATACTACGTTGCAATGACGGGTTTGGATGTGACTTTTACTTTGGCAAATTTTTTCAGCACGGCGCGCATTTTGGCGGTATTAAGTAAGCCTTTTTGCGGACCTATGGATTGCACAACACTCCAACCGTTGGCCGTACCGGCGCGCATCGCATCGGGAATGCTCCAGCCGAGATGTCTCGCACAGGTAAAAGCAGTGGCATATGAGTCACCCGCACCCGTGCGTTCTACGACAGGACCCGCGTAAATACCCAAGCTCCAAATCGTGCTTCCATCGGTTGCATGCGAACCGTTTGGTCCATCGGTGATGACGACGATTTTTGCGCCAATATGCTTTAGGGCCATGAGCAGGTTTACGATCGGACGCTCGCCATCGCCAAGCAAAAGTTCCGCTTCCTGTTTATTGACGATAAAAATATCGGCGCGTTTGATGACCGGTTTAATCGAGTCGAGACCTCGACGTAGTTGTTTTGTACCGGGGTTAAAGCAGAGCTGCTGTTCCGGATATTTTTTTAAATGCACGAGCAGCTGTTTCTCCATGCGTTCGTGACCGGGACCGAGAGAGGTGTAGTAAATCCATTTAGCACCATCCAGTTTGGGTAGGGTGTAGTTCCGTTTCTCCGAGTGCACGAGGATGGTGCGTTCGCCTTTAAAATTAAGGACCGTTGAGTAATTTGTTCCGTGTTTGGTGTCGAAGGTGACGTACTTGGTCGAGATACGCTGGTCTTTCCAGCCCTGGATGATTTCACGTCCTAGGTCGTCCTTGCCGACGATGCTCACGATCGCCGAGCTTAATCCCATGCGCATGGCGCCCACGGCGGCGTTGGAAGCGTTGCCGGCTCCCGGGATTTGGGTCACGGTATCTACGGGAATTTTTTCCGCATATTCCAGACAAAGCAGGCACTGTTCCTTGTTGATTTGGCAGGAAAGCGACGCTTCGCTTAACTGTAAAAATACATCGAGGGTTGAGTCACCGATGGCGATAAAGTCGTACATAGTATTGCGATGATCGTAGCATGTCGTTACAATGCAGGCATTAATTCTACCTCTAACAAATATATGGCTATCATGAAGAAGCAATCATCACATCTCGGTGCAGGCTTGGCCGCCGGCGCCGCGCTCGGTTTGGCCGCAGGCTTGTTCCTCCAGTCACGCAAAGGCAAGGAATTGACGCGTGACGCAATGAAGAAGGCCCAGCTTTTGCAGAAGCAGGTACAAAAGAAAATCGCGTCTGCCGGAGACATGACCAAGGAGAAGTATGAGGAGATCGTCGACTACGTGGTCCACTACTACACAAAGAGCAAGGAGATTGCAGAGAAGGAAGTGCCGATGGTTCGCAAGTTTCTTATGGACCAGTGGAAGTTGATCGATAGCGAAATGAAGAAGAAGTAATAATGAAGCTGCATCGATTTATCGGTTCATACGATCTCCGTTTTTCGGAGATCGTTTTGGAAGATGAAGCGGCCCGCCAAATGTCGCTCGTGTTGAAATTGCGTACGGGCGAGAAGGTTGTGTTGTGCGATGGCCAAGGCATGCAGGCGACGTATACGATTGCGGAGATATCGAAAGGCCGCGTCGGGCTCGTCCGTGTCAGTGAGGCTGATGCGGTGCCGACGGAGTCGCGTCATGTGGTGACGCTGTACGCGGCCATTTTGAAGCGCGAGAACTTTGAGTGGCTGGTGCAAAAGTCGACGGAGTGCGGAATCTTTCGAATTGTTCCGTTACTGACGCGTCGTACGGTGAAGCAGGGAATCAAACTCGAGCGTCTCAGAGAAATTGCTCGAGAAGCCGCCGAGCAAAGCGGGCGCGGACGCTTGCCGGAGATTGTTGAACCGATGCTATTTATCGATGCGTTGGAAGTAGCTACGAAAGCTGGGTCGACCTATTTTTTTGACATCGGTGGTAAACGTTACACCGGAGGAGGGGAGAAGTGCTCGATTTTTATCGGACCGGAAGGTGGATGGGATCCGGAGGAACGGGCGATGGCGATCGAGTCGCGGGCGACGATCGCGGATTTGGGCGCGAGGGTATTACGGGCGGAGACGGCGGCGACGGTCGCGGCGTTTCTGTCGAATCAATAAAAAACGAACGCCCGTTTGGGCGTTCGTTTTTTTTATTTGATCACGATCTTGTCCTTACTCGCATCCACTTTCACCTTGTCGCCTTCTTTCACGGTGCCGTCGACAATCTTGAGAGCGAGTTCATCGAGGATCAAATCCTGGATGGCGCGCTTCAAAGGTCGTGCGCCGTAGCTCGGGTCGTAGCCTTTTTCTGCGACGAGGGCCTTGGCTTTGTCGGTGAACTCAATGTCGATCTTTTTGGCGCGCAGTCGCTTAAAGACTTCTGCGAGCTGGAGATCGACGATTTGCGTCAGGTCTTTTTTGCCCAGCGACTGGAACATGACGATTTCATCGACGCGGTTGAGGAATTCAGGTCGGAAGTAATCGCGCAGACGTTCGAGAACTAGTTTCTTTACATGGTCGGCCGTTTGTTCTTTTTCATCTTCGCCGTCATTGAATCCGATTTCTCCGCGCTTTTTGCCAAAGTCGAGAATCAAATCGGAGCCGACGTTGGAGGTCATGATGATGACCGTGTTTTTGAAGTTGACGGTGCGGCCTTTGCCGTCGGTCAATCGACCATCGTCGAGAACTTGGAGCAAGGTGTTGAAGACATCCGGATGCGCTTTTTCGACTTCATCGAGCAAGACGACGGAATACGGTCGGCGGCGAATCTTCTCGGTGAGCTGTCCGCCCTCATCGTGACCGATGTAGCCGGGAGGGGAGCCGATCATGCGGGAGACGGTGTGTTTTTCTCCGTACTCGCTCATGTCGACGCGAACCATCGCTTCTTCATCGTCAAACATGATTTCGGCGAGAGCTTTCGCTAGCTCCGTTTTACCGACGCCTGTCGGACCGAGGAACAAGAACGAGCCGATCGGACGCTTGTCTTCGCTGATGCCTGCACGAGAACGACGCAACGCATTCGACACCGCTTTGACGGCTTGGTCTTGGCCGATGACACGCTTATGCAGTTCGTCTTCGAGCTTCGTAAGCTTAGCGGCTTCCGATTCAAGCATGCGGGTGACGGGAATTCCGGTCCAGCGTGCGACGACATGCGCGATATCCTCGTCGGTCACTGCGTTCTTCAGGAGTCCACGCTTGCCTTGGAATTCTTTCAACTTGGTTTCCGCATCGGCGAGTTTCTTTTCGACGCCCGGAATTTTTCCATAGCGGATTTCCGAAACCTTCTCGAGATCTCCGCGGCGCTCGGCGATATCAGCTTCCGCCTTGAGAGCTTCCTGTTCCTTTTTTGCTACTTGGATTTCTACGATGAGTTCCTTCTCGGCTTTCCACGAGATCTCCATGCCCTGCGATTTCTCGCGTACCTCGGCCATGCGCTTCTCGACTTCCGAGAGGCGTTCCTTTGAATCCGCATCGTCTTCTTTCGACAACGCACGCTTTTCAATATCAAGTTTCACGAGTTCGCGTTTCATTTTGTCGAGTTCTTCCGGAAGCGAGTCGATCTGCATGCGCAGAGCGGCCGCGGATTCATCGACCAAGTCGACGGCTTTGTCCGGAAGGAAACGGTCGGTGATGTAGCGGGCGGAAAGTTTTACGGCCGCGACAAGCGCGCCGTCGGTGATGCGGACACCGTTATGGACTTCATATTTATCCTTGATACCGCGCAGCATCGCGAGCGTGTCGTCCTCGCTCGGCTCATCGACAAAGACGGGCTGGAAACGACGGGAGAGGGCCGGGTCTTTTTCAATATGCTTTCGATATTCCTGAAGCGTCGTTGCACCGAGCGCGCGCAATTCTCCGCGAGCGAGTGCCGGCTTCAGCATATTCGACGCGTCGAGCGATCCTCCTTCACCGGAAGCGCCGGCGCCGACGAGGGTGTGCAATTCATCGATGAACAAAATAATTTTGCCGGAAGATTTTTCAACTTCACGGACAACGGCCTTGAGGCGCTCTTCGAATTCACCGCGGAACTTTGTTCCGGCAACGAGGGAGCCGACGTCGAGAGCCATCACTTCCTTGTCTTTGAGAGATTCCGGAACATCACCGGCGACAATACGTTGAGCGAGTCCTTCGACAATCGCCGTCTTACCCGTACCGGCTTCACCAATAAGGACAGGATTGTTTTTGGTACGACGAAGCAAGATTTGCATCGTTCGGCGGATTTCTTCGTCTCGACCAACGACCGGGTCGAGCTTTTCTTGGCGGGCGAGCTCGGTCAGGTTGCGCGCGTATTTTTCGAGCGCTTGATAGGAATTTTCCGGTTCTGGGGAATCGACCTTCACGTTACCGCGAACATCTTTCAGTGCCTTCAAGATTTCATCGACAGATACTTTGTGGCGATTCAGAATCGTTGCGATGTTATCTCCACCATCGGCAAGTGCAATCAAAAGATGCTCCGTAGAAATATACGAGTCCTTAAATTGATTGGCCGCACGCTCGGCAGACTGGAGCGTCTTTCCGATTTCCGGCGTGAGATACAGCTGGCCAAGACCGCCCATGCCTTGGGTCTTGGGGAGTTTGATGAGTAAGTCGTCGAGGTCGCCCTTGAGAGAGGGGACATCGATCGCAAGTTTTTTTAGGATCGCGGGAACAACACCGTCCTCTTGTTCCAAGAGTGCGGTGAGTAGGTGGATGGGCTCCAAAGCCGGCTGGCCGTTGCCCAATGCGATTTGCTGGGCGAGCTGGAGGGCTTCCTGTGATTTGGTCGTGAAGTTTTGAGGCAACATAGATGATTAGCACTCTAACATAGCGACTGCTAGTTTTGCAATATCCTTCTCTGTAAACAAAAAACCGCCATTTCAGGCGGTTTTTTGTGATTTTATTGCGGACGCTTTACGACGACTTGGCCATTCACGTCGGTGTAAGTCACGGTGAGTACGCCGGCGGCGGTTTGGATCGAGAGATAGCTTGGGAGATCGTTTCTGAGGCAGATTTGGTAGGGGATGCGTTTTCCACTTTCGTTGACCTGGCTCAACGTGTAGAGCGTGCAGCCGGTCGCATCTTCTTTTACTTCAACGGTGCGTGTGTTGTCGCTTACGATACGCGAGACATCGGTACCGTCCGGCGCAAGTGCGTTCTCAAAGAGCGTGGTGAATTGTCTTCCCTCCTCGGTTTTAGAGATGTCGCTCCAGGTCGATGTGTTTTGGCGGAAGAGTACCGTTCCGTTGGAGATAAAAATTTCCGACGAGAGCGCACCTTGGGCACTCGGAACTTCGAGTCGGCCCATAATACCTTGTTCGCGATTGACGTCGGCCGAGGCTTTGACCGTGCCGGATGCCGTCGGGATGATCATCGTGGTGCGGTAGGTTTTGGCCGTTGAAAGATTTTTCAGCGCTTGGCGTGCGAGGAGGCCTTCCGTCGACGGGCCTTCCGAGTCGACGGGGCGCGGAGCATTCGGATCAAACGCCTTAACGGGTTCTTTTACGACCGGTACGACCTGTGTATTTGTCGGGACATCGCTTCCGGGCCTACGGCAGCCAAACCCAAAGAGAGCCAGAGAAATCGTCAGAATAGCGATCGGAAAAGAGCGGTTACGGACATTCATATGTTGGCATGATACGATTTTTCAGGTAAATCATCCACTCATGTCCGGAATCCTCTATATCGTGGCCACGCCGATTGGTAATCTTGAAGACATCACGCTTCGGGCTTTGCGTACCTTGAAAGAGGTCGATGCCATTGCCTGCGAGGATACACGCGTGTCGGGGAAGCTTTTGAAGCATTACGAAATCAAGAAACCGCTGATTGCTTTGCATGAACATTCTACGGATAAGGCAGTCGAACGAATCGTGCATGAAATTAAGGCTGGGCGATCGATCGCTTATATCTCGGATGCGGGGACGCCTGGGGTGAATGATCCGGGAGGAAAGCTGGTTGCGGCGTGTGTTCCGTCAGGAATTAAAATCGAACCGATTCCCGGGCCGTCTGCGCTGACGACGGCGATCTCGGTTTGTGGATTTGCGATGGATGACTTTTTGTACCTCGGATTCGCGCCGCATAAGAAAGGACGACAAACGTTTTTTAACGAGGTAGCCGCACGTGAGATTCCAACGGTTTTCTTTGAATCGACACATCGTATTGGGAAGGCTATCGACTCGCTTGCATCGACGTTGCCTAAGGATCGTCGAATTTTCATAGGTCGCGAGCTGACCAAGATGCATGAGACGCTCTATTGCGGAACCGTTGACGAGGTAGCTAAACAGCTTCAAGCTACGAGTTCTAAAGGAGAATTTGTGATTATTGTCGGTCCTGCCTGATATGCCCAAGTATTACCTCACCACACCCATCTATTACGTAAACGACAAACCGCATATCGGCCACACCTATACGACGGTGGCGGCGGATGCTTTGGCGCGCTTCCATCGTTTACAGGGCGATGATGTTCGACTTGTTACGGGCACGGACGAGAATAGCCAGAAGAATGTCCAAGCCATGGAGAAGGCGGGGGAGAGCGATATTCAGGGGTATCTTGACCGCATGAGCGGGGAGTGGAAGAAGACGTGGGAGGACCTCGGTATTACTGTCGACGATTTTATTCGGACAACGGATGAGCGTCATTTGGCCGGTGTCGAACGTTTTTGGAAAGCCGTCGAAGAGAGCGGAGATCTGGAGAAGCGGACCTATGAAGGCTTGTATTGTCTTGGTTGCGAAGGATTTAAGACCGAGTCGGAAGTAATGAACGGACGATGTATTCTTCATCCGAATACGGATTTGCAGACGTTGTCAGAAGAGAACTGGTTTTTTAAACTGACAAACTATCGCGAGGCGTTGCTTGCGTATATCGATGCGAATCCGGAATTCGTCCAGCCGGAAAGCCGACGCAATGAAATTCGGAGCTACATCGATAAGTTCATGACAGATGTTTCCGTGAGCCGTGAAGTGAAAAAAGTTTCGATTGGTATTCCGGTCCCGGGAGATGACTCGCAACGCATTTATGTTTGGTTCGACGCGCTCCTGAACTACATGACGGCGATCGGATACGGAACGGATGAGAAGATGTTTAAGAAGTATTGGCCGGTCGACCTCCAACTTGTTGGAAAAGACATCATTAAATTTCACTGCGCGCTTTGGCCGGCGATGATTATGAGTGCCGCAAAGCATGATAAGGCGCTTCAGAATAAAGATGGCTCGGCAAAATTGCCCAAGCAGGTTTTTGCACACGGATTCTTTACGATCGATGGCCAGAAAATCTCAAAATCCTTAGGTAATGCCGTGGATCCGAGAGATTTGGTGCCTACGTATGGATTCGATGCGATCCGCTATTATTTGCTTCGCGAAATCTCGTTTGGAGAGGACGGCGATTTTTCGCATGAGCGTTTGAAGGATCGATATACGTCGGATCTTGGAAATACATTTGGTAATCTTGTGAATCGCGTCGTGGCGATGAGCAAGAAATATTTTGAAGGGGGCATTCCAAAAACTGAGGTCGCTCGTGCAGCGCTTCCCGTGTCGGAGCAGAGCGCTTGGGATGGAAAAGAAGGACTCGATCGTATTCGCGAAACCGTCGAGCATGCATTTGCGATCAATCGTCCCGACCTTGCGCTTGATGCGATTTGGAACGGAGTAGGGGAAGGGCGTCGTTCCGGAATTTTTCAGGCAAATAAATTAGTAGAAGAGACGCAACCGTTTAAATTGGTGAAGGAAAATCCGGAGGCGGTGGCGGAAATTTTGTATGCGCTGCTTGAAGCGTGTCGCTGGTATGCATGGTTCGTGAATCCGATTATGCCGGAGGTATCGAGTAAAATATTTACTCAATTAGGATTGGATGCGGAGAAGGAATTGAATAAGGAGTGGGCTCAAGGGCTGATGTGGGGAGGTTTGAAGACAGGAGCCGCACTCGGGGAGCCTGTTCCATTATTTCCGCGTCTTGAGGTACAATCAAAGGAATGATTCTCGTAGATATCGTTCTATTGTTGATCATCCTCTCCTTTGTCGGACGAGGGTGGAGGAATGGTTTTGTTGAAATGCTCGGTGAGTTGGTCGGAGCTGTTATCGCTTTTATCGCTGCGAGATTTCTTGCACCGGGTCTTGGACAGATTTTGGTGCTGTTTATGCCGGGGCGGTTGGGTCTCGCGCAGTTCATCGGCTTCGTGATCGTCTTCGTGCTCGTGATTCGGCTTGTCGGATGGTTGTTTACGTTGGCTGATAAGATTTTGAAAATTGTTACATCGCTGCCGATTATTTCTTCTGTCGATAAAATTATTGGTGCCGTTCTTGGATTGTTAACGGGAATCATTCTTGTTGGTTCGAGTGTATACGTTGTCCTTACCCTTCGCCTTGATCCGACATTGATGACTTGGCTTGGGGGATCGACCATTGGCCGTTTGACGATGTCGGCGTTTACGAACGTGCTCAGTTTCTTGTTGTGAAGCCATTTCTGATCGACACGCACTGCCACATTCATTTTCCAGCCTACGATGTTGATCGCGAGGAAGTTTTAGCGCGAATGAGAGAGAAAAATATTTGGGCGATGACGATTGGAACGGCGACGGAGAATGGAAAAAAGGCGATTGCTCTCGCGGATGCGACGGAGGGGATTTGGGCCACAGTCGGCCTGCATCCTTCGCATACGACTTCCGACCATGTCGACACAGACGAAGGTAAGGTTGATGAGCATGATGTGACCGTCGAGGGATTGGTTTCACTCGCTCGAACTTCCAAGAAAGTTGTGGCGATCGGGGAGGCGGGTTTGGATTTCTTTCGATTGCCTGAAGATCGTGAACCGGCGATTGAGAAACAGGAAAAGGTTTTTCGAACTCACATCGCTGCGGCAAAGGAATTGGAGTTGCCTTTGGTGATTCATTGTCGTGATGCGCTGACGAGATTGGCGGAGATTCTCGAAGAGGCTGGATATGCAAAAGGCGTAGTGCACTCGTTCACAGGTACTTGGGAAGAGGCGAAGCCGTTGATTGATCTTGGAATGCACATTGCGGTGAATGGGATTGCGACATTTGGTTTGAGAAAGGGACAGGATCCAAAGACGTCGATTGATGAGACGATCAGGAATATTCCGATGGAACGATTGCTGGTGGAAACGGATGCGCCTTGGCTTGCGCCGACGGCGTTTCGTGGCAAGAGAAATGAGCCGGTTTACGTCGAGGAAGTCGCAAAACATGTCGCGAAAGTTCGCGGGATGACTTTGGAGGATGTCGCGAAACAAACGACGGAGAATGCGGTGAAGCTATTTCGTCTCTCTTAATAGCGAAACGCTCCGACAGGCGTCGGAGCGTTCGGTTAGAGGTGTTGGCGCAGGAGGATCAGGAGATTGCCTTTTTCCACCGCGTCGGTACAGCCGAGCGTGCACATCTGTTCGCGCAGCTCGCGGTCACTGGAGCTCGAGATGACGGGTCGCGGAAAACCCGAGGCTTTGATTTCCGCGAGGATCGGTAGCGTGTCGATTCTTCGGACGTACCGAGTGAGGCTTGCGTCGAGGATGATGAGCGAGATCTGCTCCCGATGTGCGCGGAAGTGCTTTATGCCCTCTTCTACCGTGAGGGCGCTTAGAAGTTTGGCGCGATGGCCGGGCAGGCCGAGGAACTCCCGGACGACGAGATGTACATCCGCGTCATCCTCGACCATGAGAATCATCGTTTCATGGCTACCCATGAGTATTTCTCCTTACGTCCGAATGCGAAGCGACCCTATGCGGATGAGCCTCGTTTGTCAAGACTTCGCCGTGCTCCTATCGAGGCAGAGTAACGCGTTGTTTCGAACGCGAAACCAAATGGTCTTGAACGAGCCTCTGAACCATTTGTTCCAGCCAAACCATGTCCTGCTTATTATCAAACGCATCATCTACGATTTGTCCGAGCCGATCGATGTCGATTCCCGCAGAGCGCTCACGTACCGCCTTCAGGATACGTCCTCGATAGATACGATCCGGGAATTTTTTTCCGTGGTGAATTCGTTCTATGGATTTTTTTACCATTTGTTTTGGCGTTTTTACTTTTCCTGAGAGAAATTTTGGTGCTGCGAGGCAATCGTCTTTCATTGGGCACATCGAACAAGCAGGAGTTTTGGTGCAGATCGACGTCGCGAGGTCGAACGCGGCTTGAGGGAGATCGTAGAAACGGGGAGAATGCTGAATGAAGGATGCAGAATATTTTCGGATGCGTTCGTCGTCGACGGGTTGGGGGTAGGGTTTGCCGAGCCAGAGTCGGCCGCCTACTCGTCGTAAGTTTGTGTCGATGGGCCAACGGCGTTCGTGAAGCGAGAATGTGGCGAGCGCGTCGGCGGTGTAGGGGCCGATGCCTTTGAGAGCGAGCCATGCTTCGCGCGATTTAGGTACGCCGTCGTGTACAACGTGTTTGGCGATATCACGGAGGGCGAGTCCGCGTCGGTTGTAGCCGAGGCCGGCCCATGAGTGAATGATTTCCGCGTTTGAAGCTTTGGCGAGCGCGTTCCAAGTCGGGAAGCGTTTCATCCATGCGCGATAAAAATCGATGACGCGGGAAACTTGGGTTTGCTGGAGCATGATTTCCGAAACGAGAATGCGATACGGGTCACGCGTACCGCGCCACGGGAGCTTGCGGCCCTCGCGGTCGAACCATCGGAGAAGTTTCTGCCACGGTTTCATCGGCGGAAGGTAAGTGTCGAGAGAGATTCTATGAAGTTTTTTTCCGCCTGCGCGTTTCCCGGTTTGGCCCAAATAAGCATCGTGGAAGAGGCGCCGCTCAAATCGTGTAAAACCCATTCGGTGCCGCTTGTCCCGATCAGAAGACGGCCGTCGACAAAGTAGACCGCTTCCGCGGTGGTTGTCGTTTGCGCGCGCAGGATGGCTTCACGATCCGGATTATACGGCTCCATTTTTAACCACCCAAAGTCAAAATACAGTTCGTTTCCCGCGTTACCGCTTGGCATCGGGAGGCGGATGCTGAATCCGAGCGGAACATTGAGCCATTCCCTCCAATTCGTCGACGCGCGCGTTCGCACAAGCGGTTCGGCTCTCGCGAGGAGATCGCGTTCCTCGTCATATTTGTGGATGAGGTTTTGTGCCTCGCGTATTTTATCCGAAGCGGTGTCGAGTTTTTGATTTGCTTCGTCGGCGAGTTTTTTGCTCGCGGCGGAGAGACCTTCCGATTGTTTTCGGGCTTGCTCCGTTGCCTCGACCAGCCGTGCCCGGTCGGTATTCGATATGTGAAGGAAATATCCGGTGCCAATAGCGGCGGCCGCGGCTCCGAGAAGGATCCATCCAAAAATAGACCAAGATTTTGCCATAACGATAGTGATCGTAGCGTAAAAGCGGAAAGCGTGGTACCCTCACGCCTTGATAATGCCACGCGAGCCAAAACCGAGGCTTCATGCCCTTGATTCCATCCGAATCCGCATTTCTTTTGCGGATGGCGGGGCTTTACGCGTGGACGCGATTGCCGACTACGGAACGCTCAAAGTTCCACTCATGTCGCTTGCGGGAGCCTCCGACACCAAGACGGATAAGGAGGGGCGCGTACATGAAGCCGACCGCGATTGGGATGTGGAAGGGGAGGCGCGCGTGTTTTTGGCTCATGCGTATCCGATGATTCCGACGGACGAGGCCCATGTGTTCCGCGTCCCCGCCGACGAGATGTATGCGTTTTCTAAAGACGTGCTACCGGAGCTTGAGTACCAATATACCGTCGAGGCCGATCCTGGCGTGTTGGAAAAGCTCGCGGTACGCCGTTTGGCGATCTCACCGGAGATCGGCATTTCATCCTCGCGCACGGGTTGGTTCGATTTTTCCGTTGCTTGGCATTGCAAAGAGGCGGATATCGATACGAAAGAACTTCTAGAAGCGGTGAGTAGTGGGAGACCGTTTGTCCGCACGAGCGACGGCACGCTGATCGAGTACGAGAACACAGAAGAGCTTGAGCGCCTCGCCGATTTTTTGAACCGCGCAGAACAGAAAGACGACGGATCGTTTTCCGGACGATTGTTTGACGCACCGGAAATGCAGGCTTTGCTTGAGCGCATGCAGACATCGCGCATGGAGACGACGGACGCCGCATTCCGACAATTCCTCTCGGAATCGCAAGCCGGCAAACCCATCGAACCGATCGACGCCCCGAAACATCTTGAACCGGTTCTGCGTCCGTATCAGAAGGACGGCATGGCGTGGATCGCGTTTTTACGCAAATACGGTTTTGGCGGAATTCTTGCGGACGACATGGGCTTGGGCAAAACGTTGCAGGTGCTCGCGTTTCTTGCCGCGACGCGCAAGCCCGGGGATACGCCCGACTTGGTCGTGTGTCCTAAGACGTTGACAATGACTTGGTCGGAAGAGTCGGCCAAGTATGTGCCGGGGCTGAAGACGCTCGTAGTCGAGGGAACGGCGGAAGAACGGGAGCGGATTATCCGTACGATCGACGGATATGATTTAATTATTACGACGTATCCTTCCCTGCAGCGCGACTTGCCTCAATACCTCGATCGTGGAAAAGCGTTTCGGACCTGTATTATTGACGAAGCGCAGTACATCAAGAATTCCGCGACCGCTACGGCTAAGTCCGTCAAACTCGTGCCGGCTGATTTCCGTCTCGCGCTTACGGGTACGCCGCTTGAAAATGGCGTACACGAGCTGTGGTCGATTTATGATTTCTTGATGCCGGGATTTTTGGGAACGACATCGGACTTCCGCAAACGATACGAGCGCCCGATTAAGGACCGTCAGGACCAAGGCGCGCTCGACAGGCTGCGCACACGCATCCGTCCGTTCATGCTGCGCCGTACCAAGGCCGCGCTTTTGAAGGACTTGCCGCCCAAAGTCGAGCAGACGATGCATGCGCCGCTCACGCCTGAGCAGTTGGTCGTGTACACGCGAACGCTTGAGGAGGTGCGCGAAAATGTAATGAAAGCGGTGGCGGAAAAAGGATTTGCGCAGTCGCGTATCGAGATTTTGACGGCGCTCATGAAGCTCCGACGTATTTGCGACCACCCGGCGCTTGTTGACCCGCGTTTGCCAAAGACGGACGAGCTTTCCGGAAAAATGAGTCTAGCGCTTGAACTTGTGCGCCAGGCCGTCGAGGGCGGTCATAAAGTATTACTATTTTCGCAATTTACCGGCATGCTGGACTTGCTCCGCGCCTCGCTCGATGAGCTCGGTATTGGTCACGCGACGATTGAAGGGAAGACGCGCGATCGCGATGCTGAGATTAAAAAATTCAGCAAGGATCCAAAGATTCCGGTATTTTTGCTGTCGCTGCGCGCCGGCGGAACGGGACTGACCTTGGTCGAGGCCGATACCGTCATCCTATTCGATCCATGGTGGAATCCGATGGTCGAGGCTCAGGCGATGGACCGCGCACATCGCATCGGACAAACCAAGTCGGTGAACGTCTATAAGCTCGTCACCAAGGGTTCGGTCGAGGAAAAGGTTATGGAACTTCAAGTGCGCAAAAAACAATTGTTTGACGCATTAATTCAGGAGTCGGAAGCCGACCTGGGCGCACTCACATGGGAGGATGTTCAGGGCTTGTTGGCTTAAGGGTCGGTTTGTTGACAATAGAGCGATATTTTCTTAGGATGCTTCCGTCTTATCCTTATTTTATCTATGCAAAACTTGCTTCCGTACATCATGGGTGCCGCCGTACTGGCTATCGTTTTTGCCGCTTATCTGGCTAGCCGAATCTTGGCTTTGCCTGCCGGTAACGCAAAAATGGTTGAGATCGCACAGGCTATTCAAGAGGGCGCCATGGCGTACCTGAACCGACAGTATCGCACCATTGCGGTGATCGGCGTGGTCTTGTTTCTTGTCGTCGGCATGCTTCCGGCATTGGGTTGGATGATGGCATTCGGCTTTGCTGTTGGTGCGATTTTGTCTGCGCTCGCCGGATACGTCGGCATGTATATCTCGGTGCGCGCGAATGTGCGCACAGCTGAAGCCGCCAAGGGTGGAATGGAAAAAGCGATGGATGTTGCCGTCAAAGGCGGCGCCGTCACAGGATTCATGGTTGTCGGTCTTGGGTTGCTCGGCGTTTCTGCTTTCTATTATTTCACGAATGACGTGAAGGCTTTGATCGGTCTCTCATTTGGTGCTTCGTTGATTTCCGTGTTTGCTCGTTTGGGCGGCGGAATCTTTACCAAGGCCGCCGACGTCGGAGCCGACCTTGTTGGTAAAGTCGAGGCGGGAATTCCGGAGGACGACCCGCGCAATCCGGCTGTGATCGCCGACAACGTTGGTGACAACGTTGGCGACTGTGCCGGTATGGCCGCGGACTTGTTTGAGACCTATGCCGTTACAGCTGTAGCCGCGATGCTCCTCGGGCATCTTTTGTTCCCGGGATCGACGAATGCGATTTTGTATCCGCTTGCACTTGGCGGCGTTTCCATCGTCACGTCGATTATCGCTTTGTACTTCATCAAGCTCACCAAGGGCACGCAGAATATCATGGGTGGTTTGTACAAAGGTTTGATCGCATCGGGCGTTTTGGCTGCGGTCGCGTTCTACTTTGTTACGACAAAGCTCTGGGCCGGTAGCAACGTCGATGCCATGAGCTTGTACTACGCCTCGCTCGTCGGCTTGGTTGTTACGGGCCTCATGGTTGTCATCACCGACTACTACACGTCCAAATCGTTTGAGCCGGTGAAGTCGATTGCTTCGGCCTCACAGACAGGACATGGAACGAACGTTATCGCCGGTCTTGCCGTGTCGATGAAGTCGACGGCTGCTCCGGTCATCGTCATCGTTGCCGCGATGCTTACGGCTTATAACTTGGCCGGTCTCTACGGCATCGCGATTGCCGCGATGAGCATGCTCTCACTCACTGGAATCATCGTTACCATCGATGCGTTTGGTCCGATTACGGATAATGCCGGTGGTATCGCGGAAATGGCAGGTCTCGACGAGAGCGTCCGCAAGATTACTGATCCTCTCGACGCCGTTGGAAACACAACCAAGGCTGTTACGAAGGGTTACGCGATCGCTTCTGCCGGTCTTGCTGCGATGGTGCTTTTTGCCTCATACACGCAGGAGATCGCCAATTTGGGTAAGCATCTTGTCTTTACGCTTGAGGATCCGAACTTGCTCGCCGGTCTTTTCATCGGTGGATTGCTTCCGTACTTGTTCGGAGCGTTTGCGATGCAGGCTGTTGGAAAGACGGCCGGTGAAGTTGTTGAGGAAGTGCGCCGCCAGTTCCGCGACATCAAAGGGATTATGGAAGGAACGGCTAAGCCGGACTACGCCAAGTGCGTTGACGTCGTGACGAAGGGCGCGTTGAAGCAGATGATTGTTCCGGCGCTTCTTCCAGTCGTCGTTCCGATTGTTGTCGGCTTCTGGCTTGGTCCGATTGCGCTTGGAGGATTGCTCGTCGGTGCGATCGTCACAGGTTTGTTCGTCGGCATCTCGATGACGACCGGAGGTGGCGCTTGGGACAATGCTAAGAAGTACATCGAGGATGGCAACTTTGGCGGCAAAAAGTCTTTTGCGCATCAGGCTGCCGTCACGGGAGACACTGTCGGCGATCCGTATAAGGACACAGCCGGTCCGGCCATCAACCCGATGATCAAGATTTTGAACATCGTGGCTCTACTGATTATCGGACTCATCGTGTAAGCTCTTGGGCATGGCATTGAATCCCGTACTCGTTGTCAGACGATTCCGCGTTCAGGAAATTAAGTGGGAAACGGCGGAAACATATACGCTCGTTCTCGCTCCGGAGGACGCGACCGACATGGTCGCGTTCAAGCCGGGGCAGTGGGTGTATTTGCATTTGTTCAATCAGGACGGAACGCCTTGGGCTAAGGCGGCGTATTCGATTGCGCTCGCGCCGGAAGAATGTTCGCAGAGAATTGAGCTCGGGATCAAGCTGCACGGTGATTTCACCAAGCGGGCGAGCAAGCTCATGCCGGATGATGTGGTCGGCGTGCAGGGACCGTTTGGCGTATTTGTGTTGCCCCCAGGTGAATCGCCGCTTGTGATGTTTGCCGGAGGAATCGGCGTGACGCCGTTACGCAGTATGATCCGATCGTTGGTGAAGAGCGGGGGATCGCGATCGGTTACATTGTTTTATTCAAATAAATACGTGGAAGAGTCGCCGTATCTGGAGGAGTTCATGGCTTTAGCCGAAAGCGCGTCTTGGTTTCGGTTTATCCCTACCCTGACTCAACAGGCGCCGACCGATTGGAAGGGGGAGCGAAGCCGAATCGATTTGGCTATGCTGCAGAAGCATGCCGTTATCGACATGAATACCACGTATCTCATGTGCGGACCTCGGCCGTTTATGGAGAGTATCCGCGGATTTTTGAAGGAAGCAGGGATCGACGTCAAGAAACAACTCAAAGAGGAATTGTTTGGCTAGGAAAAGCCTTTGGGGTAGCATGGGGCGCATATGATCAACAAATCGACTGCCGCGTTGCTCGCGCCGTTATTGGCTATGAGCGTCATGGGTATTGGCTGTAACCCGTTTGCCAAGGTTCAGGACAAGATCAATCAGAAGATCGGAGAGTCGATTGCGGAAAAAATTATCGAGACGGGTTCCGGAGGCAAGGTTGATGTCGACGCCGAGAGCGGAGGCCTTTCCTTCAAGGATCCTAAGACGGGCGAGTCGGTAGCCTTTGGAGTCAATGTGAAAATTCCTGCGGGGTTCCCGACCGATATTCCGCGTTACGAAGGGTCCGAGGCGAGTATCGCTTCGCTTACCAAAGACGGGAAGCGTGCCGTGCTTGCCGTTACGGTCCGCGATGTCGAGTCCGCAAAGCTTGCCGAATGGTATGAGGCACGGATACTCGCGAGTGGTTTTGAGCGAACGTCGGAAACGCCGGTGACGGAAACGCTGTTCAGCGAATATCGAAAGGGGAATATCAAAATGATTATCGTCGTTATCGGGCAAAAGACGGATGAGGGCGGATATGCGGCTTCCGTGCAGATTACCCGCGAAGAAACGGAAGCGGCGCAATAGAATATGAAATTGATTACAAGCGTCGTCTCGCTCGGCGCCATTATGCTCATGGGAGCCGGCTGTGCATCGTCGCCTACGGCCAAAGCACCTCAACAGACGGCTCCAACGCAGCGTATCGCTGATCGAGATTTTGTGGCGACGGAAGTGCCGATTCCGGAAAATTTTCCGAAGGATTTTCCGCGTTATCCCGGAAGCAAGGTTTTTTCCTTATTGAGCGACGAGAGCCAAGCCATTCTTTCGCTTACTTCGGAAGACGATGCCGTTACGATCATGGCTTGGAATCGCCAACAGTTTTTGGCAAATGGGTACGTCGCCGGTGAAAAAGGCGCTCAGGGAAATGCGGCTACCGAGACATTCACCAAAGACGGTATCAAGTTTTACGTGAATACGATCGACCAGGGGACGAGTAAGCCCAAGACGCTGTTTAGCTTGAGACGCGAGCCGATTAGGACGGAATAGAAAAAATCCCCCGAGCGGGGGATTTTTTCTATGGTGGGCGTGGATGGAGTCGAACCATCGACCTTTACATTATCAGTGTAACGCTCTAACCAACTGAGCTACACGCCCGACGAGTGAGTGAAGCTAGGGAGTTTACTCACTGGACTTCCGAACGAGGAGGGTATGTATCGAGCCCTAGCGAAGATACACGCCCTCAATTTCCACTGTTGCGCGCTTAGATTAGCCGATTCTTTTGGATCGTGCAAGACCCTTGAATCTCATGTTATTGCGGAGCGATCGAAGGCTTTTTTGGCTTGTACGAACGTGTAACCGTCGAATTCCAGTTTCCAGCAGGAGCCGGGGAGGAAGTCGAGATGCGGGATCTCGGTCCAATCGGTTTTGCCTTGGAGCTTTAAGATCGCCGCGACCATTGGCTCACGGTGGCTGACGGCGAGGGCGCATGTCTCGTCCGGCATCGCTCCGAGGAGATCGTTCATGACGGCGATGATACGTTCCGAGGCTTGTTCAAATTGTTCGATGTTTTTCAATTTAAGGTCGAAGGGTTGTTGTCCGTATCCGGCGGCATCGCGGAAGGAATCGAGCGCTTGACCAAACCAATCGCCGACTTGCCACTCAACGAGGCGATCGTCGGTTTCTACCTCGCGGCCGTCGAGCGTTTGAGCGATGATTTCCGCCGTCTCGCGCGTGCGCAGATATGGCGAGCAGACGATGCGGATCGGGTTGCAGCCGGCATCGCGGATATCGGCGGCGAGGGTTTGTGCTTGACGCGAGCCTTGCGGGCCAAGCGGGAAATCGGCGGTATAGAAAATTTTGTGCGGATTCTCCACTTTTCCGTGACGGATGAGATAGACCGTTTTCATGGACGTGAACGTAACATGAAACGACAAACCCCGACAGCCTTGGGCTTGTCGGGGTGTTCAGAGCGGCTTGCGCGTGAGGACCGAGATGTACTCGTTCTCGAGCATCTGTCCTTGCGGACTGTTCTGCTTGCAGGTCGACCAGCCCGTATCTCGTGCGACGATCTCCCATCCGGAGTAGCTCTCGAGGAGCTCATCGACGGAGGGATAGAAACGGTCGTCGCGGAGCTTGGCAAGCGCGCCATATTTCGTGAAGACGACCATCGCTTGGTAACCGCCCGGGAGGATGGTTGAGCGGATGCGCTGGAGGCGTTCTTTGGCTTCATCGGGCCGCAGAAAGTGCAGACAGAGGATGGTGAGAACAGCTTGCCACTTGTCGTAGCCGATGCGCAGGTCGCGCATGTCGCAGTGGACCGTTTGAATCCGGAGGCTTTCCTGATCGGCTTTCCGATTCAGGATGCCGATTTCCTTGCTGCACTTATCCCAACCGACGACGTTCATTCCTCGGCGCGCGAGCGGGAGAGAATTGCGTCCCTCGCCGCAGCCGAGATCGAGGATCTCGCTACCGGCAGGGAGAAGTTCGATGAGTTGTTCGACGATCGGTTCCGGCTTCCCGTTGGCGTACATGGTCATGAAATCTGAGGCCTCCGTTGAAATGTGCTGGCGTATTATAAGGAAATATGCGGGAATGTCAAGCCGTCCGCCCAAAACAAAAACGCCCCGATTTCTCGGAGCGTTGTTGTTGGAGCGGGTAGAGGGAGTCGAACCCTCATCTCTACCTTGGCAAGGTAGCATAATAGCCGCTATACGATACCCGCTCGGGTCACCGTGATATTCTCGGCGACCCATACGTTATCAAGGGCCGATTTATTGTGCAAGGGCAGCGAGTTTCTTGAGTTTTCGCTCCTTTGTTAGTCGTCGAAGGCGCTTGTAGCCTTCCGTGACGGCGATCGTGATTCCTGCGGCCCCAAAAGGGGTCCAGGCCGGCCACGTCGTTTTCATCGGTCCTGCCGGAGCAAGTTTGGCATGGGTTATGATCTCGATTTCCGAGGTCTGGCGAGGATAGAGGAGCGGCTCTTCACCGCGTGTATCGACGATGCCTGTCATGCGCACGGTATCGCCTTTGGAGAGTCGCTCGGCACGGTAGCCGGTTACGGGGCGGATTTTGACCGTGATAGGGATTCCGCCGAGCTCGAGACTTGCTCGACCGCTTGCGGTATCAATCACCGTACCTGTCACTTGGATCAAGCTCCAAGCATCTTCTTGCGATGGCGCGAGCAGATCGACGATGCGCGGCTGTATCGATTCGTTTCCATCGACGTGTACCCACTTATCTTTGGAGAGCATCTTTAATGAGAGACCGTCATCGTTCAAGCTCAAAGTTCCGGTGAGACGGATGTGACTGCCAAATTCCGGCGACGTTTGCTTGCTTGTGCCGCGGACGAGTAATCCGCGTCCGTCGGGTGTGTGTAGCGTGAATTGGTTTTTTGAAAGGATGCCGGGGAGCGTTCCGACGGTTCCTTCCAAAGTTACGCGGATTTCCGGTTCAAGTTGCGTGAGCATATCGATGGTGACGAGCGGGGGAGCGGGATCGACTTTCGTCGTGGTTACTTTTTTAACGGGAGTCTTTTTTACTGTTGTTGTCGTTTTTGGTTTTGCGGAGGCCGTAGGCTTTGGCGATGTCGCTTTTATTTTTGTTTCCGGTTTGGCGATGGGGACTGTCTCGATCGGTTCCGTCAAAGTTGTTTCGATGATGGGTAGTTCGATCGTTGGCGGGTAGCCGGGTGTCGGCGTTGCGATTGGCGATACAGTCGGGGCCGGTGTCGAAACGATTCGGTTTGGAGGGTCGATGATCCACGCGTTTCCGTCGACGTTTTTGATCCAGCTTTTGTCGCGATCAGTTGTCGGATAGGTCATTCGTTCTGCGACGGAGCCGTCGGGTCGGATTAATTCAACGCTGTCGCCACCATTGTTGAGATGGGCAGAGGCGAAGGTGATACGCCAGATCATCCTATCGATGGTGATGCCGGCTAGAGTCGATTCTTGGAAACGGAAAATGATGGAAGTACCGTCTTTGATGGACCAGCCGAGGGCTTGTAATGGGTTTGTGCCGGCCTCCACATCGATATCGATATATTCTTGGCCTGAGGATGGGGCGGGGAAAATCGTGCGCAGGCGCAGACTGAGTAGTAAAGGAGTTGGGACGGATTCTTGGAGCGTTGGTGCTGCTGTTACGACGGGTTCAATTGGTGCCGCTGCTTGGATCGGTAATTCGATGGTTGATGTTGTCTCGACGATTGGTTCGATGGGAGC
The DNA here is from genome assembly GCA_021413945.1 of Candidatus Uhrbacteria bacterium. Lineage (GTDB taxonomy): Bacteria > Patescibacteriota > Patescibacteriia > 2-12-FULL-60-25 > 2-12-FULL-60-25 > CAIXDN01. The sequence goes on from JAIOPK010000006.1 coordinate 111,976, forward strand.
TGTTTCCGTCGACGTACTTGTTATTGTTTCCGTGGTACTGGATGTCCCGACAAGCGGTTCCAGCACGGGTTCTGTTGATGTTGGAGTCTCAATAATCGGTTCCGTAGTCGTTGTCGTTTCGGCTACAGGCTCCGGTTCTGGGTCGACGGTCGGCGCCGGAGTGACCGGTGTACCGCAAGCATCGCAAAAACCGGGTGTTGCGAAATCCGTAATGCCATTGTCGAGGTTCATGGAGGATGTTGCGCTGATCCAGCTGCCGTCGATTGCACGTATCATCGACGTTTTTGTCGGAAGCGATGAACCTGCGGGAGGCGTGGTTCCGTCGCCGGCTGTGTCGACAAGCGTGCCGTCGGGAGAGAACAATTCGATTTTCAATTGGCTATTCGATAGTGAGACGGCCGTCGTCACGAGTTGTACGGATGTCGCGATGACCGATTTGATGTCGTCATATGCATAATTAGCGATGAGGAATGTTCCATGAGCGAGGATTGTTTGCGTTTCATCGAATACGATGTCTGAAGGACTTGTGCCGCGTAGAACGTATCCGGCGAGGGCGAGAGGTTCGTCGGAGTCGTTCCAGAGTTCGAGCCACTCGTCAGCGGAGGAGAGCGACGAGCCGGCCCACATGACTTCACCGATGATTGGCATTTGTGTTGCGTGCACGGCCGTCGGTGCGTAGGAAAAGGGGAGAGGAGAAAGAAGTGCGGAGCAAAACAGCGTGCGGAAAAACCTGCCCACGGAGCGTGGGATCATAGCGTGTTTGGTTACCGGTCCAAGCGCTTATTCGACAAGCATCAAATCAAGCGTTGTTCCCGGGCCTTGATATACCCCGTTGGAATATTTTAAGAGAATTGTCAAGGGAAGAGTGGGGAGTGTGCTTGTGGATAAGTTCTTGTTTTGTTCGTATTCACGAGTGTTTGACTTTTGTTCTAGTGCGTTCTATTCTTGTTCTATATGTCAGCTCCTCTTACGCCAAAACAAAAAGAAGTTCTCGATTACATCGTTAACTTTATTAACGAGCACGGGTATCCCCCATCGTATCGTGAAATTGCCGGCGGATTGGAGCTCGCGTCCCCTTCTACTGTGCATACGCATATTCAGTCTTTGCGTACGCGCGGGTTTCTGCGCGGTGCGGAGTCGACTGGCGGTAATCGCGAGTTGGAGCCGACGGATAAGGCTGTGCGCTGGGGTAAGAGCGTGATCCTTCCGCTTATGGGATTGATCACGGCCGGTCAGCCTATCGAAGCTGTTGAAGAGCGTGAAACGTTCGCCGTTCCTGTCGACCTAGTCCCCGACTCCGCCAACTCATATGTTTTGCGCGTGAAAGGTGAATCGATGATCGATGAAGGGATATTCGACGGCGATTATGTAATTGTGGAACGTAATCCATCGCCAAAGAATGGTGATGTGGTCGTTGCGCTTCTTGAGAACGCGTTTGCGACGCTGAAAAAGTTTTATAGAGAGAAAGATCGCATCAGGTTGCAGCCAGCCAACAAAACGATGCAGCCGATTTATTGCTACGACCCGTTGATACAAGGAGTGGTGCGCGCTGTCATTCGTTCGTACAAACAGATTTAATTCGGATCGAGTCCCCGGAGTCGCCAAATTCCAAGCAAGGGCGAACTGCGTCGCGCAGTTCGTGATTTTGGCGACTCCGGATCCTTGATCCATTCACTGCAACCTATGTCTTACGAGTCTGTGCGCGAACCTGTCGAGGTGCTTGTTGCGTTTCGTAACAATCATCCTGAACCCATGATGTTCAAGTGGGGCAAACAGCACTACCAAGTAAAAAAAGTGAACTTGGTGCATGCCGAGCGCGTTGGACGTGAAAAAGTCTATTACTTTTCCGTTTCAGATGAAGCGAATGCGTATCGTTTATCGTTTCACACCGAGACTTTGGGTTGGCAGCTTGAGGAAATGTGTGTGCTATGAAGAATTTTTATGCCCGAACGGATTATTATTCACGTCGACATGAACTCGTATTTTGCTTCTGTGGAACAGCAAGCAAATCCGACATTACGCGGACGCCCGCTCGGTGTATGCGCGTATTTGCATCCGCGCGGCTGTATCATCGCGGCTTCAGTCGAGGCTAAGACGATGGGCGTGAAAGTCGGCATGACATTGCAGGAAGCGCGTGAAATTTGTCCGCAGACGGTGTTTGTCCAGAATGATCCGACCAAGTATCGCGCCGTCACCTCCCGTCTCTTTAAGATTCTCCATGGCCTTTCCGATACGATCGAGCATTACTCAATTGACGAAGCGTTTGTCGATCTGACCGGATGGGCGCGCGATCCGGCGGAGGCGGCGTTTCTTGCGAGTCGCGTGAAATATCGATTGACGAATGAAGTTGGCGACTGGCTGCGTTGTTCCGTTGGCATTGCTCCGACACGGTTTCTCGCTAAATTTGCATCAGAACGACAGAAGCCGGACGGACTCACGATTGTAAATGCGGAAAATCTTGACGATCACCTGTCACGAGTGGAGCTCGAGGACTTATGCGGTATCGGTCCTCGCATTCATCGACGTTTGAAGCGGGCGGGAATTCGGACGCCGCTTGAGTTGAAGTACCACCCGATCGGTAACTTGATGCGGATTCTTGGAAAAAATGGATTTTATTGGTGGAGTCGTTTGCGTGCGCTTGAGTGCGAGACCTTGTCGCTTGGCGATGCGCTTCCCAAGTCGGTCGGCCACTCGTATTGCGTTCCGGATCGGGTGAATCGTGAGGGAAACGTCGAGGGCGTGCTTACCAAGCTCGCCGAACGTGCCGGGCGACGTCTGCGTGCGTATGGAATGCTGGCGGAATCTATTTCCGTCGCCGTTGGATTCCGAAATTCGCATGAATATGTCGGAGACTGGTCGCGCTTTGAACAACCTGTCAACGATTCATTCTCAATTGTTCGTCAGACTTCACGCTTACTGCATGGTCTTCGGAAAAACGAGCCCGTCAGTTTTCTTGCGGTGACGCTCGGCGAGTTATCGTTGCCGACGGGGCAGATGAGGCTCGGAGATCTGGAAGATGGAAGTCAAAAAGCGGCAACGACCAATACGCAGGAGCGTTTTCACTCTTCGCTTTTCGCATTACGAGAGTCCGGAGATATTCGCGTCTCCAAATCCGTCGATTCCATACGCGACCGCTATGGCGATAGCTCGATCGTGTTTGGCCGCATGTTCCGATTAGGCGACGAGGCTCCGGATCGCATCGGATTCCGTAAGATTGTCGGCTCGGGATATGAGGGGTAAGATCGATCTATGCCTACTTGGAGGATATATGTTTTTGGACTCGTGATCGTGGCTATGGTGGTCAGTTTTGCGTATTTACGGCTTAGCAAACAAACGTTGTCGGTGACTAACCCCGAGCCTATCGCTATTGAACGGACAGTAATCGCGGATGCAGCTTTGCTCGAAAAGACAAATCCTGTGTTTTATGGCGGAGCCAAAGACGGCGATGTCGTGCTTCGGTATGAAGATCATCTGGAACTTTATCGACCTTTCGAGAATCGGGTGATCAGAAGCGCACCGATCGCCAAGTAGTATGCGCGTGATTACGGATTTTCACCTCCATTCCAAATGGTCGCGTGCGTGTTCTAAGGATCTGACGATCCCAAATATTGCTAAGGCTTGTGAGCGCAAAGGTATCGACTTTGTCGGGACGTCTGACTTTACCCATCCGGCATGGCGCGGGGAGATCGGCCGCGAACTTGTCGATGAGGGCGGGGGGACGTTTCGATTGCGTGATGAATCTTCCAAAACTCGCTTTCTACTCGCGACGGAGCTTTCGTGTATTTATAAGCGCGGCGGAAAAGTGCGGCGCGTGCATCTTTGTGTGTTGTGTTCGTCGCTCGACGGTGTTGATCGCTTCACGAAGGCGCTTGTCGACCGCGGATGCAATATTAAAGCGGATGGTCGTCCGATTCTTGGTATCGACTCGGAAGAGTTGCTAAAAATGCTGCTTGAAGCCGATCCGGAAGCACTCATGATTCCCGCACATGCGTGGACGCCGTGGTTTGCTGTGTTTGGTTCGATGTCGGGATTTGACTCGCTTGACGAATGTTTTGGCGAGATGACGCCGCATATTCATGCGATTGAAACCGGTTTGTCGTCGGATCCAAAGATGAATTGGCGATTACCGTCGCTTGATAACGTGTTTCTTGTCTCAAATTCCGACGCACATTCTCTCGACAAGCTTGGACGTGAAGCGAATGTATTCGACATGGTCGCGCCGAGTTACGCAGAATTACGACGCATCCTTGTAGAAAAAGATCTCAGTAAGTTTATCGAAACGATCGAGTTTTTTCCGGAAGAGGGGAAGTACCACACGGATGGACATCGACTTTGCGAGTTTTCGTGTGCGCCGCAAGAGACGAAGCGCCTTAAAGGCTTGTGTCCAAAGTGCGGGAAACCTCTTACGATCGGCGTACTGCATCGCATCGATGATCTAGCCGGTCGCAGTGAGGGTGAACGGGGGAAGCTTGCCGTGCCGTATCGATCGATCGTGCCGCTCGCTGAATTGATCGGAAGCGTGTTTGATGTCGGCGCATCGTCCAAGAAAGTTGCGCGTGAAGTCGAGAAACTTGTGAAGGATGGGCGAACGGAGTTTGGTGTTTTGCTGGATGAATCGGTATCGACGCTCGGAACGGTGACATCGTCGGAGATCGTGGAGGCGATTGTACAGATGCGTGAGGGAAAGATGGATATCCGGCCGGGTTTTGATGGTGAATACGGCGTGATCCGTGTCGCCGCAGGAATGATGCCAAAACCCGAACAAAAGAATTTGCTGTAAATGAAAATCCCTCAGCGTGTGCTGAGGGATCCTCCTCCGGTCTGAGAAGTGCGACTATGCACGCTTCTTAGCCTTCTTAGCCTTTCGCTTCGGAGCGGCCTTTCGCTTCGGAGCGGCCTTGCGCTTCGTTGCTTTCTTCGCTTTCTTTTTTGCTGCCATGGTTATCAGCTCCTTTCTTATTTCACCGTCGGATTTAATTTCCAATCGGTGCTCGCGTAGCGTGTCACAGAGATCACGTACTCGAAAGCAAGTTTAGTATAACACAGAATATATTTTTTGTGCGTCAAGAAGCAGATGTGGATAGACGATGCGCGTACATCGTGACGCCGCTGATCGTAATCGGGACTTTATCAAAGCGAAATTTTTTGTTCTTCACGAGTTTACGTGCGGCGCTCGTCAATAAAATTTCTCCGCGCTCCGCAACGTCTTCACCAAGTTTGGATGCAAGATTTAATTCATTGCCGTACATGTCTTCACAAAATAAAAGTACGGGACCATGACCGATGCCGATGGAAACATGGACGTCGCTCATGTCATCGGTCATGAGGTTGGCGATCTCGAGGTCGTGATGAATCTGCAAACTTGCCGACAAGGCTTTTTCCGGGTTCGGGAATACGGCAAAACAGTTGTCGGCCTCAAACTTGATGACGACACCGTCAAAACGGGCGACCACCGGTTTTACGATGCGCCGCATACGCTGGATCATCGCGAGAAAATGGATAATGCCATAGCGCTGGACAGCTTTACTGAAGCCGCTCATGTCGAGAATGAAGATGGTTCGGGTCTGTTCAAAGCTCTTTTTGATTTTGGAATCGAGCGCTTTGGTCTTTTCCGGGTGTTCGATCCGTTGGTCGAGGAGATGGTGTAGAAGCTCGCAAGAAGGGAGGTTTTTGGCTTTTTTAGGCATACATGACCATCTTGACAGTTGGCGAAAATCTTGTCATGCTGTGGATGGATATCAACGTGCGAAGGTCCGTCCTATGGTCGGGGAAGTGGTCGCGCAGACGAGAATCCGTATTCATTCGTTAACGCCGATCGTGTCTCTTACAGGATACGATCAACCCACATGCCCACGAAATTGTTCGTCGGAGGCATCCCGTACCGTATGACGGACGAGGAGCTTCGACAGCATTTCTCCCAGGCTGGTGAGGTGCTTTCAGTCTACATCCCCATGGATCGTGAGACGCAGCGCCCGCGTGGTTTCGCCTTCGTTGAGATGGCGGAAGACGCAGCTGCCGACAACGCAATCACCATGTTCGATGGTACAGACATGGGTGGCCGCCGCATTGCGGTCAACAAGGCCCGCCCAATGGAAGCCCGCGCCCCTCGCGCCTAATCGCGCCCGGAGAAAACAAAAATCCCTCGATCGTCGAGGGATTTTTGTTTATACGCCGATCTGCTTCTTGATCTCCTGTTCCGCCGCTTCCGGATTTGTTCTTCCCTCCGTCGACTTCATGATAACGCCGACGAACCATTTCACAAGCGCAACTTTTCCCGCTTTGATCTGTGCGACTTGGTCGGGATTTTGCGCGATGAGCTCTGAGACAAGTTTCGTGAGTGCTGCCGGATCGTTCATCTGTCCTAAGTTGTGTTCCTCCATGATCTGCGACGGATCTGCGCCGGTGTCGACCATGAATTGCAGAAGCTTCATCGCATTGGCGGAATTGATCTTCCCGGTTTCGATCATGTGCAGGAATTCCGCAAAGTTTTCCTGTGTGATGTTTGCGTGAGCGATTGTTTTACCTTGTGCCGCCAAAATGCCCGCGAGCTTACTTGCGAGCCAGCCGGAAACGAGTTTGGCGTATTTGGTTTTGTGAGCTGCGAGTAATTCGCCGCCGCTCACGTCGTTTCGTTTGTCCGTCGATTCGAGCCAGCCGCCAACTTCACTCAACGTCGCTTCCGCAAAATCCGCCCAGCCTTCGGTCGCGACAAGAACGCGAGCGTCTTCCGGTGCAAAGCCCCATTCCTCGACGATGCGAACGCGGCGCATTGCAGGGAGTTCCGGTAATCGAACTTTTTCTTCTTCGCGAATCGCGATCAAGTCGAGCGGACGCAGATCCGGTTCCGGAAAGTAGCGATAATCGGCAAACGTTTCTTTGAGACGCTGTTCGAACGTAACGTTTTTGTTTTCGTCGAATCCGCGAGTTGCACCTTCGGGAAGTCCGCCGGAGTTATAAACTTCGAGCTGGCGTTCGATTTCGTATGTCAGCGCGCGCTCGACGGAGCGGAAAGAGTTTAGGTTCTTAATTTCGATCTTGGGATTTAATCCGGCTTTGAGCGGCTTGTTATCTTCGCCGACTTCGAGAAGCGAGATATTGGCGTCGCACCGCATGAAGCCTTTTTCCATGTCCGCGTCTGAAGCGCCGACGGCACGCAGAACGGCCTGTAGCTCCTGCAGGAAGGCGCGCGCTTCGCTCGGGGTGCGGATGTCCGGTTCGGTTACGATTTCGAGCAGGGGTTGTCCGGCGCGGTTGAAATCGACGAGCGTTGCATTGGTGGCGCCGTCATGAATGTTTTTTGCCGCATCTTCTTCCAAATGCGCACGCGTGATGCCGACGCGGATACGATCGCGGGGCGGAACATTGCCGGGAACCTCGACGTCAAAGTGGCCTTCGATACAGATCGGGTGATCGAATTGGGAAATCTGATATCCCTTTGGAAGGTCGGGATAGAAATAATTTTTGCGATCAAAATGCGCTTCATCCGGAATGCGACAGCCGAGAGCGAGCCCTGCGCGCACACCAAGGCGTAAAGCTTCCATGTTTACAGCAGGAAGCGCGCCGGGTTGACCGGTGCAGACATGACAGATCGACGTGTTGGGCGCCTCGCTGTCATCGACGTTTGCGCAGCCGCAAAACATCTTACTCTTGGTTTTAAGTCGGACGTGGATTTCCAGGCCGATAATCGGAATCAGGCGCATACAGTCACACCCTACGCCTTAGCGGGTCTTTTTCAAGGAGTGATAAATCTTTACGAGATAGATGACGCCGAGCGGAAGAAAAATCGCTTGGACGATGCCGGAGAGGACGCCTTGGAGGCCGTCGGTAAGCGAGACTTGCATGCCCATGTTGGAGCTTGTTGCGGCGAGAGCAAATGATTTATCAAAGCCGACAAACAACCCGATCACCATGACCAGAACAAGCATCGTAAGCATCATCAAGAGTCCAGTCATGAAACCGCTCGCGAGAATGCGGCCAAAGACCTGCCACCAGCGTCCTTTGACGAGCTCATGCGAGGCGGCCAATGCTTCCGTGCCGCGCAAACCGTTTTCGAGCAGAATGATCGGCGCAAAGGAAAAGGCGATCGACATCCAGATTCCCGGAAGGACAAAAGCGATAATACCGCCGGCAACGGCAAGGGAGCGCAGGATCATGACCCAGATGAACGGCCAAAAGAGTGCGCGGCCGCGTACGTCGTCGTATTTTGCTTTGACATCGCCGGCATCGCGCTTGCGAATGACGTCGGTCAGGATGAGGGTTGTGTGTACGATAATCGCACCGCCGGCCAAGACGGCGATCAAACGCAGGACCGTGGCGCCCAAGGGCGGTAGCGGGCTTGCGAGTAGGGTCGCGATGAAGCCAAGGAGGGAAGCTCCAAGGAAGCGAATCGACAACTCGAGGTTTGGTTTCCAGTCGCGGATGAATTGGTCCCAACCTGAGCCTAGGAGTTCTCCAAACGAAATGAGCGGTTTCATATTTTTTTATTTGGAAGCCGTCTCTGTCAACGACTTATAGAGATTGGTCCATACGGAGATGCGCGCCAAAGTAAGGAGAACGCTGACGACGACCGCGAGGACGATAAAGACGAGCAGGGCGATCGGGAGCCCGACCATGGCAATCGGACCCAAGGCCGCAAGCGCGGTTGCTTGGTCGGTGCCCTGTTCAAGCGCGTAGATGAACGCGCTGAACGGCACGCTGGCGATCGCGATCAACGCGCCAAACAAAAGTCCGAAAATGACCGACACGCCGATTCCGTAGACGAGCTGGGGAACGAGAAAGCCGATAAGCGTTGCCCACCATCGGCCTTTGACGATGTCGTAGGACTTTTTCATCGCCTGCCAACCGCCTTTGCCCTCGTTCAAGTAAATCGGCATGGCCATCGAGAACGCGACGGCGAGCCAGATGCCCGGAAGAATGAAGAGCAAAAATGCCGGGATGAGAATCAAGCCAGTGAGCGCGCCGATCCATGCGAGCGAGACGATGTCTTGGAAAGAAACGCTCACTTCCTTTTTCTTGTCGAGGAAATAACGAAACAATCCCGACATGAAATAGAGCGAAGCGGCCCAGACAAGGATGAAGGCGATGAGTTGGTAGGCGACGTTTTGCGACAGCTCGGGTTCCGCGATTTGCGGTAAAGCGAAGGCGATGTTGATGAGGGCGGGAACAAGGGTGATACCGAGCGTCCAGCCGAGGGTCGGTTTCCATTCCTTGAACATCGCGTTCCAGGAGTCGGCCAATAGCTTATCGAGTCCAATCAGGGGTTGGTTCATATGGCTCATAGGATAGCGAAAAACCTCGCCGACGGGAAGCGCGGCTCCATTCGTATTGACTTCCCGCGTTCCGCTCGCGACCATGGGCTCACTTATCCCTTCTTTTACCTATGATGAAGCCCCTTGCCGAGCGGACGCCGGATGCGCAGTACCAGCGTCTGTTGCGCGATATTTTGGAGCGCGGTGAACGCACCAATAGTCAGCAAGGCGTCGATGCGATCACGCTCATGGGGCCAAATCCGCTCCATTTCAAGTTTGAAAACGGGTTCCCGATCATTAATGAGCGCAATATGGCGCCCAACGAGTCGGAACGGCTTCCGGTGACAATTTGGCGCCAAGCCATCGCCGAGATGTGTGCGTTTGTGAATGGTGTGCGTACGCAGCAAGGTTTGGTTGAATTTGGATGTCATTGGTGGGAATCGTGGGTGACGCCCGAGAAGTGTGCGAAACGCGGGTTGGAAGCCGGCGATCTCGGACCCGGTTCTTACGGAGCCGCGTTTCATGATTTTCCTACGGCAGAAGGCGAGACGTACAATCAATTTAAAAATATCATCGAGCAGATCCGCGAGTTTCCGCATTTGCGCACGCATTTCATCTCGCCTTGGATTCCGCAGTACACAATTCGCGGTGAAGGCAAACAGCAAAAAGTTGTCGTGGCCCCATGTCACGGATGGATTCACTTGCGCGTGATCGACAATAAACTCACTTTGCACATGTTTCAGCGTTCGGCCGACGTACCCGTCGGCGTTCCCGCGAACATGGTGCAGTACGGTGCATTGCTCATGATGATTGCGCATGCAACGGGAACGATTCCGTACGAATTTGTTCATAGTTTTTCGGATGCGCACATTTATGTCGACCAGGTGCCGGCCGTCGAAACAATGCTCGCTCGCGAACCGAAACCGCTTGCGACATTGAAGATGGATACTTCCGTGAAAGATTTTTTCGACTTTCGCAAAGAACACTTCACGCTTGAGGATTACACGCCGCATCCGGGAATTAAGGGTATTCCCGTAGCTATCTAAATCCATGCTTTCCGTCATTGTTGCCGTTGCAGATAACGACGTCATTGGACGAGCGGACACGTTGCCGTGGCAGTTGTCGCGCGATTTAAAGAATTTCAAAGTGCTTACGACGGGACACCCGGTGATCATGGGATACAAGACGTTTCAATCGATCGTGTCACGTATCGGCAAGCCCCTGCCGAACCGGTTGAACATCATCTTGAGTAATGTGCCCGGATTTGTGCCTCCGGACGATTGCGTGCTCGCCGACTCGATCGATACGGCCCTGAAGGCGGTAGATGATCAGGAGGCATTCGTCATCGGGGGAGCAAATGTGTATGCCCAGATGATTCCTCTCGCGGACCGGTTGTACCTCACCCGTGTCCACGCTCAGGCCGATGGGGACATCAAGCTAGCTCCGATTGATTTCTCGGAATGGAACTTAGTGAAAGAAGAACAATGGCCCAAGGATGAGAAGAACGAGTTTGATGCGACGTTTCAATTGTATGAGCGCAAGCGATAATCGATATATCAATCTTTCATCCGTGCGTCGCGACGATCAACGCGATGTGATGGTTGAGATTGCCAAGCAAGGGCACTGCCCGTTTTGTGCGGAGAATCTGGAGAAGTATCACAAGAATCCTATTTTACAAGAGGGGAAGTTTTGGTTTTTGACGGAGAACCAGTGGCCGTATGAGAAAGTAAAAGAACAGCTACTCGCTATTTATAAAACGCATATCGAGCATATTTCCGAAATGGATCCTGAGGCGGGGAGCGAGCTTCTTCAACTGTTTAGCAACGAAGCCAAAAAGCGGAATATCGGCGGCGGAGTTGTTGCGATCCGTTTTGGCTCTTCCGAGTTGGGAGATTATGGTTCGAGCGTGAAACATATTCACGCGCATCTGATCGAGCCCGATTTGGTGCAACTGGCGGAAACCGAGGCGTTGAAGTTTACGTATGCGAAGTCGAAGAATTATCGGAAGCCGGACGTATAAAAATAATTTCAACTCCTTGGCTTTTTAGAATGCTTTCTCCGTCGAGTACGGCATAGCCGTTACGGTAATAGACTCGTCGAATTCCGGAGTAAGCGAGCTGTTTGGCGCAGGGAGGGCAGGGGAAGGTGTCGCAGTAGATGTCGACGCCGAGGAGCGAAATACCTTTTTTAGCGGCTTCCGCGACGATACCGGCCTCGGCATGTAACGCGAGCGATGATTCGATGTGTAAACCCGCTTTGAAGTTTCCTCGCGGATCGCCTTGATCATTCGCGATTTGGTCTGACGGAACGTACGTTCCATGAGCGACAAACAATACGTTTCCATCCTTAATCGCCGCCGCGCCAATGCGTCGCCACCAATCTTTGCTTTTCGTGGCTTCATCGAGAGCAAGATCGATCATGTTTTTGTCGAACTCGGATTCGCTGATCGTCATGTCCGGGGAGACTTGCATCGGTTCAATGGATTTCTTTTTATCCCAACGCAAGAAAATCGTGTCGACCTCGACAGGATTGTTTGCAAAATATTTTTGGACGAGCTCGGTCGAGAGATCGTCGTCGGAGACGATGAGCGGCGTTTTATCGACCTGTAATTTTTGGATACCGCTTTCATCGAGGATGGAAACTTTGTCGAACATGTCCCAAGATTCGATGGCTTTTTGCACGAGTACCGGATCAAGTTTGCGGATATCTTTAACGAGATGTTCGTAGGAGGCGATGACGTCGTTTCCAAAGATATATAATTCTTTGGCGTCCGGATGGCGCTCAAATAAACGGCGATATCCCTCGTGGAGAACGGGGACGTAGCAAACGATCGACTTGGACATAGCCTAGGCTTCTTTCATCGATACCATCGCTTCTTCAACGGCTTGTAAGATTTTTGGCGTTAGAATTTTTTCCATTTTTTCCGCCGTTGTGAGCTGCATACGGCGGATTTTTGCGCTGGTAGAAGTCGTCGCCATCCGATCGAGGACGATGACCTCCTTACAATGTTCTTTCAGAGCCGCGATCTCTTCATCGGTATAGGTGTCTTCCGTCGCAATCAGGACATCGGGCTGTATCGTTTTAATTAAATGCCATTTTGGATCATCGTGCCGTTTCAATATGACAAAATCGACAGGTCGGAGATGCAAGACCATCTCCAATCGTTCGTCTTCCGGAACAATCGGACGCTCCGGTCCTTTACGTTCCTGGATTTTTTTATCGTTATCGATTCCTACAATCAGGATATCGCCCGTTTTTTTTGCCGCTTCCAGGTAACGGGCATGACCGATATGCACGAGGTCATACGATCCTTGCGTCAGGACGATCTTGGCCCCAAGAGCTTTCAAGCTGGCGACGACCGTTTTCAAATCGTCATGATCCATTATTCTTCGTCCCGTTTTGTACATATGTTACTACGTTAGCAGTCTTGTATGCGTTACCGTCAAGTCTTATAACCGCCTGTCGAGCCCCAGCCGCCTCGCGAGGGACCGGCAGGTTCGCCCTCGTCCCAAGTAGCGCGGGTGATCGGAATGAACATGCCTTGCGCCAAGCGCATGCCTGCTTCGATGGTGACCGGTTCTGTTCCCGGGTTCCAAAAAAAGAGGAGGATTTCATCTTCCGGTCCGCAAAAGTCGCGGTCGACAATACCAATCGTGTTGCCGATGCGCAGTCCCATTTTTTTGAATGTCGACGAGCGAGGAGCGATCATCAGCATATGACCTTCCGGTGCTTGAATCACCAGTCCCGTCGGTAGCATCAAGCTTCCACCCGGAGGGACAACGCCGCCTTCACATACGGCAATATCAAAGGCCGCGGCCTCGGCGGTTTTATATTCCGGAAGCTCGATGCCTTCACGGATACGAGTAATGCGGGCTTTCATTCTTTTGGCGAGAATCCCAGTTCTTTCATCGCCAAATGAACGGCGGATTCAAATTCTTCACGCGTGCCGGCATTTGGAATGGCCTTCCAAGCGCGCGCCATGACGTCGGGAATCGTGATTTCGGTCGGAAACTTTTCTTCTTTTTGGAATTGTTCCCAAGTCATGTTGGCTTCCGTCGCTTTTTCTCCGCGTTTCTTCATTCGCTCATAACGGAGTTCGGCCGGAACCTCGATCGACAGGAGTTTGAAATGGGGGAGCGGTTCAAGAGCGACGATATCTTCCGGACGGCGGATACCGTCGATGACGACGATGTCTTCCGGAGAGGACAGCGCGATTTTTTCTACCGCATAAGAGAGCGCGTCCTCTCCGTACTCTTTTCTTAAACTATTGGAGAGCTTAACAAAATTCTCGCGTGATTTCTCGATACCGAGCGTTTCAAGCACGGTTCCGAGGATTCCGCTGAAGCGGATGTAGCCAGCTCCGTATTTGTCGCGGAGTAAATCAGCGGCCGTCCCTTTTCCGCAGCCGGCCTGGCCGACAAGTCCGATGATGAGTTTGGGCATAAGATGTGCCAAGGGTAACAGACCGTCGCCTAACACAAAACCCACCGTCAAGCGGTGGGTTTTGGTTCAAGGGTTACGCGAGTTCTGCCGTGTCGACTTTGATGCCCGGGCCCATCGTGGAGGTCAATGTGACCGATCCGAGATAGACGCCCTTGGCGGAAGCCGGTTTGACCTTTTTCAAGGCATCGATGAGAACGTTCAAGTTCTCGAGGAGGTTCTTGGCATCGAGCGAGGACTTGCCGATCGCTTGGTGAATGTTGCCGGTCGTATCGTTCTTGAAAGCGACCTTACCTTTCTTCACGTCTTCGATCAGCTTTTTGATGTTGGTGCCCACTGTGTCGGTTTTCGGGTTCGGCATGAGGCCGGATGGTCCGAGAATTTTAGCGACCTTGGCGAGCTTAGGCATCATGTCCGGCGTTGCAACAGCGACTTCGAAATCGATTTTGCCTGTCTTGGCGATTTCATCGATCAACTCTTGGCCACCAACGATGTCGGCTCCGGCGTCCGTCGCTTCCTTCTCTTTGTCGGCGGCGACGAAAGCGATGACTTTCTTTGCCTTGCCGATTGAGTGAGGGAAAATGATGGTGGAGCGGACTTGCTGATCGCCCTTTTTGACGTCGATACCGAGGTGGATATGGACCTCGACGGAGCCGTCAAACTTGGTCGTGGCTGTTTTCTTTACAAGCTCCATGGCTTCTGTCGGCTTGTAGAGCTTCTTGGGGTCAACGAGCTTTTTGAGCTCGGTATAACGCTTGGAATGCGCCATACGTGGTTCGGTCGGCCGCTTATTTAGCAAGCCTCCCACATAGGATTTAGTGCGGAGACATTAGCCAAAAGCTTTAATAATGTCAACTGGTACGAAGTTGGGCGAGAATATCGTTCACGGTCTTGATCAGATCGTCCTGCGCAGGAAGGGGGAGGTCTTTGACGCTGTAATCGGCGAGAAGATAGAGATAGAGATTTCCATCCTGCAGATGGATTTCTCGGCGGTGTTCGGTTGGGATGCTTCTTGATTCCGGATGTGAAAACCACATGGCCGTGCCTGGGAGTCGATCGATGGGCTGTCCGCCGCTTGGCGATCTCGCCTTTGCAATGTCGATGGCGACCTGGAATTTTTTTTCTACGTCGGCTCCCGTAACAAGAATTAACTGCGCCGTTCCATATGGAGAGACGCGCTCGCTTGGATGCAGTTTGAATCCCCACTGACAAAGTTCGCGTTGATCCTTATCGGGGTTTGATTTTGCTTCTCCGGGCGGAGTTCTGCCTAATAGATCCTCAACTTGTTCCGGCGTTAGAGCGATCTCTCCATCGCCTTCATGTTTTGTGAGATCAGAAGGAACCGGGACACCCACGAGTTTTGAAATATCAATTTCCGTGAGGAGTATGCACGGATTTTTAAGCGCATAAACAGTGCCGCTCCCGCGCTCTTCTCCAGTTCGCCCCGTTGGAACGGAGCTACACCCGGCTCCGAGCAGCATGCTGATGCCGAGCAGAGCAAGAAGACTCTTCAAAGGTTTTGTATTCATGATAAGGGAAGCGTAACACAAACCCCGCCTTGCGGCGGGGTTTGCTTTGTCGATTAATCGACGACCGTTACTCCCATGTTGCGTGCCGTGCCTTCGATTTGGCTCATGGCCGCTTCGATGGTGTGGCAGTTTAAATCCTGCATTTTTGCTTCCGCAATTTCGCGGACCTGGGCTTTGGTGACCTTGCCGACCTTATCGAGGTGCGGTTTGGCGGAACCTTTCTCGATCTTGGCGGCCTTCATGAGGAAGGCGGAGACCGGAGCGGTTTTGAGAATGAAGTCGTAGGTACGATCTTCATACAACGTGATGACGGCCGGGACGACGTCGCCGAGGCGGTCCTGTGTCGCATCGTTGATGCGCTTACAGAATTCGGCGATGTTCATACCGTGCTGACCGAGGGCAGGACCGAGCGGGGGAGCCGGGGTGGCACGGCCGCCGATGACCTGAACTTTGATCAGGGTTTTGATTTTCTTAGCCATAGTAATTGGTTATGTGAGTGGCGGGGAAGCTTCCGCCGACCGCGTAACAGTGGCCTGTTTATAGCAAAACCCTCGCCGTTTGGCAAGGGTTTGGCTCCTAGATCTTTTTGACCTGTGTAAAATCGAGTTCCAGCGGGGTTTCGCGGCCAAACATCGAGACGAGGACTTTGACCTTTCCGCGGGCGCCATCGATCTCGTTGACTTTGCCTTCAAACCCTTTGAACGGACCGTCGCCGATTTTGACGGCCATTCCCACCTGCAAGTCGATCGTGATCTCCGGTTCTCCTTGCGTTGTTCCGGCGCGTTTCAAGATGGCATCGACTTCCAGTTGCGAGAGCGGGGAGGGAGTTGTTCCCGTTCCGATGAAACCGGTCACGTTGGGCGTGTTACGCACGACGTACCAGGAATCGTCGGTGACAAGCATATCGACGAGGACGTAGCCTGGGTAGATCTTTTCTTCAACGACGCGGCGCTTGCCGTTCTTGATCTTAATTTTCTTTTCCTTGGGAACAAGGATGTTGAAAATATAATCTTTCATGTTCAACGCCTCGATGCGCTGGACCAAGCTGTCGGCGACGTTTTCCTCGTATCCGCTATACGTGTGGATCGCGTACCAGCGTCGGCCGTATTCTGCGGTTTGTTTAGGCATACTTTTTTTTATTGGATCGGCGTGACTTGAACGTCGACAGGCTTTCCTTCCGCATCAACGGCCTCGATGCCCGAGTTGAGATTCGGCTGGAGATCGGGAACGACCGGGGAAGTAGCCGGCACTGTCGGAGCGCTGCCTTGGCGGCGCTGGAGGAGGGCGGTCACGCTCTTGCTCAGACCGAGGTCGAGTGCGGCAAAGAAGGCGGCCAGAATGACGCAGCTCACGATAACGAGCGCGCTGTAGCGGGCGACTTCTTGACGTGAAGGCCAAGTGACCTTTTCAAGTTCTGCCTTGGCGGAGCGGAGGTAGTTGAATGCGTAGGAGATGGGGTTGACCATAAAAGCTTTTTTAAAAGGCCCGCTAGGGGCCAATGGAGCCAGATTAACAGGTATTTTATTGTTTGGCAAGCCCCGTAGAGTTACGGGGTAGAGGTTGACAAATCCGTCGGAAGCTGTACCTTCACAAGTGCTAGGAGGCTGCCAAATGTCGGCTGTCAAAGCGTATGAGGGAGTGCGACCGATCAGGAGATGGGATCGGGAGCCAAGCGAGTTCTGGGAGGCCGTCACGCGTATCATCGCGGAACTGCGGTACGATCCGCGGCCGCAGGCGGGCCGCTGGCCGGAGCCCGCCGCGCCGGTGCGCCGTACCGTCACCGGAATCGGTTTCTCCAGCGCGGTCAAGGATCAGCTGTGCCAGCTTGTAGCTCAGCTTCCCTGGCTTCTTCCCATTCTCGAGCATCGGCTCGCACGATCCCGCGAGGAAGGGCTCAGACGCATCGACCACTATCGAGGAATTTTCGAGGATGCGTGTCTGCTGATCGACCTCGAGCAGTTTCGCGTCGATGAGAAAGCCGACCTCGAGACGCGCGCGGAACAGATCGACGCGCTCTCGCGTGCGATGCTCCTCAAGAGCGAACTGCTTCTCGTCATCGCACAGTTTGACCTCTTGCGCGAGCCGTATCGCGACCGCCCCGCTCCCGATATCCGGATCCGCCTCAAGGCTGTCGCCTAACTGAAACGCCCCCGTAGGACACAATTGTCCACGGGGGCGCATTGTTTTCTCAAGCACCATGTCGGGCTAGTGGGATTTGAACCCACGGCCTCTTGCACCCCATGCAAGCGCGCTACCAACTGCGCTATAGCCCGGCGCGAGGCTTGAGAAACGTGGGCAGAGCATACGCATGAGCCAAGGTTTTTTCAAGGTGCTTGGGACGTGCCCCCTTGACGGATGTACCGCTTTTCTTGCGTTCCTCTTGAGCTAGGTACATAATTCCCTAGCAAACCCGAACTTTTATTCACCACGGGTTGAAATAAATTTTTTAGACCATATGGCCAAGATGACCAAGTCCCAGCTCATGAGCGAGCTCGCCGCCAAGACAAACATGAGCAAGAAGGACGTTATCATGTTCGTCGATACGCTCGTGAACATGGCTCTCAAGAACGTGAAGACAAACGGAGAGTTTGTCATTCCGGGCTTGGGCAAGCTTGTGAAGGTGAAGCGCGCCGCGCGCATGGGCCGCAACCCGGCCACGGGCGCCGAGATCAAGATCGCCGCCAAGACGGTCGTGAAGTTCCGCGTCGCCAAGGCCGCCAAGGAAGCCGTTCTTTAATCGACCCGTTCGATTTTACAAAGCCCCGGTCCGATGTACATCGGACCGGGGCTTTTGTGTTACGATTTCTTTATGAAGTCGATCCTGATACGCGCCACGCCGATTTCACTCGGCGGTTCCGTTTTAGCCGGCTTGCTTCTGCTTGTCGGTGCATTGGTATGGATCGCGTTTCAACCGCATGAGCCTTCCGTTGCCCTGCGTGTCACGCTTTTGACCGTCTGGGTCGGACTTCTTGCCTACGCCGCCGATGCGTGGAGTGAACGGATTGAATATGAAGGCGGACGGATTTCTTTCAACTCATTTTTCAAGAAGCGGGTGGAGATCGTCCTGCGACTTACGGACGACATTCTCGTCGTGCATGAAGGCTTGAATCAGGAGCGCGGTATTATTTCGGTACGATTTCGTGAACGCGGAGGTCGCCTCATTGAGTGGCCGCTCGGACCCCTGTGGCATCGCCATCACCTTGAGGCATTTTTTTCCGCATTAGAAAAAGAAGCTGGGAAGAAAAAAATGTTTGAACAGGTCCGCTGACAATCTGATACAATCATTCCATGCCTCGACTTCCACAAAAGAAAAAGAACGCCTCCAAAAAGAAGTCTTCCGCAAAGACAAAGTTTTTTCCGCAGCCGAGTTGGTCCGGGCCGCATCCGAGTACGGGTACGCCAGCCACGCACCGCTTCAAGCATTGGGTTTGCAGTGATAACAACACCTGCGTCCCTTGGGAGGGGGATAGTTTTACGGACAATATCAACTGGCGCATCTTCCGCATCATGGCGGAGTTTGTGGAAGGGTTTGAGTTTTTGTCGAACCTGCATCGGGAAGTGACATTCTTTGGTTCGGCGCGCGCACTTCCCGAACATGCGTCCTATAAGATTGCCCGCGAACTTGGGGGGTTATTGGCCAAGGATGGTTACACGGTTATTACCGGTGGCGGCCCTGGCATTATGGAAGCGGGTAATCGCGGGGCATTTGAGGCCGGTGGAGAATCGGTCGGACTCGATATCGTTTTGCCGACGGAACAGCGTCGCAACAAATACGTCAGAAAATCCAAAGGTTTTCACTACTTTTTTACACGCAAAGTCATGCTCTCGGCTTCAGCTCAAGCATATGTCTTTTTTCCGGGAGGTTTTGGGACTCTCGACGAATTGTTTGAAGTCGTGACGCTGATCCAGACCGGTAAAATGTCGGACCAGGTACCGCTCATCCTTGTTGGAAAAGCGTACTGGTCCGGCATGCTCGACTGGATCAAGAAAGTCATGCTCGAGAAAAATCATTATATCGAACCGTTTGATATCGATATCATGCAGCTGGTCGATACGCCGGAAGAGGCCTTGAAGATTATCCGCAAAACTCCCGAGCGGCAGTTGTAAACAAAAAATCCTCCGTATCTGACGGAGGATTTTTTTTGCTTACTTTTTTGCGGCGAATGTTGCTTTCTTGGCGGCTTTCTTTTGCTTGCGGGTCGGAATCTCGCCGTGAGCGATGGCGGCGGCGCGCTTAAGGGAGCGGACCGTGCGCGTGGAAACGCGAATACGCTTCCCTCCGATGCGGATGGTTTGCAAATTCACGTGCTGTTTACGCTTGGTAGCGATGTTGGAGTGGCTTCGCGAATTTGCCGTGTTGGCGCGCTTGCCAGTCAGTTGGTCGATGCGGGACATAGGAATGGCGGAATATTAGCGGAGACCCGTCCCTTTGTCAACGGTCGTGGATATGAGAGAATGCCGTCATGAATCTTCTTTCCCTGCTCTTTCAGGAACCCCTCGTTTTCCTTATGATCGTCGGAGCGCTTGTTTTTACCTTATCGCTTCACGAATTCTTCCATGCTTGGGTTGCCCGTTTGCTCGGAGACCGCACGGCGGAGCGCGAGGGTCGATTAACGCTCAATCCCTTGGCGCATTTGGATCCATTCGGCTTTCTTTTGATTCTTGTTGCGGGTTTCGGGTATGCCAAACCGGTTCCCTATAATCCCTATAATCTTAAGTATCCGGTTTGGGGGCCGGCGATGATTGCTGCGGCCGGGCCCGGTTCCAACCTTGTTTTTGGTTTTTTATTCGCTTTTTTGTATGGAATCGCGTTCCCCTTGCTTGGAGGAGATAACTTACTCATTGCGGCACTTTGGTTTCTTGGACGAATCAACTTTGCCCTCATGCTGTTCAACTTGATTCCGTTACCGCCGCTCGACGGATCAAAAGCCCTCCTTTCCGCCCTCGCGGCGCCAAAATATCAGGCGGTACGCTTCTGGCTCGAGACACAAGGACCGTTTTTGCTCTTGGGAGTCATTTTGCTCGACGCGGTGCTAGGGTTGGGGATTTTTTCTTGGATCTCCTTCATTTCCGATTGGCTGTTTCGTCTTGTTTCGTAGATGTCTTGACGGGAAGGCAGGATTGTTGCTAGATTAGGCGCACTTTTTCCCCTAACATGCCAACGATCAATCAGCTCATCCGACGTCCCCGTAAGGCGACGCGGGTCAAGTCCAAGAGCCCTGCTCTGCAGTACGCTATGGACACCTTGCACCGCAAGCGCACGATGTTGCGCCGTGGCGCCGCTTTCAAGCGTGGCGTATGCGTCAAGGTAACGACGATGACGCCCAAAAAGCCGAACTCGGCCATTCGTAAGATTGCCCGTGTCCGACTTTCTAATGGGACGGAAGTCACCGCCTACATTCCTGGTGAAGGCCACAACCTTCAGGAGCACTCGATTGTCATGATCCGCGGTGGACGCGTAAAGGACCTTCCTGGTGTCCGCTACCACATCGTTCGCGGTGTGTACGATACGCAGGGTGTCCAAGGCCGCCGCCGCAGCCGTTCCCTGTACGGAGCTCGCCGTCCTAAGGCTGAAAAGAAGTAACGATTGATATTGAATTTATATGCGAGGTAAACAAGCTCCTAAGCGAGCCGCGCCCATCGACCCGAAATATCAGAATCCTTTGATCGGGAAACTGATCAACTATTTGATGATCGGCGGTAAAAAGACGACGGCCCAGAAAATCGTGTACGAGGCTCTCGACGCGGTTGAAGCCAAAATGGAAAAGCCGGCCATGGAAATTTTTGACGAGGCGATGAAGAATATTTCTCCGCTTCTTGAAGTCAAAGCCAAGCGCGTTGGCGGTGCCAACTATCAGGTGCCGATGCAGGTGCGCGCGGAACGCCGTGTTCAGCTTGCCTACCGCTGGCTCCTCAATGCCGCCCGTTCCCGCAAGGGCAAGCCGATGGCCGAGAAGCTTGCGTTTGAGATCATGGAAGCCGCGCAGAACCAAGGCGACGCCGTCAAGAAAAAGTTGGAAGTCCAGCGCATGGCAGAAGCCAACCGCGCGTTTGCCCACTTTGCGAAATAAAAAAATGAGACCGCAGACAAGGTCTGCGGTCTCTTTCTAACACTATATGCCCCGCGAATATTCTCTCCTCGACACCCGTAACTTTGGCATCATTGCCCACATCGACGCCGGTAAGACCACGGTCTCCGAGCGTGTGCTGTATTACACCGGAAAAAAGCACAAGATCGGTGAAGTGCACGAGGGTGAAGCCACCATGGACTGGATGGCGCAGGAGCAAGAGCGCGGTATTACGATTACGGCCGCTGCCACGACCTGTTTTTGGAAGGGCAAGCGTTTGAACCTGATCGATACTCCGGGTCACATCGACTTCACGATTGAAGTACAGCGCTCGCTGCGCGTTCTTGACGGTGCTGTCACCGTGTTTGACGGCGTTGCCGGTGTAGAACCGCAGTCGGAAACGGTATGGCGCCAGGCTGACAAGCACAAAGTGCCGCGCTTGTGTTTCATCAACAAGCTCGACCGCATGGGCGCCGACTTTTATAAGGATGTCGCTTCCATTCACGAGAAGCTCACCAAGAACGCCTACCCGATGCAGCTGCCGATCGGAACGGAAGCCAACTTTACCGGCATCATCGACCTGTTGCCGATGAAGGCCGAGGTCTATTTGGATGAAATGGGACAGAAGTTTGAAGAGCGCGATGTTCCGGCGGACATGCTAGATAAAGCCAAGGAGTACCGCGCCAAATTGGTCGAAGCGATTGCGGAAACGGATGAGGCGCTGATGAACAAGTATCTTGCCGGCGAGGAGCTTTCGATCGAAGAGCTGAAGACCGCACTTCGCAAAGCCGTCATCGCGAGCCAGATTTATCCGATTTTGTGCGGATCGGCTTTGAAGAACAAGGGCGTGCAGTTTATGCTCGACGCCGTTGTTGATTATCTTCCGAGCCCGCTCGACATCAAGGAGATTATTGCTCATGACGTCGATGACGAGACAAAAGAGATTAAGATTCACGCCGATGACAGCGAGCCGTTTGCCGCGCTTGCGTTTAAAGTCATGTCGGATCCGTTCGTCGGACGCTTGGTATTTTTCCGCGTGTACTCCGGCCACCTTGCATCCGGCTCTTATGTCATGAACGCCAAGACGGGGGAACGTGAACGTATCTCGCGTATCGTGCGCATGCACGCCAATGAGCGCGAGGAAGTGAGCGATGTGTATTCCGGAGAAATCGCCGCTGCCGTAGGTTTGAAGGCGACGTTTACGGGCCACACATTATATGACGAATCGCGCCCGCTTGTTCTCGAGTCGATTGTAATTCCGGAACCGGTTATCTCGATTGCTATCGAACCTAAGACCAAGGGCGATCAAGAGAAGATGGGTTTTGCTCTTCAGAAGCTTGCGGAAGAAGATCCTTCCTTCCGTGTGCGTACCGATGAGGAAACGTTGCAGACGATTATTTCCGGTATGGGTGAATTACACTTGGAAATTATTGTCGACCGTATGAAGCGCGAGTTTCAGGTCGATGCAACGGTTGGTAAGCCGCAGGTTGCGTATCGTGAAGCTATCCGCAATAAAGTGGAAGATGTGGAAGGTAAGTATGTGCGTCAGTCGGGTGGTCGTGGTCAATATGGTCACGCCGTTATTAACCTTGAACCGAATGAACCGGGCAAGGGCTACGAATTCGTCGATGAAATTAAGGGTGGTGTGATTCCGCGTGAATTTATTACGCCGATCAACAAGGGTATTCAGGAAGCGACCACGCGCGGTGTGCTTGCCGGTTATCAAGTGATCGATGTGAAAGTCACGCTCGTCGATGGTTCGTACCACGATGTTGACTCGTCTGAAGCCGCCTTTAAGGTCGCGGGTTCGCTCGCGTTCAAGGAAGCCGCGATCAAGGCTGGTGTGTACTTGCTCGAGCCGATCATGAAGGTGGAAGTCGTGATGCCGGAATCCTTTATGGGCGATGTCGTCGGTAACTTGAACTCCAAGCGCGGACAAATTCAGGACATGAGTGAACGCTCGGGCGCACGCGTCGCTAGCGCTCTCGTTCCGCTCTCGGAAATGTTCGGCTACTCCACGGACTTGCGCTCGATGACGCAGGGACGTGCGAGCTACTCGATGGAATTCTCCCATTACGGAGAGGTGCCGAATAACGTGGCGCAGACGATTATTGAAGGGCGCGCGAAGAAATAAACAGACGCAGAATACAAAACACCCCCGACCGAAGTCGGGGGTGTTTTTTCGTCAAAACTTGAAGTCGTTTACCAGGCTAAATATTGTTGTTTCCTGTCGAACCTTCTGTGTTTTTGTGCGTTTGTCCGGAAAGCATCTACCAGATGGACGGACGCGTGTTTCAGCCGGTTAAAACCATTTGATATTTCGCGTAGCACTCGCTGTAACTATAGCACTTTTTGGGCATTTTGTCAATGAAATAGCTATTTCTAAGGCTAAGGTTAGCCACGTGGTATACTTGGTTTAATGACTCGATTGGACGCTTCCGGACGACCTTCCATACCTTGGCGCGATCTTTTGCGTTCGTATGTGCGTTTTTTAGTATTGCAATGGCGGGCAAATCGAGGCCTTACGGCGCTGCGAATTGTCTTGCAGCTGCTTTCCGCCACGATGCAGTCATTGCAAATTTTCTTTTTTGGTTTGTTGGTTGCCGCCGTGACTTCCGGGAATACGGATCGTGCCTATACGCTCGTGATCGGTTCGGCGATTTCATACGGTCTGCAGAAACTTGCCGATAACCTCTTGCAGTCCAAGCTTGCGGATTGGGGGGAGCGATCTGTGACGCTCGCGGCGCATGAGGCCGTGTACGCCCATCTCTCAAAGATTGCTCCGGAGCGGTTGCTTGAACCGGATATTCGTCGCGATTTGGATTACGTGCGTGAAGAGTTGTGGCGTATCAATAGTCTGCCCGCGTATACGGAACAACTGTTTCGTTCCGTGATCCAGCTCATTGGAGCTATGAGTCTTGCGACGACTTCACCTTGGTGGGTGATGGCGCTTGTTCTGGGCGTGGCGGTTTTTCAGGCTCTCGACGCTTCATTTGAGGCAAAGAATGATTTGTGGGCTTCCATGTGGAATTCTCTTGATGGGCGTCGCATCGAGTACACGAAGTATGTTTTCATGATGGGAGAGGATTTTCGTGAATTGCGTCTGCTTGGAGCGGCGCCGCGTTTACTTGATCGTTTCCGCGAGGCTTCCGGTCGCGTTCTTGCGCGTTATAAGAAAACCGGATTCAGCAGCGCGACGGCTCGTTTCATTTTGGCATTTGCACAAGGTGTCGCGTATGCCGTTATTCTTTTTGTCTTTGCTCCACAAGCGTTTAAAAATCCCGCGCTGCTTGGTTCGTTATATGTTTCTCTTAATCTATTTGGTCTTGTCGGAGAAGGTTTGGGCGGTATCACGACGGCGATTGCTCGCCTGACGGCAAATGCCGGAATACTTGCCCGCGTCGACCATGTATTTCATATTCCGGAAGAAACAAGCCAAGGACATCAGATTCCGCGCGAGAGGCTTATGATTGAATTCAAAAATGTTGGTTATCACTATCCGGGGACGGAACGTTTTGCTTTGCGAAATATTTCACTCACGCTCCGTGAGAATGAGCATGTGGCGATTGTAGGGGAGAATGGTGCGGGAAAATCGACGTTCCTTCGACTACTCGCGTCTCTGGATAAGCCGAGTGAAGGGGAGATTCTGGTGAATGGAAAGCCGCTCGATTCCTATAAGCCGGCGGAATGGCGACGGGCATTTCATTTGCTTCTACAGAGTGGAAAGTTGTATCAGGATTTTATCCAAGATAATTTGTTATTTGGCGAGCCGGATGCACGCTGGGCCAAACACGGCGTTCCCGTTTCGCGCGCCCTGAAAATTTCCGGAGCGGATGCCGTCGTCCGCGAGCTGAAAAGCGGATTGAACACGTTTATTGGCGACTGGGTGGCGCCGCCCGGCATCGAACCGCACAATGTTTCCGGCGGGCAGACGCAACGACTGCTCATCGCGAGAACGCTTGTGCATGGTGGACGCATGCTCGCATTCGACGAGCCGACATCGGCAATGGATGCGCTCGCGGAGACGGCGTTCTTCGAACAACTACATGAAGAGATGCAAGGAAAGGGGATTATTTATATTTCGCATCGATTCTCAACGGTGCGCCGTGCGAATCGTATTATTGTGTTTGAAAATGGCGCGATGATGGAGGATGGATCGCATGAGGATTTGCTTGCCAAAGGAGGGACGTATGCCAAGCTCTATGAGGAGCAGGCTAAGTGGTATAACTAGCGCTTGCACAGGCGAGATCGACATGGTGAGATCCGATGCATATGTCATTTCAGCGCATTTTGGAGACGGCTCGCCGGATGGGGTCGCCGCTTATCGTTACGGACGCCGCCGGTCGAGAACCGATGGTAATTATGGCGCTTCAGACGTACGAGCGTCTTGGGGAAGGCGTTTCGCAAGCCACAAGTCGTAAGCCGCAGAACTCAAAACCTGAATCGGAGGAACCGACGGTTACCGAGTTTGCGACCATGGCGCCTCAGACATCAAGCGAGGCTCCTATCAAGCAGGAATCGGCCCCGGTTTTGCGGGAAATTGCGATTCAGGTGATGGATTCGCCAGAAATGGCTCAAGATAGCGAAATTTCTTTGGAGGAGCGTTTCTATTTGGAGCCCACGGACGAGGAGACGAAATAGGGAAAACCCCGCCTCTTGCGCGTTTTTTTAGCCTCTGATATCCTCGTGACACTCGCTTTTAAAGCGAACCTTATTCTATCGGCTTAATTTACGTCACGTACTTCTTATGGCGGACAAGTTTGAGCGCTCAAAGCCGCACGTCAACATCGGCACCATCGGCCACGTTGACCACGGCAAGACGACCACGACGGCAGCGATCCTTGCCGTCCTTAATAAACACGGTTTTAAGGCCCAAGATAAGGGTATCGACTCCCTCGACAAAGCTCCCGAGTCCAAGTCTCGTGGTATTACGATTGCCACGGCACACACGGAGTACGAGTCCGAGAAGCGCCACTACGCGCACGTCGACTGTCCCGGTCACGCCGACTACATCAAGAACATGATCACGGGTGCCGCCCAGATGGACGGTGCTATTCTCGTGGTTGCCGCTACCGATGGTCCGATGCCGCAGACTCGTGAGCACATCTTGCTCGCTCGTCAGGTCGGCGTTCCTTCCATCGTCGTCTTCTTGAACAAAGTCGACCTCGTGGAAGACCCGGAACTCATCGACCTTGTCGAAGAGGAAATCCGCGAGCTTCTCACCAAGTACGAATACGACGGTAAGAACACGCCGATTATCCGCGGATCCGCCACCAAGGCCCTTGCCAGCCCGTCTGACGAGGTTGCTTCCAAGCCGATTCTCGACTTGATCAAGGCCTGTGACGAGTGGATTCCGGAGCCTGTCCGCGAAACCTCCAAGCCGTTCCTCATGCCGGTTGAAGACGTGTTCTCGATTGAAGGTCGCGGTACGGTCGTCACGGGACGCATCGAGCGCGGCATGATCAAGATCAACGAAGACATTGAAATCGTCGGTCTCGGTGAAACAGCCAAGTCGGTTGTTACCGGTATCGAAATGTTCAACAAGCAGTTGGACGAGGGTATGGCCGGAGACAACGCAGGTCTCTTGCTCCGCGGTGTGAAAAAGGAAGACATTGAGCGCGGTATGGTTCTTGCCAAGCCGGGTTCCATCACTCCTCACTCCGAGTTTGAAGGCGAAATCTACGCCCTCACCAAGGAAGAAGGTGGTCGCCACAAGCCGTTCGTCACGGGTTACAAGCCGCAGTTCTACATCCGCACGACGGATGTGACCGGTGAAGTTAACCTTCCGGCCGACGTTGCCATGGTTCAGCCTGGCGACACCGTGAAGATCATCGTCAAGCTCATCACTCCGGTCGCCGTTGAAGACAAGATGCGTTTCTCCATCCGCGAGGGTGGCAAGACCGTCGGCGCCGGCGTTGTTACCAAGATCATCAAATAATTCAGTACATTAACGAGGGAGGATTTCTCCGCAGCCTCTCGCCACCACAACGGGTGATGGCGAGGACGGTGCGGAGAATGCCATGGTCCTCTCCACTCCACATGCCCGACACCAAATCAAAGTCAGCCGCTTCAAAGGAAGCCGCCGGCGGTCACCGAGTCCGAATCAAGATTCGTGCGTACGACCACAAGATCATCGATCTTGCGACGCGCACCATCATTGAAACAGCCGAGCGCTCCGGCGCAAAAGTTGTCGGTCCGGTACCTCTTCCTACCGAGAAGAAAAAGTGGACGGTTAACCGTTCCACCTTTGTCCACAAGAACGCGCGTGAACAATTCGAAATGCGAATTCACAAGCGAATCGTGGACATCCTCGATCCGAATGCCAAGACGATCGACGCCCTGACGTCGCTCAACTTGCCAGCCGGTGTCGACGTGGAGATCAAGATGTAGTTTTCACAACAAAGGTTCCCAAGGAGAAAGTTCTCACGTGAGATAACCTCCCTGCAGCGAATCGCGAAAAACCCATCAATCATGGACTTAACAGAAGCCCGTAATTTGAAGGCGATTTCCCGATCGTCAGCAGATTACGGGCTTTTGTTATCTACCAGTTCGATCAGTTCTATTTAATCCGCGACCAATCCGACCTATGAAATTCATTCTGGGCGAAAAACTCGAGATGTCGCAGGTCTATGCGGCGGACGGCACGGTAGTTCCCGTGACGCTCGTGAAAGCCGGACCCTGCATTGTTACGCAAGTCAAAACCGCCGAAAAGGACGGCGTTGCTGCCGTTCAAATCGGTTTTCAAAATCATAAGAACGCCACCAAGCCGGAAGCAGGTCACTTGAAAGATTTGCCGCCGATGCGTGTCCTTCGCGATTTCCGTGTCGAGAGCGATTCTACGCTCAAGCGCGGCGATGCGATCGAGGCCGGTATCTTCCAGCCGGGAGAGACCGTCAACGTTGTCGGTCAGTCCAAAGGTAAGGGCTTCCAGGGTGTTGTGAAGCGCCATGGTTTCCATGGTCATCCAAAATCCCACGGTCACAAGGACCAGGAACGTATGCCGGGTTCCATTGGAGCCGGTGGTCCTCAGCACGTTTTCAAGGGACGCCGCATGGGCGGTCACATGGGTGACGAACGCGTCACGGTCAAGAATCTCGAAGTCGTCGAGATTCGCGACGGCGGTATCATCGCTCTCAAGGGCGCGGTACCGGGCGCACGCCACACAATTATTGAAATCCATTCCGCCTAATATGACGAGCATTTCTCTCTACAGCCAAGACGGCAAAGCCGTCGGTGAACTCGCTCTCAACGAGGCGTTGTTTGGTATCAAGCCCAACAAGGCGCTTGTGCACGAGGTCATGGTTGCTCAGCGCAACAATGCCCGCCGTTCCATCGCCAGCACCAAGACCAAGGGTGAAGTTAGCGGTGGTGGTAAAAAGCCATGGAAGCAGAAGGGTACGGGCCGCGCCCGCCAAGGTTCCATCCGCAGCCCGCAGTGGGTTGGTGGTGGTATCGCTTTTGGTCCGCTTTCCGAACGTAATTTTTCGCAAAAAGTAAACAAGAAGGCCAAGCGCACGGCTTTGCTTATGGCATTGTCCGACAAGGTCCTCGACAAGAAGATGATCGCGATCGAATCGATCAAGACGGAATCGCCCAAGACCAAGGTCATGGCCGAGATGATCAAGAAGTTGCCGCTTGATCGCAACACGCTTTTGGTGGCACCGGCTTCCAATCCGTCCTTGCTCCGCATGGTACGCAACATTCCTAACGTCAAACTCGTGACCGTTAACAGCGTGAACTTGAACGACGTTCTTACGTATCGCTCAGTCGCCTTCCTCAAGGACGCGGTTGCGGCTTTTGAGAAGATTTACGCCTAAACATATGGCTATTCTCGACCGATTCCTCAAGAAAGATGAAGCTCCGGCTAAGAAGCCGGCTGCGAAGAAAGCTGTTGCCAAAAAAACTGTCGCCAAATCGGAAAAGTCGGACAAGCCGGCTGTGACAAGCAAGGTTGATCCTCAAGCGCTCCGTCTTTTGACCAAGCCGCACGTCAGTGAAAAGGCCGCTCGTCTTGCCGATGCCGGAACCTACGTCTTCCAAGTCCCGATGAATGCCGAGAAGGTATCCATCCGCAAGGCGGTCGAGTCGCTGTACGGCGTCAACGTCGAGGCTGTCCGTATTATCCGTACATCGGGTAAGCCTGTCCGCCGCGGCAAGCGCGTCACGTTCCGACACGATGTTAAAAAGGCACTCGTCACCTTGAAGAAGGGACAGACGCTTAGCCTGTACGAAGGAGTCTAATCATATGCCTATTAAGAAAATTCGCCCGAACCATTCCGGGTCGCGAAATCTCTCGGTGCAGAGCTTTGCCGACGTCACCTCGACGGAACCGGAAAAGTCTCTCATCTCGTTCCGCAAGTCCAATGCGGGTCGTTCGCTTGGAAAGATTACCGTGCGCCATCAGGGCGGCGGCGCTCGTCGTTATCTGCGCGAAGTCGATTTCAAGCGCACGCGCTTTGATATTCCGGCTACGGTCGCGACGATCGAATACGATCCGAACCGCGGAGCTCGTATCGCCCTTATCAACTACAAGGATGGCGTGAAGAGCTACATTCTTGCTCCGGAAGGTTTGAAGGTTGGCGACATTGTCGTCTCGTCGATGAACGAAGCGGAAATTTCCGTCGGTAACCGTTTGCCGCTTTCCAAGATTCCGCTGGGTGCACTGGTACACTCGGTTGAGCTCGCTCCCGGAAAGGGCGGTCAGCTTGGACATGGCGCCGGTTCGCGTATTGAGTTTATGGCGTTGGAAGACGAGTGGGCCGCATTGAAACTTCCGTCCGGTGAAGTTCGCCGCGTTCCTCAATCCTGCATGGCGACGATCGGTACGGTATCCAACCCCGACTGGCACTTGGTCCGCTGGGGCAAGGCCGGCCGCATGCGACATCGCGGTATTAAGCCGACGGTTCGCGGTAAGGTCATGAACCCGGTTGATCACCCGCACGGAGGTGGTGAAGGTAAACATCCGATCGGTATGAAGTACGCCAAGACCAAGTGGGGCAAGCACGCTCTCGGCGTGAAGACCCGCAAAGGACACCTCTCCAGCAATAAACTCATTATTTCGCGCCGTAAGGGTAAGACCCTCTAATCCACGCCTATGTCACGAAGTCTCAAAAAGGGCCCGTTCATCGACGAGAAACTTCTCGCCAAGGTGAGAAAAGCCGGCCCCGGATCCAAGACCGTCATCAAGACCTGGTCACGTGCATCCACGATCACACCTGAAATGGTGGGAATGACGTTTGGCGTGCATAACGGCAAGATTCATATCCCCGTGCATGTCGTGGAGAACATGGTCGGCCACAAGCTGGGCGAATTTTCCCAGACGCGCAAGTTTGTTCGTCATGGAGGCAAGTTAGCTAAGACGACCGATGCCGCCGCCGCTCCGGCTCCTGCCGCCGCCGCTCCGGCCGCCAAGAAATAATATGGATGTACACGCTTCCCTCCGCTTCCTCCGCATGTCGCCCCGCAAGGTCCGACTCGTGGTTGATGCTATCCGTGGCTTGTCGGTGACTGCCGCCGAAACCAAGCTTAACTTCTTGCCAAAGCTTGCCGCCCAACCGGTGCACAAGCTGTTGCGTTCCGCGATGGCCAATGCCGATCATAATTTTCATTTGAAGCCGGAAACGCTTTTCGTCAAAACCATCGTCGCCGACGGAGGTCCGACCTTGAAGCGCTCACGTCCGCGCGCTTTTGGCCGTGCGGCACCGATCCGCAAGCGCACGACGCATATCACGCTCGTGCTCTCGGATGAGAAGCCTGTTGCCAAAGCCAAGAAGTCCAAGAAAGTCATCAAGACCGTTGCTACTAAGAAGTCCGTAAAGGCTCCGAAGTCGGAGGCTAACGCCTAATCCTATGGGACATAAAGTAAATCCAAAAGTCTTCCGTCTCGGTACGACCACCACATGGCCGTCTCGCTGGATGGCACGTGACGATGCGTATCGCGCCAACTTGCGCCAGGATTTGGCGATCCGCGATTTCCTCAGAAAGGATCTCAAGGATGCCGCGATCAGCCGTATTGAAATCGAGCGCTCTCGTGGAACGATGGCTGTGACGGTTCATTCCGCCAAGCCCGGTCTCGTGATCGGCCGCTCCGGCGAAGGAGCCGACGGATTGAAGAAGAAATTGCTCAAGAAGTTTTTCCCGAGCAAAGCCAAGAGCGTTCAGCTCGCGGTGAATGTCGTCGAAATCGGCCGCCCGTCATTGGACGCCGCTCTCGTCGTACAAGGCGTGATCGCCGACCTCGAGCGCCGCATGCCGTTCCGCCGCGTGCTCAAGATGTCGATCGAGCGCGTGAAGAAAGGTGGCGCACTCGGTGTGAAGGTTGCCGTGTCCGGTCGTTTGAACGGTGCGGAAATTGCCCGCCGCGAATGGTTGGCTTGGGGCAAGATTCCGCTCACCAACTTGCGCGCCGACATCGACTATGCCGCCGACGCCGCCCGCACGATGGCGGGAGCCATCGGTGTAAAAGTCTGGATTTATCGCGGCGACGTGTTTGCGCAGGATCGTTTGAATCAATACCAGCCGACGACGCCGTCCCGCGGTCGTGGCGGTCGCGATACCGATCGCGCCCCGCGTTCCGCTCCTCGCGCCCCGCGCGGAGAAGCTGCCTCATTCGCCCCAACGGATAAGCCGGAACCGGCTGCTCCCGCTGTCTCATAACCCACTCGTATGTTGATTCCAAAAAAAGTCAAACACCGCAAGTGGCATAAGGGCCGCGCGCGAAACATCCGTGTCGCAACAACCAAACTTGAACTCTCGTTTGGTAGCTACGGCCTGAAGGCGATGACCCCGGCTTGGATCTCAAGCCAGGAAATCGAAGCAGGACGCCGCGTCCTTACTCGCTACATTAAGAAAGGTGGAAAGGTCTGGATCCGTGTTTTCCCGGACAAGCCGATCACCAAGAAAGGAAACGAAGTGCCGATGGGATCCGGTAAAGGTGCGGTCGACCACTACGTCGCCGTCGTACGCGCCGGCACCGTGATCTACGAGATGGACGGCATCCCGGCCGATCAGGCCAAGATCGCGCTTCAGAGCGCGGCTTACAAATTGAGTCCGGTCTGTAAGTTCATTAGCAACTAATATGTCTAAAGAACTTCAGCAGAAGTCCGCCGCCGAGCTCACACGCGAGGCCGCCGACCTGCAAGGCACGATCCGCGAACTCCGGTTCAAGATCGCGACCCGCCAGCACGGAAAAGTCCGCGAGATGCGCAGCAAGAAGCGCGAGCTCGCACGACTCCTCACCGCTATCGCTTCCAAACCCAAGTCCGAAGCCAAAAACGCCTAACCCATATGACATCCACTAACACAAACAATCCACGCCGCCTCCAAGGCGTTGTCGTTTCCACGGCAATGCAGAAGACGGCTGTGGTCCGCGTGGACCGTCGTGTGGCTCATGCAAAGTACGGTAAGTACTTCACGCTTTCCAAAAAGTTCAAGATCCACGATCCGGACAGCGTTTGCAAGATGGGCGACGTCGTCGAGTTCCAGGAAACGCGACCGATTTCCAAGGACAAGCACTTCAAGTATTTGTCTACGGTTTCTCAAGCCTAATATGGTTCAACATCGATCCATGCTCACCGTCGCCGACAACACGGGAGCCAAACTTCTCCAGGTGATTCAGGTCACCGGAGGTTATAAGAAGCGTTACGGCATGCTCGGCGATGTCGTTACTTGCGTCGTCAAGATCGCCGATCCGCGCGGAAC
Organism: Candidatus Uhrbacteria bacterium; assembly: GCA_021413945.1. Classification (GTDB taxonomy): domain Bacteria; phylum Patescibacteriota; class Patescibacteriia; order 2-12-FULL-60-25; family 2-12-FULL-60-25; genus CAIXDN01. The sequence continues at coordinate 144,961 of JAIOPK010000006.1, forward strand.
CGTGAAGAAGTCGGACGTGGTGAAAGCGGTTCTCGTGCGCACGCGCAAGGAGACACGCCGCCCGGACGGCACGTATATCCGTTTTGATGAGAACGCCGGCGTCATCATCGACCTTAAGAATAAGGAACCCAAAGGTACGCGTATCTTTGGACCTGTCGCTCGTGAACTGCGCGGTCGTGGCTATGCCAAGATCGTGTCGCTCGCACCGGAAGTCCTCTAAGACTATGAAACTCCAAATTAAATCCGGCGACGAAGTCATCGTCATTGCCGGCAAGAACAAGGGAAAGAAGGGGAAAGTCGTGCAAACGCTTCCCTTGCTTAACCGTGTCGTAGTCGAGGGCGTGAACATGACAAAGCGCCACATGCGCTCGCGACGTACAGAGGACAAGGGTCAGGTCATCGAATTTGCGATGCCGATCCACGCGTCGAATGTCCAGCCTGTTGGTTCTAACGGTAAACCGATGCGCCACTCCAAGGCGCGTAAGACTGCCTAACCCATATGACACTTCAAGAACGCTACAATAAGGAGATCGTTCCGGCTCTTACCAAAGAGTTCGGTATCGAGAACCGCATGGCCGTCCCGAAGGTCACGTCGGTTACGCTTTCCGTCGGTTTGTCGCAGGGGATCAAGGATCCCAAGGTGCTCGACACCGTCGAACAGACCTTGCTCCGCATCACCGGACAAAAACCGGTGAAGACCAAGGCCAAGAAATCCATCGCGAGCTTTAAAATCCGCGAGGGAATGATCGTTGGCATGATGGTTACGCTTCGTGGCAAGCGCATGTGGGATTTTCTCACGCGCTTTACCCAGTTCACCTTCCCGCGTATCCGCGACTTCCGCGGTATCTCAAAGCAGGGAATTGACGGTCGCGGCAACTTTTCCATCGGCTTCCGTGAGAACCTCGCGTTCCCGGAAATCCGTCCGGATGAAGTCGAGCGCGTCCATGGCCTCCAAGTCACCGTGTCCACCACGGCCGGAACCCGCGAGCGCGGTGAAGCGCTCCTGCGCGCTCTCGGTTTCCCATTCAACAACTAGTCTATGGCTACTCAAGCGCAAATCGCCAAGTCCCTCCGCAAGCCAAAGTTTTCCACCCGTGAAGTGCGCCGTTGCTGGCGCTGCGGGCGCAAGCACGCGTTCATGCGCGACTTCGGAATCTGCCGCATCTGCTTCCGTGAGCTTGCCAACCGCGGCGAGTTGCCCGGTGTGACCAAATCAAGCTGGTAATCCTATGTATACCGATCCAATCAGCGACTTCCTGACCCGCATTCGCAACGCGTATGCGGCCGGGCTCGACACGATGAGCGTGCCGGGTTCGCGTATCAAACTTTCTATCGCCAAGGTCCTTGAGCGTGAAGGCTTTATCGCCGGCGTCAAGGAAACAACCGTCGGCCCCAAAAAATCGTTTTCCGTGACGTTGAAGTACGATGGAAAAATTCCGGCCGTCCGTTCCATCGACCGTATCTCAACTCCGGGCCGCCGCGTCTACGCCAAGTATACGGAACTCCGTCCGGTCCTTTCCGGACAGGGTATCGCTATCTTGTCGACGTCAGCCGGTCTTATGACCAACAAAGAGGCTCGTCGCCGAAAGCTCGGCGGTGAAGTGCTTTGCGAAGTCACCTAATTCCAACTCTATGTCTCGTATTGGTAAAAAACCGATTCTCCTGCCCTCGGGCATCGACCTCACGGTCGAGGCTGGGAAGGTGATCGTGAAGGGCCCCAAGGCTACACTCACGGTTCCGCTTCCTCCGCACTCGATTGTCACGCTTGAAACCGAGCCGCGCAGCGCCGTCGTGAATGTTGAACTTCCGGATAACGTGTATCAACGCGCTATTTGGGGCCTGACTCGCCAGCTCATCGCCAACGCGGTGGAAGGTTTGCAAAAGCCTTACGAGAAGTCTCTCGAGTTTGTCGGCGTCGGCTACAAAGTCGCGCTGGAAGGAAAGACCGTCGTCATGGACGTGGGTTTTTCTCATAATATTAAATTCCCACTGCCGGAAGGTATCGAGGCAAAAGTCGACAAACAGGTGTTGACGATTTCCGGTGCCGACAAGCAGATGGTCGGCGAGCTCGCCGCCCAGATCCGCCGCAAGCGTCCGCCGGAGCCTTATAAGGGCAAGGGTGTGAAGTACACGGATGAAACGATTCGCCGCAAAGCCGGTAAGACCGCAAAGACCGCCTAACCTCCTCCTATGTCTCTCAACACTTCTACCGCCCGCGCCCGCCGTGTCGCGCGCGTGCGTGCCAAGGTCACCGGCTCGAGCGAGCGACCGCGTCTTACGGTTGCCCGTACGCTCGCGCATATCTATGCGCAAGTTATCGATGACCGTGCCGGCAAGACACTCGCCGCCGCAAGCGACGCCGATGTTTCCGCCGCCGACCGCAAGGGCAAGACTAAGTCCGAGATTTCGACGATGGTGGGCAAACTCATTGCCGAGCGTGCCAAGGCAAAAGGTATTTCGTCGGTCGTTTTTGACCGCCGCGACAAGCGTTATCATGGCCGTGTGAAAGCCGTCGCTGACGGTGCGCGCGAAGCCGGATTGACTTTCTAATCTTATGATCGAAGAAACAAACCAGCCAATTCCGGAAGCCGTCGTTCCGGTCGAGCCTAGCTCGACTCCGGCTCCGACGCCCGCCGCGAAACCCGCCCCTGCCGCCGCACCAGCCGGTGCGCGTGGCGCTTATCGTCCCGGCGGCCGACCCGGTGATCGCCGTGGCGGTCCCGGAGGCGGAGGCGCCGGCGGACGTGGAGGCCGCGGAGGCGGTCGTGATCGCCGTCCGCGTATGGATGTGCCGGCAGAAGCCGACTACGAAGAAAAGAATATTGAAGTCGCTCGTGTCACGCGTGTGACCAAGGGTGGTAAGCGCATGCGCTTCCGCGTCTTGACCGTCATCGGCAACCGTAAGGGCCGAGCCGGATACGGACTTGCCAAGGGTGTCGACGTTGCCGGTGGAACGGCCAAGGCAACGACACAGGCACGCAAGGCCTTGTTCACAGTTCCGCTTGTGAAGGGAACAATTCCGCATGCCGTGGAAGCCAAGTTTGGCGCCGCGTATGTGATCTTGAAACCGGCTCCGGAAGGTACGGGGGTCAAGGCCGGTGGCGCCGTGCGCATCGTGCTTGAACTTGCCGGCGTTCCAAACGTCGTGTCCAAGATTCTTGGTTCCAAGAACAAGACCAACAACGTGAAAGCGACGTTTGCCGCACTCCGCAAGCTCCGTTTGTCCACTCGTACGGCAGCCGCTCAGGCTCCCGTCGAGAAGACCGCATAAACTATTATGTCTCTTACTCTCAACAACCTCGCGCCCAAATTTGGTTCGCGCTCCAAGCGATTCCGCATCGGTCGAGGACCGGGAAGCGGACGCGGAAAGACCGCCGGAAAAGGTACCAAGGGTCAGAAGTCCCGTACCGGTGGTAGCCATAAGCTCAAACTCAAAGGTTTGAAGCAGATGTTGCTGTCCTTCCCAAAGAACCGCGGTTTCAAGAGCCGTTACGCCAAGGTTGCCGCTATTCCGCTCAAGCGCCTCTCGGTGTTTGCCAACGGAGAAGAGGTGTCGATGGCGACCCTTCGCGAGAAAGGCATCATTGGCCGCAGCGATCGTGAAGCCAAGATTGTCGGCAGCGGAGCATTCGATAAGAAGCTGACCGTGAATGGCGTTGCCGTTACGGCCGGTTCCAAAGCGTCGATTGAAGCAGCAGGCGGTTCCGTCAAATAACTCTTCGTTTTTCTTCGCTCTATGTGGGATAAGCTCATGCAAGCCTGGAAGGTAAAAGAGGTACGCAATGGCCTCCTCTTTGTCCTCGGAATGATGGTCATCTTCCGTGTCATGGCCAATATTCCGCTCCCGGGAGTCGACCTTGTCGCGCTCAAGCGTTTCTTTGACGCGAACCAGGTGCTCGGACTTCTGAACTTGTTCTCGGGCGGTACGATTGAGAACTTCAGCATCGTCGCGTTGGGTGTCGCTCCGTATATTACGGCGTCGATTATCTTCCAGCTCTTGGCGATGATTTTCCCGCGTCTTGAGGAAATCCAGAAAGACGGGGAGGCCGGACAGCGCCGTATTAACCAGTGGACGCGCATGCTGACGATCCCGCTCGCGATTGTTCAATCGTTTAGCTTGCTGCAATTGCTCAAGCAATCGCAAACGCCGATTTTGACCAACAGCGATCCGCTTCACATTGTGATGATTATCGCGTCGGTGACCGGCGGAACGATGCTGCTTATGTGGATGGGCGAGCTCATGAGCGAGAAGAAAGTTGGTAACGGTATCTCATTGCTCATCTTTGCCGGTATTATTGCCGGATTGCCGAGCTCGCTTTCCCAGCTTCTTGCGACGACCGATGCAACGCAGTGGTTTACTTATGTCCTGTACGCCGCCGTGGCGGTCGGTATGGTTGCCGGTGTCGTGTTTGTGTCGGAAGGCCAGCGCAATGTGCCGGTGCAGTACGCGCGACAGTCGCGCGGGATGAGTAGCGGTCTCGGCGGCGTAGGCTCGTCGCTTCCGCTCCGTGTCAACTTGACCGGCGTTATTCCGATCATTTTTGCCATCTCGCTGTTGTTGTTCCCGTCCGTGATCGCTCAGTTCTTTACGCAGGCCCATACGGCATGGGTCGCGCAGGCTGCGACGTGGGTGATCGTGACGCTGCAGAATCAGCTGGTGTATGGCATCCTCTACTTTTCACTCGTCGTCATCTTCACCTACTTCTATACGTCGATCGTGTTTCACCCGGATCGCATCGCCGAAAACATTCAGAAGCAGGGCGGATTTATTCCGGGCATTCGTCCGGGTAAGCCGACGGCCGATTATTTGCAGAGCGTCGTGAACCGCATCACGCTCGGAGGCGCGCTTTTCCTCGGCATCATTGCCGTCGCCCCGCTCATCGCGGAAGGTGCTCTTGGAACGCGTTTGATCGCGCTTGGCGGTACGTCGATCTTGATCGTCGTTTCCGTGGTGGTTGAATCGATCAAGCAGATCCAGTCGCAAATTACGATGCGCGAGTACGACGTGTACTAGGGCAGTTGTCAGGTTTCAGTGAGCAGTGAGCAGTTTACTGTTCACTGCTTTCTGTTTACAGTATTGGCCATGGCACGTGTCCGCTTACGAGCCTTGTTGTTTGGTCCCCATGGGGCCGGCAAGACTACGCAAGGCCAGTTATTGGCCGAGCGTTATGGCGTTCCATTCGTTTCGTCCGGGAATGTTTTGCGCGCCGAGATTGCGGAGAAAACCGCAATCGGAAAAATGGTGGAGGATTATGTGGAGGCGGGGATGCTCGCTCCGGACGAACTGGTCGATGCGATCGTACTGAAACGTCTCAAAGGCTTGGCGATGGAACGCGGGTATGTGCTCGACGGATTTCCGCGTAATGTGGAACAGGCGGTTGCACTTGATAAGTTACTGAAACCGAATTTAGCGATTCAGTTGAAATTGCCGGATGCGACGGCGCTTAAACGCCTTACCGGCCGACTTGTCTGCGAGAAGTGTCGTTCCGTATTTCATCGTGACTTTGTCATCGCGAATATGACTTGCGCGGTGTGCCGAGGTAAACTCGCACCTCGAAAAGACGATGCGGGAGATACCGCGCGCTTGAGACTTGCCGTGTATCATTTTATGACCGAGCCCTTGGCCGCTCATTATCGCCAACGGGGACTTCTGCTTGCGGTGAATGCGGATCAGTCGATTGAGGATTTACATGAGGAGCTTTGTAAGAAATCACAGAAGCTGGGGTTCACATAATTATGTCGATGATTAAAACGCCGGAAGAAATTGAGGCGCTACGCGAAGGCGGGGTGCTGCTTTCGCGTACACTGGCGGAGATTCGGAAGGCTTGTGTGGCCGGTGCGACGAGTGAGGAGCTTGATGCGATTGCGATCAAGCGTTTTGCGGAAGCCGGCGCCAAGCCGAGTTTTCTTGGTTATAAAATCGACAAAGATGGCTCGCCGTTTCCGGGAGCGCTTTGTGTTTCAATTAACGATGAAGTCGTTCATGGCTTGCCGATTCCGGCGCGCGTGATCAAGGAAGGGGATGTTGTCGGTCTCGACATCGGTGTTTGGTACAAAGGGTTGTGCACAGATATGGCGACGACGGTGATCGTCGGGAAGACAGATGAGAAGACGCGCAAGCTCGTGGAGGACACGCGCGAGTCATTGGTGCTTGCTCTCAAAGAAGTTCGTGCGGGGAAATTCATCCATGACATCAGCAATGCGATCGACGATTATTTGACGCCCAAAGGTTATGGGATCGTCCGCGACTTGGTCGGGCATGGCGTCGGACATGCCGTGCATGAAGAGCCACAGATTCCGCATTATCGCGATCGTCGTGCTCCGCGCGTGAAACTTGAGACCGGTATGGTGCTCGCTATCGAACCAATGATTACGCTTGGCGATTGGCATGTCTATATGAAAGACGACGAGTGGACAATCGCGACCGATGACGGAAGCACTTCCGCGCATTTTGAGGTGACGGTGGCGGTTACGGACGAGGGGTATGAGTTGATTACGCCGTGGCCGGATTTGTCGTGAGTTATCCACGGGTGAGGTCTTGACAGGGGAAGTAGTTTCATGGAACGGAGTGTAGTATATGAAAATGAAAACTTCGCCGAATGATGTTTCAAATAAAGAGATTTTGCTGGAGCTCAGAGAGTTCAAGCAAGAATTTAAGCAACTTTCTACTAAAGTTGATAGAATTGAAGCTTCTCAGGGTGAGCTTTTGGAAGTGATCAATGAGTTTTCTAGTGAGACGGATGCGCGTTTTGATCGTTTAGAAGATCGTATGGGAGGGTTAGATGGCCGGATGGGTGGGGTTGAGAATCGTCTGACTAGGGTGGAGGCGGGGATGGTTACAAAAGGATATTTGGACGATAAATTGGCTGATTTGAGGTCGGATATTGTTCGATACACAAAGAAGGAGATCGTAAAAGCCTTAGGATAAGGGTTGACAAGAGTCCTAAAATAAGCTAATAAATCATTAGCCGTTTTAGGTTATGGCTGGTCTGTGATTGCAAATGATTTGCATGAATGGGCTTGTCGGCGGTCATGGAAAGGATTGCAGATTACATGGGGCTCACAGCACCCCCGTTAGCCAGCTGTCGCCTTCACGTGAGCTACGCCAAGCTCCCGGGAGTCGCGGCGCTCGAGAAGAAGTTCTTGAGCAAGGAGAGCATCTTTGTTCTCTTCGATGGTCGTACGTGGGAGCGTCACAGTTCCTGCGCTAAGATCGATCAGACTCCGGGCGAACGCGACTTCCTCGTCGCGGAGATCCCCGCCGAGTTCCTCGGCAAGCGGATCGACACGATCGAAGAAGCTCTCGCCGAGCACTTCGACCGCCTCGGCTACCACTTTGCGATCGAGACGGAAGCCGTCGAGTTCGGACACGCCCAGCCGGAGCTCCAGCACACGAACTGGATCTGCGCCCTCGGGTCGTCGGCGCTCAATGATTACGGCGGCCGGTGCGTGACGATGCTGCGCGCACGCGTTCGCGTTCGCATCCTGCGCGACTGCTGGGTCGGCTACGGTCTGGGCGACAACGTTCGTCTGCTCCTCGTCCGCAACGAGGCTTTGGCACTTTGACCACTCTGCTCAAGCCCCGTTTCAACTTCTGTTGGGACGGGGCTTCTGAGTATCTGATAGGGTTGACTTTTATTACAATTTTTGCTAAGGTCAGCCCTACGGAAGAATACGGAGGTACATTTCATGTCTGCTGTCGCGTTCTTTGACCCGCGTCTCGTTCGTCAGGTTTCACTGCGGCTGTCGGGCGAGACGATTCATCGTCAGGTGTACCGCTTCCCCGATGCCAAGCTCATCGTGATCGCCTCCTCGCAAGAGGATGGCCGCACCGGCAAGGCCGTTTTGCACTCAAACGAGCTCAAGGTGCGCACCAAGGGTGCGACCGAGCACATGGAGATTCCCAACAGCTTCCGCCTGCAGTCCCTGCTCGAGCACATCGATCATGGCGGCATCGCGGAGGAGCGGGTGCTTCAGATGCGCATCGGCGAGCTCAAGGTCGCGGGCAACTATCTGATGCGCTGCGGCAAGCTCAAGAACGGCGACGCCAAGGAGATCTTTGGTCTCCTGCGCGACATCGAGCGCGATCTCGCCGAGCCCAAGCGCAATGCGCAGAAGCTCGCGGCGAGCCGCAATGTCGGCAAGGGGATCGGCTACCGCAGTCCCAAGGCGGAGAATCCCGTCGGGCCGGTCGTCGCGATCACCGCCAAGGCCGCGGTCGTTCGGCTCGAACACCGCATCGCGCAGATCCTCGGCGTTCGCAGCTTTGCGAATCTGCGGCTTGCTCTTGTCACCGCCTTCAATCGGGAGGCGGAAGCGCTCTTCAAGGCCCTCAAGGAGGAGAAGAGCATGCGGAGCCAGACCTTTCCGGGTCTCGTGGCTCAGCTCGAGCACATGCGCATCCAGCCTTTCGAGGCTCCCGCACGCCGTATCGAGGCGCTCTGCGATAGCTGTCGCTTTGGCGATGCCATCGAGTCGGATGTGTTCGCGGCGATTCGCCGCGAGCTGCACGCCGTACTCCTCGTGTGCGTCGTCGAGCGTCAGGTGATCCGCCGTCTCTCGCACATGACGCATCGGCGTCTTAGCGAGGCGCAGATGAAGGATTGCCGTGAGGCGTCGATCAACGCGATCGAGCGCATCGCCAAGCATGTGGCTGCCTGCGACTCGTTCAGCGTGGACGCGCGCCGAATGGCTGCAATCAAGCTCACACATGCGCGCGGCATTCTCGCACAGGAAGACCTGTTCGAGACTCCCAAGAAGCGCATCAAGAGCGCCGATCGAATCCTCAAGGAGCTGACCGCGGTTCTGCCGGTCTGATCCGAACGCCCCCGACACCTTCTCAGGTGTCGGGGGCGAATTGTTTTATTGAAATGACAAACGGTCCCAAAGAAGGGACCGTTTTGTTCAGTGTGAGCCCGAGTGACGCATGTCGATGGCGCGCTCAGGAAGGCTTGGAGGCTCGCTAGGCAGCTGTGTACAGCTGAAGTAGTCGTAGACGATGATGCCTATGATGATGAGCGCTACGCAGATGAGGGGTCCGTAGCTTTTTCCGGAGCCTGGCTTTTTTGGAGGCGGTGCTCCGTTGTCGTGCCGGGGATTTTTTGGTGCCTTTTGCGCTTCCGCATCAAGCTCCATCTTGGTCTGAATCGCATCAAGTTTTGCTTCCGCGGGAGTGATTTTCATCGAGCCCTCCAATGTGCTCGCGATACTTTAGTCTATTGTCTTTTTCTGTGTCAATGGAGCGTAATTCGCCGGTTCGTAGACGTTGCGAGCGTTCCAGAGAATCCATCCGGAAGCGCCGGCATCGCGTGAGGCTTTGATTTGTGCCTCGATGTGTTTTGCCGTGTACGTCGCGCCGATATCAAAATCTTGAATCCACGGACGGAAATGGGGACGGCTGGAGGTCGCGGAAATAAAGTGATCGGTTTCAAGGATTTCCGCGCCTTTGTCGAGCGTCGCTTTAACGACTTCATACGGATGGTCGGCCGGATTTTTGAAACCGAGGTAGCCGGGCCAATAGTGTGATGGGTATGCCATCGGTGAGACGAAATCGGCATTGGGGTACGCGTCTTCTAATCGTTGGCCGATACCAAAATCTTCCGCCGTTAAAAATGTCATGCCAAAGAGATCAAAAGAGACGGGGATGTGTTCGTCCATTAATGCGCCTCCGACATTCTCAAAAAAAGCTCGCATGATGTCGGTTTTGATTTTTGGGTTGTCGGCTTTAGAAATCGAGGAGAGAGATCCGTCGGAGGCGAAGCGGATATAGTCGAACTGGATTTCATCAAAACCCATTTTGTAGGCTTCACGCGCAAGATCGAGCGCGGTATCGGCGATTTCGACATGGGATGGATTGAGCCAAGCGGCGCCTGTTTTATCAAGCCAAAGTTTTCCAGATGTCGACTTGATCGCCTGATCGGGATGAGCGCGGGCGTAGACCGAATCGCGCATGACGGCGATACGCGCGATACGGTAGATATTATCTTTGCCTAGTTCGTCGACAATCGTTTGCGGAGGCATGACGACTTGGCCATTGTCCATTTTCAGGTCGATGACGGCCGTATTCAATCCGGTTTTGAGCATGTACGCGCGCAGTTCTTCCGCACGATGGATGCGTGCTGTTTCCGCGGTCCAATAGATGCCGCGTACTTCGTCGGGAAGCGGGACATGGAGTGTCACGGGCTCCGGCGGTTCGACGACAATGAGTGTGTTGGTTGGGGCAATCGGTACGACAGCATCCGAGGACGTTGATGTTGATGCGAGAAAAATCGAGTTGAGTCGAGGAGCTTGAAATTGCCGATAGATTTCAAATCCCCCCAAGCCTGCGGCAGTCAAAAATAGAGTAACCGGGAAGGCTATCAACAGCACCCTACGCCTATTTGGCATGGAATGAGTATAGCTTTAGGACCATTTTTTGCCCAATAGAAGGCCATTTTATAGGTTTTTGCTGGACGGGAAGAAACAAAAGGTGTTTAACGGCGTAGTAATCATAGGTCGCATGACAAACCATGATGTCAGCCGCGCCGACGAGGACATCGTCGGGGACGCCTTAGTGCAGAAAGAGGCTTTTGCACTTTTGGTCCATAGGTATCAGGAACGATTGACGCGTTATCTGCGTCGATTGGGTGTTTTTAAGCGTGAAGACATGGAAGACATTTTGCAGAATGTGTTTTTGAAAACGTATCGCAACTTGAACGAATTTGATCGCAAATTGAAATTTTCCTCTTGGATTTACCGCATCACACATAACGAGGCGATGAGTTTTTTTCGTTCGACCTCGTCGCGTCCGGAAGGCCATCCTGTCGATGATGCGGAGCTGGTGCTCGAACAGTTGAGCGGGTCTGCCGATACGTCGATGGAGGCGGAACTTGGATTGAATGCATCGCAATTGACGGAGGCGATGAAAAAATTGGAAGCCAAATATCGCGACGTCATTGTTCTCCGATATTTTGAGGAGCGCGAGTACGCCGAGATTTCCGATATTTTGCGGATTCCGACGGGTACGGTTGCGACACTCTTGAGCCGCGCCAAGAAACGTCTGCGCGAAACCCTTTCCCACCTTGCCTAATATGAACGAATTCGAATCAAAGCCAAACGGCTCTTCCGAAGACCTTGCTCACAAGGTCTTGGATCGTATTGAAGAAGAGCGGGTGGTGCCTCGACCCAAGTGGCAGTTCACGGTAAAAGACCGTCTGTTCTGGGTGTTCTGGATTCTGTCGATTGTTCTCGGCTCGCTTCTTACCGCTGCGATTGTCTTTGCCTGTGTGAATGCCGGCTGGGAATTCCGCGACGTCACGCATCATAATTTATTTGGATTCTTGTTGCAGGTGCTGCCGATGCTTTGGATTGTGGCGCTGCTTGGAGCCTTATTGCTCGCTTATGAGATTTTTCGTCACACTTCCCGAGGATATCGCTTTCCTTTTTCCGTGATTGTCGGCTTGCTGTTGTTGATCACGGTTGTCGGAGGCGTAGTATTTTACGTGAGCGGAGCCGGTCGTGTCGTTGAAGAGGAAATTGGTGCACGCATTCCGACATATCGACCCGTGATGATGCGGCAAAAAGAAATGTGGTCAAAGCCGGAACAAGGATTGTTGGCGGGAGAAGTGCTCGAGTTTGATCGGGCGCAATCCTTGCTGCGATTACGAGGCTTTGACGGGAGTCTGTATCTTATGAATACGGAGGAGCTTGCGGATGATAGCAATCGCGTCCTTGTTGAACGGGAATCGGTGCGCGTGGTCGGCGTGTTTGCCAAGCCGAGCGATGGGCCGGAGAAGCCGTATTTCCGTCCTTGTTACGTGTTCCCTTGGGATGTGCGAGTGAAAACCAAGAATCTGTTGGCGGTGAAATGCGATCCTGAAAGAATCATCGAGGAACCGCGTAGCACTGAATGTAAGGGTTTGATTCCTTACGAGATTCTCAAGACACTTCGCCGCGGTTCGTGTCGTTAATTCTTCATCTCTTCTCTCCTATGAAATATCGTGCGTTATTTTATTCAACCGCCGTCGCATTACCGCTCGCCGCCCTCGCGTTTACCGGCGTGCATGCCGCAACAACGGATACGGCCGTAGGAACTTCTGACGCTCCAAAATGGGGGATGTTCCAGAAGGCAAATCTTACGGATGCGCAGAAGGCCGCTATTGAGCAGGCTCAAGCCTTGCACAAACAGGCCCAGGACATCTTGGAGAAAGCCGGATTACCGGTACATCGCCCCGGAAAGATGATGCGCGCCCAATTGACGGACGAGCAGAAATCGATCTTGGAGCAGGCGAATGCTCTGCGCAAAGAAGGCAAGATCGACGAGGCAAAGGCCTTGATCGAAAAGGCCGGATTGCCGGCGATGCGCCAGATACATCGAGGTTTCCGCGGAGGTCGATAAGAGGCTCGGTTTTAGAAAACGCACCATGCATGGATGGTGCGTTTTTATTTTATATAGATGTAGAGCCCACCGTTTTTTTCTTTCAGCGGCCAGGTCGGAAACTGGAAGCCGAGTGAGATGACTTGCGATCCGGGTTTCAGTTCACGTTGCAGTTTTTTCTCGAGACGTTTCATGATGTAGCCGACGCCAAATAAGGTTACGACATCGTACCGCGAGAAATTCGTTTTCCATAAATCTTTCCAATGGATTTGTGCGAGATGTTCCAGATTTGCTTCCCGAATTTTTTTGCGCGACAATTGCACAAGAACGGGATTAATTTCGTAGCCGTGCGATTCTATTCCGGTTTTTGCCAATGCGATCACGATGCGTCCGTCGCCCGAACCGATATCGACGGCCCTCATGTTTGGACGTTTCTCGACGAGAGATAGGATTCTTTCAACGCCCTCGGCTTTGGTCGGAATATACGGCGCGCCTCTGGCTAACACCCAAAGGGCCACGATATCGATCGCGACAAGAATGATCGCGATGGCGACCAACGCGTAGGTGCTCCAGACAAGGGGTTCGTTCACAATTTTTTCTCGCGCACTTTAAAATGCTTGAGGTTGGCGACCAAGATGAAGCTAATAATGACGAGAAGGAACCATGAGGTGATTTTATGGAGTGAAACCATGTTCCACGTAGTGAGTTGATGCGGGTACTTCCAAGCGCCGAGATACGTCGAGATATTTTCCGCAATCCAAATGAAAAAGGCGATGAGGAGAAACGAGAGGCTGACGGGCATGCGGTAGATCTTTTTTGTAACGATAAATTCCACGGACACGCCGAGGAAAACGATGAAGACGAGCGGAATTAAGATCCAGCGAATGTCGGGGAAGAAGTGATTAGTGAAAAAGTTGAGATAGATGGTTATTCCGAGAACGGCACTTGGCCAATACGGGACTTTGCCGGTGAGCCGCAAGCGCATGATGCGCCATGACTGGCTTAGGTAGCTGCCGACAGCCGCGTACATGAACCCGCTGTATAACGGAACGGTACCAATTTTGAGAAAGCCGGCCTCTGGATATGACCACGAGCCGATGCTTGGATGGGTTTTGTAAAGCTCAAGCATGAGACCGATGACATGAAAGAGTGCAATCGTTTTGATCTCGTCTTTGGTTTCAATTTTAGCGAGGTAGAGAACGACTTGAATCGCTACGGAAGCTAAGAACAGGAAATCGTAACGGGGGAGGGGGCCGAGCGGGAGTTGATGTGAAAGGAAAAGCAAGATAAAAAACAGGCCGGCAAAAACGCAGGCGCGGGCTTGCTTGATGCCGAATATGAGGAATTCTGTGCCGTAAAATCTCCCGCGCATTCGCTTACTATAGGCGTCTAATCTGTACAAGGCAAAGCCGTTTGCGATGCGGGTAGGTCAATGTTATGCTCCGCCCATCTTATGGCCAAGAAATCAAGTACAAGCGCTCTTACGAAAGAACAGCATGCCGTTCAAGATGCCCGCTACGCGCAAGGGTATACGTATGATTACGTGATTATCGGGACGGGGAGTTCCGCGCTTACGGTTGGCGCGCTTCTTGCGCATGCCGGAAACAAGGTTTGTATGCTGGAGGCCCATGATATTCCCGGCGGTTATGCCCAGACATTCCACACGGGCGAATATCATTTTTGTGCGCAGGTACATTACATCTGGGGTTGTGCGCCGGGGGGAAAGATTTACGAATTTTTAAAACATGTCGGGCTGGAGAAAGATATTACGTTCGAATTGCTCGACAAGGATGGTTATGACCACATGGTGATGCCGGATGGAAAACGCGTCACGATTCCTTACGGTTACGACAAGCTTCGCGACCATATCGTTGAGGCGTATCCCGATCAAGCCGAGCCGATGCGAAAATTTATCGGTGTTTTGAAAGCGTTGCGAGAGGAGTTTCGCTATGTACCGGAACGTAAATTGAAGCTTGTCGACTATTTGAAATTCTACAAGGTACCGACGATTATCAAGTATCGCCTCGCAACATTACAGAACTTGTTTGACGAATGCGGTTTGAGTAAGGAAGCGCAGGCGGTGCTGTGTGCTAATGCCGGCGACTTTATGCTTCCGCCGGAGAAGTTGTCTTTGTTTATGTACTCGGCGCTTTTTGGCGGGTATAACACGGGCGCCTATTATCCGACCAAGCATTTCAAGTACTACGTTCAACGTTTGGCCGACTTTATTACGAGCCATGACGGCTGTCATATCTATTATGAAACGCCGGTCGACAAGATCAATGTCGAGAACGGTGTTGTGACGAGCGTCGGAACAAAAAATGGAAAGACGTTTACGGCAAAAAACTTTATCTGCAATGGGGATCCACAAACGATGGCCAAGATCATCGGTATGGAAAAGTTTCCGGAAGAGGAACGGAAGAAATTATCGTACACGTATTCGCAAGCCGGCGTCGTCGTGTATCTTGGCTTGAAAGATATCGACCTGCGCAAGTACGGATTTGGTTCATTCAATATTTGGCACTTGGAAGATTGGGACATGAACAAGATGTGGAAAGAAATGGGAGCCACGAATTTTGAAAAACCGTGGGTATTCATGTCGACGCCGACCCTGCATTCCGATGCGGGCGGTACGACGCCGGGTCCCGACTGCCAGATTCTCGAACTTGCTTCGTATACGGAGTACCAGCCGTACAAGGATGCGCAGGATAAGAGCTACGTCGATTACATGAAGTTAAAACTGAAGACGGCGGAAAAGATGCTCGATATCGTCGAGAAGAAGTATATTCCGGATCTCCGCAAGCATATTGTCGTGAAAACGATCGGAACATCGACGACGAACGAGGATTTTTGTTTGGCGCCAAAGGGGAATGCGTATGGTGCGGATATGATTCCCACGCAGGTCAGCAAGAATCGACTCAAGGCCAAAACGCCGTTTCCAAATTTTTGGTGGTGCAATGCGTCGAGCGGATGGGCCGGGATGTACGGAACCGTTTCTACCGGAATGGGATTGTATATGGATTTGACCGGCGATCGCTTTCACGATTCCGCGACAGCACCGAGCGACGAGGAACTGATCAAAGCGCTTTAATCAATTGTTCGGCGACGCGTTCTCCGTTGCGGAGGGCGCCTTCCGTCCAAGGTCCGTTCAGGTAATCGCCGCAGAAGAATACGTTATTTGCGCCTTGTCCTTCATGCATGAAATCGCTGACGCGCTGTAAGTGGCCGTGGGAAAATTTGGGCATCGCGTCCGTCCAGCGTTCAAGGTCGTGGTTATGCAATTGATCGACGGAGGTGAACCATGGACAGGCTTTGAGCAGTTCCGGTTTTACGGCGGCAAAAATTTCTTCGTCGGTTTTATTGAGCAGGGTTTTGGCAAAGTCTTCATGGAGCCAGGCGCAGATCAGCGTTTTACCGTCGTGAATAACCTCGTCGCCTTTCATCGCTTCATTGACATAGCCGGAGATGGCTTGGTTTTCCACAAAAGGGACCCAGACAACGGCGATATCGGGGAGGAGTTTGCGGTCGACGCGGAAGGCGATGCTGATCGATGAAGAGTAGTTTGTGTTCGTCAAAATTTCCGATTGTTTTTCCGTCGGATTTTTGTAGATCTTATGGCTGACCGTGGCTTGTGAGGCGAGGACGACGGCGTCGAATGTTTGCGCCGTTCCCGTCGAGTCGACCAAAGTTACGTTCTCGCCTCCGATAATCTCTTTGACGGGGGAGTCGAGTCTCATGTCGAGCCGTTCCGCAAATGCGTTGGGGAGCGCCTGCATGCCGCCTTTGGTACGGTGCAGATGCCATCGGCCCGGTTCCGTCTCGATGGATTTCATGATGCCTTTTAATGCCGCGACGCTGATTTCTTCCGCGCGGTGGAATTGGTAGGTGGATGTGAACGCGTCGACATAGTAGTCGGCGACGTCTTTGCCTGCCCAGCGTCGCATGTAGTCGTAGGCGTTGTCGGTGTCTTGGCCGGCAAGTTCATCAAGATCCAAAAAATTACCGATATTTTTTGCGAGGAAAAACTGCCACGTAAAACGCAGTTTGGACAGCATGCCGACCGCATCGGCAAAGGGGATGAGCTCTCCTTTTTGGAGGATCGCGTATTTAAGAAAACGCATCTTTTCCCACTCGATGCCAAATGCGTTGCAGTAATATTTTATTCTATCGTATAAATCGCATAAATGATCGGCTCCGAGGTCAAAAATAAATCCGTCCTTGGTGCGCGAGCTCATGCGGCCGCCGACATACGAATTTTTTTCGTAGACCGTCACGTCATAACCGTTTTGTTTTAACGTATAGGCGCAAGCGAGTCCGGCGATACCGGCTCCGACGACCGCCACGCGCTTTTTGTCCGTCATAGATGCGCGAAGCGTATGTTTTTGCTCCTCTCTTGTCAATTGATATGGGTCTGCTACAACGTGTAGGTATGACTATGAATAAACACCTCATTCTCTTGGGAAGCTTGGCTTTGCTTGGCGCCGGCTGCGCGATTCCGGGGATGCCTTTCGGCGAGACGGCGGATAAGACGACGGATGAAAAAGTCGCGATGTGCGCGCAGACGCCACAGGTACATTTTTTTAACAAACTTGGTTTTGGGCCGCGTGAGATTACCGAGATTCAGGCCAATGTCGTCGGTCCTTTGGTCGACTACTATCGGACATTGCCCGGTGGAGGATTTCAAATTGTATCGATTGTGATCAAGCGCACGGCGACCGGTATTACCGTCGATGCCATTGTCGACCAACCGGATTCCGATGAGCCGGTGTATCACGGGTTTGTACATGCACGAACGGCGACGGGAGAATATCCGCGCTGGTATCCGGAAGAAGTTCCGCCGGAATATCGCGGCTAACGAATCAATAAAACGACGACCGCCCCGAAAAAGAAATTTCGGGGCGGTGTTGTAGCGATTAGACGGCGACTAAAGGGCGAGGAGCGACTCCTCGGCTTGGTCGCAGAGGAGCTCGAGCTCGTGTGCGTAGACGGGGCAAGTTATGCGAGCGATCGGCAGGAGGAATCCGCGCGTCTCGTCGATGTACTTGCGGCGGCGTTGTTCCACGAAGGCGCGCATGTCCGAGAGATTGTGCTTGCGGTCCGAGCACTTGGTGATACGGACAACTCGGTCGGCATTGGCGATGCCTTCGTAGTAGACCTCGACCGGCTTCACGATGCGGTCGAGCACTTCACCCGTGACCGGATCGAAGCAAGGGATCTTCTTGGAGATCGTCTCCAGCCGGTCCCAGGCGAGCGAACCAAAGAGGTTCACGATGACCTTGGGCGGCGTGTTGGTGTCCTCGACCACGTCATGGAGCAACGCGATGATGAGCGTCTCCGTGTCGTAGTAGCCATGATCGATCAGGCTCAACGCGACTTGGCGCGGATGCTCAAAGTAGCGTTCGCCGCCGTCGCGCTCTTGGTCGCGATGGACACACTTGCTTAGCCAGTAGGCGAGCTGGATGAGCTCGAGCTCCTCGGCCGTGCGCTGAGGAAGCTTGTGAAAGAACTCGTCACGGTTCATGCAGGCCGGCCTTTCTGTGGCTAGATCTAACTAGAAAATGGGCTTATTGTCAACGCTCTATCCTGCTTGCAAGGATCGACTTTTTACGCTACTTTAAGCGGGCCAAAACAATAGAGGGACGTCGTATAATGGTAGTACAAAGGTCTCCAAAACCTTTAGCGTGGGTTCGATTCCCCCCGTCCCTGCCATAAAAAATCATCCGCCACGGCGGGTGATTTTTGTTTGACGGTCGTGCTATGATCGGCTGTATATGGAGACGCGAGTTGCGGTGTTAGCGGGCGGGTGTTTTTGGGGCTTAGAAGAGCTCTTCCGTAAGCAGCCCGGCGTCGTCGAGACGGTAACCGGCTACACGGGAGGCGAGAACGAGCATCCGACATACGAGAATCATCCGGGGCATGCCGAGGCGTTGAAGATTACATATGATCCGGAGAAAACGAGTTATCCAGAATTGCTGGATTTCTTTTTCCGCATTCACGATCCGACGACGATGAATCGGCAGGGGAATGATGTCGGTAGTGCGTATCGATCGGCGATCTTTTATGCGGACGATGATCAGAAGAAGGAGGCCGAGAAATTTATCGACATCGTGAATGCAAGCGGACGATGGCCGAGTCCGGTCGTCACGACTATCGAGCCGTTGAAGCGTTTCTCCGAAGCCGAGGGATATCATCAAGATTATCTCCAGAAAAATCCTGGCGGATATACGTGTCATTTTGTGCGAACGATGCCAAGTTATCTTTCCTAATATGAAAAAGCATATCCTCAAGCTCGCCGCGCTCCATGTATTGGCTACCGCGCTCTATATCGTCGCGGTGGTTTCTCTTCTATTCTCTATGCCTCGATCGGTTGATCAATCTAATTCGATTCTTCTGCCGATCGGCATGCTGCTCTTGTTCGTTTTCTCCGCTTTGTTCACTGGTTCATTAGTTCTTGGCCGACCGGTGCTCTGGTATTTGGATGGTAAGAAGAAGGAAGCGATTTCGCTACTCATGGCGTCGATTGGGATGTTGTTCGTGGTTACTCTATTGGTGTTTTCAGCCGCTATTCTTTTTGCTACACGGTAATTTTGCACTTGTGCTAAGGTTATTTGATATGAAACGCTATCTTCCATTATTGCTCACCATCGCCATAGCAGGAGCGGGCTGTACCTCGGAACCGGCTCCAAATTACCGTCCGCCCGGAACGGTGAAAGCGCCGGCAGGAGCGATGCTGGATTTAAGCAACAAGGGTTTGACATCGATTCCGGAAGATACGTTTTCCAAAACGGATCTTGTACGGCTCGATCTTTCGCACAATCAACTGACGAGTGCTCCGCAGTCGCAGATCGGCCAGTTACAAGATCTTAAGTTTCTTGATTTGAGCGATAACGCCCTAACAGGAATTCCTGCCGAGCTAGGACAATTGAAGAAGCTTGAGACGCTCGATCTATCAAATAATAAGCTAACCGGACTGCCGATGGAGCTTGGCAATCTTGTAAGACTACGTATTCTTGATGTTTCCGGCAATGATTATTCAGCGCAGGATTTGGATCAGATTGCCGGCAAATTGAAATGGACTGACATAAAGCGTTGATTGTTGCGTAATAGATGTGCATGTTAAGCTGTCGCTTTAAGATGCAATATATGCAAACGCACAAAGGCCTCATCGGAATGGCGGTATTGACGGTTTTTTTAATGGGAGCCGGGTCTATCGTTTATATGGGGCGCCCGGTTATGAAGATTGTGCCGATTACCGACGTGCCGCTGGAACAGCCAATACCCTCCACGTTTATCTCAGGACCCGCGCCTTCTCCGACTCCGACCCCGGTCTCTCCGCAGGGTGGTCAATCTGGGTCGACATCGGGTAACGGAGCAACGATGTATACGATGGCTGATGTCCGAGCTCATGCCACGCAATCCAATTGCTGGTCGGCAGTCGGGGGAAATGTGTATGACCTGACTACGTGGGTTTCGCGTCACCCGGGCGGTGAGGCGGTTATCGTAGCGATGTGCGGAGTAGATGGCACGAGCGCCTACAATGGCCAGCACGGTAGTTCAAGGCGTCCTCTATCGATGTTGGCACTGCTTAAAATCGGAACGCTTCAATAAGGCGGTATGACATTCGCTTCTCGTATTGTATTGAGATGGTCGTGGGCATTGCTGTTTGTTTGGTTTGGCGTTCAACAATTACTGCACCCGGCTCAATGGGTTGCGTTTCTTCCCGTTTGGATCGGTTATTTCCCAATCCCGCCTGAAATGCTGGTTCAGTTAAATGGATGGACGGAGGTATGTGTAGCGGTGTTGATTCTAGTCGGGTGCTACACGCGTTTTTCCGCCGCTTTTCTTGCTCTGCATTTATTCGGAATCGCCATAACGGCGGGCGGAGCTATCGGAGTTCGTGATGCGACTTTGGCGATGGTCGGTGTTTCACTCGCCTTAGGAGAACCGGATGAATGGACCTTGGATGCAAAACTCAAGGATGTGAAAATAGTGGCCCCGAGTGCGAACACGGATCACTCGGATATTCATTAACCTTTTTTACGTTCGACGTTCGTCCAGTGCCGCTTGTTACAGAATCTTTTCTCCTCGAATCACTCTGACGAGTACAACGATGATGGCAATGACAAGAAGGATGTGGATGAAGCCGCCGAGCGTATAGGATGTCACGATACCGAGCAGCCACAGGATGATGAGAATGACGGCGATGGTCCAAAGCATATAATAAATTTGTTAGAGTAAGGCTTGTATTTACTATGGGCTCGTAAGTACGAAGCGTCAATTCGATCGTAACGTTCGGAAAGGGCTTGGCTAGCTTGCTTTCTTAAACGTGATTCTAAAGATCGGTTCGTACTTCACGTCGTTTTCGTCCGTAAGATCGAGGGCTTGGCCTTTCATGAGCATGGTGAGGGAGAGATCGGTAAGCAAAACCTCGTCGGTTTTTACGTCGAGCGTTAAGCGTTCGAGTTGTTCGAGCTCGGATCCAAAATCGCTCCAGAGCTCCTGTTTCAATTGGATTTTTTTTACGTTGAGCTTTCGTAGTTCCTCTAAAACCTCCTGATATGATTTGGATCCGGCAAGGACATCCTTGAAAATGACATTTACTTTTTTCTTCTCATCTTTTTTGGCACGGATGCGGGCGTGGATTTCTTGGAGATCGGGCATAGATGATAATTGTGTGGGGAAGTATAGCATCTTATGCGAGAATGCGATGTATGAAAAGACCCCTCGTCGAGGGGTCTTTTTGTTTCTTGTCCGAGCTTGTTCTATTAGATTGAATCGCCCGTTCGAATGATATGTAGAATGACGGAGGGGGAGTCGGGAGAGATCGGGTCGGTTATGCCTGTAATTGTATGCAAGCCTGCACCTGACACGCTTGAGGATTGCATTATTTCAAGATAGTCACCCGCTACAACATCGATGACATTCACAACCGTTTTTACGGTGTATCCATTTTGTACGGTTGAGACTCTCGCGGTGAGAGGGATATCGATACCATTTTTTCGTATCCAATTATTGAATACGCCGCCTCCGGAAAGCTGTAATACGCCGGTTATGCGGTATCTACCGGTTACGGTGATGTAGATGCGCGAAGGATCTACCGTCGTCGAGTGGTCGACCAAGTACAGTGCCGCATTTGTGTTAAACGTAATTGGCTGTGCTACGTTTATATCCGCTACGTGTTGTTCGGTCGTGTCTCGTGAGGTTGCATGCGGAGTAGCGCCTTCGCCGACTCCTCCCGCTCCGGTTGCTCCGGTAGACCCCTGTGTTCCTTGACCACCTTGAATGCCGGTTTCCCCTGTAATGCCAGTAGTCCCGGTCGCGCCTTGCTCGCCGGCGATACCTTGAGCTCCCGTTGCCCCCAATTGGCCTAGGATTCCTTGAATACCTTGGATGCCCTGAATACCAATCGGGCCGCGTAAGCCGACCAAGCCCGGTGCACAGTCAGGTTTTGTGATGAAGCTGCGCTTGTTTTTGTGTGCAAGAGAATTACCGGCGGTGCTTCTTACGCCATCGGACGCGGCCATGCTGTAGGTGAAATCTCCCTCCAAAGGAAGGGTGGGCGTCATGATGAGGACGTGCGCGTGATCGCTGGAAGTCTTATCAAATATTCCTGTTGCCTTGATGCCGATGCTTTTTTGCCAGGCGATTAATGCCGCCTTGGTACCGTTCCCAAAGTTTTGGGTCGGAACCGTGCGCGAGAAGTAGCCGAGAGCATGCAAAAATACTTGGAGTTTTTTTACGTCTTCCCCCTTACTGCCTACGGCAAGATTCGCTCTGACGCCTTCAAGATGCAAATAGGCGTATTGGCTTTGAACAAAAAGTCCTTCTTGGTCGAGCAAGCTGATATTGCTTGGCGTAAGTGTCGAGGGGTCTACGTGAGCGGTAAAGGTGACTGCCGCGGCGGTGTTGTCCGACGTGCAGGTCGGACCTCCGGAGATGTTGATCGGGTTAAATTTGACGTCAAATACTTCGCCGACGGGTGACGTTGTTACCGCTGTCGGTTGACTTGTACCGCACGGTCCCGTCGTGAAATACCAACCAACGGCGTTTGTAAACGCATTTCCCGAAGCGTCGCGCGCACCTGTTGTGACGGCGCCAATGTATTTGGTGCTGGGTAAGAGGGGACTGGTCGACGTGAAAATAGCCACGCCGAATTGCGCTCTGGAAGCCGGTCCAAATACGCCTGTTGCATCGATTCCCGACGCTTTTTGCCAAGCAACGACGGCTGCCTTTGTTTGATAGCCAAAGTAGCCGTTTGGTGTCGCGACGCCCAGCAATCCACCGTCGATGAGGAGCTGCTGTAAGCGAGTGACATCGTCTCCACTGCTGCCGAGCGAGAGATCGCGTGTGATGGTTGAGGCGTTCTCGTATCTAACGTTACCTGCGACGCGTCCGTTTGGTCCTGTGACGGTCAGACTCTCGGTATTGATGGAAAACGGGTCCATCGCTTCATTGAAGACGGCGGCGATTTTTGTCGCTTGGTTGACGCAGGTTTTTGCGTTGGAAGGGCCGGCCGCGACAAGCTTGGGAGGCGTGATGTCTGTTGCCGCTGATACGGGCAGGGCACCTATTGAGGAGCCAAGCAGGATACAGAAAATGAGCGAGGCTAAGGTTTTCATAGTAGATACGATGAATGATAGCATAGGGTAATAAAATATGGTTAAAATAATAAGAAAGACCCCCGATGTCGGGGGTCTTTCTTTGCTAGGATAAAGCCTGTGTATTCAATAGTATTTTAGTTTTTTGTGACCATGATGTAAAAGTCGACGGAACCCGCTGAAAGTGAAGAGATGTTTGTCGGTTGCGAAGACGCATCTTGACCGCAGATGTAAGCAACCACATCCCAAGTCGCGTTTTCATCATAGAAGGCGATTTCATCGCTGTTTGGTCTATGATTTTCAATGTAGGTTGTATCCATCAGATCCGGATTGGGTGTCGCGATGTCTCCGGATGATATTTGTACGCCGCTTTGTTCCGCACGAACAGCGCGTACGCCGATTTGAGAGACGCCATTACCGCTAAACGCTACGTTTGTCTTTGTAACAATCGAGTCAATTTGTCCGGCTGTCGGAACCGTATACAGCACGACACGTTTGGCAAGCCCGCCGCACGTATTGTTTGGGTCGTTCGTGTTTGCGGCAGCAGCGACTTCCGTCGAACTAACACGGATTCGACTCATCTGAACGGAGCGGCTCGTTACGGTTTCCGATACGGCATACGCCGTGTAGATTCCGGAGAATGAGATGACCGCGGCTGCTAGGGACAAGACGGAAGGGATTACCAGTCGGTTGTTTGGCATAAAGGGCGATTGTAAATGAATAGTCCACGCAAGAATTACTATAACACATTATTTGATTAAAAATGTGTATAAGTGGTAGCTTTTTACATAGAGAAAGACCCCCGGTGTCGGGGGTCTTTCTTGAATCGGTTTAATGATTCTTATCTTGTCATCATGATGTAGAAATCCGCGGCACCTGCTGCGAGACCGCTGATATCCGTCGGTTCTGACGAGGCATTTTGTCCGCAAATGTAGGCGACGACATCCCACGGGTCGGCTTCGTCATAGAAGGCGACTTCTCCTGTGTTTGCATTCCGATTTTCAATGTATTCTGTGTCGACTAAGTCCGGGTTAGGAACGGCGATATCTCCGTTGGAAACCACGACTCCGCCTTGTTCCGCGCGAACAGCGCGTACGCCGATCTGCCCAAAGCCCGTACCGGTAAAGGCTGTTCTTACCTTGGTTACGATGGAATTGACTTCACCGCCTGGGGCAACCGTCGTCACAACGACGCGCTTAGCAAAGCCTCCGCAGGAGTTACCAGGGTCGGTTACGTTTGGTAGTACACGGACATCTGTGGCATTGACGCGGATTCTGGTCATCTGCACAGCTCGGCTGATGAGGGTTTCCGAGACGGCGTCTACGGAGTTCACACCGGAGACGATGATGAGCGCGGCGGCGAGGAGATACATCGCCGGAACAGAGAGTTGGATTTTCTGCATAGAAGCCAAAGAACTATAATTAGTTAAAATCGAATTAAATTATAACATACTTGTCAAGATTCCTTGTGTATAACTGGTCCGCCGTTCCTTTGTCGCGTATTTTTTGATACGTTTGTCGGATGTACGGCTTGACGAGATCAGAGTTGTTACTGTTGCGACGACTGGATACTCCGAGGAAAGTCCAGGACTATTTGGACTCTCTGTCCCAAAATCACGAACCTAAGGGCGATACCTGCTATTCGCCTCGCACGGTCATGCGTGAGAAACGTGCGCATTGCATTGAGGGGGCGATGCTGGCCGCACTCGCATTCCGTTTACAAGGGCAGAAGCCGCTCATCCTCGACTTGGAGAGCACGCGACATGATTTTGATCATGTGATCGCTTTATTCAAACAGCATGGCTGTTGGGGAGCGGTTTCAAAGACCAATCATGCGGTTCTGCGTTATCGGGAACCGGTCTATAAGACGATTCGCGAGCTGGTTTTGTCCTATTTTCATGAGTATTTTGATAAAAACGGTTTCAAGACGCTTCGTCGATACTCGAGACCGGTAGATCTTTCGCGATTTGATAAACAAAACTGGATGACCAATGAAAAGCATAACTGGTTTGTGGCGCAGCATCTTGTAGAAGTCGATCATGTTTCGCTGCTGACACGCCCGCAAATAGCGACGCTTCGTAAGGCGGATCCGATCGAGATCAGGGTCGGGGAGATTGTTGAGTGGAGATCGGGCAGATGATGACTCGATATGGTAGTATCTGTTTTGTAGCATTCTTTTATGAAGCGTTTGAACGAGCAGAAGCCCGAACGCGAGGGGCGTTCATTTTTTGAGTTGTGGCCGATGGTACCCATCGTCATGATTCTTCTGGCGGTAACATGGATCTCCGGCGTCTATTTTGTTCAAGCCGCAACGCTTGTTCAGTCGGCAGAAGGAACAAAGCTATCCAACCAAGGAACCCCGACATCGGTCACGGCGACGTTTACTTCCGCGGCGGTTGCGGGGCGTATGCTGATTGCGGTTGTCGGAACGAACGGCTACACGACCATCACGGGCCCCTCGGGCTGGTCGACCGCGATTAATCAGGCGGGAACAGCAAGTCAGGGAATATTTTATAAGCGCGCCGCAGGAGGGGAGACGGCGGTCACGGCGACGGTTTCATCCAATCCGGGTTCCGTAGGCATGCATATCTATGAATATTCCGGCGCGACGACATTCGAGGCCGCCGGTTCGAGTTTTGGCACCAGTACGACACCGGGCTCGGGTTCGGTCGTAACGTCACAAGCTAATGAGCTCGTATTTGCGGCATTTGTCATACGCGCTAACACGAACTATACGGACACATCTTGGAATAACGGCGGTGAAGGATTTGCCGAGCGCCGGGATTTCTCGACGTCCGGAGCAGGCAGGTTAGCCACATATGGGGGCGGTGATAATCTCGCAAATACCGCCGGTTCTAAGAGTGTGACGGTTGCGGCCGGGTCATCGGCTGGGTGGCGGGGACAAGTCGTTAGATTTACAAACGATACGACCGCGCCTGCCGCCGTTTCAAACCTCGCGGCGGCGAGTCCGACCGTTTCGTCGACCCGTCTTACGTGGACTTCTCCCGGTGACGACGGAAGTTCGGGTACGGCTTCGTCATATGATATCCGTTATTCGACGTCGCTTATTACGGATGCAAATTTCGGTTCCGCTACGCAGGTTGCCGGAGAGCCAACGCCCGTTGTTGCCGGCACGAGCCAGTCGATGACGGTTTCCGGACTGTCGGCAAATACAACCTATTATTTTGCGATGAAGGCTGCAGATGAAGTGCCAAATTGGTCGGGATTATCGAATGTTCCCAGCCGGTCCACGCTGGCAACGACGGATTCCACGCCGCCCGATGCCGTCAGTAATCTTGCGTTGTCGAATCCGACTCTTTCAAGTATCGATCTTGCTTGGACCGCACCGGGCGACGATGACGGCACCGGCACGGCCGAGTCCTATGATGTGCGTTATTCCATGTCGCCCATTACTTCCGATGCCGATTTTGCCGCCGCGAGCGAGGCGAGCGGAGAACCGACGCCGAGCTTGGCGGGAACACCCGAAACGATGACGGTTACAGGTCTCTCGCCAAACACGAATTATTATTTTGCGATCAAGACCTCGGATGAAGTGCCGAACATTTCCGATCTTTCCAACACTCCAAATTTGTCGACGCTTGCCGCCCCCGATGCCATTCCGCCAGATCCGGTCGACGATCTCGCCGCGTCCAATCCGGCGCTTACCAGTATCGACCTTACGTGGACGGCGACGGGCGATGACGGGGTCACGGGGACGGCCAGTGCCTACGATATCCGCTACTCGACTTCACCGATCCTCTCGGATAGCGATTTTGCCGCCGCGACGCCGGTTGTCGGCGAACCTGTTCCCGCCGGCGCCGGCGCCGGCCAGTCGATGACCGTGTCGGGGCTCGTATCGAATAGACATTATTATTTTGTGATGGTTGTCGCGGATGAATCGCTCAATGTTTCCGATCGTTCCAATACGGCGGAGCTATCAACGCTAGCAGCCGCCGATACGATCGCTCCCGCCGCAATCACGGATCTCACCTTGTCCAACCCTACGCCATTCAGTATCGATCTTGCATGGACCGCACCGGGCGACGACGGCGATACCGGTACGGCCGCTTTCTACGATGTCCATTACTCGACGTCGCCGATCGTCAGTGATGCCGATTTTGACTCGGCACATCACGCTTCGGGTGAGCCGGTACCCGGATCTGCCGGAACCCCGCAGTCGATGACCGTGACGGGGCTGGATGCAAATACACGCTATTACTTTATCGTCCGTACTTCCGACGAGGCGCCCAATGAATCGGCGCTTTCCAATAATCCGCATCTCTCCACGCTCGTCTCACCGGATACGACTCCTCCTGCGGCGGTGGCCAATCTTTCCCTTACCGGACCGAGTGCATCCGGTATGACGGTGTCTTGGATGGCCCCGGGCGATGACGGAACGATCGGACAAGCGTCGCTCTATGACATTCGCTACTCGACGTCGCCGATTTCGTCGGACGGAGATTTTAACGCGGCCGTGCTCGTGGATGGCGAGCCTTTGCCCCAGACGGCCGGAGCCGCCCAGTCCATGGTTGTTTCAGGCCTTTCTTCCAACACGTACTATTATTTCGCGATGAAGACGAAGGACGATGTTCCGAATACGTCGGGCCTTTCTAATGTCCCCGGGCTCTCCACGCTTTCCGCGGCTCCTGGCGGGGAGCCGGATACGGTTCCCGAGGAAGTTCATGTACTCTTTTTTCCCGAAGTCTGTACGACAGACCCGCATGTGAAACTGCTGGTACATGCGCACAATGCAACGGCGGTCAGGTTTGGTACTACGGCGGATCTGGAAGGCGTGGCTTGGCAGGACTATTCTGTCGGTATGGATCGGACCGCCGTATATCCTTGGACGCTTTCCGGAGAGGACGGTCCAAAGATAGCGTATGTAGGTTTCAGGAGTTTGGCGGGAGTCGAGTCGGAAGTGGAGAGCGTCTCCATTCTTCTCGACCGTACGACGAATTGCCACGCGGCAGAAGGACATGAACATATCGTGGTCGATGGAGAGATTGAAGCCGTAGAAAGCAGTCCCGCTTGTCTTGCGGATTTTATCCATGCCGAAATCGAACCGTATCTCGTCGATCGGAACGGCAAGTCGATCGGCTGGCAAGACGAGTCCGTCGTTCATGTGACGCGTTTGTCCGAGATTGAGGTTCAATATGCGTTCGAGGTTACGGGTAATGCCACGTTTGACGACATCGTTGTCCATGTCGAGCGGTTTGGCCGACAGACTACGGTTCATCTTGATAGCGCGATTCGCACCGATGACTATCGCGTCCATCTCCGCATCGATGCCGCCGACCGCAAGACGCTCATGGATGAAATGGTTTGGGATTTATCGAATGGGAAAGATTTCGAGGCCAAGTCAATCAACCTAGAGACGTATCCCGAACTTTGCGAGTCAAGCCTGGTGCCCCATGCTCACTTCCTGGACCTGTTCAAGAGTCCGACTTCGGATGTTTATTTTATGGGCGGCGACGGCAAACGTCATGCATTTCCGAGCCAGGCCGTCTTTGACAGCTGGTTTCCGAATGGAGCAGACATTACGATCGTTCCTCGCTATCAGCTTGCTGATATTCCGCTCGGTGAAAATGTTACATTCCGACCCGGTACGTTGGTGCGTATTATCGACGGAGTTCGATACTATGTCGTGGATTTTGGAAAACGACTGCGTTTCATTGCGAGCGATATCCTGCTTCCGTTCATTTTTGGCAATACATGGCAGGCATCGGTTCGGCTTCTCGATCTCGCTATTGCCGGCGACTATACATTCGGGACGTCCATAGAGGTAACACAGGATTTACAGACGATTCTTGATCGCAGTGCCACATCGAGCATCGATATGCTGGCCCCGGTCGGACAACTCCAGAGTGAAACGGTCTTGGGCAATGTCATCGACGGAAGAATCGTTGTGGAGGGCGAGCCCTATACCAAGGGCAGTGCGGAGATTCGATTCAAGATTCTTGCAAAAGATGGGCACGCTTTCTCGTCCGCCGATCTTCAGGGTGCGCATGGAGCCGCCGTACATCTTATTATAGCGCGCGACGATATGTCTGTTCTCCAGCACTTGCATCCGATAGAACATGACGGCGTTTGGAGCGTGTCGACCGTCATCCCTTCCGATGGAAGGTACTACGCGTATGCGGACATCGTGCCCGTGGGCGAACCGGCGATTATCCTCCGTGCCCCTTTATTGGTCGGTGAGGACTTACTTCCAGGTGAAGCGTTTCCCGAACCGACTCCGATGTTGTCCGTCGCGGATGGCGATTATCGGGTCACGATGTCGCCCTTGAAGCTTGTTGCCGGCAAATCCTTACCTGTTACGTTCACGGTAACAAAAGACGGCAAGCCATTTGACGATGTACGAGCTAATCATGGAGAGGAGGGACACTTGGTTATATTGAAACAGCACGAACCTAACTTCTACGTTCACACGCATCCTGACGAGAAGGTTTCGGCAAATCAGGGCGAACTCCAATTCCATCTGCTTTTCCCAACGCCCGGTAGATATACAAACTTTCTTTTGCTTGATTTGGGAGGAAAAATTCACACAGTTTCCATAACGACGGAGATATCAGAATCAAGGCCATAAGTTACCGTTCGGCGTGTTATAATAAGCTCATGCCCGTCACGGAGGTGTTTTTAAGATATGTGAGGTATCCATTCGTTATAGGGATGGCATTCGTTGTTTTAGTCGTCGTGACAAGCGCATTGTTCATGGCCACCGTTTTTGCCGCTACCACGATCACCGTGTGTAATTCCGGTTGTGACTACACCACGATCACGGACGCGATCAATCTCGGAGCGCCGGCTTCCGGAGATACGATTGCGGTTGGCGCGGATTATGCTTCGACCACCGAGACGTTTCCGTTCAATTTACCTACGGGTGTGAATCTAGACTGCCAAAACAGCGGTGCCGTGATTGGAGTGGATGATGAGAATAACCGGGTCAACATCCACCCACAGTCGGACAACATCTTCCGCGACTGTCAGTACTCGAACGTTTCGATCGAAAGCAATGGCCAGTCGAATATCCAAATCCTCGACAACGGCTTTTTTGAAAACTCCCGCATTTCCACAAACAATGTCACAGACATCACAGCCACAGGGAACACCGGTCTGAAGAATATTAACATCGGTAATACCGTGGGAGCGACCATTGACTCGAACACGATCAACTCCCTCTCGTATGCCAGTGGTGATGCGCTGCAGATCACTAATTCCACTAGCGTACAGTTCACGAGAAACATTATTACGGATTATGTCACTTCAACGCCCACGGGGGATCAGATCATCGGTATAACCAACCACAGCTATGATATTTATTTTGCCTCAAACACGGTTTCGATGCCTTCTTCAACCTACTCCGGCGGCGGGTTGAGCGTGCTCGAGATCACGAGCAGTCTGAGGATCACCGTCCGCGACAACGTTTTTTCCATGTCAGGGAACGGCGGTGGCATCCAGGTGCTTAACCTCAACGGATCGGGTGGAGATATCGAGGTCGACACCCAGCACAACACGATTAAAATGAATGATCCGTGCAATAATTGTTCGGGTATCCTCATGTCGTCATGGAACGTTTCAACTGTCACGGTGACCTCCTCATACAACCTGATCGTAGCGACCACCCCGTCCAGCACCGCGTCCATGTCAGGCCACTCATCGTACGGCGCGGGTCCGTCGTCGAGCCTGCATCTGTTTACCGAGTACGAAGGGTTCGTAGGGTTGAACGTGCTGGACACGACGGATTTCCCCAAGGCCGGAAATTCCATCGTCAGAAATGATACCCCTTTTCGTGTTGATGATGCGACATCGACAGACGACAATGAACTGGTTTCCTATAGCGTATTCCTCGACGTAAATGGTGCGGAGGATGTCGGTGCGATTCCGGGAGCACGAGGAAATGATTTTCATGTGGTTGAAGGCGGAACAATCGACTATTCCGCCGTCGACGCTACAAATACCACGACGATCATCGCCAATCTTCGTAGCGGCGACACCGTGAACTTAGCAGCGGGTACGTATTCTCCCGTTTTTCTCGTTGCGACCACGACCAATGTCGCGGTTGTTTCCGGTGTTTCGTTCCTCGGTGCAGGGTCCAGTACGATTATTCATGCTTCGTCGACGGGGAATGCACTCTATGTCGACGGGATGACCGATTCTATTTTCCGCGATTTCACGGTTACAGGCGCATCCTCTACGGCGACATCGACATACAAAATTACACGCTCACAATTTTCCGCTGGCGGTACCGATTATGATGACGGTTCAGGAATCGGTTTTCCAAATGCCGTCATTATTGCGGGAGGGGTGCCTTTCGGAGGTTCGTGTAATGCATCACTGTACGATGCGGACGATTATAATGTCACGACGATTGTTGGAGGTGCGACGGATGATTGGAATGTGTTTCTCATCGATTATTTTGGGAATAAATTAACCTTGATCGGTCCCGATCGATTTATCCCCGATGCAACCGCCGCGGCGGGATGTGGAGGCCCCGGCTTGGTTACCATCGAACATGAAGTGAGCAGTGTCTACACGGTTTCCTCGGGTGTCTATACGTATAACGCGGCCGCCGCGGCGCTTGCCGGAGTGTCGCCTAAAACGGGTGAAACTAATCCTCCGCGTTTAGACATGACGATTGTTGGCGCTACCGAGGCCGGAATTGCGCTCAATGACTCAAGCGATAACATCTTCACGAATGTTACTTCGACGGGGAACTCGGTCGGTGTGTCCTTTACGGGTACATCGACGAACAACCTATTTACGGATGCGGCGATGGATTCAAATGATCAATACGATATCCGACATGAGACGGCCGGCGACCAAACGTTTGCCGACTCCCTGTTTGATATTACGCAGGTCTCGATTACCGGTAACGGGTTGATCCAAGGGAAATTTTCTGCGCGTGTTTTTACGCAGAACTCGTCGCTGGTCGGCGTTTCAGGCGTTACGGTGAATGGCGTTTCCGCCAATAGCGCGAGCTCGACTTCCCTTGTCAGTGCGGGATCCGGATTCTCGTCTTATAGCACCCCTCTGCCCGCGTTCTCGTTTAGCTCATCATCCGCAACGCTGACGACGGGCGGATTCAACCCATACACATGGACATCTATCGCGAATTCATCGTTTAACGCCGCATCGGTTTCCGCGTCGCTATCCCAACCGAGACAAACGATTACACTTACGTTGACAGCGGCTCCAAGCACGGGCGGAGGAGGGGGAGGCGGTGGTGGAAGCGTTATTTATCCTCCCGTGACTCCTCCGGTCGATGATGGTCTTGCCGCAAGACTCGCGGTGTTTGCGCAAGCAGGATTGTCTCCCGGAGATCTTGTGAAATTGCCGGACGACGGCAATGCGCTCACTCAATATGACAGCACGGTGTATGAACTTGATGCCGATGGCCGGCGTCATGCGTTTCCTAATCCTTCCGTGTATTTCTCTCGACATTGTTCATTTGCGAATGTTCGCATCGTTAACGGCGTTCTTGCGCGTATTCCGCTCGGTATCAACATGACCTACTTCCCGGGATTGCGGCTTGTGAAATTTATTTCCGTGCCGACGGTATACCTCGTGCAAGCTCCGAATGCCCTGCGCGCTATCCCGAATGAAGCGGCAGCCGTTCAGTTAGTCGGAGCGGATTGGAGCAAACGCGTTTCGGATATTTCCGATGCGTTCTATAACGACTATGTGATTGCGTTGCCGATTACGTCGGCTCAAGAAACGCTGGATCGTACTCCTCCGCTTGCTTGCAGCGTCACCGTTCAGCCGTGGCCATTTTTGAGAATTCCTCAATCATTCTCCTTTAGCGCCGCTCTTACCTACGGAGCTCGCAACGCGGAAGTCCTTTATCTACAGGAGGTGCTTGCGTTTCTTGGTCCGTCTATCTATCCGGAAGCTGTCGTTAACGGCGTCTATGGGGATGCGACAACGGATGCCGTAAAACGGTTCCAGTCTTCCAAGGGTCTGAAGCAGACCGGAGCGGTAGGCCCCGGTACCCGTGCCGAGCTTAACGCGACCCTGGACATCTATCGTTAACCGCCTGTCTCTGCTAGAGTCCCGCCATGGTTAAGAATGCGACATTCGTGAAGAGCTACGCCGATCCTGCGCTTGTGCCCAAGGATGGTTTGCCGCAGGTTGCGATGCTTGGTCGATCCAATGCCGGAAAGTCCTCGCTCATTAACTCGATCACGGGCGTCGATGGGCTTGCCAAGACAAGTGCGGCTCCCGGCCGTACGCGTTTGATCAATGTTTTTAATATCGACAAGCAATACGAGCTCGTCGACCTTCCGGGTTATGGATACGCGAAAGCGTCCAAGAACGAGCGCGATCGTCTCCTCGATTTGCTGTCCGGATTTCTGTCCTCGGCAGTCCGTTTGAAGCTTGTCGTCGTTATTCTCGACTCGCGATTGGGTGCGACGACGGTCGATAATGAAGTGATTGAGCAGGTTCAGCGCTCAGGGCTTCCGCTTCTTCTCGTCGCAAATAAAGCGGACAAGCCGTCACGCATGGAGCTCCGTCAAATTATTCAGTCTATCGAACGTACGTATCCGAATGTACCGGTGGTGGCGCATTCCACGGTTTCCGGTGATGGGCGAGGATTGTTGCTCGATGCGTTTACGACGGCGATCAGGAAGGATTAAGCGAGGTCTTTGTAGAGCGGGAAGGCGTCGGCAAGTTTGCGGACGTCTTTTTTGACCTGTTCGACGGTTGCAGGATCGTTCTTGGATTTCAAGAGTTTGGCGATGAGTCGTGCGACTTCGATGGTCGCGGCTTCGTCGAATCCGCGTGTGGTGATGGCCGGCGTACCAAGTCGAACTCCTGATGGATCAGCCGGTTTGCGCGTGTCGAACGGGATCATGTTTTTATTTGCGGAGATGCCGACTTGTTCCAGCCATTGTTCCGCCTCTTTTCCGCCAACACCCCAAGGCGTTACGTCGAGTAGGAGCAAATGATTATCGGTGCCGCCGGAGACGAGGCGAGCGCCTTCTTCCAGAAATGTTTTGGCCATCGCTTGAGCGTTGGCGAGGACTTGTTTTTGATAGTCGACGAAAGAGGGCTGCAACGCTTCATGGAAAGCAACAGCTTTCGCGGCAATAATATGTTCGAGAGGACCGCCTTGCGAGCCGGGGAAAACGCCGGAGTCGATTTTTTGTGCGAGATTTTTCTTGCCGCCGACGTCGAGTCGATCTTCGATCTTGCAAAGAATCATGGCACCGCGCGGACCACGGAGAGTTTTGTGCGTCGTCGTCGAAACAACGTCTGCATGTGGAATCGGATCGGGATACAGTTTGGCGGCGACGAGGCCTGCGACGTGGGCCATATCGACAAAGAGATAGGCGCCGACTTCGCGAGCGATTTCTGCGAAGATCGCAAAGTCTAGCTTACGCGGATAGGCAGAGAAGCCCGCGATAATCATTTTGGGCTTATGTTCGATCGCGAGACGACGAACCTCGTCCATGTCAACGAGGTGGTCGGATTCGCGGACGCCGTACGGAATGATGTTGAACCACTTTCCGGAAAAGTTGACGGGGGAGCCGTGGGTGAGATGTCCGCCGTGCGAGAGGTTCATCGCGAGAACCGTGTCGCCGGGATTCAACAAGGCGAGGTAGACCGCGAAATTCGCCTGCGCGCCGGCATGGAATTGGACGTTGGCGTGCTCGGCTCCAAAGAGTTGTTTGGCACGGTTGATCGCGAGCGTCTCGACTTTGTCGATCACTTCGTTTCCACCGTAGTAACGCTTGCCGGGATAGCCCTCGGAGTACTTGTTCGTCAAAGCCGAACCCATGGCTTCAAGGACGGCCGGTGAGACGTAGTTTTCCGAGGCGATGAGCTCGAGGCCGTGGCGTTGGCGGGTCAGCTCTTCTTCGATCAGGCCCGCGATCTCGGCGTCGGTGTTTTTCAGGAATGGCATGGACAGAGTGTAGACAGGAAGTGAAAAGTAGGCTAGGGTCAGGATTGCGCTCTTTTGGAGGTCGCATGGATCAAACAGGCGTTTTTTTGCCGAATGGAATCGAGGTTGCTCACCGCAAACTCGAGCCGATCATCGCCTCGCTCGTCGACGACGAGCGTACCGGCGCGGATCTGATGCGCGCCTACTTCCACGTCTACTTGAATGTCCGGTTCATCGGGCAGTCGAATGTGCTTATCGCCGTGTTCCAGGATCTCTTGGAGGCCGGATGTGAGTATCGGGACGTGCACGCCGGCATGGTCGAGGCGCACAAGGCGCTCAATCGATCGCCGCGCTGGATCAATGTTCTGAAGGACATGCAGCCGGACCACGTTGTCGTTCATGATCGTGGCGACGACAAAGGAGTAGCTGTCGCTTATGCGATTGTCCGACCTCCGCGCAATATGCGCCGTCCTCATGAGAGGTCGTCGATGCCTATCACCAAGTCTGCGCCCGAAGAACCGACGGAATCCGCCGCTGCGGCGACCAACGGATCGTCCGCGCAAGATTCTTTCTCCAAGTAGCCCCGGAAGGCCTGCCTTCCGGGGCTTTCCAATTCTTTTCATACGCCGTAGCCTATAGGGCATGGATTTGTCACAGGTTCGCCGCGTTCACCTCGTCGGAATCGGCGGTATTAATATGTCGGGCGTGGCCAAACTACTGGCGCGTGCCGGCGTGCGCGTCACGGGTTCCGACGTCATTGCATCGGAGGCGACGGCCGAGCTGATCAAAGCGGGTATTCCGGTTATTATCGGTCATGAAGCGTCGAACGTACCGACGGATACGGAATTAGTGATTTACACATCGGCCGCACCGGAGAAAAATCCGGAACGATTGGCTGCAGCGGCGCGAGGAATTCCACAGGTGACGAATTTTGCGTTTCTTGGAGCGTGGCTAGCCAATAAACGCTGTCTTCTTGTTTGTGGAACGCATGGCAAGAGCACGACGACGGCTTTGACCGGTCTTCTGCTCGAGGGCGCCAATCAGGATCCAATGGTGATTGTCGGAAGCCGTGTGCCGTCTTTTCCGGATGGGAATGTGCGCTTTGGCGGATCGGACATGGTTGTTATCGAAGGCGATGAATATGCGCGGCATTTTTTGGAGTTCGAGCCTTATGCGGTCATTTTGAATAATCTTGAGCTCGATCATACGGATATTTTTCCGGATCTACAGAATTTATTACAGGCGTTTCGAGAACTTCTCGAAAAAGTTCGGAATGGTGGAATCATCGTCGCCAATGCGGATGATCCGAATGTGCAGACGCTGATCGGACAGGAACGGGCGGCGCTGATTGAGCGCGGTGTGCGCATTCGAACATTTGGTTTTGGGACGCATGCCGATCATCAAGTCGTCGATTACGCCGTCAAAGCGGGAGAACAGAGTTTTGGACTGCGTGATGCGAGTAACCGTGTGTATCGTTTCAAACTGTCGATTCCGGGGAAAATGAATGTAATGAACTGCGCGGCGGCATTGAGTTTGATTTCTTCGATCGGAATTCCTTGGACGGGGCTGGAGAAGGTGCTGGGTCGGTTCACCGGAATTTGGCGGAGATTCGAGCGTATTGCCGAACGTGATGGGATACTCGTGATCTCCGATTACGGCCACCATCCGACGGCTGTTGCCGCGACTCTCGAAGCCGCGAAAGCATTTTATCCGGGAAGACGTATTGTCCTCGCATTCCAACCGCATCAACGCCGACGCACGCGCGATTTGTTTCTCGACTTTGTTCCGAGCTTTGATCGCGCGGATGCGTTGCTTCTCGTGGAGATCTATGATGTCGCCGGTCGTGAATCGGAAGATGAAGCGATTAGTTCTCGCGACTTGCAGGATGCGATTGTGAGACATGATGCGGATCGTGCGGTTGTGCGTTCTGTCGACTTTGCGCCAAATTCGGATGAGGCGTTGGCGGTGCTGCGTCGATGGAAGCGGCAGGGGGATGTGATTATCGTGATGGGAGCGGGGGATATTTATAAGATGGCGGATAAAATCATGGACGTATGACGCCGATCACGGAAGAAAAAATCGCGAGTTATCTCGCGCGTGTTCCATCGACCAAAAGAGATGAGCCGATGGCTAAGCGGACAAGTTTTCGGGTTGGCGGGAATGCGAAGCTGCATGTGACAGCGATATCGTCGGAAGCGTTGATCGAGGCTGTGACGGCTGCACTGGAACTCGACGTGCCGTTTTATCTTTATGGCGGGGGATCGAATCTTCTTGTGAATGATGAGGGATATGAGGGGGTGATGATACAGGCGGGGAATCGGAAGACGACGATTCATGGGGATCGGGTTGAAGTGGAGGCGGGAATGATTACAGGGCTTGTTGCGAGGCAATCTGTTGATGCGGGGCTAACGGGATTTGAGTGGGCGATTGGCGTGCCGGGGACGATTGGTGGCGCGGTTTATGGAAATGCCGGTTGTTATGGCGGGGAGATGAAAGATTCGGTTTTATCGGTGGAAGTTTTTGATTTGAATACGCATGAACGGAAGATGCTTTCTAATAGCGAGTGTGGGTTCGTGTATCGCGGGAGCACGTTCAAGCATCACCCCTATCTTATCTTGTCGGCAACGATGCAGTTGAAGCCGACGGCGGATATTGTCGCGGGAAAAACGCGGATGGAAGAAATCATGAAGATGCGCAAGGAGAAACAGCCGTTGGATGCATCGAGTGCGGGATGCGCGTTCAAGAATTTTGAATTTACCGATGAGTCGGCGTTGGATATTTTGAAACGGTCCGTTGAAGTACCGGAATCGATGATCAAGAATAAGTCGGTGTCGGCGGGTTGGCTGATCGACCAAGTCGGAATGATGGGAGAATCTGTCGGTGATGCACAAGTGAGTACGAAGCACGGGAACTTTTTTCTGAACAAGGGGAAGGCAAGGGCGCAGGATATTTTGGCGTTGATTTCACGGGTGAAAATGAAGGTTCGGGATGAGTTTGGGATTGAGATGCAGGAGGAGGTGCAATTGGTCGGTTTTTGAGCTAGGCTTTATCTGTATGACTATCAACATTCTTGCCAAGGACATGGAGCTTACGCCGGCTATTAGATCGTACGCCGAGGAAAAGATGCAGGGACTTGAGAAATACCTTGAATCCATCCGTCATATCGACATAGAAGTTGGAATGGCGGACGGCCATCAGCATTCGGGGAAAATTTTTATGTGTAAGGCGAATGTGCAGATTGGCGGGGAGACAATATTGGTCGAGCGCGAGGCTGATGACCTTTATAAGGCGATCGACAAGGTGAAGGATCATTTGCGCGAGACGATTACGCAATGGAAGAAGAAGATGGAGGAGCGGGGGAAGTCCTAAGATTACGCCAAAAAGACGCCTTGTAAGGGGCGTCTTTTTGGGCTAAGATCGGCCAACTATGAAGTTCCTCACCAAGCTGTTTGGCGACCCCAATGCGCGCGAGGTTGCGCGCCTTCGGACGATCGTCGATGAGGCAAATACGCATGAAGAGGCCATGAAGGCCTTGTCGGATGCGGATTTTCGCGCCAAGACGGCGGAATACAAGGAACGATTGGCAAAGGGTGAGTCGACCGAGGCGTTTTTGCCCGAGGCGTTTGCGCTTGTTCGTGAAGTTTCCAAGCGTGTGTTGAAACAGCGTCAATATGATGTGCAGTTGATCGGTGGACTGGCGCTTCATCGCGGAATGATCGCGGAAATGAGAACGGGTGAAGGAAAGACGCTTACGGCCACGGCGCCGGTATATTTGAATGCGCTTTCCGGAAAAGGCGTTCACGTCGTCACGGTGAACGATTATCTTGCGCGACGCGACGCCGTTTGGATGGGTCAGGTGTATCACGCGCTCGGACTTTCTGTTGCGTCGATTCAGCATGCGGGAAGTTTTATCTACGATCCGGATTTTAAGGCCGAGGAAAAACATGATGAAGAGCGCGATGCAACCGGATCTTTCCGCGTTGACATGGATTACATGCGACCCGTTTCACGTCGCGAGGCCTATGCCGCCGACATCACGTACGGAACCAACAATGAATTTGGTTTCGACTTTTTGCGCGACAACATGGTTCAGCGTGCGGAAGAAATGGTTCAGCGCGATCTACATTTCGCGGTTGTTGACGAAGTCGACTCTATTTTGATCGATGAAGCACGTACGCCGCTTATTATCAGTGCGCCGGCGGAGGAGGCGACGGATCAATATTTTAAGTTTGCCGACGTGGTCGCGAAACTTGTTCAGGACGAGGATTACAAACTTGATGAGAAACAGCGTGCCGCGACGTTGACGGAAGCGGGCGTTGCCAAGCTCGAACAGTGGCTCAATGTCGAGAACTTGTATGTTCAAGGCGGAATGCGCACGGTGCATCACATTGAACAGGCTTTGCGCGCCAAGGCTTTGTTCAAGTTGGATCGCGATTATGTTGTTCGCGATGGTGAAGTTGTCATTGTCGACGAGTTTACGGGCCGCATGATGCCGGGACGTCGCTATTCAGAAGGCTTGCATCAAGCGATAGAAGCAAAGGAGCGCGTGAATGTTCAGCGTGAATCGATCACGCTTGCGACGATTACATTTCAGAACTATTTCCGTTTGTACGAGAAGCTTTCAGGTATGACGGGTACGGCGTCGACCGAGGCCGAGGAATTCCACAAGATTTACAAACTTGAAGTTTTAACGATTCCGACAAACAAGGACAATCAACGTATCGATTTGCCGGATCGCGTGTATAAAAATGAAATCGGAAAGTTTCATGCGGCTGTGAAGGAAATTAAGATGCGTCACGAGAAGGGTCAGCCGGTTTTGGTCGGTACCGTTTCCATCGAAAAGAACGAGCTTTTGTCGGAATTGCTCAAGCAAGAAGGCGTTCCGCATGAGGTGTTGAATGCCAAGAACCACGCGCGTGAAGCCGAGATTATCGCTCAAGCAGGTCGAAAAGGCGCGGTGACGGTTGCTACAAACATGGCCGGTCGTGGTGTGGACATTTTGCTTGGTGGAAATCCGCCGATTCCGGAGGAAGTCGAGGTCGTGCGTCAGCTCGGCGGCTTGCATGTGCTTGGTACGGAGCGCCATGAATCGCGCCGTATCGACAACCAGCTGCGCGGACGTTCCGGTCGTCAGGGAGATCCGGGATCGACGCAATTCTGCGTATCAATGGAAGACGACTTGATGCGCATCTTCGGCTCCGATCGCATGAAGTCGATGATGGAACGTTTGGGCGTGCCGGAGGATGAGGCGATCGAAAATAAAGTATTAACGCGCTCGCTTGCGGCGGCACAGCGTAAAGTTGAAGGACATAACTTTGATATTCGTAAGCACTTGCTCGAGTACGATGACGTTCTGAACAAACATCGCATGGTCGTTTATAAGAAACGCCGTGATTTGTTGAAGGCGAGCAAGGAGCGGACGGAATACAATGAGAGCCCGCTCAAGCCGCTCATTATGGAAATGGTCGAGGGTGAAATTGAGCAGATGGTTTCATTTCATACGGCATCGGATGATGTCGGGGAGTGGGAGTTGGATAAACTTGCGGAGACGGCGGCGGCGATTTTGCCAAAGGGCGTCGATGTACGCGGGCAATTGAATGCCGTGAGCGAGAATAAGGATGACCGCGAGGATCTCGTGAAGATGCGTACGGCGCTTATCGAAACATTGTTGAAGCTCGCGCGTGAAGCGTATGTCGCGCTTAGCAAACAGGCGGGTGATCCGGCATTGCAAGCGGAAGTCGAGAAAGCCGTTGCGATCCGTGCATTGGATGATTTGTGGATCGCGCATTTGGAGAGCATGGATTATTTGCGCCATGGCGTCGGGCTTCAGGGTTATGGTCAGCGCGATCCGTTGGTCGAGTATAAGCGCGAGGCGTATCGCATGTTCCATGAATTGCTTGGTACGTTGAATCAACGTGTCGCATCGACGATTTTCCGCGTGCAGATCGCTCGTGAGACTGCGGAAGAGGAATTGCGTCGTTTGCAGCCTTTGGCAAAGGCCGTGTCGCTTTCAGGACCGGCGAAAGAGGGTGAAGGCGGAGCGGCTGTCGTTGCATCGGAAGAAAAGAGAGCGATGGCGGATGTTGGAAGAAATGATCCTTGTCCTTGTGGGAGCGGGAAGAAGTATAAGAAGTGTCACGGGATTGAGAGCTAGTTATAATGGCTTTGTATGGCCAAGACATTGACCCTCGTTTATCTCCGTCGAGGTGATGAGATTCTTTTAGGGTATAAGAAAAGGGGATTTGGGATGGGGCAATGGAATGGATTGGGTGGAAAGGTTGAGGAGGGCGAGGAAGTTGGTGAGAGTGCTCGACGTGAGGCACGTGAAGAGGCCGGGATTGAAGTTGGTGCGCTTCGGAAGTTCGCCATTATTGAATGTGATTATCGGAATGTGGAAAAGCCCGGTGTTCTCGAGATTCACATGTTTGAGTCGTCGGATTTTAAGGGCGAGCCTGTCGAAACGGAGGAAATTAAACCGCAATGGTTTAAGATTTCGGAATATCCGTTCGACAAAGCTTGGCCTGATGATCGGTATTGGTTTCCTTTTTACATCGAGGGAAAGACGTTTCGTGGGAGCTTTCTTTTTGACGGGTACGATAAAATTACGTCGTACGAAATTATTGAAACGCTGGTCGACTAGTTCATTTTACGAGCGCGCAATCCGAGGAACAGAGGGATTTCTTTACGGGCGACGTTTTCTGCCTTCGCTTTGGGGCCGGAGTCGCTGACTTTGTTTGACACCCATTCTTCGAGTGCTTCTATCACAAAGCCGTACTTGGCGAGTTCGGTGACGTACATCGAAAGAGGTCGATGATACGAGTAGGTTTTTTCTTCCGGTGCGGAACCGGGATGTGCGATGATCGGCATTTCGTAGTCGGTCATGTATTTGTCGACGCGGCGGTATTGGAGTTTGCGCTCTTCATCCCAGCCCCAGCCGCTTTGGCGCGGCTGTCGGAATGCGGGGTGATTCATCGTGATGACGAGGACGCCATCGGGTTTGAGTGCGCGAGCCGCTTCGGAAAAGACGAGCGTGAGCGGATCGATGTTTTGGATCGCGAGGTTGCACACGATTCCGTCGAGGGAGTTCGGCGGAAAAAGATGGGAAAAGTTGGTGGCGTCATCGACGGTGAAGCGCACATTTTTTGGAGCGATTCTTTTGGCTTGGTCGATCAAGCTCGGTGAGGCATCCAGTCCATCGACTTTGAAAGCTTTTGGTGCGAGGAGTTTTGCGAACACGCCTTGACCGCAAGCGAGGTCGAGGTAGTGGCCGTCCTTTTTTGGAGCAAGTAAACGTAGCGCACCGGGGAAGATGAGATCGCGTTGGAAGTCGCCGCCCTCTTTGCCCATGTAGCCCCCATACCACCCGGCGACGGATTCCCAGCTGGATTTGGGGCCGACGACCACTTTACGGCCTCGTCCTCGAATAGATCGCATATGCACGGTATGCTACACTGTCAGCATATTCCTACAATATGGGCTTTATCATGCGCGTGCTTCTCGGGTTGGTGATCGTTGCGGTCGGTGCGTTCTTTGTCATTCGGACGCGCACGATCGTCGACTTTTTTGGCGGTGTCGACTTTGCAGAGAAATATCTGGGCGGCGGTGGGACGAATTTGTTCTATAAGCTGCTCGGTATCGTTTTCTGTCTTCTCGGTTTCCTGATCGCAACCAATATGTGGACGGCGTTTCTGCAAGCGACGCTTGGGTCCTTGTTTCCGGCGGCTCAACCAAAATAACCATGCATCATAGCGGTAACGAGCTCATCAATCCGTTCAAAGCCTTGGAACGCGCCGGGTTGCGCAAGGGCTCGCATATTGTCGATCTTGGATGCGGAGCGCTCGGGCATTTTGTGTTCCCCGCGGCGCAGATGACCGGTGGCGAGGGACGGGTGTATGCGGTCGATATCGATAAGGCTGCTCTGAAGGCCGTTGAGCGGGCGGCTCGGCATGATCAGTACTGGAACGTGATTCCGATTTGGTCGGATATTGACGTGGTGAACGCGGCGCGTATTCCGAGCGGCTCCATCGACTTGACGGTACTGGCTAATAACCTCTACCTTTCCGCTAACCGAGCGGGCATGGTGGAAGAGGCGTTACGCCTTACCAAGCCCGGCGGACGCATCCTTGTTATCGAGTGGAAGCCGATCAAGACGGCGATCGGCCCGCCCATTGAGAATCGCATGTCGGCCACGGAAGCCAAGCGCTACTTTGGCGGAAACGATCTCGATCTCGTTGACGAATTTGATGCGGGGGATTCGCATTTTGCTTTGGTGTACGCCAAGCAAGATGTCGCGCGGGAGACGGAAGTGCTTTCGACGCATATGCCCGAGGAGATGGAAGTCGCGGACGAAGAATAATTTCTTAACTTGTTTATGGATCTGATCAAACCGTTGTTGAGTTTCTCGTATTGGTTCGGTAACGGGGTGATCCCGTTTCTTCCGTGGGTAGGCCGAGGCATCATGATTTTCATGAGCGGACTTATTCTCGTTGGCATCGCGATTAAGATCTATCTCAAATTACAGAAAGGCATGGACAAGCATGTTCGACATGTTTGGAAGCGTGTGGCGGCTTTATGCGCCACGATGGGCCTTGTCGGACTTGTCTTGTACTGGTTTTACTACGAAGGGATTCCGGTGCTCTCGATGCGTTTTTGGTATTTGGTTTGGCTCGGTATTGCCGGATGGTGGATGTATGATATTTGGACTGAGTATCGCAAGACGGTGAAATCCCAAGTCGTAGACAAAGATCGGGCGAATTACGAGAAGTGGCTGCCGAAGCCTAAACACTAGAGGCGGGTGCGGGCAATACAAAAAGTCTCCTGCGGAACTCGTCGTCGATATCTTGTACTACAAGGTCGACTCAGACAGTCCTCGGAGACTTTTTGTATTGCCCGCACCCGCTTGACAGAGAAAGAAATACATGGAACGGGGTATGTCATGGATTATCGGAAAATGCGCGGGCAGAGCGGGGAGTCGATTGCGTTGGCGTATTTGGAAATACGCGGATTTCGTCTCGTGGAACGTAATTGGAATTGTCGATTAGGGGAGATCGATCTTATCGTCGAGCGCGGAGGGGAGACGCGTTTTATTGAGGTAAAACTTCGGCGAACGACGGAGTTTGGGTATCCGGAAACTTCGATTACCCCCACAAAATTGAGGCATTTAAGCCGTGCTATCGAGTGCTGGATGAATACGCAGAGAAAACCGCCCTTGCGTTATCAAGCCGATGCTATCGCTATTTTTGCGCCTTTGGGACAGGAGCCGGCTATCGAGTGGATTGAGGCAATCTTGTAGAAATAGCTAGTTTTAGCCCAATATTAGTTTCCTGACATTGACAAAATGACGATTTTTTGCTATAAAGATCCGTTGGATTACCCTTCTCCTATATACCTATGACGATTGTCATGATCGGCCAAAAAGGCTTGCCGGCCCATTCCGGCGGCATCGAACGCCATGTAGAAATACTGGCGCGCGGTTTGGTGTCTCGCGGGAATCGCGTGATCGTTTTTGGACGTTCTTGGTATGTCGGCGGAGGCCGTCCGCCGGCCGGAGTTGAACAAGTGATTACACCGTCTATTCGCACCAAGCATTTGGATGCGATTACGCATGGTGTTTCTTCTTTGTTCCGTGCTCGCGATTTTTCACCTAATATTATCCACTTGCATGGCACGGGTATTGCCTTGCTTACGCCGCTTGCGCGCCTCATGCACCCAAAAGCCAAGGTTATCGTCACCTTTCACTGTCAGGACTACGTTCTGTCCAAGTGGGGATGGTTTGCCAAGATTGCCTTTCGTGCCGGAGAATGGTTGGCCTGTCAGGCCAGCCACCGTACGATTGCCGTTTCGGAAACGTTGGCGCGTTATTGTCTCGATACCTATGGTACGCAGACGACGTATGTTTCCCATCCGATTCCGGAGCCAAACCCGATTACGGATGCGGGAGCCGTACAGGCTCACGGTCTGACGCCGGAG
Organism: Candidatus Uhrbacteria bacterium; assembly: GCA_021413945.1. Classification (GTDB taxonomy): domain Bacteria; phylum Patescibacteriota; class Patescibacteriia; order 2-12-FULL-60-25; family 2-12-FULL-60-25; genus CAIXDN01. Next base: position 189,766 of record JAIOPK010000006.1, read on the forward strand.
CGCTACTTCTTGTTTGTTGGACGTTTGATTCCGGACAAGAAAGCGCATGTTCTTGTTGCGGCTTATGAAAAGGCGCGCCTCATCCGCCCCGACTTGTTTGCGGACCGACCGCTTGTGCTCGTTGGCGGAGCTTCTTGGACCGACCGATATGCTTCCTGGTTGTGTAATCAGGCCGCACGCGTTCCGGGTGTGATCATGCTCGGTGAAAAGAGCGGACGTGAACTTGAAGCGTTGCAGGCTCACGCGATGACCCATGTGTTTCCGACCGCGAGTGAAGGCTTGTCTTTTGCTCTCATCGAAGCTTGTCAGTATCGCCGTCCGGTTATCGCTACGGAAATTCCCGGTAACCTTGAAGGTACGGGCGGACATATGCGTCGTGTTGCTCCGAACGATGTCGATGCATTGACGGATGCTTTGATCGATCTCGCATCACAATCTTCCACACAGCGATTGGAGATGGCTTCTCGTGCGCATGCCTATGTGACGCGCGTTCATCATGTTGAAGACCGTTTGGACGATCTGGTCCGCGTCTATCAAACGACGTTGAACGGCCGCGCCGAGCTCGTCACATTCCCGGCATTGGCGACAACTCATTAAACAAAAATCTCGCCCCTAGGGCGAGATTTTTGTTTCCGGAGTTCGAGGCGAATATTTGAGATTGCGCATGCGCCATTGATCGATCCATTGACCGATGCCTTGCTCATCGCGCTTGCGTCGGAGCTTGGCTTGTCCTTGAGACCAAGCTACGAGCGATGGGAATGAAATCTTGTAGCGGTTACGGACGACGATGTAGCGGAGTTCTTGGGCGGTGATTGCGCGTCGGATTGTTCTAGGGTTTACGCCAAATAACCGCGCCGCCTCACTGACCGTGACTCGGACCAGCTGCTCCTTGTTTTGGGTTAGTTCAGACATGGAACAACCTTAGTCTTTTTCTCTTTTATTGTCCACAATAGTATGGACTTATCATGCTATAACGATTGGTTTTACTAGGCTTTTTAAGCGAGAATAAGTCTTTTTAGCTTGCGAAAAAGCGTATTTCCAGCTATTATCCATAAACTTCCAGCAGTGGTTTTTGGAGGGGAAATCGCATGAGCCAGCTCATCGACCAATACCAACTGTATCGCGTACGCACTCGGCGCGACGCGGACGCATTTGCTAGCTTATACGACCGGTATATCACATCGATATATCGGTTCGTTTACTTGAAATTGCCTTCACGCGAGGTATCGGAAGATGTCACTTCCGAGACGTTTCTCCGTTTTTGGAATGCGATCCTGCAGAACACGGAAATCCGCAATGTACGCGCTTTTCTCTATCAGATTGCTCGCAACCTTGTTGTCGACTTTTATCGCAAGGAAGAGGCTCAAAAACATACGGTTGTAACAACGGACCAGGATTATACGTCTACTGTTCATGAAGGACTGGTATCGGATCGAGGCCGCGATCAACGCGTGATCGAGGCGCGCGCCGACCTCCACATCGTCCTCGAACGTATTGAACGGCTGAAGGAAGACTATCGCGACGTGTTGACCCTGCGATTGATCGATGAACTCGGGTTTGCGGATATCGCGCTCGTTCTCGACAAAACGCCCGGACATGTCCGCGTGATCTACCATCGGGCGATCAAAGCGCTCGACAAGCTTTCCCCCTAAAATGACCAAGCGCGACTTACTCCGAAAATTGCATTCCGTCCGCACGACGGAGCGCAGCATCGTGCCCGATGCGGAGTTTGTTTTGCGCACGCGCGAAAAATTGTTGATGCAGGTGCGCAACACGTTACCGACACGACCCGTTGCGATGCCCAAGCGCGCCAAGCTTGCGATGAGTCATTTAATCCCTCAGCGCTTGATGAACTTGGTACGCGCTCCGGCGCTCGCGATGCTTTCCGTGATGGTGACCGTATTTGGCGGATCTATTTTGAGTGTGTCCGCTTCCGACCGTTCATTGCCGGGCGATTTTCTCTATCCGATCAAGATCGCCACCGAGCAGACGCGTCTCGCTTTTACATCCGGAAAGATCGATAAGCTTATCCTCAAATCGGAATTTGTGGATCGTCGTGTGGACGAGATCAAGAGTTTGGCGACGAATACGGATCCGGAACAGCCTGCGCGCATGAGACAGGCCGCGGAGGTTTTGAAGCGTGATTTGAATACGGTGAAGAATCAGCTTTCGGATGTGAAATCGGAAGTGACTCCGGAAACCGCCGATGCCGTGAAGCTGGTCGACAAACAGAGCGAACAAATTGTTGAAGATCTTAAATTGGTTAGAAATGATGCCGCGGAAGAGGTGAAGGTGAGTTTGGCGGAAGCGGAGGTTGCCGCCGTGCATGCGGGTGTTACGGCTTTTGAAGTCTTGCTTGAGGCGAGCAATGATCCGGATAGCCAGTGGGTGGTCAGCGAGTCGGATATTCGCGAGTCGATTAATAAGAAGGTCGATAGTATCTCGGCGACGTTATCCGATTCCGCGGACAAGTTGCGCTTGGTGAATGCTTCAAGTACTATTCTCCCCATTAATACACAGGCAACTGGGACAGGGGATAACCTATTGCTGGGAATGACGAGCACGACTGTCGGACAATTGAATGCCGCAAGCAGCACATTGCAACAAGCACGTGTGCTTTTGAGCGAGAATAAACTGGGTGAGGTATCCGGCAAACTTTTGGAAGCGGCAAAAGCCGTCGCGGAAGTAGAGGTCGCGACCAATAACTTAGTCGCCTCGAGCACGCATGCGGTCGCTCCGTCTACGGAAATAATAAATACGAGTTCCACGACACCATTAACGGGCGCCGCTACTTCTACATCGTCCACGAGCACGACAAGTCCGCCATAAGAATCGTCTAGCGCCTGTTCCCCCGCGAACAGGGCGACCCTGTCTACGACAGAGCCGTCCTGACGAGCGGGAGAACTCTCGAGCTATCGGGAATATCCCTTTCGCTCGCGCTCGAAAAACAACAACTCTGGCGTCAAGGTCGACATCCGCCTAGGCGGACTGGCCAGAGTCGCAACTATTCACATCGCCCAATCAGGATTCGCACGGATCCTCTGGGCCCCGAATCCCGCAAGGGATTCACACTATGAATCTTCTCAAAAAACTTTTCTCCAGCTTCGTCGCCCTGACGACCATCGCTTGGTCCGTCGGCATCGGTAGCCTTGCTCTCCCCAGCATGGCTTCCGCAGCTTTCCCTGGACAGCTCATCAAGGCTTCCGGTCCGGCTGTGTATTACTTTGCCAGCGACATGAAGCGCTACGTTTTCCCGAATGAGAAAACGTACTTCTCGTGGTACATGAACTTCAATTCCGTCCAGACCATTTCGGACTCGGAGCTCGCTTCGTACCCGATCGGTGGTAACGTTACCATCCGCCCTGGCACGAACCTCGTGAAGATCACGACTGATCCGAAGGTCTACGCCGTTTCCCCTAATGGCGTTCTCCACTGGGTCGAATCCGAAGCTCTCGCCATCGCCCTTTACGGAGCCTCCTGGGCTTCGCGCGTTGTCGACGTTCCGGATGGTTTCTTCGTTAACTACTCGGTTGGCTCGTCGATTTCCTCGGCGGTTCACCCGGATGGCACCGTCATCATGTACTCGGGCGACCCGTCCAAGTACGTTGTTTGGGGTGGCATGAAGCGCAAGGTTGTGAACGACAGCGTTTACAACTTGAACGGCTTCAACCCGATCTACATCATCACCACGACGATCTCGTATCCGAATGGTATGGATGTGACGGGTCGCGAAGACGCTTTGGCTAACGTGATCAATCCCGGCACAACTGTTGTCGGCGGTGCGGTCACCGTGGCTCTTGCCTCAGACACTCCGGCCGGACAGAACGTCCCGCAGGGTGCCTCGAGCATTCAGCTCGCCAAGTACAACCTGACTGCCGGTTCCGCCGGTGTCATGATCTCGGGCTTGACCCTTCGCCGCGTTGGCGTTGGTGCTTCCTCTGACTTCGCCAACGTCTACCTGTACAAGGGCGACGGAACGCGCTTGACCACGGGCCGCACGATCAACAGCTCCACCAACTTGGTGCAGTTCAACGGTTTGAACATCTCCATCGGCGCCGGCCAGACCTACTCGGTCTTGCTCGTCGGTGACACCAACACATCTCTCACCGCCGGCGGTCAGCACTCGTTCGAAATTTCGGACGCTGCTTCCGTTGTCGTGAGCGGTACGGGCTCCTCGGTCACGGGTTCCTTCCCGGTCCGCGGTAACGTCTTCACCATCGGTACGACGACGGCTTCCCGCCTCGATGTACAGAAGGGTACGACGCCGACCAACCCACAAATCGGCGCCGCCGAAGTGGAAATCTCCAACTTTAAGCTCGTTGCACAGGGTAACGACATTGAAGTCCGCCGCGTAACCTTGCTCCAGGCCGGCTCGGTGTCCAACACGGACATCACCAACCTCAAGCTCTACCAGGGAGCCACGGTTGTCGCTACGGCTTCCGCCCTCGTGGGTGACAAGATCGTGCTGAACTTCAGCCCGGCTTATCTCATCACGGACGGCACGACCCGCGTCTTCTCCTTGAAGGCCGCTGTCGCCGGACGCTCGGCCCGCACCATCAAGACCTACGTCGAGTACTCGACGGATGTCTACGCTATTGACACAGAGTTCGGCACGGGTGCCCGCGTCTGTATTGACGCGACTTCACCGTGTAATGGCTCGTTCGATGGCAACAGCACGAACTACATCGAAGTGACGACCGAAGGCGGTCAGTTCACGACGACCTTCAATGGTCCGGCTACGGCTGACATTGCCAAGGGTTCGCAAGATGTTCCTCTCTTCAAGTTTGCTGTCACCGCTTCCGACAGCTTGCTCGAAGTCCGCAAGATGTACTTCACCCTCACGGGTCTCACCTCGGCCGACAAGGTCAAGGGTACCTCTGGTACGGAGTACTTCCGCGATCTGAAGATCAAGAACCTCGACACGGGAACGACCCTCATGGGTCCGATCTCGTTGCCGTCGGCCACAGCTTCCCCGGCACAGACCTCGGGAGTTATGACCTTCACGGACTCGTTTAACGTTGCCGCCGGTCAGACCTTGAACCTCGCGTTCACGGCCGACTTGACGAACAGCGCTGACGACGTCGCCAACGAATTCTCGGCAGACGGTAACAACCAGTACCGCGCCATCATGGCCAACGGTTCCTCTGCGTTGTTCGGATCGTCAGACATCCGCATCGTCGACACGGGTGAATTCCTCCCGGTCGCCGAAATCGTCCCGAACTCCACCATCAACGGTAACCCGATGACGGTGAAGGCCTCCTCGCTCTCGATTTCGCTCGCCGCTTCTCCGACAGCCGGCACGGCTGTTAAGAACGAAGCGAACATCGCTTCAGCAGGCTTTGTGTTCACGGCCGGCTCACAGAGCCAGCTCTTGATCCGCACGGTCAAACTCACGGGCCGCGCCGACGTTGCCACAACCGGCACGTTTGCCCTCGCCGATTTGAACGACGCGGTCACGTCCTGTGCTCTCTTTGACGGTTTGACACAGGTTGGTAACTCCGAGTCTCCGGATGGAACGACGGGCGCCATGAACATCACAAATGTGAATGTCACGGTTCCTGCCGGTACCTCCAAGACGCTCGTCGCCAAGTGTACGGCCGACTCGATCGTTGCCTCGCAAGAGGACAAGTTCGCGATCGGTATCGCTTCAACTGCCGACGTTACAGCTGATGACCAGGACTCCAACTCGATTACCCCGACGTTGAGCACTGCTGTCACCGACAACGCGGGTGCTACTCCGGGCTTGAAGCAGACAATCAAGGCTGGCGGTACGCTCACGATTGCCACCGACAACCTTCGCCAGTCGACGATTCTCGTCGCCGGCGGTGATGTCTGGCAGAACTTCGCTCAATTCAAGGCCACAGCACAGTTTGAGGCCATGAACTTGACGCGCTTGAATGCCACCTCCACAGGTGATGCAGCAAACTTCACGGCGATTGCCGTCGCGAAGGATGGTGTGGTCGTTGGTTCCGATGTTCTCCCGGCTGGTGGACTCCAGAACCGCGACATCGATCTGACGGGTGCTCCGATCATGGTTCCGAAGGATGGTTCGGTCGTGTTCCAATTCTGGGGCAAGATCGGAAACGTCCAGGCCTCTTCGTCGGTTTCCGGCGCCACAACGGGTGTCGTCCGCTCCGGCAACCAGGCTGCTCTCGGTCTTGGTGCTAACTTGCAGACAGGTAACTGGGATGCTTCCTACTCTGGCATGTTCAACGTCCGCGCGGTCGGTCTCGCCTCTGGCGATGTCGTTCGCACGGCCGGTACTGCTACGGTTGGCAACCCGTTTGTCATCCGCAAGTCCAAGCCGACAGTCACACGCCAGTCGCTCTCAACCACGACGCTTTCGGACGGTTCCTCACAGGACCTCTACCGCATGCAGGTCTCGGCTGACAGCGCCGGCTCCGTCGCCATCAAGAAGATCAGCTTTGACTTCTCAAAGACTGGCACGGTTATCCTCACGAACTTCCGCGTTCGTAAGGGTTCGACGGACTTGAACCTCGCCGACTACTCGGTTGTTGATGCCAACGGCACCGACATCGAAGCTGGTTCGCTTGTTACAGGTACCTCAACGGGCCGCGTGATCGTCAACTTCACCAACGAAGAGACTGTCACCGGTTCGGGCAACGTGTACACCTTGTACGCGACGCCTTCCGCCACTGCTGCCGGTAACACGGTCAGCTTTGCCCCGACGCGTAACCTCTCGGGTACGATCGTCACAGGATACTTGGACACGGAAACGGTCGCCGGCACCCAGCTGACGAACGCTACGTTCTCAATGCCTGGCGCGAACCTTGACACAGCCTCTTCACCGGACGGTACAGCCGACGCGGCTGGAACCTTCGTGTGGTCTGACTTGTCAGAAGTTCCGCATGGATTTGCCTCTCCGGGTAGCTCATTCGACTGGACAAACGATGTCTTCGTCGAGGACATGACCCAGACGCAGACCCTGACCCGCTAATCGTTAGCGCAAGTCAAAATAAAGACGCCTTTCGGGGCGTCTTTATTTTGTTTGCTTTTGACGGATGTTGCGACTTACATCTTGCGATATGCTATGCTTTCGGCCGATATGAACCGCACACAAGCTATCAAGTTTTTTAAGGCAATCTGTTACTTGGGGATATTCGGGGGACTGCTCTTACCGCTGGTCTTTATACCGGTCGTGATCTTTCCGTTTGTCTTTTCCAAACTGATTTTTTTCCAAGTTCTCGTCGGAATGACGTTCCCGGCTTATCTCGCTTTGGCGTGGATGGAGCCGAGCTACCGGCCAAAGAAGCATGTCCTGTACTTTGCGATTTTGGCTTACTTTATCGCGTTAGGTCTTTCGGTGATTTTTGCCGTCGATCCGTATCGTGCCTGGTGGGGTAATCAGGAGCGCATGAACGGCTTGTTCACGGTGCTACACTTCCTTGCTTGGCTTACGATGACGGTCGGTATCATGAAAACGTGGGTGCAGTGGAAAACCCTATTGAACTATCAGGTCGTGCTCTCGGCCGTGATGGCTATCGTCGCTATTCTTCAAAAGATCAATCCTAACCTGCTTTTGTTTCCGGCAGGCGAGCGTGTCGGTGGACTGCTCGATAACCCGATTTACATGGCGGCGTATCAGATCTTCAACTTCTTTTTTCTCGCGTTACTTTTTTGGAGAAACCCGAATCGCAACTGGCGCATTGTCTACGGCATGATCTTTGTGCTCGATATCGCCGCATTCGTCCTTGCTCAGTCGCGCGGTGCTTTGCTTGGTTTGGCCGCCGGTTTGGTCGCCTTTGCTTTCTATACAGCGTTATTTACGGAAAACAAGAAGCTACGTTATGGCGTATTCGGGCTTTTGTTCGCCATGTTTGCCGGTTATGGCGGATTGTTCTTGGCAAAAGATATTCCGGTGATCCAGAGCTCGCCTCTGCATCGTTACGTTGATTTCCAGGGCGCTGTGCGTACGCGTTTAATCGCTTGGGACATCGCTTGGCAGGGATTTGTCGAGCGTCCGCTGACCGGCTGGGGATTCGACAACTTCCACATTCTCTTCAATCTCAAATACAATCCGCAATCTTTGCGCTTTGGCTCTTACGAGACGTGGTTTGATCGAGCGCATAACACGGTCATGGATGTGCTTTCCATGACGGGCATCTTTGGCTTCCTGACATTCTTTGGGATTTATGGCGCGATCTTTTATTCCACATGGCGCGCGTTCCGCAAGAAGTGGATCGATCTGCCGATTGCCGCCATCTTGTTTTCACTGCCCGTTGCGTACTTTGTCCAGAACCTGTTCGTGTTTGACCACCCCGCCGGTTTCTCGATGAGTTATCTGCTCTTTGCGCTCATCATCGCGGCAACGAGGGGTGAGTTTGTCGGTGAGAAGGAGGCGATGGCGGAGAAGCACAAGGAAACCGGCAGTATGAATGCGCCTTGGACCGGATTCGTTGTGCTGACCATTGTGATGGCGCTTGTTGTTGTTCGAACGTCGATCAATCCGTTTCAGATCTCGCGTAAAGCGCTTCAGGCTAATGCGTATTTTTCATCCAATCCGCAAATCGCGTATCAGATTGCGCTCGACGCATCCAACACGTGGACGCCGTACTTGGACGAGCAGACATTTCTCTTGTCGCGCAATATGATTACGTTGTTGGGTTCTGGCGGTGCGGAAAAAGTTCCCAACTGGAAAGAGATGTACGAACTGGCCAAGAAATTGTCGCTTGAGGAAATCTCGCGTCATCCACGCAATACACACCCGCGCTTTATTTTTGCCAGAATGGCGCAGGAGGTGATGGGTCTAATCAAGTCGGAAGCGGTTGTCTCGGAACAGATGTATAAGTCAGCCATTGAGACCAGCCCAAAACGCCAACAGCTGCATTACGGTTTGGCTCGGCTGTACCTCATGACCGGCAATCTTGATCCCGCGCTGAATGTGTTTCGTGAAGTCATCACGTTTGACCCGGATTTTGGCGAGGCGTATTGGAACTTGGGAATCACGCTCATGTACGATAAACGTGAGTTGGAAGCGGGTGCGGAGAGTGTTCAAAAAGCTCTGACGGTTCCATTTCCGTATCGTTTGCAGAGTCCGCGCGAACTCGTTGTGATCGCCGACTCGCTCATGATTCGTCAGGACGATGAAGGGATGAAAACGTTCATCTCCAAGCTTGCCACGGATTATCCGCTTGCGAACGGTCCGATTTATGCCCAGCTAGTCTATAAATTACAGGTCGTGAAAAAGGACGAATTGGCTCAAGCGATGCTCGCGGCAACCACGGCGCTTGATCCGACGACGCCAAAGGCATTGCAGGCGGTGATCGACCAGGCGAACGGTAAGACGCCTCCTGCGCCGGCCGCTGCTGCACCAAGCAAAACGCCGGTTGCTACCGCTACGTATAACGGACTGAAGCGCTAATCAAGAAGGGTCGAAGCGTTTCCTTCGAGAGTGTGCTGCAAGGGGAAGCGGTTTCGTACCGCTTCTTTTGCGTTTTGGCCAAGTTTGTTTCTGAATGTTACGTCGTCGGCGAGGCGAGACATGGCCTCTGCGAGTTCGATCGTATTCTTTGTGGAGACGACCAGACCCGCATCTTCTTGAAGCATCCAGCGAGCGGCACCGACATCGGTGGCGATACAGGGGAGACCGGACGCCATTGCACGGAGAAGGGCCCAGCTCATACCTTCTTTGCTCGACGGGAGAACGAATGCGTCGAAAGCACGGTACAAGCGATCCGCATCGCTGCGTGCGCCGATGAGGATGACGTTTTCTTTGAGGTGATGAGTTTGGATCGTTTCTTCAATGATCGCGCGTTCCTCGCCATCGCCAACGATGACGAAGCGTGCGCTGGGGATTTGTTTTGCGACGATGGAACAGGCCTCGATGTATTGAGGAAGGTTTTTTGGCTTATAGAAGTTGGCAATCGTTCCAAAGATGAAGGACGAGTCGAGGGCGAGTGTACGACGGGCTTCATTGCGCGGGAGCAGATTCGACTCGAAAGCGGGCAGGTCGATTCCATTTGGAACCGAGATGAGTTGGAGTTTGGGTTTGATGCCGAATGTTTTTGCAGCTTCGACATCGCCAGGATGAACACAGATGATGACGTCTTTGAAGCGTGCGGTCCAAATTTCCGTGTATTTGTAAAAAACTTTCTTCCACGTCGGCAGTTCTTCAAGAAAAACCCAACCACCGATTCGATAAACGATTCGGGGAATATGTGCGAGACGTCCGGAGATGGAACCGATGACTCCGGTTTTTGTGCTGTTTAGATGGATGGCGTCGGGTTTGAATTTTTGTAGCTCCGATTTTAGTTCTTGGACGGCGAGGAGATCGTGAATTGGGCTGATGTTTCGTTTGAGATGTTTGAGCAGGATGAATGGGATTCCGGCCTCGTGGCAGCGTTCCGCGAGCCATCCATCGGAACCGGCAAAGACGGCGACCTCGTGATTCTGGGATTTGAGCCAAATCATAAACTGGCTCAAGAAGACTTGAACCCCGCCTTGCTCGGCTTGTGTGACCACAATTCCGATGCGCATTCGCTTACCATAGCCGAATTAGTGGATTTCGGCTAGGCTAAACCCCATGTGCGGGATCGCCGGAGAAATCCGTCAACCTAGCCAAATGGTCGATGCTGAACGCCTCGAGCGTATGTCGGCAGGTTTAGCGCGCCGTGGGCCGGATGGGCAGGGTATTTGGACGGAGGGACAGGCCGGGTTTGTTCATCGCCGCCTTTCGATTATCGATTTGAGCGAGGGAGGGCATCAGCCGATGATTTCCGCTGACGGTCGCTATGCGATTACGTTCAATGGAGAGATCTATAACTATCAAGAGCTCAGGGTTCAGTTGTCGGGTTTTAGTTTTCAGTCGCAGTCGGATACGGAGGTGTTGCTTGCGATGTATGCAAAGGAGGGGGAGAAGATGTTGGAAAAGATTCATGGGATGTTTGCGTTTGCGATTTGGGACAATGTTGAGAAGAAATTATTTTTTGCGCGAGACCGGATTGGAAAGAAGCCATTTTTCTATCGCGCAAATGCGGAATCATTTTTGTTTGCGTCCGAATTGAAAGCGATCGGGGCTGTTGAGAAGCTGGAAATTGACGAGGAGTCGATCAAGTTATTTTTGGGACTGCAATATGTTCCGAGTCCGCGGACGGGATTTAAGAATATTTTGTCGCTTGAGCCGGGGATGAGCGGGACTTGGAAGGATGGGGTTTTGGAGCTGAAGGCTGTACCGCCCCCTCGTTCCCCCTCCTTTACTAAGGAGGGGGATGTGGTAGGCACGGTTCGTGGTCTGTTAGAGGAAAGTGTTCGATTGCGATTGATTGCGGATGTGCCGGTTGGAATTTTCTTGTCAGGTGGAATCGATTCGTCAGCAGTCGCGGCTTTGGCGAAGGAACAGGGAATGAAGTTGTCATCGTTTACGCTGGGATTCGACGAGGCGAAGTTTGATGAGCGTGATCAGTCGGCGGAGTTGGCAAAGAAATTTGGATTCGAGCATCACGCATTTGTCGCTAAGCCGGAAGATTTACTTGCGATCGCGGATGAAGTTATCAAGCATTATGATTCGCCGTTTGCGGATTCGTCATCGCTCAATACTTGGATACTGGCTCGTGAGACAAAGAAGCATGTGAAAGCCGTGCTTACGGGAGATGGCGGAGATGAATTGTTTGGCGGATATCGCCGATACGGTTACTACGAGAAGGCTTTGCGTTTGCATAGAATGGGTTTGGGATGGATTGCGATCAATGTCGCTTGGTTGATGTCGAGTGTTAATCGCGATCCGCGTTATCGACGTTTTACGGAGACGCTAGAGGGATTGCGCGTGTCGAATGCGGAAGGATATGCGAGACTTTTTCTTGGAGCATATTTTGATACGCCGGAAGCGCGAGCCTTCATCGTCTCGCGCTTCCGAACGGATATTGACCCGATTGAGGCTGCAATGGATTTTGATCTGCATTCTTACCTGTCGGACGATTTGAATGTGAAGATGGATCGCGCGACGATGGCGCATGGTTTGGAGGCACGCTGTCCGTTACTCGACCAAGATTTGGTGGCGTATGTGACGAGCTTGCCGGTGGAATATCGCTATAACAAAGCAAAAAAGAAAGCGTTGCTCGTCGATGCCGTGCAGGATTTGCTGCCGGCTGAAGTCGGTCAGCGGCCAAAGCGCGGTTTCCAAGTTCCGCTTGCATCGTGGTTTCGTGCTGCGCTGCGTCCGGCTTTCATCGAACGCTGTGTGCAGTCGACGAAACTTCATGCGTACGTTAGCCGAGACAAAGTCGAGCAACTTCTGAAAGAGAACGATCTTGGAAGCGATCATGGGAATCGTTTGTGGATGCTGTATTCACTTGCGACGTGGCTTGAACAATATGGATAAACGCATCCTTATTTTTTCCACCGCGTTTTATCCGGTTGTCGGAGGCGCGGAAGTGGCATTGAAGGAATTGACGGATCGAATGCCGTCCGTGCGATTTGATTTGGTTTGTGCGCGATTGAAGAAAGGATTGCCGGATCATGAGCGCATCGGAAACGTCGAGGTGCATCGTGTTGGATTTGGGTACTCATTCGACAAATATCTTTTGCCGTTCCTTGGAGTTTGGAAAGCGATGCGTTTCGTGCCCAGAGGAACACCGGTTTGGTCGATGATGGCGAGTTATGCTGGGTTTGCGAGTTTGTTTTATTGCTGGATGCGGCCAACGTCGAAAATGCTGTTGACGCTGCAAGAAGGAGATCCTTTAGAGAAATATTCCAAACGCCTCGGATCGTTTGCGTTTTTGCAACGCGCAATCTTCCGTCGTGCAAATCGCGTACAGGCGATTAGTAAGTTTCTTGGTGAGTGGGCGGTCGCCAATGGGTTCAAAGGAATAGTCGATGTGATTCCGAATGGTGTCGATACGTCTAGCTTTTCCAAACCGGTCGATTTGGAGCGTCGGAAACATTTGCGCGAGATGTTTGGGTTTGAAGAGAGCGATATCGTTCTTGTGACGGCATCGCGACTTTCTTTGAAGAATGCGATCGACGATATTGTTCGAGCGCTCCCGCTGCTTCCATTGCGTTGCAAGCTTTTGATTATCGGGGTTGGTGAAGATGAGGCGATGCTCCGAGCGCTCATCGAGGAAGTTGGCATGCAGTATCGCGTTGTGTTTGCCGGATATCGGACGCATGCCGAGCTTCCCGAGCTGTTGCGTTCGTCGGAGATTTTTATTCGCCCTTCCTTGTCGGAGGGATTGGGTAACTCATTTTTAGAGGCGATGGCGGCGGAAATTCCGATTATTGGTACACCGGTTGGTGGGATTCCGGATTTTCTTGTCGATGGGGAGACGGGGGTGTTTTGTCAGCCGAGAGATCCGGAGTCGATTGCGAAGGCAGTCGAGCGTTTGATCGAAGAACCAGGACTGCGTGAACGTATTATTAAGAATGGTGCGCGAGTTGTGCGAGAACGATATGATTGGGATCTGGTAAGTCGCGATATGCAGGCGATTCTCGAATCACTATGACGATTTATACTGCCGGTAATGCCGCGAAACAGTGGATCTTAACCGAATTGCATCAGCGATTTGGCGAGTCGTCGTATCGGATTTTGGATCTTGGATGTGGCGCGGCTCCATCGTGGAAAACATTTTTAGAAATGCATCTGAATGCATCATATGTTGGATTTGATTATGATCGTGCAGCTGTTGCACGCGGTCAGAAAGAGTTTCTTGGAATGGCGAACGCCTCTTTGAATGTTGGAGATGTGCAGACGCTGTCGACACAGAAAGAGTTTGATGTGGTGACGGCGTTTAGCGCGGTTGAGCATGTGGTAGACAAGCATGCATTTTTGAAAACGGTATTTGCGTCGCTCAAGTCGGGCGGGATCGCGTATCTCAATTACGACGACGGGCATTTTCGATCGAACAACATGAAGGAACGCATCATGGTTCCGGTTAGTCAGATGCTTGCTATGGTAGGAATTCAGGGTCCGTTTATGAAGCATGTCGATGACGCGGAGTTTCGGAAGCAGGCCGAGCAAGCAGGATTTACGTTTCTCTCGTTGCGTAAACATAACTTGTATCCGATCAAGGGGTTCATGCGTGGTGCTTCGACGGAAGCCGTCGAGGCTTGGTATGCGTTCGAGGAGCGTTTGAACGAGCTCTACACGCCGGAGCAGCTCGATAAGGTGAAATGGTCGACGACGCTTGTGATTCAAAAACCATGAGAATTTTGATTGCCTCGGGAATTTACCCGCCGGAAGGAGGAGGGCCTTCCATTTACAGCCATGCGATGGCTCGTGCTTTGGTTTCCATGGGGCATAACGTCTCGGTTGTCGCATATGGAGAAGAAGCGAGTTCGACGGCCGACGGTTGGCGTGTTGAACGTGTTTCACGGCGGGGTGGACCGCTTGTCCGCTATTTCCGTTACTTTTTGCGCGTTTGGAAGGCAATGAAGTCTGTCGATGTCGTGTACATGCAGGGCGCCGTGTCGGAGGGTTTGCCGACGACGATCGCCGCGGGATTGCGTCGTATTCCGACGGTTTATCGCATTCCCGGAGATTATGCGTGGGAAATGGCACAGCAAAAAGGCGACAAGGATTTGCTTGATGCATTTTTAGGGAAGCGACATCACGGGGTCATTGGTTTGTATGAGCGCATCGAACGATTTGTCGCAAAGCGTGCGAGTCGGATTATTGCGCCGAGTCAGTATTTGAAATCGGTTGCGATTCGATGGGGGATTGAATCGCCTTTTATCGAAGTCGTGCGTAATGCGGAAGATCCGTTGCCGGATGGTTTGTCGCGCGAGCAGATGCGTGAGAAGGAGAAACTTGGCGACTCGATTGTGTGTTTCACGATTGTGCGAGCAGTTCCTTGGAAAGGCATTGCAGAATTAATCGAGTGGTGGAAGGAATTGCCGGAGACGCATCGACTTGTAATGGCGGGGGATGGACCGGAGTTGGAGAAATGGAAAGCGATGGCGGCGAATTCCCCTGTGGCGAATCGCATCACATTTGTGGGTCGACAAAATCGTGAACAGATTGGGAATTGGATGCGTGCGGCGGATGTGTTTGTGCTGCATTCCGGATATGAAGGTTACCCGCATGTGGTTGCGGAAGCCGCGTCGATGAGTGTGCCATGTTTGGTGAGCGATCAGGGTGGAAATCCGGAGACAAAGGATGTGTTTGGCGATCTTATCGAGGTACTCCCGTTCCGAAGTCGTGAGGCGTGGGTGAATGCTTTGAAAAAGGTTGTAAGTCGAAAGTCGCAAGTCGAAAGTCATGGAAAGAAGTGGACGCATGGGGAGATGACGAAACGGGTCGAATCGATCTTGGTCGACACATCGCTGAAACAAGGACCGATGCAAACGCTGATGTTTTCTTTTGATCGAGGTTTGCTTGATACAGAATCGGATTCGATGTCGCGCATTTCTAATCTCGCTGACGAGGGAATGGTGCAAGCGGTTGTTTTGTCGCGATTCAAGACTGATGAGATTTCGCAAATCGATCATGTTTCGGCTTTTGGTTTTTCCGGATCGAGTCTCATTCGATTCTTCCGTGCAATTGCACAGGGGTTAAGGATTGTGAAGTTGGCGCCAAATCGGACCATGATTACGGCCCAGGATCCGTTTATTGCGGGGTTGGTGGGTTACATCGTTTCAAGAATCAAGGATGTTCCTTTGGAGGTGCAGGAGCATGGCGATTTTTATTCAGGATATTGGGTGAAGGAATCTTTGAAGAATCGAATCTTGTCGATGATTGGTCGATTTGTCCTGGCTCGAGCGGAACGTGTTCGTGTGGTAAGCGAACGTGTGAAGGAGCATTTGGTGAAGAAGGGGATCAAGGCCGAGAAGATCGATGTTATTCCTGTTGCTGTAGACGTACCCGGATTGTTGTCGGATCAGATTCGATCGGCCGGTGATGTGTTCCGTTTTGTTGCGCCTTGTCGTTTTATTGAACAAAAAGGATTGGATGTTTTGCTGGAAGCGGCGGCAGAATTGAAACGTGAAAACGTTTCATTTCAACTTTCGTTGATTGGTCGAGGGTCATTGCTTCCCGCTTTGCACGGCATGATTGAAAAATTTGGTCTCGTTGGGGTTGTTACGATTGAGGATTGGAAAGCGGGAAATGAAGTTTGGAAGAATGCGGACGGATTCGTCTTGTCATCACGCTATGAAGGATTTGGCCGCACGATTCTTGAGGCGATGACGTCTCGTGTCGCTGTCGTGAGTACCAATGTTGGCTGTGTCGGCTCGTTGTTGCGACCTGATATCGACGGCAGAGTCGTTGGGGTTGGAGATGCAAGGGCTCTCGCTCATGCGATGAAGTTGACGATTGTCGAGAATGACGAAACGGCTTCAATGATTGCATCGGCGCATGAGCGAGCTTTGATGTTTCCTTCCATACAGCAATTGCATGCGAAGCAACGAGAGGGGTGGCGGTATCTTTTGCAGATGGTTGCGGAAATTCGTCCACGTTTTGATTTGTGGGTGTTTGGTTTTGTATTGTTTGCGCTTGCGACACGATTGCTATCGGCATTCTTGTTCCACCATAGCCTTGTGAACCGCGAGTGGGGTTTTTATACGCTCGTTGACCACTGGTTCCAAGGATACGGGTATTCGTATGCGACGGAGCTTGGATGTCCGTCTGCGTATCGCTCGCCAGGTTTTCTGTTCTTTCTGACGGCGCTTTATAGCGTGTTCCGTCCGGAGAATACGCTGGCGCAGGCTTTGGTGCAGAATTTGATCGCTTGGCTTGCATTGATTTTGGTTTATGTCGTCGGCAAGCGTTTTGTCGGCAAGAAGGCGGCATTACTTGGAGCGTTCATGATGGCGTGCTATCCGTACACGTTTTATCACTTCACGCAGTATTATCACACGTTCCTGTCGACGTTTATTTTGCTGTTTCTTGTTTGGACATTGCTGCGGTTGAAGGATAACAAAAAAATTACGACAGCGATTCTTGCCGGAGTTTCGATCGCCGCGCTTGCCTATATTCAAGGAACGATTTTGCCGGCGACGCCATTCATCGTTCTTTGGTTGTTATGGTGCTGGTGGCCGGATTGGAAACGGACGATCCTTGTCGCCGTGATTATGGCGGTTGTTTCTGCCGGGTTGATTGCGCCGTGGACGTATCGCAACTATCAGGCGTTTCATGCGTTTGTTCCGTTCACGACGGATCTCGGGCACGGCATGTATAAAGCGAACAATGATTATATTTACGAAATCACCAAACGAGGTTACCCGATGGAAATTATTGATGATCCGGTGGTTTCGTCGACGAATCCGAACTACATCATGTTTACGATTCAGCCTTGGCTTAAAGCGGAGCTTGAAGCGGATGGTGTTTATCGAGACTCGACGTATTGGACGGAATGGCATCCTAAGTATCCTGTCGGCAAAATGGAGACTTGTTCCGAGCGAGGGTTGTTGAATGAAAAACAGTTCAGCGATTATTGGGCAGATCAGTCGAGCACATGGATGCGCGAGAATTTTTGGACGGAAGGTTGGAAGTTGCCGGTGCAGAAATTTAAAACGTTTTGGCAACCGGGACTGTTCCCAAGCGTAAAGACGGGAGCACCTTGGTCTTTTGCCGATAATCCGATAAAAGTATTTTTGGCGCGATTTGCGGTTTGGATTTCTACATTCGTTGTCGTTTGGATCGGATTACTTGGTCTTGTGATCGCGATGCGTCGGCGGAAGAAGGAAGCGGTGCTTATCGTCATCCTTCTTGTCGTGTATAGCTTGATGCACAGCTTGTTTGCGGGTTATACCAAGTATCGGATGCCGCTCGACCATCTCCTTGCGCCGTTTGCCGCTTACGCATTGTTTGTCTTGTATGAAACTCGTCTACGTCGCAAATAGCCGATTTCCTTCAGAGAAGGCTCAGAGTGATCAAGTGATGGCGATGTGCCGTTCTTTTGCGGCGCTTGGACATGAAGTGACGCTGCTTGTTCCGGATCGTAAGCCGGTACAGCATGAGGATCCGTTTGCGTATTACGGAGTCGAGCCTTCATTCGCGTTCAAGCGTCTTCCTTGTGTCGATGCGATTCAGTGGTTGTGGCTTGGACGCATCGGACTTTGGATTCAGACGTCGACGTTCTTGTGGTCGCTTAGAAAAGAACTTCGTCTACTGAAGCCGGATGTCGTGTTTAGCCGCGAGCTCTATGTATTTGCCGTTCCAGGAGTTCCGGGAAAACGTGTTTGGGAATCGCATTCTCTGCACCGATCTTTTTGGGCGATGCGTATCGCAAGAGGTCTCGACAAGATTGTGACGCTGACAAAGGCGAGCAAGGATCGATTAGTTGAGGCCGGAGTTTTGGCCGATCGCGTTATGGTCGAGGCAGATGCGGTTGATCCAAAGATGTTTGAGCATCGATATGATCGTGCGGATGTTCGACGAGAGTTAGGAATTGCCGATGATGTGTATGTTTGTTTGTACACGGGTAAGTTTACGACGATGAACATGTCTAAAGGCTTGGATGAGTCGATTTCAGCTGTTGGAAAGCTCGTTGACCAAAGAAAAAATATTTTGCTACTTGCCGTCGGCGGAACTCCGCAAGAGTTGGAGCGGTATGCGAGCAAGGTCGGACCGAATGTTCGACTGCTTGGGCATCAGCCGCAAGCGACACTCGGGAAGTTTTATACCGTTGCGGATTTACTGCTTATGCCGTTTCCGTATACGGAGCATTATGCGTATTACATGTCGCCGCTGAAGTTATTCGAATATCTGATGAGCGGAGTACCGATGGTGGTGACGGATTTGCCGAGCGTGCGCGAAATCGTTTCCGAGTCGAGCGCGATTATCGCCAAGCCTGGGGATGTCGACTCGCTCGAAGCCTCCATTCGACAGGCAATCGACCAACCGGAAGAGGCTCGGAAACGAGCGCTTGAAGCAAAGAGAATATCGGCTCAATATACTTGGATTGAGCGCGCCAAGCGGATTTGCGCTATTCTATGGCCATGATTTCCTTCATTTTTCCGGCTTTTAACGAAGCCGAAAACTTGAAACGGATCCCCGTCGAGGTGATTCCGGTATTTGATGCGCTTGGAATGGAGTATGAGATCGTTGTCATCGACGATGGAAGCCGTGATGAAACCGCCGCGGTCGCCGAATCGCTCGGTGGACCGGTGCGACTCGTTCGGCATGAAAAAAACGCCGGACTTGGTTCGGCCGTGCGTACGGGAATTCGTGAATCAAGAGGGGACTTTGTTGTCACGATGGATAGCGATCTCACATTTGCACCGGAGCTCGTTAAAGAGTTGATGGCAAGATATCAGCAAGGTGATGTTGACTTTGTGTCCGGCTCTCCTAAGCTTGCGGGCTTTGGAAAAGATATTCCATCGTATCGCATTTTTATTTCGCATGTCGCGACACTGGTTTATAAGCTTGTTGTCGGCGCTAATGTGACGGCCGTGAGTCCCATCTTCCGGTTGTATCGACGCGAGCATCTTATCGAATTGCCGATTAAGGCGACGGGATTTGATATTAACGCGGAAATTCTTTTCCATTTGGTCCGACGCGGCCGACGTGTCGCGGAAATTCCCGCTCCGCTCACCGTCCGCATTCACGGCGAGAGCAATCTTGATTATCCCAAAGAAATGAAGCGTCACATTCGACTCATTATGCGCATGTTAAAGATGCGATTGTTTGGTATTGAGAGCGTATGAAGCTCTCGCGACAGACGGCACTTAAAATTCATTTTGTCCTCGACCAGCTTTTGCCTCCGCTCTTGCGCGATGCAAGATGGTTCATGTCGATTCCGTTTCGCATATTGTACAAGGATCGTGCGCATGTCTTTTTGACGTTTAAAGAAAAAGCTTGGTCGATGACGGAAGAAGAATTTGCGCAAGCCTATCGAGATGTGGAACCGGTCTTGATGGAACGTGATACGGATTTGACCGAGGATGCGATCGATGCGGTTTTGAAAGAAGTTGTCGGCGAGAATGTTCTTGAGGCCGGTTGTGGCAAAGGCGTCCTTATTGGCAAGTTGTCGGAGCGATGGAAGGTTACCGGTACGGATATTATTATCAGTGAACATGCTCGACGGCATACGAGTGCGACTTTTTTTGAAGCGAATGTCGAGGCGTTGCCGTTTGCGGATAAGAGTTTTGATACTGTTGTCTGTACACATACGCTTGAGCATGTTCGCGATCTCGCCAAGTCGCTTTCCGAGCTTCGTCGAGTCGCAAAAAAGAAACTCGTTATCGTCGTCCCCAAGCAACGACCGTATCGATATACCTTTGATCTGCATCTTCACTTTTTTCCGTATGCATCGTCGCTTTTGGGTGCGTTTGGGGAGCCTGTAGGCACGCATTCCTTGCGTGAGGTTGGCGGAGATTGGTTGTACACGGAGACGCTTGCCACGGAACCAGGTCAGCCGTAAGATGCGATTCACATGAAAACGGTGTTTTTGGTGGCGGGAGCACGGCCGAATTTCATCAAGATTGCGCCTCTTTATGAGGCTTTACGCAATCTCGGTTTTGGCGTGGTTTTGGTGCATACGGGCCAGCACTATGACGCTAATATGTCGGACGTTTTTTTTAAGGAATTAGGGATTCCGGATCCGGATGTCCATTTGGGGGTCGGTGCAGGCGATCGTATCGCGCAGTCGCAGAAAATTACAGCCGCATTGATTCCGCTTCTTCAAACGCAAAAACCGAATGCGATTATTGTTGTTGGCGATGTGACTTCCAGTGCCGCCGGTGCGATGGCGGGTGTTGCGGCGAACATTCCGGTTGTGCATGTGGAAGCGGGGTTACGATCGCACAATTGGAGAATGCCGGAAGAATTGAATCGCATGATTGCGGATCATCATTCCGATTACCTTTTTGTTTCAGATGACGCAGGGCTCGTACACTTGGAGGATGAGCGCATACCGAAAGAACGTATCCACTACGTCGGCAATATCATGATCGACTCGTTGCGCAAGTCCGAGCCGATGGCGGAGTCATCGACGATTCTCGAACAGCATTCGATCGCGCCAAAATCGTACGGTGTTCTGACTCTGCATCGACCGGAAACCGTGGATCACCCAGAGACGTTGAAGATTGTGTGGGAATCGTTGAAGAAAATTTCAGAGACATTACCTCTGATTTTCCCGGTGCATCCTCGGACCAAGTCGCGCATGCAGGAATTGGCGGGAGAGAATTCGCGCATCAAAATTGTCGATCCGATCGGCTACATGGACATGATCAAGCTCGTGAAAAACTCGAAGCTTGTTCTTACGGATTCCGGCGGATTGCAAGAAGAGACGACGGCGATGTCGATTCCGTGTATTACGTTGCGCGATGAAACGGAGCGACCGTCGACCGTGACGTATGGAACGAGTGTCGTTGTCGGTCGCGATCCGGAAAAAATTCTGGCGGCTTTTGAGCAAGCGATGACCGGCGAGTGGAAAAATGGCGGACTGCCTCCGATGTGGGATGGAAAGACGGCGGATCGTATTGCGGAGATTTTGGCAAAACTCTTGTAAGAATTATGTCCAAACGTCTCTTGTTCATAACGCCAAAGATCAACGACAAGGACGATGACGTTGCGTTTGCGGCTTTGTGGGCCAAAGGGTTCCAAGAAGCCGGTTTTGATGTGACGATTGTTTGCGGCGAGAAAGGGGAGACGAGTTTACCAAATGTCTACTCGCTCAATCATAAACCCGGCGATCGCCTAGGATCGCTTCTGCGATTCTGGAAGCTGATGTTTTCCTTGAAGTATGACCGCGTCTTTGTGCACATGAATACGCGATGGCTTGCGGCTGGGGCTTTGTATTGGAAATTGCGAGGGATTCCTACGTATCTTTGGTTTACGCATTACACCAATACCGCGACGATGAAGCTTGGTCAGATTGCGGTGACACGTTTTTTCTGCGCGACCAAAGAATCGCTACCGCATTATGATGGCGATCCTCGAAAGATCGTGACGGGGCATGGGATCGATACGGAATATTGGAATGTGCCGGAATTAGCGGAGCGCGAGCCGGCGACGCATTTGCTTGCCGTGCATCGTATCTCGCGATCGAAACGCCTCGACGTCGTTCTGCGTGCGCTTGCGTTGCTTCCTGTCGAATATACGCTGACGCATTATGGTCGACCGCTTGATCCGTCGGCTGATAATAATTACCAGGGTGAAATTGAGACGCTTGTGAAAGATCTTGGATTGACGGAGCGCGTCAGATTCATGGGGTCGGTTCCAATGCCGTCGCTTCGAGAGATTTATCCGCGATTTCGAACGTTTATTAACTTGGTACCGAAGACGATCGATAAATCTGCGTTGGAGGCGATGTATTGCGGTTTGACGCCGGTTATTATCCAAGGCCATGCGGAAGCGATCGGATATCCGGATTTTCCAAAGGATGAAACGCCGGAGGTGATTGCGGAGTTTATTCGCGGGATGCGAATTCACTCGCGCGAGGAATTGCGCTCCATTGTCGAGCAGGGACATAGCATGAAGTCGCTGATCGCTAAGATGTCGTCGTTTATCATGCCGGGGAAATAATATGTGCGGTATTAATGGTTTTACATGGCGTGATCCGGGGCTCCTGCGAAAGATGCATGAGCTTACGAGTCATCGCGGACCGGATGACCAAGGGCTTTGGGAAACCGAGTCCGTTTCTTTTGCACATAATCGATTGTCGATCATTGATCTGACGCCGGGAGGACATCAACCGATGGCGTCGCCGGATGGACGTTTCACGATCGTTTTTAATGGTGAGATTTATAATTATCGTGAGCTGCGAGCGGAGCTTGAAGGAATGGGCGAGAGATTTACGTCGACGTCGGATACGGAAGTACTGCTTCGAATGTTTTCGCGTCTTGGTGAGGCGTGTTTGCCGCGCTTGAACGGTATTTTTGCTTTTGCGCTTTGGGATCGGGATGAAAAGAGTTTGCGTTTGGTGCGCGATCAGATCGGGGTGAAACCGTTGTATTACTTCTTTGATGGAAAACAGCTCGCGTTTTCATCGGAGATGAAGGCGTTGTTACCGATCGTACCGGAACGAAAGATCGACAAAGATGCTTTGAATGCGTATTTCCGGTTGCTGTATGTTCCGGGGGAGAAAACGATGGTCGAAGGGATTAAACGCCTGTCTCCCGGTCATGTCGCTTTGTTTCAGAATGGAAAGTTTACAGTCGAAGCGTTTTGGAAATTGCAGGAAGGGGAGCGAGTTGGAAGTTATGAGGATGCGGTCGAGGGAGTGCGTGAGCGATTGAGGTCGTCGGTGGCGCGGCAGTTGGTTTCCGATCGACCTGTTGGCGTGTTTTTGTCCGGAGGTATCGACTCGTCGGCGATTCTCGGGTTGGCGAGTGAGGCGTCGAGCGGACCGCTGAAGGCGTTCACTGTTTCATATGCTTCGGATTTTCAACAGGAGAAATACAATGCGGATGCGGAACTTGCCGCGAGAACAGCGAAACATTTTGGAGCGGAGCATCAAGTCATCCGACTCGACGCGATGATGGCGCGCGATCTTCTTGAGACAACGGCTTGGCAAATGGATGAGCCGGTTGCGAATCATATTCAGACCTCGACGTATGCGCTCGCCAAGTTTGCGAAGCCGGAAATTACGGTTGCGCTTGGAGGAGATGGGGGCGACGAGTTGTTTGGCGGTTATCCGCGTTATTGGTATGCGGCGCAGATCGACAAACTGCAGAAGTTCCCGTTCCCGTGGAGTTTGTTCGACAGTATCCCGAAGGATTCTTGGAAGAAGTTGGCGGCAAATTCGGGATTGGACCGACACCTTTCGTTTGTGGCGCAGAAGGAAATCGATATAGAATCGATTTTGAAAGGTGGGATGAATGATTCGTCGGTGACGGCGCAAATACTAGCTCCGTATTTTGTCGACAGTTGGAAAGACAAGACGAATGGTTTGATGGCGGCAGATGTTCGGACATGGATTCCGGATGAGTCATTGATTCGAACGGATCGTTTGACGATGGCGCATGGACTTGAACAGCGCGTACCGATTCTTGATATCGATCTTGTCGAATATGCGTTCCGTATTCCGTCGAAATATAAACTAGGTGATCGGAAGCAGGGGAAGCGCGTCCTCATCGATGCGATGAAGCCGTGGATTGCCCCGCATCTTTTGGCCGAGGAGAAGCGCGCGTGGAATTCACCGATGGCCAAGTGGATTCGCGGACCGCTCGAGCCGTATATGCGCGAGATATTGTCACCGAGCTATGTTGAGGGAACTTCGTCTATTCTCGATTTTGAGGGTCTGAATCGGATGCTGGATGCGCATATCTCTCAAAAGCGATACGCGTTGGCGCCGCTTTGGGCGGCCGTATCGTTCCAGCTCTGGTATAAAAAGGTCTTTTCTGGTAAATAGGCCCTGTGTTAGTCGTCATTTTGGGCACTCGTCCAGAGATCATTAAGACGGCGCCTGTGGTGCTAGAAGCCCAACGGCGTGGTATTCCCGTCGCCATTATTCATACCGGCCAGCATTACGACGATGCTTTGGACGGTATTTTTTTTCGCGAGTTGGGATTGCCTCAGCCGGCGATCAATTTACGCGTCGGTTCCTTGCCGGTCCTGAAACAGCTTGGAGCGATGATCGATCGATTGCACGATGCATTTGAAACATTCAAACCAAAGGTCGTGATGGTGCAAGGAGACACGAATTCCGTTTTGGCCGGAGCGCTTGCCGCGCACAAGATCGGAATTCCGGTCGCACATCTTGAAGCGGGACTTCGTAGCGATGATTGGGATATGCCGGAAGAGGCGAATCGTGTTTTGGCCGGCTTCGTCGCCGATCTCCATTTCTGTCCGACGGAGGTTCAGCGTGAACGACTGCGGGGAGAGACGATTACGGAGGGTGTACATGTGGTCGGAAATACCGTGGTCGATGCCGCACTTCATTATCATGAGATCGCTAAGTCCGGCGATACGCTCTCCCGATTTGGTATCGTGAGCCCATATGCGTTGCTTACGATGCATCGGCCGTCGAATGTCGATGAGCCCGGGCGTCTGCAGTCGATGATTGAAATGTTGTCGCGATTTGCGGAGCATCGCGGTTGGAAAATTGTGTTTCCGGTTCATCCGCGCACCAAAGCTCGTTTGGTCGCGAGCGGGTTGTGGGATGATTTGGCCGTGAATCCGAATTTTATTTTAAGCGAACCGATCGGTTATCTAGATTTGCTCGCATTACAATCGAGTGCGCAGCTAGTCCTGACCGACTCCGGTGGGTTGCAGGAAGAGGCTAATATTTTGCGCGTGCCTTGTGTGACGCTGCGAGCGAACACGGAACGGCCGGAGACGGTTGAAGCCGGAGGGAATGTTTTGTATGCCGGTATTGATGTACACGAACTCGATACGCTCGTCGATGCGATGCTTATTCGTCCGCGTGATTGGTCGAGCCCGTTTGGCGACGGCATGACCGCGAAGCGTGTGATTGATATTCTTATGCAGACTCATCTTTCCATATGAAAATCCTTGTCGTCGGTGTCGGGTACTGGGGGCCAAATGTCGTACGTAATCTTGTAGATTTTCCGGAAGTGGAGTCGATCGGTATTTCCGATTTGGATCCCGCCAAGGCCGCAAAGATGGTCGCCAAGTTTCCGCGAACGCACGTCGCCAAACCGGCTCCGGAAGCTTTTGCCGACGGATACGACGCCGCGATAATCGTGACGCCGGTCGACTCGCATGCAGCGCTTGCGGAGGCGGCTTTGTCGGCCGGCATGCATGTTCTTGTCGAGAAGCCGCTCACGCGTACCGTAGATGAAGCCAAGCGATTGATCGCCAAAGCGGACGAGGTCGGGAAGCGGCTGATGGTCGGACATGTATTTCATTATAAGCCGGAAGTTCGCGCCTTGGTCGACCTTGTGAAGTCAGGCGAACTTGGCACGGTGAAATATCTTGACTCGGTTCGCGTGAACCTCGGCTTGTTCCGTTCCGATGTGAACGTGCTTTGGGATTTGGCTCCGCATGATCTGACAATTTTTGAGGCGGTGCTCGGTAAACAGCCGGTGCGCGTCTCGGCGATCGGTGCAAAACATGTCGTGCACCCGACAACTCCGCAGGAAACGATGGTGTACATGACGCTCGATTACGGCGACGGAACGCTCGGACATGTGCACGTGAATTGGTACTCGCCGGTGAAACAGCGTTTGATGATGGTGGGCGGCGATAAAAAGATGGCCGTGTACGACGATATTAATACCGCAGAACCGATTCGTGTTTACGATTGTGGTACCTATGATGCGGTTGCAGATACGCCGACGTATCCGGCTCTGCGTACCGGGGACGTTCATATTCCTAAAATTAAGCAGGAAGAACCGTTGAAGGTTCAGCTACGCGAGTTTTTTTCCTCAATTCAAGAGGGCCGAGCGCCGCAGACGGACGGGAATGCCGGTTTGCGCGTGGTCCGTATTTTGGAGGCCGCGATGAAGTCGCTTGAGCAGGACGGAGTTTTTGTCACATTGGACTAGCCGTCGTCCCTTGATACGGAAGGCGCTTTCTGCTAGGTTTGACCTGCCATGCAACAGGATAAGCCCGCTTTTGGCTACACGAGCAAGGACTATGTCCTTCAAGGTAATTTGATCGTCCTTTCTGATGAAAAGACGGTTTGGGAAGCTCTGCCGACGCGCGTGCGGACGAGCGTACGTAAGGGCGAGCGCTCCGGCGTTCGCATTCGCGATTTCGATCCGGTAGAGGATCTCGCCAAAGTCGTGCCGTTCACGCCGAACGACGACGACATTCCGCCTACGTTCGAGACTCGTCATCGCGGCTTTGTCGCGGAGGCGGAGGATACGGGCGAGATGCTTGGTTGGGTTTTGACGGCAGGCATCGGCAAGAAGAACTTCTTGCTGTGTCATGCGTCGACTCCGGCGGGCAAGAAGCGCGAGACGCCGAACATGCTCTTGTGGCGAGCGATCAAAGAGTCGCTCGGCACGTACGGGTTCTTCGACGTCGGCGTGTCGTATCGACCGTCGCTGCAGTTTTACTTCTCGGGCTATGGCCAGCAGAAGTATCCGATGGTCATGCGGCCGACGGATTTGCCCATCGATTTGCGCATCACGCCTTTCGACACGGCGGCCTATGGCGTCGAGCCCGGGCCTGCTGTCGACGGTGTGAAGCTGCTCGGCGAAGTCTTTGGTACCGACCAGTGGACATTCTTCCCGCGTGCGATGTTCGCCATCGCGGGATGTCTCATGGAGTATCGTGATCAAGGTCGACTCACCGCCGACGACGAGGTCCTTATCTCGACGACGACGGGTTCGCCCTACATTTCATCCTGCGTTACCAAGGCGATCGAGTCGGTGTGCCGATGGTCGCAGATGCCATCGGACAAGACTAAAGCGGTGCTCCTGATCCACGAATTCGGTTTTCCGAATCCGCATGCGGCGGAGATGCGTGCGTTCTGTGATCAACGGAGGATTCCTCTGATTGAAGACCTCGCGTATGGCTGGGGCTCGGAAGGAACGGGTTCGTTTGGAGACGTAAAAATCGTTTCCTTCACCAAACTGTTTCCCGTGCAATTCGGCGGTGCGCTCATTGGAATGAATATTCCGCTCGAGCGTCACTGGAAAGTTTTGCGCAGTTCCGATCCCGCAAAGGGCGAGGAAGTGCTCGGACTGATTCCGAAGTTCTGGCAGCCGCTCGAAGAAATTCGCGCACAGCGTCAGAAGATCTGGAAGATGTATGCCGATCGTCTCGCTTCCGTGCGCGATGCTTGGTGCGAGCTCGAGCCCGGTGTCATGCCCGGCGCTTTCATTCTCAAGATGCAGGATGAGGAGGAAATGAAGCGCATTTCCGCCTTCGTTAAACGCTTTGGTATCGAGGTCGGGAATTGGTATCACCATGCCGCGATCTTTCTGCCATGTCATCAGCGCATGACACGTCGGCACGTCGATTATGTCTGCGGTGCCATCCTGGCAAATTTCCGCGAAAACTGCGGGATTCCGGGAGTACGATGCTAAACTGGAGGGGCCTTGCCAAAGGCCCCTTTTCCTGTTGAAATCGCGTACGTACCTTTCGTTTGACCAGAGGTGACCTATGAAGCGCGGTGGATATTCTGCCGGAACAGACGTCGACCTCTCGGAAGACGTGGTTCCTAATTATGCCAAGCTCGGCGATCGCGTGAAGATTCGGACAGGAACCATCCTGTTCGGCTCCGAAGGGCGGCTGCTCGAGATTGGCAACGATGTATACATCAACGCGCGATGCGTCCTGCATGGCGGAAGCGCCAAGCTCACGATCGGAAGCCGTGTGACCCTCGCCGTCGGCGTGGTGATCCACACGGACTCCGGTCCGAACACATCGCCACTGCTCCAAAAGAGCTACCCGATCGAGGCGAAAGCCGTCACGATCGAGGACGATGTCTGGATCGGCACCTACGCCGTCATCCTGCCCGGTGTCACGATCGGGAAGGGGAGCGTCGTCGGCGCACACAGCGTCGTCAGAGACGACGTGCCTCCCGGATCGGTCGTTGCCGGACAACCGGCGCGGGTGGTTAAGCAGATTCCAACCGTATGAGCGTTCCTCTCATCGACACAAAACGCGATGCGCATGCGCATCGTGAAGAATATCTCTCTGCAGCAGCCCGAGTCATCGACTCGGGCTCTTTCAGTCTCGGGCCGGAAGTCGAGGCATTTGAAAAAGAGTTTGCGGCTTTTTTAGGCGTGAAGCATGTCGTCGGCGTGAATGGCGGAACGGAGGCGCTCTATGCGTCGTTTTTAGCGCTCGGAATTGGTCCGGGCGATGAAGTGATCCTTCCGACAAATTCGTTTATCGCAACGGCGGAGGCGGTGATGATGGCCGGAGCGAAACCGGTATTTTGCGATGTCGATCAGGCGACACATCTGCTCGACCTCGGCACCTGCCGACGCTTGGTAACAAAAAAGACCAAAGCGATTGTGCCGGTGCATTTGTATGGATTAGCTTGCGATATGGATGCGGTGCTCGCGTTTGCCACGTCGCGTCATTTGCATGTCGTCGAGGATGCCGCGCAAGCGCATGGAGCCTTTTGGAACGGGAAGCGCGTCGGATCGATGGGTGTTACCGGATGTTTCAGCTTTTATCCGACGAAAAATCTCGGTGCAATCGGTGAAGGTGGTGCGGTTTCTACGAATGATGATTCCATCGCGGAGAAGCTCCGGGCGATTCGCCTGCATGGGATCATGAAGGATAAATCTCGCCATGAAATTTTTGGAACGAACTTGAAAATGGAGGCGCTGCAGGCGGCGTTTCTGCGTTTGCGACTTGGTCGATTGGATGCCGCGAATGCGCGGCGTCGTGAAATCGCCGGTAAGTATCGAACGGGATTTGCGGGATTACCGGTATCGTTTCCCGGAGATTTTGGCGATCGTCATGTCTATCATTGGTTTGTTCTCGATACCAATCATCGCGAAGCCTTGATGAAGCATTTGTCGGAGCGAGGAATCGGTTGCGGTATCCATTATCCGATCACGATTCACATGCAGCCCTCGATGTCGGTTTGGGGAGGTAAAAAAGGTCAGTGCCCGGAAGCGGAGGCCGTGACTTCCCGAATCGTGTCTTTGCCGATTTTTTCCGATCTAACGGATGACGAGGTGTCGCAAGTGATTTCCGCGATTCGCGATTTTTTTGCGGACAAACCACGTATCAAGGCGTCGGTCATGATTCTGACACTTAACTCACGCGCCGTTCTTGAACGCATGCTGCCGCGTCTCATTCCTCATTTTGAGGATGTATTCATCATGGATGGGAATAGCACCGATGGAACACAGGATTTTACCCGTTCCTTTGGCGTGCGTGTCGAGAAGCAGTTTGATCACGATATTCCAAATTCGCGCATCGAGGACTTCATGGAGATGCGTTATCGATTATGGTCCAAGGCGAAACAAGATTGGCTGTTCTTGGTCGATGCGGACGAGTATCCATCACCGGAGCTTATCGATTTTGTCCGGAAAACCGTCGCGGAGGATAAGCGCGGAGAGGCGCATCGTGTCCGCCGTATCGCCAAGCTTCCTGACGGAAGGCTGGTCGATCATGCCTCGTTTTATCCGGATTATTATATTCGTTTGTTTCGTAAGTCCGAAGGACTTACGCTTGCCAAACGTAAGATTCACGAGCGTTTTGTTTTACCCGCTCACGTAAAACAAATAGATCACGATGTTGTGTTGATCGCGCCATGGGTGGAACCGGAGGCGCTTGAACGCAAGACAGATAACTATATTTCTCTCGAGCTTGATACCGAAATCAAGAGTGCCGCGCAGTTCTGGCGCTGGA
Source organism: Candidatus Uhrbacteria bacterium (assembly GCA_021413945.1). Classification (GTDB taxonomy): domain Bacteria; phylum Patescibacteriota; class Patescibacteriia; order 2-12-FULL-60-25; family 2-12-FULL-60-25; genus CAIXDN01. Next base: position 219,893 of record JAIOPK010000006.1, read on the forward strand.
TCGTCTGGTACAATGTTTGGCACGGAGCCGGGCAATTTTTACGCGTACTCTATGGATATGCGCGGTCGGCTATCGACGGATCTGTTGCGCTACCTTGGGCGTATGAGCGCGTATTTTTTCTTTATAAGTGGAAGATGATTAAAGGATATTGGTCCAAGTTGAGACAGGTGAAGGTATGAGCGAAATCCAGCGCAAACAAGACGACTGGAAATGGCAGTGGGAACGCTTTGAGGATAAGGAGCGCTGGCTTTTTGAACATTGGATTTGGCCGAATACGCTGGAAGATTTTCGCGGAAAACGCGTGCTCGATGCCGGCTGTGGCGGGGGACAGCATACGTCGTTTGTCGCGCCCTATGCCGCGGAAGTTGTTGCTGTTGATTTGAACGCTCTCGAGGTTGCGAAGGAGCGAACGAAGCAATTTTCGAATATCACTTACATTGAAGGCGACATCGCGCGTGTTCGTTTCGATAAGCTCTTCGACATCGTCTATTGCATCGGCGTGATTCATCATACGGATGATCCGGATGCGACGTTTGCGAATCTTGCGCGACAGACGAAACCCGGCGGCCGTACGATTGTTTGGTGTTATTCATATGAAGGAAATTTTTTGAACCGGGTCTTTGTGGAGGGTGCGAAGCGCGGATTGTTGATGAAACTGCCGAAACCGGTTTTGAGAACGTTGTCGACAGTATCGACGGCTCTCGTTTATCTTCCGGTTTACTCACTGTACTTTTTGCCGTTGAAGTTTCTTCCCTACTATGAGTATTTCCAGAATTGGCGAAAACTTTCTTTTCAGCGGAATGATTTGAACGTGTTTGATAAATTGAACGCTCCGCAGACGGACTTCATCAAGAAGGAGCGGGCGGAGCGATGGTTTACGGAGAACGGTTTTCGCGATGTTTCCATTACTCCGTATGTCGGCGTAAGCTGGCGGGCGTCGGGAACCAAACTCTAGACATGGACGCAACCTTCGTTGAAGGCGGGCATTTGCCCACCGATGCCGCCAAAACCGAGACATTCACGGCCAAGGCGGCAGGACCCGTTCGTAAACGGGCCGTTTTGTTGAATCCGCCAGGCACCAAAAAATATTTCCGTGATTATTTCTGTACGCTCGTTTCGAAGGCGAGTTATTACTATCATCCGGTCGATTTGATTTACCTTTCCGGCGTACTTGATAAGGCCGGTTATTTCCTCGATTGTGTCGATGCGATTGCGGAAGGATTGTCGAAAGAAGAAACGTTGAAGCGCGTTGAGGCGTTCAAACCGGAACTCGTTGTCTATCTGATCGCATCGCCTTCTTATGAAGAGGACGTTCCGTTTTTGACCGAGCTTAAGACGCGCATGCCAGAGACGACGTTTGTCGGATCAGGCGATGTGTATCGCGAGATTCGTGCGCATGCGCTTGAGTTGCATCCGTTTTGTGATGCGGTACTGACGGATTTTTCCACACCGGATTTTCCGAATTGGCTTGCTCGAACGGAAGACGCCGTGTTCGACAACTTGATTTATCGAGGGAAGGACGGACAAGTAAAGGAGGGCGCAGAAAAACACGGACATGGTTTTTATGCGATGCCGGTTCCGCGTTGGGATTTGTGGCCGATCGACAAGTATATTTTTCCGTTTTCGGAACAGCGCATGTGGGCGACGGTTTTGTCCGACTTTGGCTGTCCATTTTCCTGTACGTTTTGTCCGATGAGCACAACGGGTTACAAGCTGCGCGATATCGATACGGTTATCGATGAATTGCGTCTGCTTCGATCGCTTGGAATTCACGAAGTCTTTTTCCGCGACCAAACATTCGGCGTGAATCGCGTACGTACGCAAGAATTGTTGCGCCGTATCAAGGCGGAGTTTCCGGAATTGCGTTGGACATGTTGGTCGCGTGTCGACTTGGTGAATGAGGAATTTTTGAATGCGGTGAAAGATGCCGGCTGTCATACCATCATGTTTGGAATTGAGTCGGCGAATGAGGAGATTCTGAAGAAGTATAAAAAGAACACAAAGCGTTCGCAGATGATGGAGGCGCTCACGATCACGCGTCGACTCGGCTTGAAGTCGGTTGGTACATTTGTGATCGGTTTACCGGGGGAATCGGAAGCGTCGATTAAGGATACGATCGAATTTGCGACGGTGCTGCCGCTCGACTATGCCTCGTTCAATATAGCGACGCCGCGATTTGGATCCACCTTCCGTCGCCTCATGCGCGAACAGGGCGCTCTCGATACGACACGGATGACGTTCGATTCCTCCCAAAGCAAGCCGGCTTGGCTCGAGGAAGCCGAGGACGACATCTTGCCAAATGAGGTTATTTTCCGCCTCCAGTCGATGGCGATCAAACGCTTTTATCTACGCCCAGGATTCCTACTCCGACGCCTTCTGACCCTCAAAACGCCCTATCAGGCATGGGCCCATGTGCGGGAAGCCTTTGATTTGCTAAGGTCTCGCTAATGTATGTCTAAGCCCCTGTCTGTCATCATTCCGGCGCTTAATGAAGCGGAGGGAATCGGTCCGACATTGGAACGCGTGAAAGCAGTTGCCCTGACCCAAGGATGGGATTTGGAGCTTATTGTGGTTGATGACGGGAGTACCGACCAAACAGGTGAAAAGGCGCGTTCAGCGGGCGCTACGGTTATAAGACATCCTACAAACGGGGGATACGGTTTATCTCTGCAAGATGGAATTCGGGCCGCACGCCACCCTTATGTCGCTATTACGGATGCCGATGGAACGTATCCAATCGAGGAGCTTCCAAAGATTTATTCGATGGTCGTCGATCAAGGATATGATATGGCGATCGGCGCGCGTACGGGGACAGAGTACAAGAAAGGCTTGTTGAAATATCCGGCGCGTATTATGTTTCGTTTACTTGCCGAGTATGTCGCCGGACGACGCATTCCGGATATTAATTCCGGTTTGCGCGTGATGCGCCGCGAGAAACTGCTGCCGCATCTATCGCGAACGTGTCTTGGTTTTTCGTTCACGACATCGATTACTCTGATATTCTTCTTGAACGGATTTTTTGTCGGCTACACGCCGATCGATTACGCGGTTCGTTTGGGGAACAGCAAGGTAAGACACTTCAAGGATACGTTACGAACGACGCAGATCATGGTTTCGGTGATCTCGCATTATAATCCATTAAAATTGTTTTTGTTGATCGCCGCTTTCTGTGTCATTGCATCTCTTCTTTTTGCATTTGTTGGTTGGGTGATCGGAAGCATTTGGCTTGGCTGGTGTTCTGCCACGCTCGTCGCCGCAGCACCGATTTGTTTTGCACTGGGTTGTCTTTCGGAAAATGTTCGTTTGTCTTCCGAGAAGCGCACATGAATACCCATTGGTTGAGAGGTCCGTGGATTGCCATGTTTGCGGGGTTCGTGCTCGCCGCGAGTTTTGTGGTTTTACAGCCGGGCCACATCGCAAAAGACGCCGGAGAATATGACGCGCTGGCTCAGTCGATTGTACAGGGACGCTACGAGATCGACGGGCAGGCGAGCATGCTCCGTGAACCGGGATATCCGACGCTTCGTGCCTCAATCCGTGTCATCAGCGATAGCCCTTCGGTTGTTTTGTGGTTTCAAGTTTTGTTATTTGTCGCGATTATTTGGTTGGTTTGGGATTCGTTTCGTCGTTTGGAGTCAAGACTGGCGTTGATCGGGGCTTGGTCGGCGGCTTTGTCGTACGGACTTGCCGTCTATGCATCCAGACATTTACTAGAAATGTTTGCGGCATTTCTTGTTGCGCTTGTTGTTTGGTTTGCCGTACGTGCGATGCATGCAGAAAAAATTTGGAAGGACTTGATCTTGTTCTCGATTGCTTCTGCCGCCCTTATTCTTACGCGTGTCCCGCTTGCGCTCGTGCCTATTTCGCTCGCCATCATGTTGGCGTGGTACTGGAAGAGTAAGGGGCTTTTTGAGGTCGCAAAACGGGGGAGCGTGTTTGTCGCGATTTTGATTGCTCTTCTTTCTCCTTGGGTTATCCGGAATGGAACAACGTTTGGTGTTTGGTCGATTACGGGACGAACGGGGATACAGGTTGCTGCGCGCGCCTATAAAGCTAATGAGTCTTGGGGACGTTTACGCGATAGTCTCGGCTCCGTTGTTGTTGGTAGAAGTTTGAATGCTCTGAAATACCCGCAATCTAAACCGATCATTCTTGAACAGTGGAAATGGGTTTGGGATCGTTTTGCCGCGTGGAAGCTCGACCGAAGTGAGATCGACGCTGATAAAGCTTTGCGCAAGGAAGCGTTTGGTATTTTGCTTAGCGATGTTCCGCATTTTTTGCGCGGAGGATTGTGGTCGATCGTAGATATGGGACGATTATTGGCGTTGCCATCACCGCTGGCGCCGGAGTTTGGTATCGAAGGAATGTTTTGGCCAAAGGTTGAAGCCAAGAATATCGGCATGATGGATCGATGGATTTTGGTTTTGGCGCATCTGGTGCAGGCGGCATGGTGGCTTGGCATGTTGATCGGTTTATTTTTTGGTTTTAAACGATTTGGGAGACGATTTTTTCCGGGTTACATCGTGCTCGCAGTCGTTATCGCTCACATTCCCGCAGACAATATCGTGAGATATGCAGCACCTATACAGCCGTGGCTTATCTTTCTTGTTATGAGCGGCTGGTGGTACATGATTTTGCCGTGGTTGACGCGAGGGAAATTTGGCCTCAAACTACCAGCCAATCGTTATGGAACTAGCGAATAAACGCGTACTCGTGACCGGAGGAGCCGGAGCGGTCGGAAGTAACTTGGTGCGCCGTTTATTGGAAATCGGTGTGGCGCATATTGTCGTGCTTGATGATCTTTCAAGCGGCGCCGCCGATGTGCTGCCGGATGATTCGGCCGTACGGTTCATCGAGGGGAGTGTTCGTGATGAAGAATTACTCGACAAGATTTTTGCCGGAGAAGAGCCGGAGGTCGTGTTCCATTTGGCGGCGCATTTTGCCAATCAAAATTCCGTCGATCATCCGATTGCGGATTTGGAGACGAATGCCGCCGGAACCGTCGCGCTTTTGACCCGTAGCGTGAAGAATGACGTGAAGCGTTTTATCTACACGAGCTCTTCTTGCGTGTATCCGCACAGTGAAGAGCCATTTGATGATGCTTGGGCGCCGACGGCATATGACACGCCTTATACGGTTTCCAAGGGTGTCGCGGAGTTGTATGCCAGGTTTTATCACGAGCATGACAAATTACCTGTTGTGATTTTACGTTTGTTTAATTCATTTGGCCCAGGTGAGTTTCCGGGAAAATACCGCAATGTGATCCCTAATTTTATGCGTCTTGCTTTGCAGGGCAAGCCGCTGCCGATCACGGGCACGGGTCAGGAGCGACGTACGTTTACGTATGTCATGGATACGGTCGATATGATGATCGGGCTCGCTCAAAAGGATGAAGCTATCGGTGGAACGTTCAACTTGGCGAGTACCAACGATATCGCTATTCAGGATTTAGCGGATACGATCAATCGATTAACGGAGAACGCGGCCGGTGTCGAGTATTTGCCCGCACGATCGTGGGACAAGGTGAAGGTACGACGCGCCAAGCTCGATCGCGTCCGCGACATGCTTGGAACACTGCCAAACACGTCACTGGAAGCGGGTTTGAAAGAAACGATCGCCTGGGCAAAACAATTTCCACAAAAATTTCTTGTATGAAAATCGGTATTTTGTCGGACGATTATCTTCCCGCGCTTGGCGGCGCCGAGTTGTACGCTTATAACCTCGCCAAGTTTTTGAATGAGAACGGGCATGAGGCGACGATTTTCACCTTCGCTCCATCCGATGGAGGTCCGGAGCGTTCCGGCATCAAGGTCGTACGAGTGCCTTGGTCCTGGAAACCGGCAAAGTATTTTCATTTTTGGAAGATGTTGCTCGGCTTTGCAAAGGAGCAAGATATTTTGCACACCATTGATTCATACAAGATCGGTTTTTACTCGACCCTTGCATCGATGTTGAAACGTAAGCCGTTGTTTAATACGACAGAAGGACGCGGTATCTTGGATTTACCCGGCGAGAATTGGAAATTTAAAATGGTGCATGACATGTACCGCGCTTCCACGCTGAAGCGCGCTTACGCCAATATTCATGCCTGCTGGGAATTTGATCGGATTGGCAAACGAATCGCTCCAAAGAATCGACATGTGTACATGCCGAATCCGGTTGACGATATTTTTTTCAAAACTGATTCGTCGTTGGCGCGTCCGTCGGATTATCCTCAGGGCAAAAAGATCATTTTGACTGTCCGCCGTCTCGTTCCGAAGAATGGAATTCAGTATTTGGTACGCGCGTTGCCGGAGATTCGCCGACGCATTCCGGAGGTTCACTATCTTGCGATCGGAACGGGTCGAGCGGAAGAAGCGATTAAGAAGCTCGCTGTTGATCTTGGAGTAGCGGATATCATTACGTTTAAAGGCGCTGTCAAAAATGAAGAACTGCGTCCTTACATCAGCCATGCCGATGTTGTCGTATTTCCGTCGAGTGCGGAAGCGACGAGTCTCGCTTGTACGGAAGTGTTGGCGTCGGGGAAGGCCGTGGTTGCGAGTTCTATTGGCGGATATCCGGAATTGATCGAGGATGGAAAGAACGGATTGCTTGTAAAATTATTTGATCGTGAAGATTCCGATTACGATGCACCATTTGATTTGCCACAAGAGCGTATTGACTTGATTACCGAGGCGGTTTGCAAGATTCTTGGCGATGATGCGCTGCGTGCCGATCTTGGCCGGAATGCTCGTGAACGTATCGAAAAAGAATTCTCCTGGCGCGTGAACGGACCTAAGATTGTTGCGCTTTATCGGGAGTCGCTCGCGGGTAAGTAAGCGGGATCAGGGCGAGACGGGTGAATGTTTTTGAGATGACGGCGCCCCAAGAACCGAAGAGTGGAATCAGAATGATATTGCTTACAATTTGTACAACCGTGTTGGCACTATAGAAAAGCCAGAGGGCTTTGAGATTGTGCTGTGCTTGAAACCAGTTCAAACCGATGATTGATGTTAAACCAAGGAGACCGACGGAATAGACAAGCGACGGGAGAACTTGTTCACCGTATTGCGGGAAAAACCACGGGAGAAGAATCGGAGCGACAAGCCAATAGGCGGCGATCATGGCGCCGGAGAGACCGGCCATCGTCCAGAAATGTTTTTTGGTTTGGGCGAGAATTTTCTCGTTGTTCTCGTGGCGAGAGAAGCGACGCAAGATCACGCCGCCGAGGGCGTTCACAAAATCTTTCATTTGCTCCGGAATTAACATCGCGACGCTGTAGTTGGCGAGAACACCGTAACCGGCAAAGCGCTGGATCAAGATTTGATCGAGTTGGGATGCGAGCGCCTGGATAACGCCGATCGCATTCAAGTGATCGCCAAGTTTGAGATGCGAATGGGCTGAGCCGGTTTTGGGGAGTTTGCGCATTTCATTCCACGTGATCAATCCACGCATGAGAACATCGAGACCGAGATAAACGAAGAAGACGGGAAGCAGTTCTTTTGTTTTCCAAATCACGAGGAAAAAACAAATGGCGAAAAGCGAATTGTTGAGAATGGCGATCTTGGTCAATCGTTGAATGCGTTCTTGTCCGGTCAGAATCGAACCGTAGAGTCCGCAGATTGCGTAGGCAGGAAAAAGAATTCCGGAGTAGGCGAGAGCGATTGCAACATGTGTTTCACCGACCAAATAGCGTTCAGCGGCGGCGATCATTAAAAGAAGTGTGCCGAGCGGGGCAATCATGAGAATGCGTTTGATGCCGGCCCAGACGATTACCGTATCGCCTTTGGCGATTCCGCGGATAATGCTTGCACTTACGCCGCCGGCCGCGAACATTCCGGCTAATGCGAACATCGCCAAGACATACCGGAACTCTCCCATGATGTTGCGTGGGAGCCAGCGAGCCATCAAAAACGTTGTTGCGACTCCGCGGATGATACCGCTCGTTTGCCCGGCGGCAAGCCAAGAAAAGGATTTTCCATAAAAACGCACGTCAAAACCGAGCGCTTGTGTAAGTCGGTCTAAAGCGGCGTTGCCCGATTGACGCAGTTCCATGTGACAGGTAGCGTACCCATGATCGATTTTTTGCGCCATATGGGGGAAATTAAGGACTTTTACGCCGCACATCCGGATCGCATCTGGGAGAAGCGTTTTGCGTCCCCGGATCCTATTCGCCGCTATGCGCATACAACGCAATACGAGGCGATCATCGCGCATGTGAAGGCGGGCGAGTCGGTGCTTGATTCGGGCTGTGGAGAGGGCGTGATTCCGATCATGCTCGCTAAACGGGGAATTGCCTCGACAGGGAGCGATTTGTCCAAGCCGAATATCGAACACGCTCATGAGTTGGCAAAGTCACAAGGCGTGGAATCGCTGACAACATTTCTTGAAGCCGATGCCGAGCATCTGCCTTTTGCCGCTGCATCATTCGATGTGGTGATTAGTTCGCACGTGCTCGAGCATTTGCCTGATTTTGATCAGGGATTTCGTGAGCTGTGTCGCGTTGCGCGCAAGAGAGTCGTTGTAGCGCTTCCGACTGGACTGAATGGTTGTGCGATGGCTTTGCTTGGTGGCGATCATGGCTACTGGAAATTTGGTAAGCGGTCGATCATCGCTTTGCCTTGGGGAATGTTGCGCGTGCTGTTTGGAATTTTTGGTGAAGGCGTTCAGGAGGGTTATGCCGGACATGACGAATTGCCGCATATTTGGCGATATCCGTGGGTGATGCGTCGTCGTTTGCAGAATCCGAAATGGAAACTTGTTTCGTTTGAGGCGAGCTCACTTGTGATGCCGTACTTCCAATTCTTATTGCCAATGGCAAAATTTTTAGACCGACATCGCTCCGCTCCGATTCTTCGAAACTTTGGTTACGGATCGATTGCTGTTTTTGAGCGGATTGATTCCTGATTATGTGCGGACTTGCCGGTTTTGCCGGATCAGGAGGTTCAACCGAGTCGTTACGCAAGATGGCGAAAGCTCTCGAGCGTCGCGGTCCCGATGATGAGGGATTTTTTGAAGCGCCCGGAGTCGGTTTTGCGTTTCGACGTTTGAGTATCATCGATGTGGGCGGGGGACATCAGCCTTTGTCGAATAATGATGGAACGGTGCAAGTGATGTTGAATGGAGAGATTTTTGGATTTCGGAAATTACGCGACGAATTATTGGCGGAAGGTTTTAGATTCAAGACGAATTCGGATACGGAAGTTATCGTGCGCGCCTATGAGAAGTGGGGTGACGATTGCTTTGAAAGATTGGAAGGAATGTTTGCGATAGCGATTTGGGACGCCAAATTGAAACGTCTTGTGATCGCGCGCGATCGTCTTGGAAAGAAGCCGTTGTATTGGACTGAGAAGAATGGGACGATTTGGTTTGCTTCAGAGCTTAAAGCGTTACTGTCGGCCGGTGTTGTCGAGAAACAGATCGATCATGTAGCGCTTGCGGCGTATTTTAGATCGGATGCGGTGCCGACGCCGCGCTCCATATTCGCAAATGTATCGAAGTTAGCGCCGGCCTCGGCGATGTCTTGGAAGGATGGAAAGATGGAAAAAACGTGGAAGTTTTGGGGATGTCCGCAGGAAACGATTGATGTTGCCGATCCGGTCGCAGGCTTAAGCGAGCGATTTGATCTCGCCGTGAAAGAACGTTTGGTTTCTGATGTTCCGCTTGGATTATTTTTGTCGGGCGGGCTTGATTCGACGGCTGTAGCAGAAAGTGCGAGTCGGCAGTCTTCATCGAAGTTGAAGGCGTTTACGATTGGGTTCGAGGATAAGTCTCATGATGAGACGGAGGCGGCGTCGCTTGTCGCGAAATCGTTAGGACTCGAACATTATGTCGAAAAGCTGACAGCGGAATCGGCGTTGTTGATGATCGATGAAGCAACGGAGCTACTCGATGAACCGCTGGCGGATGCGGCAATTTTGCCGCAGTTGTTATTGTCGAGATTTGCGCGGGAGCAAGTGACGGTTGCTTTGAGCGGAGATGGAGGAGACGAGTTATTGATGGGGTATCAGCATATTCCGGCGCATGAAATGACGGAACGTTTTCCCGGAATGATGAGTGTCGGTTCAAAGCTCTTGGGAGCGATTCCGGCGAGTGGTGGATATTTTAGCGCGGGATTCAAGGCGCAGAGATTTGTGCGTGGTGCGTCGATGAAGGATCGAATGTCGCGCGATTTGGCTTGGCGTGGAGCGATGGATGCATCGACCTTGAAGGAAATTCTTCATTCGAATGTGTTGGTCGATTCTGATCCGGATTGGTCGGAACGACTTTTGATCGACTATACGAAGGAAGCAGGAGTCGACGCAGACGGATGGCGCGGCTGGAGCTGGGCGTATTTGCGAAGTTTTTTAATGGATGAAGTTTTGGTAAAAGTCGATCGTGCGACGATGTGGTATTCGCTCGAGTCGCGCGCGCCATTGCTCGACCGCCGCGTCGTTGAATATCTACTCACTTTACCGACGAAGTATAAGACAGGTGTTTGGAAGAAAAAACGACTCTTACGCGAGCTTGTGAAGGGGAGAGTGCCGGCAGAAATACTCAACAAGCCGAAACATGGGTTTGGCGTGCCGGTGGCCGACTGGCTGCGCGGACCGCTCAAATCGAGACTTATGGAACTCACCTCGGCTGAACGGCTTCGCGAGCAGGGACTGTTCCAACCGGAAGGCGTCGAGCAGCTCGTGCGGGAGCATTTAGGCGGGAAAATCGACCGTAGAAAAGAGCTGTGGGCCATGCTTCAGTTCCAACTCTGGTATTCAAAATGGTTTCGTGTTTAGGTAGCCGTCTATGATCCGGATCGCCATTATGGGCACAGGGATGGTGGGAGGTGCCCTCGACCGCTTTTTCCGACTGTACGGTACGGTTCCGGGCCTTTACGACCCTCCAAAAGGATTGACGGATACCTCGGTTTTGGCCACGGCAGACGTCATTTTTGTTGCCGTACCGACGCCGTACTACCTCGATGGCAGCGGTTTTGACGAGTCGTATTTGCGGGCGGCGATCGAGGTGATTCCGGTTGCCGGGAAGACGATCGTTCTGAAGTCGACGATTTTGCCCGGGACGACGGAACGGATGCAGGAGGATTATCCTCAGCATCGGTTTTTATTTAATCCGGAATTTTTGACCGAGACGACGGCGGATCGTGACATGCAGTTTCCGAATCGCCAAATTGTCGGCTATACGGCGGAGAGTCGGAAAGATGCGGAGATGGTGATGGGGATTCTTCCCCGTGCTCCCTTTGAGAATATCGTTCCGTCACGTACGGCGGAGATGGTGAAATATTTTGGGAACGCGTTCTATGCGCTCAAAGTCGCGTATGCGAACCAGATGTACGATCTTTGTGAAAAAATCGGCGTTGATTATGACTTGGTGAAGGAATGCGCCAAGGCCGAGCCTTGGATGGGAACGCATCACTGGGAAATTTTTCACAAGGGCTATCGCGGTTACGGGGGTAAGTGTCTGCCAAAGGACACGAGAGCGATTGTTCAGCTGGGCGATCGGGTCGGCGTCGATTTGTCGACGCTTAGGCATGCGGAAGAATATAATAATGCGCTTGGACTTGCGCAGGGGATTGATATCCATTGGGAGGAAGGATCGCCTAAGAAGGAATCGACGTCGCCGACGTTTCTGAAGAAGAAGCGCTATCTCGTTACCGGAGGCGCGGGATTTATCGGCTCGAACTTGGTCGACGCGTTAATAGCGGCGGGGCATGACGTGCGCGTGATTGATAACTTATCGACAGGGAAGCGCGAGCGCGTGCATCCGACGGCGGAATTTATTCTTGCCGATTTTACCGATCTCGAGCAAATTCGCCCGTACTTTGAAGGAATGGACGGCGTGTTCCATGTCGGCGCGTTGCCGCGTATCCCGTTTTCCATCGAGCATCCGATTCCGGCTGCGGAAGCGAATGTGATGGGGACGTTGAATGTCTTTGTTGCGGCGCGAGACGCCAAGGTGAAGCGTGTTGTGTACAGCGCCTCTTCGTCGGCATATGGCTCGCAGGAACAATTACCGCTGCGTCCCGACATGCCGGCGAATCCGTTGAACCCGTATGCGCTCCACAAATACATGGGGGAGAAGATCGCGGAGCAGTTTCATCGTTTTTACGATATGGAGACCGTGTCGCTACGCTATTTCAATGTGTATGGTCCGCGTATGGCCGATGAGGGTGCGTACGTGACGGTTATTTCGCATTACATGCGCCAGAAAAAAGCTGGACAGCCGATTGTTATTCATGGCGATGGCGAGCAGTCGCGTGATTTCACGCATGTGTCCGATGTCGTCCGGGCAAATATGTTGGCGATGGAGTCGAGCTCGGCCGGCAAAGGAGAGGTGGTGAATGTGGGAGCCGGCGAACGGCACTCGATCAACAAGATCGCGGATATCTTTGGAGGGCCGCGTACGTACGTCGAAGGACGCAAAGGCGAGGCACGGCACACGCAAGCGGATATTACAAAAACGCGAGAGTTGATTGGCTGGGAGCCGCGCATCAAATTCGACGACGGTTTGCGACAGCTGCTGCGAGATGAGGGGATCGAGCCGGCGATGTAGTCGGATCCCGTATTGCAAAAACACTCCTGCGGAACTCGTCGTCGATATCTTGTTTTTCAAGGTCGACTCAGACAGTCCTCGGAGTGTTTTTGCAATACGGGATCCTCCGTTTATGTTCCCTGGCGGCGAAGCACGATACCGACCGTACGGAGAAGAATTAGCGCATCGATGAAGAAGGAGCGGTGCTTAATATAGTACAAATCGTATTGGAGTTTTTTCAGGTTGTCCTCGAGGCTTGCCGTCGGTGTCAGGAACATCACTTGAGCCCAACCGGTTAATCCCGGACGCGTGAGGTGCCGTAATGCATAATAAGGCATGCGCTCGATGAGCGGGGCGACGAATTCCGGGCGCTCGGGGCGCGGGCCGATGAGGGAGAGATCGCCGACCAATACGTTCCAGATTTGGGGGAGCTCGTCGATGCGGAGGCGGCGCATTAATCGGCCAAAGGCAAAGAGGCGCGGATCGGTTTTGGCATTTGTGGTAAATTGCGCGCCATTTTTTTCCGCATCGAGGTGCATGGTGCGGAATTTGAAAATCTTGAATGTTTTTCCGTTTTTACCGACGCGGAGCTGGGAATAGATGACGGGCCCGGGCGAAGATAATTTTGTGGCGATTGCGACAAACGGGAAGAGGAGAATCGTGATGATGCCAAACGGGATGGCGAGGATCACGTCGGAAATACGTTTCGCCGATTCGTACCAAGCTTTGTTGCCCTCGTTCAGGTGGTGCAGGAACCAGCTCTCCGTGACGTACGAGAGGGGGATTCTTCCGGTGGCGGCTTCCTCGATTTCCGCACGATCGAGGATTTGGACGGAGTTGAAGAGCGAGTTGTAGAGATGGCGCGAGAGCTCCGGCTGGGATTCCGGACGGACGCCGAGGACGACAGAAGTAATACGTTCGCGAATCACTACGTTTTGATAGTCAGAAAGCGGGATCCAGGGGATTTCATTGTGCGGATAGGTTTCGCCGCTCGTGGAGATGACGGCGACCAGCTTCATGTTCAGGGCGCTTTCACGCAGGAGAGCGTCGACCTTGCGCATTTCTTCCGCGGGTCCGACAAACAGGATGCGGCCGCTGGAAAAATAGGATATGAGCAATCGAGCGGCGAGGAGGCGCCATGCGTAGACGAGGAGCAGGGACAAGCTGAAAAAGAGGAAGAGAATTGTGCGCGGCGTAAGACCAAAAAATGGGAGCAGGTAGAAAAAACCGGCGGCAATCGCCAAGTTAGCGATCATACCTTCCAAAAATGTTCGGAACAATCGAACCGGCTCACGGACGAGCATCAAGTTGTAAAGTCCGACGATGTAGAAACAGACCACCCACAACATAATGACAAACGTGAACGGAGTGACATTCACCGCCCAGACATTCAGGTTGATTTCCGCGTTTCTGATCGCGAGCGCCAGAAAGAGGGCTAACTCAAACATGGCGAGGTCGCCGATGACCAAGAGGAGGCTTTTTAGGCGTTGTCCATTGCGTAACATAGCGATTGGCGTATCGATCTAGCGTACTGTAGACTGGGCCTCAATATACGTCTAGCACATGAGACATAGTTACCCGTGGTCAGTTTTCAGTAGTCAGTTTACGCTGATTTTGGGCTTGTTTTTGTTTGTCGGTCCTGTACATGCCGCAGAGAGGGTTGTTCCGAATGATCCGTTGTATTATCGGCAGTGGGCGCTGCGTCAAATCGATACCGAGACGGCTTGGAGCGTTACGACGGGGAGTCGGGACGTTATTGTCGCGATTATCGACGGTGGCTTCGATATCCGGCATCCGGATTTGTGGAGCAATGTTTGGGTGAATGAAAAGGAGATCGCGGATGATGGAATCGACAATGACGGTAACGGGTATGTCGATGACATCTTTGGATGGAACTTTGTGAATAACACGTCTTGGGTTGGTCCGATGGATGCGTTTCAGCAACAGGATGACGCTTGGAGTCATGGGACGATTGTCGCATCGCTTGTTGCCGCACGTGGGAATAATGCGGAGGGGATTGCGGGCGTGACTTGGAATAGCCGGTTTATGCCTCTTGTCGTTCTTGACGGCGATGGGTTCGGGAATATTCCGAGCATTGTGAGCGCGATTCGGTACGCGGTGAAACAAGGCGCAAGCGTTATCAACTTGAGTTTGACGGGTTTTGAGAATGACCAAACGCTTGACGATGTGATCCGCGAGGCAGAAGCCGCGAATGTGCTTGTTGTCGTCGCGGCGGGTAATGACTCTGATCAGGCCGGTCGCGATTTGGCCGAGCTGCCCGTGTATCCGGCATGCAGTGCTAATGCTTCGTCGACATTGATCGCCGTTACGGGAACAGATGTAATCGACCAGCGTGCGCCTTATGCCGACTTCGGTGCCGCTTGTACGGATATCGCCGCTCCGGGGCATGAATTGATCGGCGCGCATCCGACAAAGAATGCACGGAGCTCCCATGCAACCACGACGCCTTTTTATATCGACACGATTACGGGAACGAGCGCGGCGGCTCCGCTTGTATCGGGAACGGCGGCATTGATCCGCAGTGTGAAACCCGATTGGACCGTTCGACAGGTGCGTGACCGTATTCTTGATACCGCAGATCCGATTGAGGCGGGTGTCGCTTTTGGTCAGGTTGGAACACTGGGTCGCGGAAGGTTGAATGCCGGGAGAGCCTTGTCGGGTCTTGCTGGGCAATCTGAAGTTCGCAAGTCGCAAGTCGCAAGTCGCGGAATGCAGTCATTACCGGAGGTACCGCGATGGGCGAAAGGGGTTTGGCATTTTCTTGAACAATTATGAGAGAAGAAATACGACAGAGAGCTCTTAAGGAGGGAAAGGGGGTAATCAAATTCCTTATCGTCGGCGGAGTATCTTTCCTGATTTATTCCGGGATGTACTTTGCGCTGACGCGCTGGTGGTTGCCGATGGCAAATTTGACGCTCATGAATATCTTATCGATCTGTACTTCCGGATTGTTCAATTTTGCCGCCCATCGAGGCTGGACGTATCGGGCGACGCATGCGTCGAGTCGGACACAGATTGGACGGTATTTGGCCGTTGTTGTTAGCGCCGCCGTCTTGCAATCGTTTCTCTTCTGGTTGTCTGTGGAGCATATCGGCATTCTCGATCTCTATGTTCTGATACCGATCGCGGGTATTTGTGCGTTTTACACCTATTTTGCCCACAGACTTTTTACCTTCCGTAAGGCCCAAAACCCCGTAAACGTGTTATAATCCGCCCATGCCAAGCAAACGTTCCGTTATCGACAAGAAGAATATTCTCATTACGGGCGGGGCCGGTTTTATCGGCTCGCATTTGTGTGATGCGCTCGTACGCGACCACCATGTCATTTGCATGGACAATTTTTCCACGAGTACGGTCGCCAATATCGAGCATTTATTGCAGAATTCGAATTTCGAATTTATTAATCACGACATCACCCAGCCATTCGATTTAGCGAGCTATTCCGAGCTTGAACGTTTCAAAATCAAGTTTCAGGGTATTCAGGAGATTTATCATTTGGCGACGCCGATTTCCAAGCGTCATTTTGAAGATTTTAAGATTGCGACCGTTCTCACGAATTCCATCGGCACAAAAAATGTTCTCGATGTCGCCGTCGCGAATCATTCCAAGGTGCTCTATGCATCGTCGTCGGTGCTGTACGGACCGCGCCGAACCGATCGACCGCATGTATCGGAAACCGATCCGTGCACGCTTGATCACCTGACCCCGCGCGGAGCGTATGACGAGGGCAAGCGTTTTAGCGAGTCGATTTTGGAGACGTATGCCGATGTGTACGGTCTTGATGTAAAGATCTCACGCATCTTCCGCGTGTACGGTCCGAGAATGAAGATTTTTGACGGGAACTTATTGCCGGACATGATTAACAATGCCATCGATGGCACGGACATCGAATTGACTTCGCCGGAAGACGCCAAGATCAGTCTTGCGTATGTTTCGGATGTCGTGGACGGACTTGTACGCCACATGAATACGCCGGTCGATGTAACGGTTGTGAATCTAGGTTCGGATCAGGAACATTTTCTTTCCTCCGTCGCTTCGATGATTACCAAGCTGTGCGATTCCGCGTCGCGTATCCGTTTTGAGCCTTCGGCATCCGGATGGACGGAAGCGGGGCTTCCGGATATTTCCAAAGCCCGACAAGTTCTCGGCTGGCTTCCGCTTGTCCGTTTGGAAGACGGGTTGCGTCAGATGATCGATTATTCCCGTTCCAAGCGACGCGAGTCGGGGACGTTTAGCGAGTAGCGTGGAACGCATAACGCGTAACGTGTAACATGAACCTATATGGCTGAAAAACCCGTATTCGATAAGAAGAACGTGCTCGTGACCGGAGGAGCCGGATTTATCGGGTCCCATCTCTGCGAGGCTCTGCTCAAGACCTCTCGCGTGATCTGTCTCGATAATTTCATGACGAGTCAGGAGTCCAATATCGACCACCTGCTCAAGAATCCGGATTTTGAATTTATTCGACACGACATCAGCGTTCCGTTTGATCCGGAAGCGTTTCCGGAGCTGGCTCGATTTAAAGTGAAGTTTCAGGGGATTCAGGAGATTTATCATCTCGCCTGTCCGACGAGCGCCAAGAAATTTGATCAATACATGATGCAGACCTTGTATGCTAACTCGATTGGCATCAAGAACTCGCTTGATTTGGCTGTGCGTTATCAATCCAAGTTTCTTCAAGCTTCGACATCCGTCGTTTATGGTCCGCGTCCTGTCGACGGCCATCAATTCAAAGAGGAGGAATACGGCGCCGTCGACGTTTTGTCGCCTCGCGCTTGTTATGACGAAGGAAAACGTTTTGCGGAGACGTCCTGCGTCACATATCAGAACGTTCATAAAGTCGACGCTCGTATCGCGCGCATTTTCCGTACGTATGGACCGCGTATGCCGTTGTTTGACGGCCAGATGATTCCGGATTTTATTACGAATGCGCTCGACGGCAAGGAGCTGGAAATTTTTGGCGACGAATCGTTCCGCACATCGCTTATCTACGTTACGGATGTTGTGGACGGTTTGATCAAACTCATGGGCGTGGCACAAAACCCCGGTCCGATGAACTTGGGCAGTGATGTAGACGTTCCGTTGGTCGACGTCGCCAACCGCATCATGGAGATGACCGGTTCGACATCGTCGATCGTCTTTAAGGACTCGCTGATGTTTATCACCCAGCTTGGTTTGCCCGATCTTACGAAATCCAAAGAGAAGCTTGGATGGATTCCGCTCGTGACGCTCGATGATGGGTTAAAACGCACGATTGACTATACGATCGCTAATAAATCGCTGTTATCGTTCAAGGCGTTCTAAGAGGGTTGAAATTGGCTACTGTTCGCGCTAAGGTCAGTGCATGAAGGTCATTGCCGTCATGCCTGCGTATCAGGAAAAAACCCGCATTATTGCGGCTATTTCCGGTATCCAGCCTTATGTGAGCCAGATCGTCGTCGTTGTCGATGGTTCGGAGGATGGGACGTTCGATGAGGCGAAGAAGACGTCGGCGATGGTTTTGCATCATGCGATTAATCGCGGACAAGGAGCGGCGCTCAAAACGGGAACGGAGGCGGCGATCAAGCTTGGCGCCGATGTCATCGTTCACATCGATGCGGATGGTCAGCAGGATCCGCAGGCGATCTCGAAACTGATCGAACCTATCAAGGAGGGGAAAGCGGATGTCGTTTTTGGTTCGCGATTTCTTGGAGTCGATCCGGAAGGAATGCCGGCTGTCCGACGAGCGGTTCTGATTCTTGGAAAATTGTTTAGTCATTTCATTCTCGGTATTCCGCGTCAGATGACGGATCCGCAGAGCGGATTGCGAGCGATGACGGCGGACGCGGCGCGTCGGATCGACTTCAAGCAGGATCGCATGGCGCATTGCTCGGAGATTTTGCGGCTCGTCACTCGTTCGGATCTGCGCTGGATGGAAGTTCCCGTGCGCGTGTCATATACAAAAGATACGCTTGCGAAAGGAAACCAAACGAGCGATGCGTTCAGAATCGTTTGGCATTTACTTCTTGGGATGTTTCAATAAATTCTTATGCTTTTCCAAATTGTACTAAGTGTCGCGTTCATTGCTAGCTTGTGGCTTGTTTGGCGTCGGCATAAGCAGCAGGCGGTGAGCGGGGCCGTTGCGTTGCTTTGGACGATCGGCGTGATCGTCGGGCTTGTCGTGACTTGGTATCCGAATACGGCGAGTGCGATCGCGAACTTTGTCGGCATTGGCCGCGGTGCGGACTTGGTCGTGTACTTGGGAATTGTTTTGTTGTTTGTGCTTGTGTTCCAGCTTCATGTTTCCCATGTTCGACTTGAGCGGCAGCTGACAAAGATTGTGAGAGAGGAAGCGTTGAAAGACGTATGAAAATTGTTCACGTTGCTTGCGTTGCGCCGCCGGAAATCGGCGGGATTGGGCGATCCGCTTTGCGCGAGGTTGCGGGTTTGCGTGCGCTTGGAGAGGATGCGGTTTTAATCGCGCCGGAAATCGATACGCGCGAGGGAGAACGGTCGTTTGTGCATCGACTGAAGCCTTTGTGGCGTTTTGGGAATGCGTCGGCTTTATCGGGGCTTGCGGATATTCTCGGAAAGGCGGATGTGATCCATCTTCATTATCCGTATTTTGGAACAGCGGAAGGTCTCTTGTTGTCTTATAGCCGTCTGCCGCCGATTATTGTTACGTTTCATATGGATGCGACAGCGGGAGGCTGGAAGCAGATTGTGTTTCGTTTGCATCGGTGGATTTTGCAGCCATGGATTTTACCGGCGGCACGACGCATTCTCGTCTCAAGCTTTGATTACGCCAAACATTCATCGATACGCGGATTTTTTCGAGCGCATCCGGAGCGTGTTGAGGAATTGCCGTTCGGCGTCGATGTCGATGTGTTTTCACCGGGGCCGAGCCGTCGTGAGCGTTTTTTGATCCCGGAGGGCGGCCGCGTTGTCTTGTTTGTCGGCGGGCTTGATCGAGCGCATGCCTTCAAAGGGATTAACGAATTACTGGCGGCTTGCTCGAAGCTCGACGAGGCAACTCATTTAATGATTGTTGGCGATGGTGACTTGAAGGAGTCGTATGAAGCGAAGGCGCGGGATTTGGGGATTGCGAATCGTGTGCATTTTCTTGGAAAGATTGATCAGGATAGTCTCGTCGATGCGTATCGCAGTGCGGATGTGTTTGCGTTTCCGTCGACAAATTCGGCCGAGGCATTTGGACTTGTCGCTTTGGAAGCGCAGGCGTGCGGCGTTCCTGTTGTCGCGTCCGATTTGCCCGGAGTTAGAACCGTTGTGAAACGCGATGAGACGGGTCGATTGGTTGCGCCGGGAGATATTGAACAGCTAACGGTCGCATTGCGTGATATGCTCGATGATGAAGCGGAGCGCGAGCGCATGAGTTTGAATGCGCGGAAACATGCCGAGCAGTATTCTTGGGATCGTCATGTCGAGCGGCTTCGCGAAATCTATCGCACCGTATGCGCATCGCCGTCATAACCAATTCATTTCCTCCGCAAACGGGAGGCGCGGCAAGCATCGCATCGATGCAGGTCGAGGTTTTGCGGAATGCGGGTCATGAAGTGCGCGTTTGGCATCCACAAGTTTATTGGCTGGATCAATCGGCGCCGATCCGTTTTCTCCATCACATCGCCGATTTGTTTTCCCTTCCGTCTTTACAGCAGGAGGTCATTGGTTGGAATCCGGACTTGCTCATGACGCATAACATGACGGGCTGCGGTTTTGGTACGGCTTCCGCGATTCAGTCGCGAGGTTATTCTTGGGTGCATTATTTGCATGACGTTCAGCTCTTTGAACCTTCCGGCAGGCTTACCGATGTCTCGCGTATCACACTTTGGCAGCGTATCTGGTCGGCGTTGCGTGGATGGACGTTTGGATCGCCGACGATGGTGATTTCTCCGACGCGCTGGCTTGCGGATGAACATAAGCGACGCGGTTTCTTTGTCGACGCGGCTATCGAGATTCTCCCAAATCCTTCGCCATCGGCGGAATTTGTTCCTCGCATGCCGCAGGAACCGATGCAGTTAATGCTTGTCGGAGCGACGCACGAGAAAGGGCTGGATTTTGCCAAGGAATTGCTGACCCAGCTTCCGTTTGACGCGCATCTCGATGTCGTGGGCGCAGGGATGCCTGGCGATGCACGAGTTACGTATCACGGAGTTCTTGATCGACCCGCTGTGCTCGAGATGATGAAACGTTCGGATGCGCTGCTTGTACCATCTACGATCGCGGAAAATCAGCCGACGGTTATTTTGGAAGCATCGTCCGTCGGTTTACCCGTGGTTGCCGCGAATGTCGGCGGAGTTTCGGAGACGCTCGACGGTGCCGGACTACTTTGTCCAGAGGGTGACATGCCGGCTTGGATCGATAGCCTTGTGCACCTTCGGGATGCTGCTGCTTATGCAACGCAAGCATCGCGTATGTACGAGTTGGCTCGTAATCATGATCCGGTGGCGTATGCGGCGACGTTCAATCAATTAATTTCAAATCTGTAGACGCGGACGCGATCGGCCCGGAAGGATTCTTGTGCGTCGGCCATCGTCGATAAGTGTTCCGCGACTTTTGCGGCGTCCCACCAGTAATCGTTTACGACAACGTAGACGAGTTTTGATTGCCCGAGTTTTGCGGCTTCGCGAATTGGGTCGAGCGTGGTGTCGACATTCATTGCATCGAGGAATTTTTGGTAGAGCGGGCCACCGGTGGGAATCGGATAAAAGAAGACGTCGTTGGCGTAACGTTTAAAGCCAAGTTCTTGGACGGCGGCGGCGGAGACCGACTGGTTCGCTAGAACGGTGTAGGGGCTTCCGGTTGCATTACGATCGATCCAGCGAACGACTTCGATATCGGCACGTCCTACACTCCAACCGCGACTTACGTTTGCGGCGTCATGCCGAGGAAGCGCGGCGTAAGCGTTCGCGGCAATGCAGGCAGGAACGAGGGCGAGGATGAAGAGAGCGGGAGCGAGTGCGAGGCGGGGGATTCTCGACAAAAGCAATCCGAGACCCGCGACTCCGGGGATGAGGAGAACGATGCGTGCGATGACAAAGAGTCGATCGGCGTAGTTGCCGCGCTCGTAATCGATGAGGAAGGCAAAATCGCCGGTTGTTTGGAGAATGAATCCGGACACGATGAGCAAACAGCCGGCAGTCATGAGAATGATCCAGCTACGCCTGCGCTCGACGTCTTTCCAAATCGCAAACGTCGAGGCGATGAGGATGATTGGAAGTTGTAGGACTTCGAGGAGAGCGGCGGCGTCGGCCCAAAGCGCGACGCGGTTTGTTGGCGGCTGGAATCGGGAGAGTGTTGCGAGGATGGCGTCGATGTTGATTAATCGACTGAAGTCCCAGATAACATGGTTGCTGGAAATACTGCCGAGGAAAAAGAAGGCGGCGGGAACGGAGCAGCCGGCGGCGATGACGAGGAGAGCGGCGAGCCATGCTCGTTCACGCGCCATGACCGCCAACGTCACAAATAAAAAGGGGAGACCGGCGAGCGGGTGAATGGCGAGGGACCAGATGGCGAGTGTGAGCGTCGTTATCGGGTGCAGACGACCGAGAGCGGCACTGATCGCCAAGAAACCGACCAAGTATGCTACGGCTTGCGGAGTTGTGGCGACAAATGGTGCTAGCGGAAGGACGAGTAAGAGACTTGCGAGCATCCAGCTCGACTTCTGTCGATCGCGCGTTGTCCATGCGAGGCCGATAGGCAAAAGAATCAGCGCAATGACCATGAACCAACGGTCGATGTCGGCAATGGAGAATGAAAATAAGCGAGCGAGCCACGTTTGCAGTGTATAGAGACCGATGTAGTAGGGAGGTTTTGGGGAAAGCGTTCCTGTCGACGAAAGAATTTCCATGCTCGCGCGGTGGAGAAAGCCGTCAAAGCCAAAGCCATTTGCGTAGACGAGCGGTGCGATCGACAAAATGGAAACGAGGCCGAGGGATGCGATGGTGATTGCCGGCCACGTCGCTTTTGCCTTCCAAGCCGCGAGGATGCAGGCGAGTCCGATGATTGCGAAGGCGGCTAATGTCGGCGCGGGGAGGAGGGGCCATGGCGTACGGATTGGGTCGAGTGTGGTTGCGAGCCATGCACCGCGGATGACGTACGTCGCGGCGAGTGTCGCCGGTACGATCGTCGCGAGGACCCAGCCCCATGAAGGTTGTTCTGAAGTATCATCCGATTCTTCTTTTACATGTGTTCGGATGATCAGCGGACCGAGGCATAAGACGGCGAGCGCGAGCGATAGAGCGTCGGAGAACCCGTTGAGTCGGAGTCCGGAATAGTAAAAGCCTGTCTGCCAAAGTGATTGGATGGCGAGCAGGGTTAACGCGCCAATAAGCCATCGACCCATTGTTGAACGACCGCGGCCGAGCCGTTCGCCGTACATCCAGCCAAAATAGACGTAGCTAAAAACGACGGCCGCTTTGAGTGCTAAAAGCCCAGCCATAAATACCTGACGAGCCTAGCAAATTTGCTATACTCTGGCTATTTTCCCTGTATTTCCGTATGCTGTTCATCGGATATGTTGATGACGAATGAGTCCATAGAGCTCTACCCGCATGATCGTATTTTGGCTTGGACATTGGTGCCGATTACGCCAAAATTTGTCCGGCCAAACCACCTGACCATCCTGCGCGTCCTTCTCGTCCCATTCGTGCTCGCGGCTTTGTGGTATGAGGTTTGGCCATGGGCATTGGGACTTTTTGTGTTCGCGGCGATTACCGATGCTTGGGACGGTTCTCTTGCGAGATTGCGTAAACAAATTACGCTTTGGGGGACGATGGCGGATCCTGCCGCAGATAAATTACTGATCGGTTCCGTGATGGTCCTGTTTGTCGCGCGCGAGATCAATGTTATTTTTGCGGTCACGATCCTTGTGATCGAGCTCATGCTGATTGGCGGCGCGTATATCCGTAAACGACAAGGCCGATACGCTTCCGCAAATAACTACGGCAAGTTGAAGATGTTTCTACAAGTTGTTGGTGTTTCGATATTGTTGGTCGCCAAGCTGATGGGCGTCGATACGTATGTACCGTATGCGATCGGAACGCTCTCGCTGGCGATTGTGCTTGCGGTCGTATCGCTCATCACTTACACGCCATAATTATGCTGCATCGGTTGAAATCTTTGGTTCCTAAGCCACTACTCGCGATTTACCACCGTGTACTCGCGAGAGTTTCCGCGATCGTGTATCGGAATCCGTCGCAAGAACTCATCGTGATCGGTGTGACGGGGACAAATGGAAAGACGACGGTGAGTTATTACTTGGCACGCGCTCTTGAAGTGTCGGGCTTTGGCGCCGGGTGTACGACGACGGCTTTGATGAAGATCGGAAAGAAGGAATGGATCAACAAGACCAAGATGACCATGCCGGGGCGATTTTATTTGCAAAAAATGATGCGCGAGATGGTGGATGCCGGATGCCGATACGCTGTGATCGAAACGTCATCGCAAGGTTTGGCGCAGGGACGTCATTTGTCGATCGCATATGACGTTGGCGTGTTTACGAATCTAACGCCGGAGCATATTGAGGCGCATGGAGGTTTTGAGAATTATAAAAAGGCTAAACGTTTGCTGTTTGAGCACGTTGCTCGACGGCAGGCAAAAAGCGTCGACGGAAACGTTGTTCCAAAAGGTGTCGTCTTGAATGCCGATTGCGACCATAGCGCTTATTACGGCACGACGACCGGCGTTAAAGAGAAAGTATGGTATGGGATCGAGAATCATCGCGGTTTGTTTGCGGAAGGCGTGGTACTGGATGCGACAGGTTCGCGATTTGTGTTGCGTGACGTTGAGAATGGAGCGATGCGTGTCGACGTACGATTGAATCAGCCGGGGGATTATAATATTTCCAATGCGCTTGCCGTTTTGGCGACGTGCAAGCTCCTCGGAGTCGACGTGAAGGCGGCCGCTCACAAGCTCGAGGAGATTACGACGGTTCCCGGACGTTTTGAACGTATTGATGCCGGACAATCATGGACTGCGATTGTCGACTATGCGCCGGAGCCGGAAAGTTTTAGGCAGCTCTATCGCGCTTTGTCGGTTATTCCTCGCGAGCGAACGATCCATGTGCTCGGGAGTTGCGGTGGAGGACGCGATATCGCACGCAGACCAATTCTCGGAGAGTTAGCTGCCACGAATGCCGATGTCGTCATTGTCACGAATGAAGATCCGTATGACGATCATCCGCGTGAGATCATGGAGCAGGTTGCGACGGGGGCGCGCGAAGCTGGTAAAATAGATGGGGAGAATTTGTTTCTCATCGAGGATAGAAAAGAAGCGATCTTCAAGGCGATGGCGATGGCAGGTCCAAGAGATCTCGTTGTTATGACGGGAAAAGGATGCGAGCCGTGGATTTGTATCGCGGACGGCAACAAAGTACCGTGGGACGAGGCTGGGACGGCGAGGGATGCGATCAGAGCGGCTTTGAACCGATAGCTATGTTTCGTATACGCGATGTCATACAGATGCAACCGGAAGAACGAACGCTTGTTTTGGAGCGGCGTCATTTACGTACCATGGCAGGGCCGTTGATTCTTGCTGGGTTATTGATCGCCGTTCCATTTTTCTTTTTGTTTCCCTTGGTCCGCGCCGGCGGTTTTGGGATGGCGATTTTTGCCTTGCTCCTTGCGGTGGGTGCGGCTTTTGCACTGCGCGTCTTTATTACATGGGATTCGCATGTGTTGATTCTGACGAATCGACGCATCGTGCACGTGGAGCAGACGGGCGTTTGGCGCAGACAAGTGCGTGAGATGCCGCTCTCGACTATCGAACAAATCAGTATTGAGCGACGCGGGGCTTGGGATGCGATGTTTCATACGGGTGTTCTCAAGCTGCGAGCCAATGGTCATGGCTCTATTGCATTTGCCGGCGTTTATCGACCCGAGCTTTTGACGGAAAAGATCGAGAAGGCGCGTCCGATGCCATCTGGAACGACGGCCGGTTTCCAGTTGAAGCCTCTGTAGGGTAGAATCCCGCTATGGCGCGAAACGCGACTTCCGCTCTTGGTTTTGCTCGATGGCCTCTTCTTGTTGCGGCCTCCGGGACGCTCTTTCTGGTTGTCGGGATTTCTACCGTCCGCGAAACCTATCGAGAGTGGCAGGTCGACCAGGAAATTCATCAGATGCAGGCGCAGATCGAGCAGTATGAAGGTCGCAAACTCTCACTTGTCGAACTCTTGGCTAGACTTGATTCCGATGAGGCGCTCGATAAGGAAGCGAGGACTCGGCTTGGTCTGCGAAAACCCGGCGAGCGAGTGATTATTTTGCAGGGAGGCGACGGATTACAGGCGAGCTGGCAGGATGATGTGCAGACTCCCGTTGTGAATGTTGCGGTAGCCGATTTGCGTAGTAACCCGAGACGTTGGCTCGATTATTTTTTTCCACGCCCATGAACTCCCGAATGAAATTGCTGGTCGGAAGCGCTGTCGTTGCGTTATTGGCTGTTATAACCGCCGGCTTGCTCGCAAGCGTGTATCTTTGGAAGTCGGAACATCCGTTGGTCCGCGCTTTTGCATCCTCGTTTCCGGCGGCCAACGTCGATGGTCGGAAGATTAGTTACGGGACGTATCTTGTCCATGTCGATGCACAGCGGGCGTTCTTGAATGGTCCGTTGGCTGCGGATTCCGGCGTGATCCGCGATATTACCGATTCGGAGCGCCAAGAATCGCTGGAGCGTGCCATCCGAATCGAGGCGGTGGAAGGAATGGCCGAGGAGTCGGGAGTCGTTGTGACGCCGCTTGACGTGGATCGTACCTATGAGGAGCTCGTGTCACGCGCGGGAACATCGACATCGGCGGAAGAAATCAGCTCATTTTTGAGCGCGCAATTTGGTTGGGATGAGTCGGAATACAAGACATATCTCTTACGTCCGGCGTTTATCGAAGAAGTTTTACGCAGCAAAGGGGGAGATACCTTCGATGCCGCTCTTCAGGCGCGTATCGATGGAGCGACAAGATTTCTGAAATTTTAATTCTAAAGCCCCTTTAACAATCCCGGGTCTGGAGGAGTAGGTGTTGGGTTTTCGGTATTGGGTGTTGGGGTTGGAGCGGGTTCGGTTGCCGGAGGGGTTGGGTTTATTGGTATTGCCAAAACGGCCGGCGGAATCGGAGCCGGTGTCGGAGCGGGCACGGTTGCGTGGAACGGAGGTTCTATCGGCTCATCATTCCAGTCGCCGACCGGTTTCATCCGCGTACGCGGGAGAAAGAATTTTAACGGGAAAAACGAGAGGACGATGAGCAGCATGGCAAAGTGTACCCATCGTTCCCATGGGAACATGGATACGAGCGTACTGAACGGCTCATAATAAAATGCCGCCACGGTTACGATCGCGACAAACGGCAGGTTCAGCCAATACCAAACTCTGACCCATGTATCGTTTTCTTTGTATCCCGCTTGAAGACCGCCGACGGAAAGCAGGATGTAGACCATGAGATACGCGGATCGCCAACGCAGACCTTGCGTAAAAAGGTCGAGGAGGAAAGGACCGATGGCAAAATAGTAGGGGATGGATAGCAAACGCACGCACCAGCGTTCCGCCGTCATCGTTGCGGGCACCGATCCGATCGCCTCGTTCGGTTTCATGCACACATGTTAGCGGGATTTTCTTTGATTGGGAAGAGATCGGCGCATTCTGTTATACTGATGTTGTTCACATGCTTCTATCCGAACGCTGTTCCGTTGCGTTTGCTTCCGTGAGGAAGCCCGGTTTTTTCATAATCGTCCTTCTTGCCTTTGCGGGCCTGCTTTTTATCGGGTCGTTTATCCGTGCCGCACAAGTCACGCAGACATTTTCCGTCATCGTAGCTCGTCCGATTGTTGCGACAACGACAGCGGTTTTGTTTTCATTCAAACCCGCGGCAACGCTCACGCCCGGTACGTCGATCGTGTTTGAAATTGATCCCGCGTACGGCGTTCCCGCGAGCGTTACGCCCGCCGACGGAAGCCTGACCGTCGACGGTGTTCCAAAGACCCTAGGAGCAGGCGCCGGAAACGGCGTTTACGGTTATGCGATCTCGGGTCATAGCATCACGCTTACGATGGCCGCCAATGAAAACATATCCGCAGGCGCGACCGTCGAGTTATTGGTCGGCCGGGAACTTGGCATCGTGACGCCTGCCGGTTACGGAACGTCCCAATTTGGCGTGCGTTTTTATGACCAGCAAAGCCAGCTCCTCGGAGGCACGCAGGCTGTGACGATTCTCGTTCCTCCGATCGGTGTTTCCGCGTCGGCTTCATCGACGGATCCGGAAATCAGAATTTTGAATCTGCGTCCGGAGCTAACGTCAAGCGCGCTCAATGCTCAAAACTTTGTCAATTTTTTTGTGACGGTTCGGTATTCGCCGGTTTTTCTCACCGGTTTCAACAATCGAATCTTTGGCGCTACGGACAATCGGAATCAAGATGTATATCGGGATACGGAGACACGTCAGGTCGATGCGAACGGAAGCATGACAACGCCTATTACGCTCTACGGCGCCTCGGATGGAACCTATGACGTTTCCATTAAGACGCTCCAGCACTTGAGCCGATCGTATCGAGAGGCGCCACTCGTAGGAAGTACGTCGACCGATCTGGATTACTCGACTTCAAGCTTGGTCTTGCTGGGGGGCGATATCAACGGCGACGGAACGACGCCGGATACGTATGGCGACGATGTCGCTAATGCCGTCGATATCTCGCTCCTCACGAGCGCGCTCGACGAGCCGGATCCAAACGGAATATCGGTTCGGGCGAATTTGAATCACGATCAGGAGGTCAACTCCGTAGACTTATCGATTTTGCTCAAGAATTTGGATCTTGAGGGAGATTTGAGACACTAATATGAGACGACTTCTTGAACGCCTATCGCATAACGCCTATCGCATAACGTCGATCGTGGCGTGTTTGGCGGTCGTGCTTGGCGCGACGATGGTGCAGGCGGCGGCTCCTTCCGGGAATGACTGGTTTCAACTGCTCGCGAATCCGTATACGGGCGGGGACAATACCGGCGACGGCGGGACAGGGGCGGCGGCGGATTTAAACTATTATTATGTCGGCCAGCAGTTTACGGCGACGATGCAGATCAATGTCGCCAGCCCGTCGGGATCGAATGCCGCCAATATCTGGATCGATTACGCGACGACGACGGCGGGTGCGACCAATCTGACGACCGGCGCCTTTTTTCCAAATTGGAGCGGACAAGTCGTGAGCTCGACGATCGGCAGGATTTATAGCACGGGTTTCCAGACTTCCGGATCCACGGTAGGGCAAGGGACGTTCGGCACGGTGGCAGTTACGGCGCTTCGCCCGACGGCATTTGGCTACGGATCGGGTTCTCCCACGACGCTCGATATCAATATCGGTTCGGTCGGCGCGACCACGGAGTCGAATATTTCTTTTATCGGTGCCGATCTCCTCGACGATGCGGAAGATTTTCAGATGCATGTCTGGGCCGACACCAAAAAGCCGTATGCGTTGAATCCGAATCCCGCCAACGCCGCCGCGGCCGTCGCGATCGATAGTACGTACGCGTTTGATCTTCGCGATAGCAAGAATGGAGAAGGGGATAATTCGGGAGTCGGAACGGGCGTGAATACGACGGAACCTCCGGGATCGATTACGACGAATGACGGGGGAGGTGCCGTGAATGTGACGGCGTATGACTCGTTTAGCTGTTCCGGTGTTTGGGGGACAAATCTTTGCGGTGTCACCATGAATCCGCCGCCGCCATCCGGTATTTCCGGGGATACGCGTAATTGGGGATATGCGACGACCTACAGTGTTGTGATCAGTGGATTCAAGGATCTTGCCTCCGCTTCACAAGATCAGCTTGGAGACGCGAATGGTCCAAATACCATGGATACCAAGACCTATACGTTTACGACCGAAGCCGACACGGTGGCGCCACGGGTCACCGCAGAAACTCCCGCGCGCGGCAGCGGCGGCAATGGGGCATCGGTCAATATTGTGATTGATTTGCAGGATCGCAAGACGTATCCGAGCGGACCATCGGGCGTCGGGATTACGCCGTCGACATGTCGATTTAATATTTCCTCGCCTTCATCGCCTCTCATTACCTATTTACAGGGCTCGCCGACGGTGACGGTGACGACGATCGATTATGGATATCGTTTTACCATTAATCCTTCCGTCGATTTTGCGGAGAATGAAACCGTTTCGGTCAGTGCATACAATTGTGAGGATGCCGTCGCGAATATCATGACGACCGACAACTGGACGTTCCAGACGGCCGACTCTGCACCGCCGTATGTACAAAACGAGTCTCCTTCCAACGATCAAACATCGTCTTTGGATCAAAATATTACCTTTCATTTGAAGGACGATGGTGCGGGCGTCGATTTGGCTAATACGATCGTGTTTGTGAACGGCACGTATTACACAAATGCGGGAGGTGCCGGGCAGGTGACGGTGAGCGGGACCATCCGCAGGCCGCGTTGGCGGCCGGGGAGGCGGTGCCGGTGATTATTTATAGCCGTGACACGTCCGGAAATTTGATGGAGCGCGTTGTCTTTGCCTTTGTCGCAACGGGATCGATCAGTTCTTGTCCGGCCGGTTCTTCTTTTTGCGGGGGCGGTACAAGCTGGAACGGTTCAGCATGCGAGGCGGCGGCATGTTCGAGCGGGGGTGGGGGCGGAGGCGGGAGCGGCGGCATCATCGTTGAAGTCGTGACGAGTACGGTAGAACGACCCGTGTATATCGTTGTAACCGAAACCGAGATCCGGAATATTCCGGGCGCGACGGCAAGCAGTACGCTGATTTGTCCGAGTCCCGTCGCTGTGACGCCGCGACCGACGACACCGTCGCGTCCGCCTGTTGTTCCGCAGGTTTCTTCCGGATCGATCGCGACCACTTCTCCGGAAGGAACGCCGATTTTAACCAAGATTTTTCCCCGACTCAATCGCGTTGAACGCGATGGCAGAGTGTTGAAATTGTACGGAATTTCCGAGCCGAACGCCTTTTTAACCGTCACCGTCTACTAATATGGATTTCTTTAGCGACTTTTCCACAACGACAAACGCCGATGCCCAAGGGCAATGGGTCGTGACGGCCGGCGAAGCGATTCCTCCAGGATTCCATCAGGTGGTCGTGACCGATGCGGACGGGAATCAGACGATTACTCCGGTGTTTCTCGAGGGCGCGTCGGAAGAAATTATTATTGTGCGAGACCAGCCGGTTTGGTTTGAACGCGTGCAGAATATTCTTCCGCCCGCGTATGCGTATGCGATTCTCGGGCTTTTGCTCCTGCTCATCGTGAGTACGCGCATGATTTTCTGGATCGGAGATCGTGCGGAGCGGCGTAATCCGGGGAGGAAACGCGTGTTTCAATGGCTTGCCGTCGGTCTCGTTGTTTTGATCATCGGATCGGCGTCTCTTGGGGCTTTGATCTTGAATCGTCAACTTCCCGAGAGTCCTGCGGCATTTCCGGGCGTGCCTACGTCAATTCAAGCCACGACTTCTCCTGTCGACGCGCGCGGTTCCGTTGTGGCCCCGTTCGGGATGGCGCCAATTTCCGGCGTCGACCTCACGCTTGGCGAGACATCGATTAGAACTTCCGGCAGCGGACAATTTGCCTTTTCCAATGCCCGTGTCGGCGATACGATCCGGATTAGCCATCCGCTCTTGAAACGCGCCTTTGTCTGGCGGCTCGGGGAGGCTAAGCCGCTTGTCATTCCGTTTGATGTAGCTTTGTACAATGCGATGAATACGTCGATGGAAGCGCAAGCGCGCGGAGCCCAAACAGCATCGACGCTCTACGGACCAAGCGATCTTGCCGATCAATACATTATGATTTCCAGTATCCACTTTGAGGATCGATGGGAATCGCCGCAAACCCACGCGACGCTGCGTTTAGTTGCTTTTATCGACGCGGTCAACGGCGATCGTGAGCAGACCTTCATGTTTACGTTTCAAAACGGCATATGGGAACCGGCATATTGAGGCATTCGCGCCTATTTGCTTTGATCGCATTTTTTGTGGCGGTCGTTCTGATCGTCTCCCTCGCTACCGCGTGTTACTTTTATCGATCTCAAACAAAACCGCCGCTCGGAACTCAAACCGCCGGTTTCTCGACGATGATCGATCCGGATAAAGTTTTGCCTTGCGATGGAAACAAAGATCACCGTATCGATGATCAGGACTTGGCTATTTTGAAGATGTATTGGAAGGGTTTTCCCGAACCGAGTGTGGACTGCAATGACGACGGCGTCGTTCATGCGCGCGATTTGTCTATTTTGCTGTCTAATTGGTCGGGAGACGTGCCAGACGTGATGATCGCTCCCGAATCCGCTCCCGCCGGTCAATCCGTGAACGAACTTCAACCGGGAGACCGTTTTACCGCATCGGTATTGCTTTCAACCGGCGCTATTCCGATCGGCGCGGGAGAAGCGGTTGTCTCGTTTAATTCCAGACGTCTTGCCGTACGAAACGTGCGGACATCGTCGGGAAATTGGTCGACGTGGATCGAGCGTCCGAGGCCCCCGTATGGGTCAGAGCTTATCTTTGCCGGAGGCAGAGTCGGCGGTTTTACAGGTAGTAATGTTCTCATCGCCGAAATTGAATTTGAGATCCTTCAGGCCGGTGATATGGGGCTCGCTATTAAGAGCGATGCTTCCCAAGCGTATCAACTGGATTCCAACGGAATTGCTTCACGACTCGCCAAGTATCAGGTTGCCTTCAGACCCGGGACGATTTTGGAGCAGAAAGAGCCGAGCAAGTTCTTTTCTTCAACGGTGACCAAGCGGCTCGACGCCGTTGCCGCGCCCACGCGCCAAGGTCCCCGCTGGATTGTGGATCTTTCGCTTCTCGCACCGGATGAGCAGATTGTCCGGTATTACGTCACGTATGAAGTCGCCGAAGGATATTCGCGCAGTGTACAGAATGAAGATGTGTATGCTCTGCGCAATGTAACGCGCGGAGAGCATGCGATGTATGTGGTCCTGCATGATGTCGCGGGGAATGAGAAACAGGTGAAAGCTTCGGTGGTCGTTCCGTGATATCATTAGAGCGTGACAATTTCTCGTAGACGTCACATTCGTCACGCGATGAGACGGCGTGCGGCCGTCCTTACGACGACGACCCTGGTCGGGATCGTCGGTTTCACGTTGCTTCAGCCCCATGTTCCGGGATCGGTTCTTCAAAAAAATCATGTCTCCGTCGAGGTGCTCGGAGCGGGTGATGATCGACAAGTCGTTGTCGAAACGCAGTATCTGCGCCATGAAACGCGTAATCTTAAAGCGGATATCGCGCCGGATTCAGCCGGATGGCTGGCCGTTTGGCAGGGTCTTACGGACAAAGGCTGGCAGATCTTTTTGTTCGATGGAAAAACGAGCAAGGAAATCGCGCTCACCGATGCGCTCGGCGATCATATTGATGTCCATACCGATGGACGCTATGTGGTTTGGCAGGGGAAGGATGAAGGTGCATGGAATGTCTACCGCTACGACACGGAACGACCCGAGGAAGGCGCTGTGAAAATCAGCACCGCTACTCCCGCGACGCATCCGCGTATTTCTAAAGGCGTCACGGTTTGGCAACAGTGGGTCGGGGGTAATTGGGAAGTTTTTAAACAGGAAGCCGGGGAGGCATCGGAACAGCTTACGTTTAACGATTTGCCGGATATACAGCCAAATATTTTTCATTCGCTCGTTGCTTGGACGGAAGTGAATCCGGGTCCGCATACGCGCGTCCATCTGCAGAATCTGCGCACGGGGAATAAAGACGAGCTCATCGACAACACGGACGGACAAATTCGGCCGGAGTTTCGCGCGGATGGAACTCTCGAGTGGTTTAACTACGGGGAAGATGGATACTCGAAACAGGGATATAATTTTCTTACAGACAATCTGGAGCAGCGGATGATCAAAGCGATTCCCGTTCCGGAAGTCCCGGCTCCCGTCGAGCTTGTTCCTAAATCGCCCGCTCCGGAAGTTCCAGCCGAAACCTCGGTTCCCGCAGAGCCGACTCCGGAGGCGCCGCCGGCTCCCGAAGCTCCTGTTCCCGAAACGCCTCCGCCCTCGGATGAGCCGCCGCCCTTGATCCCATGAACAAGATTCTTTTTCGGTTATTGATCCTCATCGCCCTTCCGGCGACGTATGTATTGTTTCCTGTTCATCACGTTTCGGCTTTTACCGCCACACAAGAAGATTTTCGTTGGTATGTAAACGAGGATGCGCAGGAAGAAACCGACCCATGGCCGCCCGGAGGAACGGACCTTGCGGAGGACACGGCTATAACCGCTTCCGATAGTCCGCCGACTGACGGTGATGCAATACGCGTACGCGTCAACGTTAATCTTTCGGGCTCTAGCCTTAGCCCCGGGCAGGCGACTATTCATTTGCAGTTCGCCACCGGAACGGTGTGTTCGTCTATCAATACATGGACACCGGTGGGAGCTGTCGGTAGCGGTTCGATTTGGCGATATTATGACAATGCGAATGTTACCGACGGTTCGACGCTGGGCAGCACCTTGCTCTCGAGTTCTAATGTTAAACAATCGTATCAGGAGTCTAATCCGTCTTCCGCTCCCAACGGTATTAACGATGGAGAAACTGCGGAATGGGATTTTTCATTGCAAGATAATGGCGCGGCCGCAGGCACGTCTTATTGTTTTCGAATCGTTTCACCCAACCAAGGGCCGCTCGATGTTTATAGCAATTATCCTCAACTCGTCACACAACCGTTTTCCGTGAAGTCGCAGGATTGGATGTGGTTTGGCGATGAAGAGCATGAAACGCCGACGTCGACATTGGCCGCGACCAACACGAGGCCGATCGGGATTCGACAGCAGGATGTGATCAAGTTGCGTCTTACCCTCGACGAGCAGTTTGGAACGGATGGCGCGAATCAAAAATTCAGGATCGAGTTTGGGACGTCCACGGATTTTGAAGCTCCACTATTCGCGGAAGAGTCTGGGTCATGTACAACGGCTTCAATCTGGTGCTACGGGGATGGTGCGGATGCGGACGATGATGCGATAACCACTCGTTTGCTTACCGATTCGGGTACCTCGGGACGTCACAATGAATCCGGAACGAGCGCGAGTACGTTTACGCATTCTGCCAGTGCCGCGGTCGAATATGAATTCACCCTGATGTCCAACGGAGCGGATCCGAATACACTTTATTATTTCCGGGCTTACGACGTGAATAACGCCACTTCGGTTCAGGCGAATACGGGCGAGACGTATCCTTATCTTCAAACACGTGCTCCCTTGCTCTCCTTTGCCGTTGAAGGCGTTGATGCTAACACGCAAATCCATAGTTATACGACGAATGTGGCTTCAACGGCTTCCGGGTTTGATTTTGGCAATATTGATCTTGATCAGACCTATTTGACCGCACAGCGTATGCGCGTGACGGAGGATGGCTTGGGTTATCAAGTTAGCGTGTATTCTAATGGACCTTTGATCTCGGCGCATGGCGATACCGTCGTCGATTTTGACGGAACAAATGCTACGCCCTTGCCTTGGTCGACGTATACGCCCGGTCCGACGTATCCCAGTGCCTTCGGATACCATGCCGGCGATGATTTACTGTCAGAAGGCTCGACGCGGTTTCTCGATGCCGATACCTGGGCTGGTTTGTCCGCTACGCCCGGTGAAATCGTCTATACATCTGGGACGGTGGAAGACGATGTGCACGATATCCTGTATCGTTTGGAGGTAAGCACGTATCAGGCGGCGCAGAGATATTCAACGGAAATTGTTTATGTTGTTGTTGCTACGTACTAACGTGGTTCGTTTGCATCTATTCGTCCTCGCTTTTCTTTGTATTGCGTTTTTTTCACCCGTTCTTGTACGGGCGGAGTCTTCCGAACCCGTTGTTTCCGTTGGAGCCGGTTCCGTAAATACGGATCTTCGGACGTCATCGATTACGTTCGAGGCCGGTGAGAATGGCAATTATATTTTGGCGTTCAAGATCGAGAACAGCGGTCATTTGTCAGCGGATGATGCGCGGGTTTCCTTGATCTTGTCCGATGGTTGGAAATACGATGGTACAAAAGGCGAATATCGGCTCGTGCAGACCCAAGAACGTTTGTACGGCCAGGCGGTTGAATGGCAGCTCGTTCCTATTGCGGGAGGAGGCTCTACGGAGTTTCAGTCTACGATTATTCCCCCCGAGGGGAGCGAGCCGACGCCGCTGTTTGCGGCTTTGACGAGTAAATATTCCGTACCCGTGTATGCGGAAATTGCTGTAGGGGAGCCGGATCCAGCTTCCTTCTGGTCATCACGGATCCGATCGTTTTGGCTGTACCTGTCGTATACGGCTCATGAGTTCTTTTTTAGGCTGTCTGCTTGGTTGAGCCTTAACTGATATGCACAATGTTTATCCACAGGATACAGACCGCGGAGGGTAGTTTGTATCAAATATGCTATACTACGCTCGTCGTACTTAATTCTTTCTTTTATTCTTTCCTTAAGACCCTGCCGGTTTATGACTAAACGTCTGAGCGCGTCCTTGAGACGCCGTTTCGCAAAGGCTACAAACATTGCGGCCTTGCTTTCCATGTTCGTCAGCATGTTCACATTTGTTGGTAGTGCATCTCCGGTCCTTGCAGCCCCGTCGATTGACCCGTTAGCCTACACGTACGTCACGTTGGCACAGCCGATTCTTAACGCCGCGAGTGAAACCACTCAGCGTACAAACGTCTCTGTTTCGTTCAAGCCAAGCGCCGACATCGTTATTGGTGCTAACGATCCTTGTATCGCGGCCAACGATTGTGTCGCTCTTACGCTCATCGTCGACGACACCCAGTCTCCTACCTATGGCTATGAAGAATGGGCCGATACGTTCAATGAGAGCGATATTACTTGGAATGGACCGGCAAACTCCGTCCTTTTTTCCGCCGCCACATCAAGCCAAACCCCGGATCAAATGATGGCGAAAGAACAGCTTGTTCTTACCATTGCGTGTACAGCCGCCTGTACGTTTAGCTCGGCTACAACCTACTCGGTGGATATTGTGAACTCGCCGCTGATCGCTCCGGCACCGAGCTCGTCTCCTGCACAGGGCGTCTATTATACTTATACACACACGGTTAAATTGCAGAGCGCAGGTGTTACGCCTGCAAACCAGCCTATTCAAGCCTTGCAAACCCAGGTTGCCTACGGAGAGGCGCTGACGGTTACGGCTAGCGTGAATGCTGCGCTTAGCTTCGCGATTACGGGAGTACCGGTTGAAAACCCATTCTATACCGACTTATCCAACGTCGGATCCGGCGACAACTCATGTGATTTTGGTACGCTGGTTCCTGGAGCGGCCAAAATCTGTCTGTTCAACCTCGCTGTTACAACAAATGCGGAAAACGGATACTCTGTGTATGTTGTACAGACTCAGAACATGACGTTTAACGGGATTGGGATCAAGCAGTTCACAGATGGTACTCGTACGGATGACGCCAGTGCCACTGTCTGGGCGTCTCCTTCTGCTGCGGCCTTTGGTCACTTGGGTTACTCGAGTAACGACACGAGTGTCTTTGCTCCGAGTGGCGGCACGGTTGCTGTTTGGGCAGGTATCCCAACGATTGCCGCGGCCGGCGCTAACCCGGTTATCACCGGTCTGGTTGCGGACAGCGCAAGCCCGGGTGTTGATTCCTATGTCTATGCCCTCAAGGTTGAATCTGCCGCCACGCTTCCTCAAGCGGCTGACAGCTTGGGACAGGTATATACACACGATGAATATTTCCTCGTTGTAGGAAACTTCTAAATCATCTATCGAACCAATATCAAAGGAAATATGAAGTTCTTTCACGTAAAACGTACATTTGCCGCAGCTGTCATGAGTCTCACGGTGTTCGGAGGCAGTGCAGGCGCCGTCTTGGCGCAAGGAGGTCCTTCCTCGCTCGGAACGACTGTTTCTCCGCCGGTTTATGACCTGACAGCCAAGGCAGGCGAGACCGTCACCAAAACGATGACCGTCCGCAATGACTCCTCGATGACGCAGGTCTATACGCCCGTCGTTAACACGATCGCTCCCGCGAATGAAGAAGGCGGTTTGGCCTTTGGCCCCTCTTCCGCTTCCGATCTTTCCGGTTGGATCACGGTTTCCCCGTCTTCATTGAGCTTGGCTCCCAACAAGACCGGTGATTTCACCTTCGTTATCAAAGTTCCGGCCGGTGCAGCTCCGGGTGGTCACTACGCAACGGTGTTTGCCATGAGTAAGCCGACCAGCAGTGCAGGCAGTGCAAGCATCACGACCTTGGTTGGTACATCCGTTCTTCTCAAGGTTGCCGGTAACATCACGGAAAGTGCAAGCGTCGTCGAGTTTTCGACCCGCCGCGCCCGCGTAATCCCCGGTGAGCCGATCGATTTCACGGTACGCGTCCGCAACACGGGTAACGTACACATCCGCCCGCAAGGAACGATTGAAATCTTCCGCGGCGATGTCAAAGTCGATGAAATTCCGTTGAATGCCGACGGACTGAACGTCCTTCCGGGCAATGTCCGCAAGTTCACAGCCGCCTCCAACAAGTCGTTGCCGGCAGGCACCTACACCTCCCAGCTCACGCTGGTCTACGGTGCCGGTCAGACTGTCTCGGTTCCGTCCATTTCCTTCGCCGTTATCGGTGAAATGTCATTGGCGGTGATCGTTGCAACGATTCTCGGAATCTTCGTCCTCATTCTCCTTGCCGCGTTGATGGTCAACCGCCGCAAGCCGATGATGGGCAAGGGTCGTTCATAAGAACAGCCAGCTTATCTGTGACAAAAATCCCGCATATTGCGGGATTTTTGTTATGGATGACTTGTCTCGTCTTAGGTTCATGGCAGGCTTGTCAATTGCGTGATAGTATTGAACGGAATTAATTTCAGGATATTTTTCATTATGAATAAGACTCGATCGCACCTTTTTTTTACAGCAGCTTCGTCGATGCTGATCTCGGCACTACTGCTCTCCCCG
The DNA here is from genome assembly GCA_021413945.1 of Candidatus Uhrbacteria bacterium. GTDB lineage: Bacteria > Patescibacteriota > Patescibacteriia > 2-12-FULL-60-25 > 2-12-FULL-60-25 > CAIXDN01. Next base: position 258,303 of record JAIOPK010000006.1, read on the forward strand.
GTCGTTCAAGCAAATACAACTTCGTTTATTCACGATCAAACAGGTACGAGCGGTAAGTCAAAGCTGATTCAGTTCACTTCTGCCGGACATGTACTCGGCTTCCGTGAAGATGGCGTTATTATCGCTTCTGGACGCCACATGCTGAATGTTGTGTTTCTTGGTTCCGAGGGCGTCTCACCTGCAACGGACAACGCGACCAATGGAACCGGCAAGGTCAGCCCGCTCAGCCGAGTGACATACAAAAACGTATGGGATGGAGTAAATGCGGTGTATGAGGCCGGAAAATCATCCGTCGTCAAAAGCACATATTACCTCGATGACGGACTTCACGTTGACCGAATCCGTTTAGGCTACAACCGCAATGTACAAATTGATTCACATGGCAATCTTGTTATCAATTATGAAGACGGCGCGCTTACAGAGTCTGCGCCTATCGCTTGGCAGGTGATTGCGGGAATCAAGCGGCCTGTTACCGCGACTTATGTCGTTCATGGAGATAAGGAGATCGGTTTTTCTATCGGGGATTATGTTCGCGGAGTTCCCGTCGTCATCGACCCGGATCTGAATTGGAACACGTTTCTTGGGGACGTTGGTAACGAGGACACGCGTTCACTTGCGATAGACACGGATGGGAACGTGCTTGTTGCGGGAACAAGCGCAGCCACGTGGGGTCAGCCTGTACGAGCGTATACCGCGGCTACCGATGGTTTTGCCGCCAAACTCAACAATAGTGGTAACCTAGTCTGGAATACGTTTCTTGGGGGCACCGGCAATGACAGTGCTTATGGTATTACGGTAGGCAGCAACGCGTATGTGTATGTTTCGGGACTTAGCCCGGCTACTTGGGGTTCGCCTGTTCGGGCCTACACAGCCTCATCTGATGCTTTCGCGGTAAAACTTGATGGCAGCGGTAACATTGTTTGGAATACGTTTCTTGGAGGCAGTAGCGGTGATAGCGGTAATGCCGTTACGGTAGACGGCAGTGGGAATGTGTATATTAGCGGAAATAGCGTCGCTACCTGGGGCTCGCCTGTACGAGCCTATTCATCGGGGACAGATGGTCTTGTGGTTAAACTCGATAGCAGTGGTAACCTAACTTGGAATACTTTTCTCGGGGGCAGCGGTACGGACAACATGTTTTCTATCGCGGTTGATGAAAGTGGAAATGTGTATGCAGGAGGATTCACCGACACGGGATGGGGCTCGCCTGTACGAGCTTATACCTCGGCAAATGATGGTTCCGTTTCAAAGCTCGATGGTAGCGGTAACCTCACTTGGAATACCTTTCTCGGTGGCAGTGGGAATGATAGTGTTTTTGCCGTAGCTGTTGATGGAAACGGGAATGTTTATGCCGGTGGAAATAGCGTCGCTACCTGGGGCTCGCCTGTACGAGCCTATTCATCGGGGACAGATGGCCTTGTGGCTAAACTCGATAGCAGCGGTAACCTCACTTGGAATACCTTCACCGGAGGTAGCGGTACCGATGGTGTTCGCGGAATGAATGTAGATAGCCTTGGGAATATCTATGTTGGCGGATCCGCCGATGCTACATGGGGTTCACCGCTTCAGGCTTACGTTGCCGGCACCGATGCAACGGCGGTATTGATCGACAGTACCGGTGTTCTCACTTGGAATACCTTCCTTGGCGGTAGCGGCACTGACAGCGGCTTCGGTATTGCGGTAGATGTTGATGGGAGCGTATATGTCAGCGGTTTAAGCGGCGCTACATGGGGGACGCCGGTACGGTCATATACTTCGGGAAATGATTTGTTTGTTGTAAAGCTTTCAAATTTCCCCGTGACTGAACCGATTGCATCGCTTACCACGATCCTCGCACAGCCAAAATTTAGCGCGGATTGGAATGCGACCCCTTCTTACACGAATGTCACGTATTTCTGGTCGCTTTCTCAGACCTATACGGCCGGCGGGGCCGATCCTTGTTTGACGACCAATGATTGTTTCAAGATTCTCCTTACGTTAGAGGATACCGGAACAACAACAACGTATCAGGGTCAAGAATGGATGAGCTCGGTTAGCATCGGAGATATTACTTGGGGCGGTCCTTTGGACATGGAAGTTTCCAGCGTGCAACGGCATGATACGGATAATAATGGCCGCTATGAACAGCTGGAAATTCTCGTTGATTGTTTGTCGCCATGCGCCATGGTCGCGGGAGTCGAGTATTCGATCGATATTGTGAATAGCCCGCTCAAGAATCCCGAGACGAACAATCTTCCGGGACAGTACACGTCCTTGACGCAGACGTTTCGCATGAACGATCAAAGCACGAACAATCTAAGCGATGAGCTTCTTAACTCGGTCGTGGCTATCGGTGATGCGCTGACGGTGGATGCGAGCGTAGACGCGTCTCTTTCCTTTAGCATTCAGGGGTATGAAACGCCTTCAAGTTACTTTTTTGACAACGTCGATATTGATAACTCGCTCGCATCCAATACTTGTGATTTTGGGCTTTTGACGCCGGGGACGCCTAAAGTCTGTGCATGGTATCTGAATGTGGCAACGAATGCGGAGAATGGCTATTCGGTATACGTGGTACAGGATCAGGACATGACGTTTAACGGGAATACCATCAAACAGTTCTACGACGGCTCGCGTTCCAATTACACGGAAGCCTCTTCTTGGTCACCACCTTCACCCGCAACCTTGGCTCATCTTGGTTATTCTAGTAATGACGCGAGCGTCTTACCGCCGTCCTTTGGTGAGGCCAGATGGGCGGGTATTCCGACCATTGCGGCCGCGGGCCAGACTCCGGTGATTACGGGGCTTGTCGTCGACAGTGCGAGCCCTGGGGTCGACCAGTATACGTACGCTTTGAAGGTCGAGTCTGCCGCAACTCTTCCACAGGGTACCGGATATACGCATAACGAATATTTTATCGTGGTAGGCAACTTCTAAGAGAAAAAACAAAGCGAAACATCCCCGGCCCGACTCTCGTTGGGCCGGGGATGTTATACTTCCTGGTACGTGCTTTCACCCTTTAGACGAAGAAGGATCATCAGAAAGATTTACCGCGAGCAGAAACGTATGCTCGAGGAGTCTTTGCAGTTTCAGGCCGACCATGACGTCACGGAAGACGAGAGTACGCATCTCAACCAGCACGCGAAACGAATCAAATACCTTTTGACGCTCCTTGTTCCGCGCGAACCGCTTGATTTGGTTTCTTTATTCGTGCGCATGGGTATCGCTATTCTTTTGTTCTTTTTGCTCATTGCGCCGCCGTACACCTATGTAAGAACTCATTATCTAGCGGGTGGTTCCGTCATAGAGACGTCCGGGGTCGGTACCACGAGCACGAGAGCTTACGTGCCGGAAGTTGTGGTCGATATCGCCGCCAAGCTTTGGACTCGAGGCGAGGTTGATGGACCTGTTGCGTTTACCCATTCACAAGATTTTCGTGGAATGACGGCCGGTATTGTCCCTGCCGATGTCAACGGTCATTCGGGTGTTGCGGTGTATTGGACGGAGTCAAATGGCGAAAAGCTCGTGTTGCGCAGGCTCGTCACGGATGAATTTTTTCGTACGGTATCGACCGTATCTTCCACCGTTTGGAATGATCAGGATTTTACGAGTGCCGTTGCCGTTTCAAGCGGTACAACGGCTTTTGTTGTTGCGGCATACTCGGAAGCTTCCGGGCCCAAAGCCGCTATCCAGACATTCGACGCATTTGGTCAACCATTGGTACCGAGGCGGGATTTTCCTTTTGACGAGTCAGGAGAGTCTATTGAAGACGTTCAGGCAGTGCCGTGGGAGGGGGGATGGGCAATGACGAATCGCATACCACGGAAGCCGGGGGATTCGCTCTTTGATCCGACTCGGGTGGTCGTCCGCCTTTTTGATTGGAATCTCAATCCGACGCGTAAGATGATTTTGGAGATTGCCGGCTATGAAATCGGCAAGTTTCCGCAGCTTGTACCGAATCTCAATCCTTCGGCAAAAGGTTTTACGATTATCGCAAATGCCCATCCGGCCATTCGCGACCGGCGAGAGCCGACCGGAGATAATTTGTACGCGTTTCAATTTGGTACAGGTGGGGATCTGACGCGTTTGTTAAAACTTACCAATAACGGGCGTCAACACGATTTCTGGCCAACCGGTTTTGCCGTCACCGAGTCAAAGGATTACGTGATCGGCGTGATGAATATTCCCGGTTATTCATTTGACGATCCTACGGAGGTTTATCCGCGTGATTCGGGTCGAGCGTATCTGCGTTTCTACGACCAGACATTCCAGATCGCCGGAACGCTCATCGTGCATGACGAGCCGGCGATTAAGGATGCTCCGGACACGGGCGGAGTGTCGCATTTGCGCCAGGTGATTATCGGTGGCCGTGTTTACGTTGCTTATGATTTTTTTATCCCCGATAGCAGTATTACGGACAAGCCGGATCGTTCCGTTCAAGGGATGTGGATGCGGTTGAAGCATTAGTCCAGTCTTGCCATCGATTACGGGTCTTGGTAAGATCGGCCGCGCTTGGATCCCGCTCGGCGGGTATCGTATAGTGGTTATTATGAGTGCTTCCCAAGCACTAGAGACGGGTTCGATTCCCGTTACCCGCTCCAACGCCGATGTAGCTCAGCTGGTAGAGCAGTGCTTTCGTAAAGCAAAGGTCGCCGGTTCAAATCCGGCCATCGGCTCCATTTTAAAAACCGCCCTCAACGGGCGGTTTTTAATTATTCGAACAACATTTTTCCAGCTGCTTGGTCTACAAGTCCTCGGCGTCTAACGGCGACGGACTCGGCGAGGCCGACGCAAACAAAGACGACTAACATGTAAGAGGCGGCGGCCGAGAGGAAGGGCATCGGGATACCGGTGATGGGCATGAGGCCGAGGTTCATGCCGGCGTTGACCATGACGTGGACGAGGAAGACGGCACCGACGCCCATGAGCATGAGGGCGGCAAAGTCGTCTTCGGAGTCGTAGCCGAGGCGGATGAAACGAATCAAAATCAAACCAAAGAGGAAAAAGACAAAGATGATGCCGGCGAGGCCGAGCTCTTCACCGACAACGGCAAAAATAAAGTCGGTGGCGGCGGCCGGAAGGAAGCGCAGGCGGGCTTGGGAGCCTTCGCCGATGCCTTTGCCGAACCAACCGCCGGAACCGATGGCGATGCGCGCTTGGATGGCGTTATAGCCGGCTCCGCGAGGGTCGCGTTCCGGATCGAGGAACGACTCGATGCGTTCTCGTTGATAATCGCGAAGAGTGAAATTCCAGACAATGCCCGCTGTCGTCAATAGAACGAGCGGGAGAATGATCCAGGCATGTCGCGGAAGCCCCGCAAAGAGCGCCATAATGCCCCAGATGAGGAAGAGGACCATCGCCGAGCCAAAGTCCGGCTGGAGGAGGACGAGGCCCGCATACGCGGATGTAGCGACAAAGCTGATACCAAAGGTCGTCCAAGAAAGTCGGCCTCGGCCACGACGGACAAAGAATGCCGCCAAATAAATCGCGAGCGTCACTTTGGCGATTTCCACCGGTTGAAACGAGAGAGTACCGATGCGGAACCATCCCTGTGTCGCATTAATGCGGACGCCAAAGATCAGAACGCCTGCCAAGAGTAGTGCGCCGACGAGGTACAGCATCAAGCCGTAGGAACGGAGATGGCGATAGTCGAGGAAGATGAGGATCGCGATGATCGTGACGCCGATTCCAAACGTGACGAATTGTTTATGAAAGAGGAAGAGGTCGGCCGGTTCCTGGGAAACACCGATGCCGTAAATGGCTACCAGCCCGACGGCGGCCAACGTAAATGCGGCCGCAAGAAGCGTCCAGTCGAGCCGTTCTAGGTATTCCCACAGGCGAGCCATGGGGGAACACTAGAATGCAGAATGTAGAATGTAAAATGAAGAAACTAGAATCCGCTGGTTGGCTGGTAGGCTTTAGGGTCGAGGATGTTTACGTCGGCGGTGATTTGGGTTTTGGTGATACCGCTCAAGTTGTCAAACCAGTTGATCGCGATCGGTTCTTTTGATCCGGGACTTACCTGTTCCTTGCCGATCTTGGTGACGCCGGCCGGTGTCGTGCCGCGATAGAGGATGACGGTGATATCGACATTCCAATATCCATACGGACTTGCGTTGCTAAACGTGGTCGAGGTTTGTCCGACGGTTTGTGCGCCGATCTTGAGATCGCGCCGATAGGTAGTGTCGGTGAATTCAAATTGCAGGTGATTGGCGGCAAAAGCGGTATAGTCGCGTTCGACGGCCCAAGGATCGACGCGATGCCATTGGATATTCTCGATAACGAGCTGAGCGTTTTTGGAGGGTGTAGCGATGTCGGAACCGAGTTCGGTCAGGTAGCGCTGGCTCTTTGGGAGGATGAAGCTTTTTCGCGCATCGGTTAGGAGATCGCCGACGCGGAATCGATAGTCAAACTCGGCCCACCAGGTTTCATTGGAGTTGGAAAGCTGTACGAGGAAGTCTTTTCGCCCTCCGGAGATGTCAAAGACGTTTACGTCGCTCGGAAGCAGGGGTTTTGGCGCGGTGGCTTGGAGACCCGAGACGGCTAGCTTGTTTTCCGCGATCAGGCGGGGGATACGCGCTTCGCGAGGATAAGAAATAATGTAGGCGTCGAGCAAGGACCAAAGAACAAAGCTCCAGAAGACGATATTCAAGATGATCAGGGTCCAGCGGATGATCGAGAAAATGCGCTCGCGGTTGCGAACCCACCAGCCGGCTAGCTGAAGCTCCTGTTCGGTCATTCCGGAACCGATGATGTGTTCGTCGGGCATAAAGGAATTGTACCATGAGGGGGCGTTTCCCATAGGAAAAAATGCCCTGCGGAACTCGCCGGTGTCTTGGTATTAATCAAGGTCGGCTCAGACAGTCCTCGGACATTTTTTCCTATGGGAAACGCCCCTATTTGAGGCTTGACATGGGGCTGGATAGAGCCAAGATTTCATGCTATTATCTTGTTGACTTTTATGGCTAAAAAAGAAGTAAAGGGGAAGATTACGAACGCCTACGGCGCAGAACAAATCTCCGTTCTGGAAGGGTTGGAACCGGTACGCAAGCGTCCCGGCATGTACATCGGATCAACGGGTCCGGATGGATTATTTCATTTGCTTCGTGAAATTGCCGATAACTCATTCGATGAGGCGATGGCCGGACATGCGGATGAAATCATCGTTACGCTTTTGCCGGATGATTACGTGTCCGTATTTGACAATGGTCGCGGTATTCCGGTTGATAAGCATCCAAAAACAAAAGTTTCCGCGTTGGAAACAGTCATGACCGTGCTTCATGCCGGAGGTAAATTTGGAGGCGAGGATTCCGGTTATAAAATTTCCGGCGGTTTGCACGGCGTCGGAGCATCCGTCGTGAATGCTCTTTCAGAGCAGTTGGAAGTGATTGTCGAGCGTGATGGCGGGATGTATAAGCAGGAGTATTCTCGCGGAAAGCCTAAGGGTGATGTGAAAAAAGTCGGGACAAGTAAACGTCATGGCACGACGATTATTTTTAAACCGGACACCACGATTTTTACGGAAGGTACGCGATTTGATTATCAGCGCGTGGTCGACCACTATCGTCAGCAATGTTATTTGACCAAGGGGATCAAGCTCATTGCTATCGATGAGCGAGAGAAAGGCCAGCACGATGCGTACGCGTTTTATTTTGAAGGCGGTGTCGCTTCCTACGTGCGCCATCTCAACCACAAGAAACAGCCAAAGCACGAGAATATTTTCTTTGTCGAGAAACAAGTCGATAAAGCGGAAGTCTCCATCGGTTTGCAGTACACGGACGATTATACGGAAACGTTGTACGCATTCACCAACAACATCATCAACCCGGAAGGCGGTACGCATGTGCAGGGATTCCGTGCCGCGTTGACGCGCGTATTGAATACGTATGCTCGAACCAAGGGCTATTTGAAAGAGAAGGATGACAATTTGTCGGGCGATGATGTTCGTGAAGGCATGACGGCCGTTATCTCGATTCGCTATCCGGAACCGCAATTTGAAGGGCAGACCAAAGGAAAACTGGGAACGCCGGAAGTGCGCGGAGCGACGGAAACCGTGATGGGCGAGGCGCTCGCGATGTTTTTGGAGGAACATCCAAAAGATGCGGAAGCGATTCTTAGTAAATGTGTTCTGGCACAGCGTGCTCGTGCAGCCGCCCGTGCCGCCCGCGACACGGTACTACGCAAAGGCGCGTTTGAAGGCTTGACGCTTCCGGGCAAGCTTGCGGACTGCTCCAATCGCGATCCGCAAATGTGTGAGCTCTTCATCGTTGAGGGAGACTCTGCCGGAGGATCCGCAAAAATGGGACGCAATCGCGATATCCAGGCGATTCTGCCTTTGCGCGGAAAGATTTTGAACGTGGAACGCGCGCGGCTCGACAAAATGCTGTCGAGCGAGCAGATCAAGAACTTGGTGATCGCGCTTGGAACGAATGTTGGCGAAATGTTCGACATGAGCAAGCTGCGCTATCACAAAGTCGTGATCATGACGGACGCCGACGTTGACGGAGCGCACATCCGAACCTTGCTGCTTACGCTGTTCTATCGCTATTTCCCGGAATTGATCTTAAAGGGTCATATTTTCATCGCGCAACCGCCATTGTTCCGCGTTGCAAAAGGCAAGAATGTGAAGTACGCGTTTAGCGACGCAGAGCGCGACAAGCTCGTCGATGATCTTGCGAAGGTTCAGGAAGAAAAAGCAAAGGCAAAAAAGGGAAAGACCGAGGAGGTCGAGGAAGAGGCGGAAGTGATCGATGGGGAAGACGAGGTGGTGAAAACCGTCGGAGGTGTGGCGATCCAGCGCTACAAGGGTCTTGGTGAAATGAATCCGGAACAGCTTTGGGAAACGACCATGGATCCGGCCGTGCGCATGATGAAGCTGGTTACGGTCGACGATGCGGAGAAGGCGAATGAGATTCTTGATATTTTGATGGGGGCGGAAGTGGCGCCGAGAAAGAAGTTTATTCAGACGAATGCGAAGCACGTGAAAAACCTGGATGTTTAAGCGGGTGATGTCGGTAACACAAAAAGTCTCCTGCGGAACTCGACGTCATTAAAATAATTTTTTAAGGTCGTCTCAGACAGTCCTCGGAGACTTTTTGTGCTACCGACATCCTCCTTTAGGGGAGATGAGTTAGGGAGGGCTGTCCACAGAGCGTTTGTCGGACATTGGGTTTCAGGATATAAAGGATGTATGAGTTTAAGACAGTCACGATTGATCGTTGAGTGCCCGCATTGTCATGCGACGTATACGGAGGCGACGGTTACGTTGGTGCGTGATGAGGGTGAGAGACGGTTATTTCATTGCGCATGTCCGACCTGCAAACGGTCGATGATTGCGCTTATTCGCGACCATGAAGGTTGGATCAGTACGATGGGGCTTGTGACCGATTTGGATGCGTCTGATGCGGTGCGTCTGGCCGGAGAGAGTCCGGTTGGGGCGGATGAATGTATTCGGGCTTATCAATATATCAGTCAACAGAGCCAAAATCTTTGTCAGGATCTGATAAAGAGCGCCACTTGACGGAATCGAGCGTTTTTCGTAAGATTCAGGCACTTTTTTTCCTATGATTTACGCATTATCCGCCAAGGCCCGAACCAGCATGGGCAAGCGCGCCAAGGATGAACTCGCCGATATGCGCGTTCCGGCCGTCATGTACGGCTCCGGCGTCACCAACCAGAATGTCTCCGTGCCTCGCTCGGAGTTCCTTAAAGTTTTCAAGCAGGCTGGTTACTCGAGCCTTGTGGATATCGCTATCGGCGATGCTTCACCGATAAAGGCTGTTATTAAAGAGGTTCAGGTTCACCCGCTTTCCATGGAGCCGATACACATCGATTTCCACCAGGTTCGCATGGACCAGGAAATGGAAGCCGTGATTCCGTTGAAGTTTATCGGCGAGTCCAATGCTGTGAAGGCCGATGCTGGTACGCTGATCAAGTCGCTCGACGAGGTCGAGGTTCGCTGTTTGCCGGCCGACTTGCCGCATGCACTTGAAATCGATTTGTCCAAGCTCGCGACATTTGAGGACTCGATTACGACTGCAGATATTAAACTGCCAAAGGGTGTTGAACTCGTAACGGTTGAGGAACTTACCATCGCTACGGTGCAGCGTCCGATGACGGAAGAAGAGTTGAAGAAACTTGAAGAGAGCCAGGTCGGAGACGTTACCGCGGTCAAGTCGGAAGCCGATCTCAAGAAGGCCGCCGATGAAGCCAAGGCCGCAGAGGAAGCCGCCGCGAAGGAAGCCAAGTAACTTCTCACATGAAATTGAATCCCGAACAAGTTCTGGGATACGCAAAACGGTTTCGCTGGCAGATTGCCATCGGAACCGTTTTTGTTGTCCTGTTGTGTACGATTGTATTGTGGCTCGTGCTCTCCGGAGCAACGCGTTCTCATAACGACAAAAACAACACGGGACAGGTTTTTCAGATTCCGACATCGACGGAAGCGCTGACCGAGCGCCGTTTGGATGGTGTTTTAGTTTCTCCTTCCATCGCCACACTTGCTCCGCGCGCCGTCATGATCGAGAATCATCCGGATGCGCGTCCGGTTTCCGGATTATCAAAAGCGTCGATCGTGATCGAGGCGCCGGTCGAAGGCGGTATCACGCGCTACATGGCGCTCTTTGCCGCTTCAACAACGTTACCCCAAGTCGGACCGGTTAGAAGCGCTCGGCCGTACTATGTCGATTGGGCCGATGCTTGGAATGCGCCGTATTTCCATGTCGGCGGAAGCCCGGAAGCGTTGACAAAAATTTCTTCAATGGCCGGTTTTACGGATGTGAACGAGTTTGCGCAGGGGAATAGTTTTTGGCGCGACACCACGCGATACGCTCCGCATAATGTATATACAAAGGATGAGTTGATGGATGCGGTTGTCGCCAAAAAAGGCGCGGCAAGCTCGACAGCTCCGCTTGCATGGCATTTTCAGGATGCGGCGAGCTCGACGGATCGCGGCGAACTCGATGGACCGCGCGTTCCGTACGGCGGTTCTTTCAATGTTCGCTGGGCGTTTGAAAAGGAGCGCGGCGTGTACGTACGCAGTCTGTCGGGTGTCGAGCAGAAGGATCGCGACGGCTCGTCGATTGAATCGGAGAACGTGATCGTCATCAAAACGGAGCAGACGATTCTCGATTCATACGGACGATTGCAAGTACGGACGACGGGCAGCGGTCAAGCGATGGCGTATCGTGACGGCAAGAAATTTAATTTAAGATGGCGCCGCTCGGCCGGCGAGCCGATTCGATTTGAGTCAACGGACGGAACGGAATTCTTGTTTACACGCGGTCGGACGTGGATCGAAGTGACGACGAGCGATGTGATCTTTGGCGGAGTCGGCGGTTAGTCGTTGTTTGCGACTTCGAGAATTCTGTCGCGGCCACATCGATCTTGATGGATGCGGATGGTCGCGTCGGGGAAAAAGCTTCGGGCATAGTCCCGGAGTTTTTTTGCTTGCGGAGGATCGAGTTCGAGTAAAATGAGTCTGGGTTCGTACAGGCTCGCTTGAATGAGGAGCTCTTCATTCAGCGATCGACCGTCATTGGGTGCAAACAGTGCCCGCTTTGGTTCATAAGCTGTCACACTTTTTGGCATGCGGAGCTTGTCTGCGATCGGGAGGTAGGGGAGATTCGCGAGCACGACGAGTGGGTTTTTGTTGGCGATGTGGTCGATAACCGTCGGATGCACGAGGTTGCCTCTAGCAAACTGTATGTTTGCCCCCAGTATTTTGGCATTTTTTTTGGCGACAGAAAGGGCGCGAAGCGATACGTCGCTTGCGATCACGTTGGCGTTTGGATGTTCAAGCGCGATGGTTACGGCAATAGCTCCGGAACCGGTTCCGATATCAACAATGGTCGGTTGACGCATATGCTCGAGCCGGCGGAGGGCGAGCTCGACCAAGTCTTCCGTCTCCGGACGGGGGATGAGGACGCGTTTATCGACGTAAAAGTCTCTCCCAAAGAAGGGAGCGGAGCCGAGGAGATAGGCGAGAGGCTCATCGCGGAGACGGCGGCGAAGCAATCGATTGAGTTTCCAGGTTTGGATCGTTGTCAGGGCAGAATCGCCGTGAGCAATGAGCCATGAGCGATCTTGGTTAAGAGCTTTTGCTGCAATCCAGCACATGTCCTGATGGGCGATTTCTTTATCTTTAATGACCTTCGCCAAACGCTTTTCAGCTTTGGTGAGCCATTGGTCCAAGGTCAGGGTCGTCATCTTGCCAAATTCTACTCGATTCCGTATTATTCCGCTACATTCGCGGACGTTTAGCTCAGTTGGTTAGAGCGTTCGATTCACATTCGAAAGGTCGCAGGTTCGAATCCTGCAACGTCCACCATCGAGGAACCCCGCTCAACGGCGGGGTTCGTTGTACCATTACGTTATGTCCAATCTCGTTTCCATCGCCGCAGGTCACATCCGTGACATTTTGGCCGGTGCAATCAAGCGTGCTCCGAGCGAGCGCGTGGTTGTGATTTATGATCGCGAGAGCGGACTCTCGAACCTCATGGCCGAGGCGTATCGCGAGGCGATTCCGGACGGACAGTTTATCGATTTTGCAGAGACGGACGCGGCGGCGATTTTGAAATTGATCGACGAGCTTTCGCCGGGCGATGTGTTTGTGTTGGTCCAATCGAATAGCTTCCGATTGAACGAGTTTCGTATTCGTATCGAATTATTCAAGCGCAAGCTCAAATGCATCGAGCATGTGCACTTGAATCGCATGTCGGAAGAGCAGTATGCGACTTGGGTTGATGCGCTCGCCTTTGATCGGGAATTTTTGCAAAAAGCGGGACATGGAATAAAGGGAATTCTCGATCAAGCGTCGACGGTGAGGATTGTGGGTAAAGATACCGAACTCGTTTGGGCGGGCGGGATGGAAGAGTGCAAGCTGAACATTGGCGATTATACGGGGATGGAAAATATCGGCGGGACGTTTCCGATCGGGGAAGTGTTTACGGAAGCTCGGGATTTTTCCAAGGTGAATGGCACACTGCGGATTTATGCTTTTGCCGGTGACGATTTCAACGTCCGGTTCTACGAGCCGTTTTTGGCTATCGTAAAGGAGGGGATTCTCGAGCCCGGTCCGGATGCGCCGGAGGAGTTCAAGAAGCTGATTGATTTGATCCGTGCCGAGGAGCGCGTGCTTGTGCGCGAGCTCGGCGTCGGCTTGAACCGCGCGATTTCACGACAGACGCCGGTGAATGATATTACCGCGTTTGAGCGTGTTCTCGGACTGCATTTGTCATTAGGGGAGAAACACGGCGTCTACAAGAAGCCCGGCTTGATACCGACGAAGACGCGTTATCATATTGATGTTTTTCCGGCGTTTGAGCGGCTCGAGATCGACGGGAAGGTTGCGTTCGATAACACCCTTGCTACGAATCAGATTCTGGTGTAGGTTCGGAATATATGGTTTGGGCACTCGTGATCGCCATTCTTGTTCTCGCTATCGCTTACTTTATCTACAAAGTGGGAAGCGAGGTCTTGGAAGTGGAGGGCTCGTTTTTCTATGTTTGCGGAGCGTTCTTGATTCTCTTTGTCGCAGCCGCCATCGGTTTGAAGTTTTTGATCCCTGTTCCGGGAGCTGCGGATATCTCAACGATTCCAAAAGCTTGGATGGCTCCGGCGTACGCGGCTCAATAGTTATACGATCAGAGGAAGCTCCGCGAGATCCATCTTTTCTCCCGTGACTACGTTGTCGATACGGTAGGCGCCATGCGTCGGTGCTTCGATGTAGCCGTTCCAGGCAAAGCGAGCGAGACCGCCGGAGTTGATCCAATCGAATAACCATTCGTTGACGTATTTTGGATCGAGCTGGGTTGTGCCGGCATTGACCGTTTCCAGCCATTTTTTATTGAAGTCCTCCTGCGAGCCGATGGGAGGCGCCATGATGATCGGCAAGCCGAGGCCGCAGTAAAAGGAGAGTTCGCTTGGCTTGGTCCAGAGAATATCCGTTGTGCGGAGGGTTTTGGCGAAACTTCGGAAATAGGTCGGTCGATCCGCGTACCAATGGATATGAAGAGTTTTTTCGAGTGTCTTTTTTAATCCAAGGTCGATGGCGGCTTTTTTAAATTCGTCGGCAAGATTTTTTCTGGTACCGGCTTCCAAGTTCAGGCGGAACTCGCCACGGAGGATGCGTGTCTTGAGGCTTTTCATCAGCTCGATTCCAAGTTTGTGCTGTGCGCCCGCGCCGCCGACGGTAAAGGTGAGGGTGAGCGGATGCTTCTTTTCGAAATTGCAGAGCTGGGGGCCGAGTTCTTTTTGCAGGATGTCCGCGTATTTCTTGATGAAAATTCCGTTGGGATCGAGGTTGCAGATACGTGCGGCTAAATCGGTTTTGGCGATGGTCGCATTCGGACCGCCAATATTGCCTTTGGGTAGCGGAAAGCCGGTGAGGAAAATGTTTTCCTCACGAACTCCGTACAGTTTTAACCGTTCGACAACACGTCCATTGGAGGCAAAGTATTTGATGCGGGATTTTTTTGGATCAATCGGAACCCAAGCGCGAGAAATATCGGTATCGCAGGTGACGATGTAAATGTCATCCGGATAGCCGTAGACTTCCGCCGCAAATGCCGGAAGGAAGAATGTGGAAACAAAAGGGAGTTTGCGTTTGGAAAGTTTTTCGACGAGGTGTTTGCCGAGACCGTTATGGATCGAGCGGTAAATTTGTCCCAACTGGAGCGTTGTGCGGCTCAAATCCCGGCGCGGGTAAAAGTCGGGAATACGCTGGAAACGGTCCATGAGGCCAAAGGCCATCGGGCCGATGAAGGGGAGCGGTTGTAGTCGGGAGACTTGCTCGTAGAGCTTGCGCGATGCCTGCCATTGTTTCTTTTCCGATTCCGGAATACCCGGGTAGTCGTTTGCGGTGATGATGTCGCCGTAAGCGAGGTCCTCCAAACCAAAAGCCGCGCGTTCATGGCCATAACCCATGTTAACGGAAACAACCCACGCCTTTTTCTGCTGGTGCAGAGACATGGGTTGTATTCTATCACATGGTATGCGCCATGTTTATTATTTCTTTTTGGATTCTCGGGATTTTCGCGGTTCGGATTCTTCCGACTCTTCCTTCATGTCGATTTCCTTGATGTAGGATTCGAAATTTTTTTCGTAGCGTTCTTCCACCTGGCGGTCCAATGCTTCTCGCTTCAAGCTGGTCGACTTGGTCCCGAGTTCTTTGAGTGTTTCCTCCTTGGCACGATGCCAAGCCCATTCATCGGTGTAGACATACCACGCATAATTCCAAAGTTCATCCTCCATTTCATGGAGCATGGCATGGGCGCGTTCATCCGAGATGCCGAGTACTTCTTCCAGTTTGGAAAGCGATTCCGGATATTCGGACTCCTCCAATCCCTGCTCGCGCCGAATCAAGCCTTCCGCGATAAAACGGAGAAGCATTCCGCGATGGAAATCTTCCAGTTCACGCTTGGGAAGTGTGAGGGAAACGTACTCCTGATGCATACGGTTATTTGATCATGATCGGCGCCGCGTCGGGAGATGTCGGCTTTCGTACGTCGATTTGGTAGCAGGTACGGCCGATGCTGTGCTGCCAGAATTTGGAAGTCGAAGGGTTGTAATTGACGGGCTCGGTCGTAACGCTCTCGGTCGTGAACGATGCGCAGAGCGAGTAGGTGTCTGAGTCGGTCAATGCGTATTCATAGGCTGCATTGCTTTCCGGATCGACAATGGAGCCGATGTAAATATCGCGAGTCGACTGAAGCGTTTCCAAGTTTCGGGGAAGCGACTTGTTGATAGCCCAGTAATTGTCGATCGCGTAGGAAATCGCCTGCAATTCCGATGTGCGGCGTTCATCAAAGCGGCGGGCGCGCTCGGCGGCAGGGGAGCCGGCGATCCAGAGTCCGGAAATCGCCACGATGGAAACGGCCGCAAGGACAATCGAAACGAAAGCCTTGAAGCCGGCTGGATAGGCTTTCCAGTTGCGCGGAGTTTCCTTTTCTTCACCGCGGAGATCCCAGAGATAATAGCCAAAGATGGAGCCGGCGATCGCGAGGACAATCACGACTTTGAGCATGAAACGCGTGGTGATTTCACCGCTCAGGAAGTAGGTGACGAGCGTGATCAAATCGCCGATGATGACGCCGGCGGCGACAAACAACGTCAAATAGGTGAGCCACTTGCGAACCTTGGAGGAACGCTTTTCCGGATCGCGGGCAATGGCTTGTCGGAGAACGCGCGACATCCAGTAGAACACCGGGAAGGTGATGATGAGCGCGGCGGTTGCCGAGCGGATGATCGACGTCGTCGATTCAATAATATAAGGATATTCAACGGCATCCGGAAGCCAGCGATTCACGAATTGGAATAAATCCGTTCCAAAACTGATCGAGCTGATGTACAAGGTGAGGAACATCACGAGGTACATAAAGGCCTCGCGAGCCGAGAGATAGGGCTTGCGTTTGGGAACGGCAATCGGAAAATCGACGTCCGCATAAGACTCGAGCGCCGTCTTGACTTCATCCTCCGGCCAACCTGCTTCGTGAAGCGCTTTTGCAAGCTTCTCTCGAGAAAGTCCTTTTTCTAAGCCTTGTTTCACGAACAATTGCAGGTCGTTAGTCATATGCTCTTACTGTAGTAAAAATAGGGCTTTTTGTCCAAACACGAATCCCCGCCAACAGAATGTTGGCGGGGATTAGGCGTACCGGATGCGGCAGTTGTCGATTAAGTCTTTGGACAGATAGAACAGGCGTACGCTCGCCCATTTTCCGTCGCGGAGCTGGTCGAGGTACATCATGTATCTCTTGGGTTCCGTAACGTCCATGGCGACTTCGAACGCTTGCGAAACCCCGGGGGGTTGGTCGCTCAAAATGGCGACGAGCCGCATTTCTTCCGGAATGAACAAAGGCCAGGTTTTATCGGCGAGTCCCAGCACTTCTTCGCCGTATTTCCGGACGAGTACCGGATACAGTTGGTTGTTTACGTGCATGGCGTCCGGTCTCCTTTCCGAACAGGTTACGCTAGCGGAAAAGCCTCCGCTTGTCAATTCCCCCACGTAGAGCGATCATGTCCGCCTATGGCTCAAGATGTCAAACAGGCCGCATTGGAATTACATGAAACATTGCGCGGGAAAATACGGATTGAACCGACTTGTAAAATCGAATCGAAAGAGGACCTGACGCTCATCTACACACCCGGTGTCGGCGCCGTATCTCAAGCGATCGCTGCGGATCCATCCGCTGTCGATCGTTATACGTGGCGCAAGAACACCGTCGCGATCGTGTCCGACGGTTCGGCCGTACTTGGTCTTGGGGATATCGGGCCTTTGGCGGTACTGCCGGTGCTGGAAGGCAAGTCAGCGATTTTTAAACGGTTCTCCGGCATCGACGCCATTCCGCTCATTATCGACACGAAAGATGTGGATGCGTTTGTCGATACCGTCGCACATGTCGCCCAATCATTTGGCGCCATTCAAATGGAAGATGTTTCGGCGCCGCGTTGTTTTGAAATCGAACGCAAATTGATGGAGCGTCTCGATATGCCGGTTATGCACGACGATCAGCATGGCACCGCGATCGTGGTGTTAGCCGGACTCATCAATGCTCTGAAAGTCACAAGTCGTAACGTCGAAGGTCTTAAAGTCGTTTTGAATGGTGCGGGGGCGGCGGGGATCGCGATCGCGCGTCTGCTCGTCGACGCGGGAGTAAAAGATCTTGTGATGTGCGATCGAACGGGGGCAATTTATGAAGGGAGGGATTCTTTGAATGACGAGAAGAAGGAAGCGGCGGTGTTTACGAATCATGAGAAGCGTTCGGGCAGTCTCGCGGAAGTTGCTGTCGGCGCCGATGTGCTGATTGGTGTTTCCGCTGCCGGTGCGTTCACGGTCGACCTGGTGAAATCGATGGCGCCGAATCCGATTGTGTTTGCGCTGGCAAATCCGGTGCCGGAAATCGATCCGGAAACAGCAAAGGCCGCGGGTGTTGCCGTGTTGGCGACGGGGCGCAGCGATTATGCCAATCAGGTGAATAATGCGCTCTGCTATCCGGGATTGTTCCGAGGCATGCTCGATAGCGGTGTAAAAAAAGTCACAACCGAGATAAAATTGCGCGCCGCAAAAGCGATTGCGGAATCCGTGCAAGATCCGACGGCGGAAGAGATTATTCCCTCGATTTTTCAGTCGGGATTGCATGAGCTCGTTGCGGCGAGCATTGAGGGTTAATTTTCTGCTATACTGTGCCGTATGATCGTGCTTGAACGCGTTTCAAAAGCTTATAGTACGGATTCCCTCGGTTTGGATGACGTTTCTCTTCATATTCCTTCCGGGGAATTTGTGTCGATTGTAGGCCAGAGCGGTGCCGGAAAAACGACGCTCGCCAAATTACTGATGGCCGAGGAACAGCCGAGCGCCGGACGTATTACGATCGGCGGTTGGGACATTACGCGCATCAAGATGCGCGAGATTCCGGAGCTGCGTCGGCAGATCGGCGTCATTTTTCAAGACTATAAACTTTTGCCCAAGAAAACGGTTTACGAGAATGTTTCGTTTGCTCTGGAAGTCGCCGGCGTGAAAAGCAAGGTGATTCACGATGTCGTTCCGCAGGTGTTGAGTATTGTCGGCCTCGATAACAAAGGGGAACGATTTCCACGTCAACTATCGGGAGGCGAGCAGCAGCGCGTCGTGATTGCGCGGGCGCTCGTGCATCGGCCAAAGGTATTGCTTGCGGATGAGCCGACGGGGAACCTCGACACGTTGAACACGCAGGACATTATGGACTTGCTCGTGAAGATTAATGCGTTTGGGACGACGGTCGTACTCGTGACGCATAATCGCGAAGTCGTGAATGCGCTGCGCCGGCGCGTGATCACGCTTAAGGACGGAAAAGTGGTGTCGGATCATCAGCACGGTAAATATACGTTGACCGTATGACGATGGCTTGGAGAATTTTTGCCGCGAGCTGGAAGCACTTTGCACGCAATCTGTGGATCGGCGTTGCAACCGTGTTCGTGTTTACGATTGCGCTTCTTTCCATCAACATTCTCCTTGGCGTCAACGCGGTCATCGAACAGGTTGTCGTACTGCTCGAGCAGAAAGTCGATGTAACCGTGACCTTTAATCCCGACACACCGGAAGCGCTGCTGTCGCAGGCCCGTTTTTATGTCGTGTCTCTCCCACAGACAGCGGAAGCAAAACTTGTTTCGCCGGAGGAGGCGCTGACCGCATTTAAGGAGCGGAATAAAAACAATCCAAAAATTATCGATGCGCTGAATGAACTTGCGGCAAATCCGCTGGGCGCACAGCTTGTGATCAAAGCTAAGCACACGGAGGACTATCCATTCCTGCTTGAAGCGATTCGTAATCCGCAGTACGAGCCATTTATCCGCAGTTCCTCGTTTGACGATCATCGCGAGGCTATCTCCAGAATTCAGGAAACCGGCGCGCAAATCCGGTTATTCGCCTCCGCTCTCGTAGCTATCTTTGCCTTCTTTGGATTGCTCGCGGCTTTCAACGCGATTCGCGTCGCGATTTATACTCAGCGCGAGGAGATTGCGATTATGCGTCTTGTTGGAGCGAGTTCATCGTATATCAAGTT
This sequence comes from Candidatus Uhrbacteria bacterium, assembly GCA_021413945.1. Classification (GTDB taxonomy): domain Bacteria; phylum Patescibacteriota; class Patescibacteriia; order 2-12-FULL-60-25; family 2-12-FULL-60-25; genus CAIXDN01. Next base: position 277,820 of record JAIOPK010000006.1, read on the forward strand.
GCCATTTGTCCTCGAGGGCGTTTGGATGGCGTTGCTCTCGGCTCTATTGACGGCGGCTGGCGTGTGGGTCGTGATCAGCATATTGGAACCGCGATTGACGACGCTTTTTGACGGACGCGACTCCGGACTATCGGCGTTCTTTTTCCAGAATGGTACCGAGCTGATCATACTTCAGCTTGGCGGTTTGCTCGTGCTCTCGGCACTTGTGTCATGGATGGCGGTAGGCCGATATATCCGCCGCTAATATGGTGACATTACTTTTTGACCAGAAGGCGGCTTATCTCGGTGAATTAGTCACGCGAGACGGAGCCCTGCGTCATTTTGTTTTAACACAAGCTGGGGAGCGGGCGGTTGGCGGACATGTGCTCCAATGGCAGACGAGAGGCGTCCCGTTTTACAAGGGGATTGCGAAGCATGGTGACGACGGTTCAAACGAGTTCGTAACATATCGCGAATATGTTTCGGCGCGCGATGTGGCGTTTTTGAAAGCGGTTCATGGCTGGCTTACGACGCAGGGTCTTCAGGCATACGATATTGATGAACCAATTTTGCCGATGTGGGAGAGGCTGCTTAGGCTTCCGCTTGAACCTGCGGAGCGTTTTAGATTTCTCATCGCCATGATGCGGACGCCGGTTTCTCGTTTGACGGCGTGGCAGGAATTGTTGGAAACGGCGGAACGTACTTCACAAGTCGAGCGTGCCAAGACGCAGGAGACGCTCGCCAAGCTGAAGACGACCGTATCCAAGCATTTGCTGCATGCGTTTGAGCATGAGCCAAAGATATGAAGGAGAAATTTGGCGGGCGCATGGAAGCGCCGATGAAGACAAGGGAAGTCCCGAAACACTCGGAAATGTTTTTGGATGAGCGTTTGTATGCGCCTGAAGTCGAGGCTGTGCGCCACGCAGGAGAGAAGCGCGAGCATAAGAGCGTGATGGCGGCGATCAACAAATATTTAAAAACGCCGGAGGGGAAAATGATTCATGAATTGCTTCCCGCGAGCGAGCTCAATACGCGGGTTACACACAAGAATCGACAAAAGGAATTGCCGACAGACTCGATTACGGAAATTCGAGGTTTTGAGGAGCTTGGATTACCGAGAGAGCCGCTCGAAACGTATTTTACGAAAGGCTTTCCGCGTTTTATGACAGCGGAGCGTGTGATCGAATCCATCCGTTTTACAACGGATCATCGCTCCGTGCGAGATGAGGATCATATGAAAAGCGGCACGGAAGTGGCGGCAGCGTACTTGATCGGTGCCGGAGCGAAATCTGCGAAGATCACGATTTACGGATCGATGTTGGATCGACACGGCAGACCGGAGGTCTGTGAATTGTTCAATACCGTGATTCCGCAAGTGCTTGCTCATGGAATCGACCGGACCCCTGAATCGGATTTTGATTGGGTAGAGGCGATGGAATATCGTCAGCAAGCCATACGAGAAATGCAGTTAGAAATACAATTACGCGATCTTCATCGAGCCGCAGGGCAGATTGCTTCTCCGGAAGCGCGTGATTTGGTAGAAAGCGCAATCGAGAGACTGATTTTGTCGGGGCCTGTGATAGCGGAGGGTATGACTGAACGTGGCGCGGAAAGGCTGCGGCCCCAAGATTTGCCCGCGTATCAAGAGCTCCGTAGGATTTTAGAAGGTCTTGATGGAATGTCTGCGTTCCACACAATTGATGCGGATATTGATGCGATCGTCTTGCAGATTGACCATTATCGGCAGATTGCCCGTCATGCGGGGCCGGAGCATGTGGAGGCGCTACGGCAGGCTGATTGACGAAGCCGGTGTTTTCGCCTACCTTAGGCGCGTATTCGGGGATCGTCTAATGGTAGGACAGCGGCCTTTGAAGCCGTGAATCTTGGTTCGAGCCCAAGTCCCCGAGCCACGTAAAAAGCCTCGCGAAAAGCGGGGCTTTTGCGTAGGCTTCACGTGGCACGACCTTACCGCTAGGATGAATTTCTGTGATCGCGACACTCGCTAAGGCGTTATACAAGATCGATGATGTGGTTCCGGAAGACGGACTCTATTTGTGCGTGCCCTGCAGTTTTGTGCAGGAATTTAGGGCAGGGGAATTGTTTACGACGTGTATCGCTTGTTATGCGGGGACCTCGATGGGGCCGGAGGATTACACCGAAGAGCACGTCGACTTCTGGGAAAAGTTTGCCTGATTACTCGACTTTTTTGAGCGGTGTTGTTGATAGCCCGATGATGCGTTCGCAGCTCTGGACGGTAGGGGATCCGAGATAGAGGATATCGCCTTCACGTTTGACAATCGTTTTTCCTACGGGGCAGTTCGAGATCGGGAGAGCCATGGGCATACAGCCGGTGCCGCCGACTTCCGTCGCGACATTTTGTTCCCATTTGGCGTTACCGCATCGGCTTTGTTCAAATACTTGCGCCGTCTCCGCCGTACGCGGCGTCAACGTTATTGTTTTGAAGACAAATTCGCCGCGTGTTGCGCCCTCGACTTCATCGGAAGCGTCGCCGAGCTCATAGGAACCATGCGTCTCGCGCGACATGGTTGTGATCGTGCAGTCCGCATCGCTGTAATAGTCGATGCGTTCGGTCCATTCTCCTCCGGTGAACGTCCATTGTTGTTTTTGGTAGGACGATGGACGGTTTTGACCATAGAGAAGCCCTTCACATTTCTGACTCGTCCACGTTCCTCGGATGTCGGGGCGATGAAGAGTTTTTTGCCAGACCGTCAAAAGAACGATGAGCATGATGACGAGCGTCGACACGGCAAAAAGAGTTTGAGGTTTAGGCGCGGAGTGAGATTCCATAGAATTGCCCCAAGTATACAGAAGATGTAGGCTCTTGGAACTATGATTCCGGCCTTATCCGTCAAGCATGCAGGGAAGACGTTTAAACGACAGAATGCCGAGCCGCTTGAAGCCTTGAAAGACGTGAACCTCGAGATTAAAGCGGGGAGCATCCACGGACTGCTTGGACCAAATGGCGCCGGTAAATCGACGTTGATTAGTTTGATTTCCGGAATTTCCGTGGCGGACCAAGGTTCGATTGAAGTATTTGGGCTCGACGTCGCCAAGCAGACACAGGCCGCAAAACAGATCCAGGGAATTGTTCCGCAGGAAGTCGTGGTTGAGCCGGCGTTTACGGTGCGTGAAGTGCTGTATTATTTTAGCGGAATGTATGGCGTTCCGGCGGGGGAGCGCGATGCTCGTATCGATGCGGTTCTGAAGGATTTGGCATTGTCGGACAAGGCCGAGGAGCGCGCCCGTAGTCTGTCCGGCGGAATGAAGCGACGGCTGATGATTGCTAAATCGATTATTCACAAGCCAAAACTTTTGATCCTGGATGAGCCGACGGCCGGTGTTGACGTTGCTTTGCGCCAAAAGATTTGGGAGCTGGTCCGTCGTCTACGCGATGAAGGGACGACCATTTTGTTTACCACACATTATCTTGAGGAAGCCGAGCAGTTATGCGATCGCATTACGCTCATCAATCATGGTCGCATCATTAAGGATGGATCGCTGAAAGATCTACAACAGGAGTTCTCCAAGAATGTCATCACATTCGAGCTGTATGACCGCGAGGCAACGGCCTTGTCCGGAGTTGTCGCCGATGGGAATGCGTATCATTTTCCGATGACGGACTTGGCTAAAGATATGCGGACGCTTACCGAGCACTATCAATCCAATATCAAATCGATCAGGAGCGAGGCAGTTTCCCTTGAAAAGATTTTTCTGGAATTGACGAAAGACTAATATGTTGACGAATGTTTTTGCGCTCTACGCGCGCGAGGTCAAGCGATTCCAAAAGATTTGGCTCGATACCGTTGTGAGTCCGCTCATGTCGATGGTACTGTTTTTGGCCGTGTTCGGTATCGTGTCCGGGGACCGCATGGTTGGCGGATTGCCGTATCTTGCCTTTGTGTATACGGGTCTTCTTACGATGACGATGGTGAATGCGAGTTTCTCGAATCCGGCCTTTGCGCTGGTGATTTCCAAGAATTTGGGTTCGATTATCGACATTCAGTTGGCTCCGCTACCGAATTGGGGGATTGGAATTGCGTATGCGCTGGCGGCGTGTACGCGCGCTTTGTTGACGCTCGCGGTCGCGTTGTTGATCACGATCTGGTTTATTCCGATTCATGGAATTTCGCATCCGATTTTACTTTTGCTTGGCTTGGTTTTGACCGGCCTCGAGTTTGGAATGCTTGGCGTGTGCTTTGGAATGTATGCCAAGAATTTTGAGGCACTGACGTTTGTCACGACGTTCATTGTTCAGCCCATGATTTTTTTGGCTGGTGTGTTCTATCCCGTTGCGAGTCTTCCGGGGATTTGGCCGATGGTATCGCAATTCAATCCCATGCATCACTCGGTGAACCTGTTGCGTTATGCGACCACGGGTTATGCTGATACGGCTCCGATGTTGTCGCTTGGCGTTATCGTAAGTATTACCGTCGCTGTGTTCGTTTTGATGCAGTGGCTAACAAAAAAGAAATTAAATAGCTAACAATATATTTATGATGAAAATATACGGAACGAAACAGAGTAGTGCATCGCGTTGTTATTGGGCTGCGGCGGAAGCGGGCGTTGAATTGGAAAACGTGCCTCTCGATTTCCAAAAACAGGAGCACAAGTCCGAGGCATTTCTCAAGCTCAATCCGAATGGAAAAGTGCCGACGCTCGTCGACGGCGATGTCGTGATTTGGGAATCGATGGCGATCAATAATTACATTCTTGAGAAGCATAAGCCGGAATTGTTTGGAGAGATGGACGCGGGATCGCATGCGCTTCTGCTGCAGTGGAGCTATTGGTCGCTCGCGCATCTTCAAAAGGCGATCGAGCCGTTGTATATGCAAAAGTGGATAGGACCGATGTCTGCAGAAGGTGTCGAGGCGGCAAAAGCGGATTCGACCAAATGGCTCACGATTCTCGATAAACATCTTGAAGGCCGCGAGTATATTGTCGGAAAAACGTTTACCATCGCCGATATCAATGTCGGATCTGTCGCGTTTTCCGGTAAAGATCATATCGACTACAACGCGTTCCCAAACGTTTCCCGATGGCTCGCCGCGCTCGCTCAGCGTCCGGCATATCAACAGGTTTACGGCTAATGATCATCGAGATTCGTCGACGTGCGTATCAGCGTACCATTCGAATCTCGGTAAAACCGGGCGGGCATGTGCTTGTTACCGCTGGCAAGCATGTGCCCGCTTTTATGATTGACGGGTATATCAAGCATCATCAAGCGTGGATTGATAAGACGGTCGACAAGCTCAAAATGGTTCCGGTTTCTATTTTGCGGCAGCAGGATCCGGAGGAATTCAAACGGTTGAAAAAAACCGCGTTGAAATTTGCGGAAGAGCGGCTCGAGCACTTTAATCGGATCTATCAATTCCGATGGACACGTGTTTCGATTCGTCGGACCAAGACGCAGTGGGGGAGCTGTTCCAAATCCGGGACGCTGGCATTTAATTATAAGCTCCTTCTCGTACCGCCGGAGTTGGCCGACTATGTGATCGTGCATGAGCTGTGCCACTTGGCCGTTTTTAACCATTCGGCGAAGTTTTGGAAGGAAGTCGAACGAGCAATTCCGGATTGGCGTCGACGTCGAGTTGCACTTAGAAAGGTTGGGAATGGGAGCTTGGGGTAGGATTCCGCAATACAAAAACACGCCTGCGGAACTCGTCGTCGATTTCTTGTTCTTCAAGGTCGACTCAGACAGTCCTCGGCGTGTTTTTGTATTGCGGAATCCTGCGTTTAGGTATGAATTCTCGGTTGGCGCTTTCCGGCAGGGGCTTGGAAGTCAAAGCTACGTGCAGGCTGCGAGCTCGATGCGGAGCTGACTCCGCGCTTAATGAAGCGGTCGTCGCGGCGGGCGTTGGAGTAGCCGCTCGAACGTTCCGGGCGGGCACCGTAGCCGCCACCGGAACCGTAGCTGCGCTTTTGGCCGTAGGCCGGGCGTTGCGGCTCGTATTCGCGAGTTGCAGCCGGCATGGCGCGTGCCGGAGGAAGTTCCGGGAGGCGTCCGACGGGCAGACTCTTGCGGAGAATGCGCTCGATCGCCTTCACGTCTCCTCGCTGGTCAAACATGGCAAAGGAGATGGCCTTCCGGTTTTGAAACCGTCGAGCGCGCGGCGACGTTGAGCGAGGGAACGGTCGGAGTGGATTTCAGCGGAGTTGTGACCCATCGAGCGGATCAAGCGGGCGATTTTGCTGGCGCCGTGCTTGGTGCGCGAGAAGACGAGAACCGAACCGCGATATTCCTGAAGTAATTTCTCAAGCAAGCGTCCCTTCTCGTCACGGGAGACAAAGAAAATTTCCTGCTCGACATTGGCCGCGGCCGTTCCGGCGAGAGCGATCTCGACGCGGACCGGTGTCTTCATGTAGCTGTTGGCCATTCCGATGATCTCGCTTGGCATCGTGGCCGAGAACAACATCGTCTGGCGATCTTTTGGCACGGAAGCAAGGATGCGGCGGATCTGGGGTTCAAAGCCCATATCGAGCATACGGTCGGCTTCGTCGAGCACAAGGGTGCGGACATCGTCGAGCTTAAGCGTGCGCTGTTCGATGTGATCGTTCAAACGACCCGGAGTACCGATAATGATATGGGGACGGTTGCGCAGCATGTTGAGCTGCATTTTCATGGAAGCGCCGCCGATCAACACGGCAGTGCGGAGGTTGAGATGGCGTCCGATTTTGGCAAACGATTCCTCGACCTGAAGGGCGAGTTCGCGCGTCGGCAAAATGACGAGACCGCGTCCCTTGGTGATGGCGAGGCGCTGGATCATCGGGATACCAAAGGCGAGGGTTTTACCGGTGCCGGTTTGGGCAATACCAATAACGTCCTTTCCTTCGATCGCGATCGGGATGGCTTTGGACTGAATGGGGGTTGGCTCGCTGTAGTTGTTGCGCTCGAGCGATTCGAGCAGCTTGGGTGCGATACCGAGGCCGTTAAAACCGGTCCCAGTCGCTTGGGTTTGGGGTGACATTTAATTGTGTCAATCGGGACCCGATTCCGGACGGTCACTTCATGTGACGCTTGCCTGGTACGAATCTTGGGGTCCCGAGCATAGTACGGAACATCCTTTTCGATTGAAGACGCAAGAATACCTTATTTTGGCTAGGTTGTCAAACCCCGATGCATAACTTCGCTATGATACGGGGCAGGTATGCTATTCTGTTGCTATGCAAGCGACTCGACTTCAGCAGATCTTCTTTTTTGCCATGCTGTCGGGAATCCTCGTCCTGGCTTTTCTGGTGTTTCAGCCTTATCTCATTGTCTTAGCCGTTTCCGCTATGACGGCCGTTATTCTGCATCCATTTCACACGTGGCTGATTAAACTGCTACGCGGCAGTCCGGGTATTGCGGCGTTGCTAGCGATTCTGACCTTTGTCGTTCTACTACTTATTCCCGTTGCACTGATGGGGACGCAGATTTTGCGGGAAGCCGGCGAACTGTATCAGGAGATTCGTCTGAACCGCGACGTGTATCTGCATACCATTCAAGACGCGATTCTTGCTCCGGCACGTATCTGGTTTCCGTCGCTTGATTTATCCTTTGACGCAGGCGTCGAGCATGTCCTTGTTTGGATGACTCAAAATCTCGGAGCGATTTTTTCCGGAACCGCCAATGTTTTACTTGACTTGCTGCTCGGCTTGATCGCGTTGTTTTATTTCTTGCGCGATGGGAAACGGTTTGCGGAATCGTTCATGCGTCTCTCGCCGCTGCAGGACCGGCATGATCGCGTGATCATGGAGCGTTTAACGGTGGCGGTAAACTCCGTGGTTAAAGGACAGCTTTTTGTCGCGATGATTCAAGGTACGCTTACCGGTTTCGGTTTTTGGATATTTGGGGTACCAAATCCCGCGCTTTGGGGAAGCGTTGCCGCGGTTTGTGCGCTTGTTCCGGGAGTCGGTACCAGTCTTGTTCTCTTGCCCGGTATTATTATGCTGTTTGTTACCGGTCACCTTTGGCCGGCGTTCGGGCTCGCGCTTTGGGGCGGTTTGGCCGTCGGGTTGATCGATAATATGCTCGGTCCGTACTTGGTCGGACGCGGCGCCAAGATCCATCCGCTTTGGGTATTGTTTGGAGTGCTTGGCGGTATCTCGTTGTTTGGTCCGATGGGATTCCTGCTTGGACCGATGCTGGTGAGCCTGCTCTTTGCGCTGTTCGACATCTATCGAATGGTGATTCTTCGTAGCGAGGAAACGACGTATTCGGTTACGGGCGCTTGATCAGCAGTTTGTCTTCCAGTTTGGACCAAGGGAAGAAAACCATTTGCCGGCCTGCGACGTAGGGCGTGATCTCGTAAACGTCCCAGAACAGCATCATGCCGTCTCCGGTGAAAAAGAAATGGTCGGCGGATCCGAATTTTTCCGATTGCTGTTCCGCCGTCATGGTCGACGTATCGTTGACGATCGCGTTGATCTCCGTGCGTGCCTCTTCATAGAGCGCGTCCTCATAGTCTTTCAGAATATCGGCGTATGCGGATTTCATGACGGATTGAAGCTGGTCATTTTTGATGACGTCTCCAAGCGTGAGTTTTTGTCCGGTCGCCATGTCGAGCGTGAGCGCCCGCATTCCAGAATTTCCATGCGCGCCTCCGGTGTATTGATACGTTTCGACGGTCAGGCTGGCTAGGCTCGATGTCAGCAGCTGAATGGAAAACGTCGAATCGTCCGCGTAGTTCATGTTGGCAATCGCTTCCGGTCCGAGCTCGCGCGTGATGTCCTCCAAGTCCGATCTGCACATGTCAATGAATTCCGCGGCGACTTCATCCGGATTCAGCACGACGGTACCGGTTGCGGACATGAGTCCGTATGCACGCAGGATTTCTCGATTGGCTCGGTCGAGTACGGGGTCGCTCGGACGCTCGTCCATGTTCCATGCGCTTGGACGGGTGAGCTCCGGGAAGGTCAGGCTGAATTCACAGCCTCCGGAACCTCGAACATCCGCTTTGTCGGCAAAGGTGTGGACAGAGACGCTCGGCGCTCCGATCTCATCGGCATCGTCTTGTAAAGACGGAGTTTGGCTCGGTTTTGCACAGCCGGCGGCTAGAAGGAGGGGGAGGGCAAGCAGAGCGAAGCGAGCATGTTTCATATGTGGCGCATCTTAATATATGATGGGCCGGATGTCTCGTAAGAAGTGGTTGAAGTTTCTGATGACCTTTGTTTTGGGTTTGGTGGCTTTGGCGTGGCTTCGAGTCGATGGAAGTGAGCCCGTATCGACGCCGATCGAACAGCAGCTTCCGACTTCTGTCGAAGTAGCGACAACATCGACGAATGCGCTGGCGATTCGGGCGGTTGATGGGGATACGATTGAAGTTCTCCTCGACGGATCAGCGGTGAATGTGAAAGTGCGTTTGCTTGGTATTGATACGCCGGAATCTGTCGACCCAAGGAAACCGGTGCAATGTTTTGGAAAGGAAGCTTCGAAGCATACGGCGGAACTCGTCGAGGGAAAACGTGTGCGGTTGGATGCCGATCCCAAGGCCGATGAAGTGGACAAGTACGGACGATTGCTGAGGAATGTTATTTTGTCCGACGGGATCGATTTGAATGCGGAACTTGTCGCTGATGGATATGCGCATGCGTACTTGTCGTATCCGCTCGATGCACGGCGCAAGGCCGAGCTGACGCGGTTGCAGGAGGAGGCGAAGGCCGCGCAACGAGGGCTTTGGAATCCGGAGACATGCGCCGTGAGCGGTTGACGTTCATCGATAATTGAGGCAAGTTTTGGTCGGTCCTTTGACTGACCGGAAAGCGAGAGAGCCGTGAAGGTGAGACTGGGCGTATTCGACATGGACGGTACCTGCTATCGAGATTCCCTCACGATCGATCTGTTCGACCGTCTGCGTGCGAAGGGCGTCCTCAAGGACGAGCGCTTCCGCGACGTCGATCGGCTGAAGAGGCTCTGGAAAGATCGCCAGACGTCCGATGCATACGAGACGTATGTGCGCGCACTGGTCGAGATCATCGAGAACGGGGCGTTTTCCGCGCCGGTGTCGATCGTCTCTTCCGTCTGCAACGAGTTGGTGGAAGAGAAGGGACGCCAGGTGTACGAGTTCACGCGCGAGCTCGTCACAACGCTACGCGACCTCGGCTACACGCTCGCCGCCATCAGCGGAAGCCCGCGCCCGGCGGTCGAGGCGTTCGTCAGACCGTTCGATTTCAAGATCATCCGCGCGACGGAGTATGAAGTCGTCGACGGGTTCTACACCGGACGCATCGCGGCCAGACCCGTCGATGACAAGGCCACGGCGCTTCAGGAGATCATCGATTCCTGCGGCGCGAAAGCCGAAGATGTTATCGCGGTAGGCGATACGGGTTCCGACTACGGCATGCTGCGTGCCGTCGGCTATCCTATTGCTTTCAATCCTTCGCTCGCACTCAAGCGGTGCATCCGAAGCGAAGGCGTTCCCGTTTGGGGTCGCCCGATCGGGATCGTCACCCAGCGGAAGGACGACGTCACGATCGCTTCCTTTCAGCCGGATCAGGCCTATCGGCCGAGACTGGTCGAGTGCAGACTCTCGCACATCTTGCCGAAGGATGCTGCCGAGAAGCTCGGCGCGAGGCTCGGATCCATGTACCAGTACCCCTGATCTGCCCAAGGCCCCCGAAACTCGGGGGCCTTGTTCGTTTTCTTACCTAGCCCTAGGCTCCCTTCATATGCAGATTTCTATTGAAAAAGGGATGGCTCCGGCTAAGGGATTCGATCTCTTGGTTTATCCGATTATTCGTAAGTTTCCGCTCGCAAAGATTGCCGATCGGTCTATTGCCGCGTTTGCGGAGCATGAAGGGTTTGAGGGGGCTTCCGGCGAGTGGCTCTGTGTGCCGATTTTGAACGGAGACAAATCTACCAAGGTGGCGTTTCTTGGAATGGGGGAGAAGCGGGGGATTGAGGAGGATTCTTACCGCAGGCTCGGCGGCCAGTTAGCCAAGCGTATTCGAGAATCCAAAGCCAAGAACGCGGCGGTGTCTTGGGAAGTTATCGCATCGCTTGGAGTTTCGGGACGTGAAGCGATGCGTGCGTTTGTCGAGGGACTGCGCCTCGGGGGATATGTGTTTCACTCGTATCATCCGGATCATCAGGAGAAGCATCGCAAGAATGCCGCCAAGTCCGTCCGCATCTTTGTCGATAATACGATATTAGCTACGGCGATGCAGCGCGGTTTGGAAGAAGCGGAAGCGCTTGTGAGCGGCGTTCATTTGACGCGCGATCTCGTGAACACGCCGTCGATGGATATGGCGCCGCAGCACATGGCCGATGCGGCGGATGAAGTCGCGCGCATGTCAAAACGTATTAAAATAAAACATCTCGACAAAGCCCGGATGGAAAAGCTTGGGATGGGCGCCGTGTTGTCGGTTGCGCAGGGTTCATTGCATGAACCAAGGGGCGTGCATTTGATTTATACGCCGACGAAAAAAGCCAAACGATCGATTGCGATCGTTGGTAAAGCTGTGACGTTCGACTCGGGCGGACTTTCGATTAAGCCGGCGGATGGGATGATGACGATGAAGATGGATATGGCGGGGGGTGCGGCTGTGCTTGGATTGTTTCGAGCGTTGGCGAACATCGACGTCGATGTCGAGGTTCATGGAATTTTCTTGGCGGTCGAGAATATGCCTTCCGGGAGTGCCTATCGACCCGGAGACGTCGTGAAGGCGATGGATGGGACGACGATCGAGATTTTGAATACGGATGCGGAGGGACGCGTGACGCTTGCGGATGCGCTTGCATATGCCAAGACATTCGAGCCGGATGCGATTATCGACCTTGCGACGCTGACAGGCGCTTGTATTGCCGCGCTTGGAGAAGAGATTGCCGGAGCGATGGGAAATGATCGCAAGCTTGTGGATAAGCTTATCGGCTATGGGAAACAGACAGGTGAACCGCTTTGGGAATTACCGATGTTTCCGTCGTATGAAGATCATGTGAAGTCCAAGATCGCTCATTTGAAGAACACGGGCGCGCGCGGACAGGCCGGCGCGATTGCCGGAGCGATGTTTTTAAAGCGATTCGTTGGGGATATTCCGTGGGTGCACTTGGATATTGCGGGTCCGGCGTATGCGGAACGGGAAGTTCGACCCGATACACCGCAAGGCGGAACGGGGTTTGGCGTCAGATTATTGATGAGATATCTACAGGGGCTGTAAGAGCGTGGTATACTGGAATCCAATACAAATATATATGACTGTTAAAGTGTATTCGACTCCGACCTGCCCTTACTGCAAATTGGCAAAGGATTATTTAAAAGAAAAGAACATCGCCTTTGAGGATATTGATGTTGCCGCAAATTCGGACGCCGCCCAAGAGATGGTGAAGAAGTCCGGGCAGATGGGCGTGCCGGTGTTGGAGATTAACGGACAGATTATTGTGGGTTGGAATAAGAGTGCGATTGAGGAGGCGTTAGCCGCTAAGACGGCAAAAGTCGCCGCATAAAAAAATACCCCCGACATACGTCGGGGGTATTTTTAATTTTTAAACGCTTTCAATATTTCATTCGTGCGCGGCAAGCCTTGGCGATAATAGAGGATTTTTCCATCTTGTCCGATGCCGACGACGGTGCGTCGTACGACTTTGGCGATAAGCAGATCCTGTTCTGCTCCGTAGGCCCGTGCGACTTTGCGGCCTTCATCGACGAGGAGGGGAAAGGGGAAGTCGTGTTTCTTGGCGAAGGCGGAGTGTGATTCGGCGTCGGAGGGATTGATTCCAAAGACGCGGATGCCGGCTTTTTCAAAGTCGCTCCAGTCATCGCGGATGGCGCAAAGCTGGATCGTGCAGCCCGGCGTTTGATCGCCCGGGTAAAAGATGAGGACCGCGGGACCTGTGGACAAAATTAAATTCAAAGTCACGGCTTCGCCGTTTTGATCTTTTAACGAGAAGGCCGGAGCCTTACTTCCGATTCCGAGATTTTTGCCCATCGTAGGCAATAGTATGCAGGAACGGGAGAAATCTGTCATGGAGTTTGACGCGAAGGCGTTTTCAAGAAAAGATAGTGCCCAACTATGCGTTCCTATCGATTGATTGCAGGTTTTGCTCTGATCGCCCTACTGGGCGCCGGTTGCGATTGGAGTTCCCTACCGCTCGTCGGGCGTTTTGCGTCGCCGGTATCGACATCGACAATTTCTTTTGGAAGCACGCCGATAGATGCGGCCAAGGCGATTCAATTCCTTCCCGGCGATACATTCGAGGTACGTCAGACGGTTTTTGGGTTCGGCGCATTCTTGCCCGATCTGCTTGGAAGCAAGGACGGCGTACGAATGGTGACGGTGACGCGTTTTGCGCCGTCGAATTTTGCCAACGTTTCTTGGACCGTGACGTCGGAAAAAGAAACCGACGCATCGATCAAGGCACGACAAGCTTATGAAAAGGATGTTGAGCAGAATCCGCGTGCGATCGGCGAGAAGGTTGCGGTTCCTCCTGTGCCGCAAATGGAGCGCGTGACGGCGAGCGGAACGGTGATGGATGCGTCGCTGAAAACTCCCCATAGCGCGTATTTGCCCGCCTACTGGAGCCCGGGAGTAAATAATTTAATGAATGAGAAGAGCGCGATCTGGCTTTCAGAGGATGCGTTCATGGAATTAGTACGCACGCGCCACACGATATTGAATCTTGGTATCTTTGATTCCGAGGCCAATCAAGCCGCGCGCAATATTACGGATTTGAAGGGCGCGCTCGATCGTCTGCGTAAGCAGGCAAATGAAGACGGTAAGTTCAAGGATTTGACCTTGCTCGAGGCGGAACCGGATTTCATCGAGTATCCACTGGAGGTAAATGGCCGAACCGTGACCGTATCGGCGATCAAGGCAAAGAATTGGTTCGGGGAAGTCATCGTGCTCAACAGCGCGCAAAATCCGATGATTCTCAAAGTGACAATGAATCCGCTGGCATCAAGCGCAAGCGATGCACTTGGAGGGAATATTGCATTGCTCGACAAGCTGTACGGATACGAAATCAGCAACATCCAACTACGCAGATAAGCAAAACTTCTCCGCCGTGGCGGAGAAGTTTTTTTATTCGGCGGCTTCGGAATGTAGTTTTCCGATTTTGCTCAAGTTCACTTCATAGCGCTGAAAGTAGAGCTGATCTCTGATCATACGCCAGGCTTTGATGCGTTCCGAGAGATCGGCGGTTTTCCCTTCCAGTTTCACGCCGGGGTTTTCCGGCCAGGGCTGCTGTTCTTCTTTGAGAGCATTGAGGAATTCTTCCCAATCGTGCTCGAGGGCGCCTTCGACATATCGTATCGCCGGTTCCGCGTCTTTTCCGATGGCATGGAATCCGTCGATGGCCTCGAGGACTTCCTTGATCCCATTCAGGTCCGGATCGATCTTTTCCGCTTCTTTCTCGAGCCCTGATTCTGTCAGCATCGCATGCCGCATCGAGTGGTCTTGATGGAAGAGCTCGGCTTTTTCCTTTGTTTTTTCCAAGGCGACTTTACTGTCAGTGCGTTCATGTTTCATCCAGCTTGAGGCGCGGATGATTTGGCGGATTTCATCGATGCGTTTTTCATCGTGGGATTCTCGTGCGGCCATGAGTTCATCGAGCAAAACGGGTTCCACATCCCAGCTATTGCATCGAAAGAAGTCTTTGCAGAGCTGTTCGCGGTTTTTTGGTTGAGGGACGCGTGTCTCGTAGTACGGCTCGACATCCTCCGGACGAGGCTTGGAAAGGTGGGCGATGACATTTTGTAAATCCATCATGCGCTCCGCCTGGGCGCCAAGATTTTTTTCGTATTCGATAACACGGCGCTTATTTTCCTCTAATGCGCTTTTGTCGCGTGCTTGTTGTACGCGATGATAGGGTTTTTCAAAAGGATTGCTACGGGGTTTCATACGATAAAGCGTTGCGGCCATTTGGGATCGACGTTGACGGTGAGTTCAAGGTAGACGCGCATGCCGGTGACGGCTTCCAGTTCGCGACGTACATCGATACCGATTTGCTTGAGCATCGAGGCTTTGGCTCCGATAATCATACCCTTATATCGATCTTCCGTTGTCCACACGGTGGCGGCGACGAATTTACTGCCATTATCGCGGTCGCCGATTTCCGTCACTTCGATGTGTACGGAGTAGGGAAGTTCTTGTTCGAGACGCAGGAAGACTTTTTCACGAATCAATTCCTCGAGCCATTCCTTGTGAGCCATGTCGGTGATTTGGAGGTCCGGGTAGAAGGGCTCGCCTTCCGGGAGCATCTCAAAAATAGAATCGACGAGACGATTTAAATCGGAACGGCGTTTTGCGGAGACTTCAATGTTTTCTTTTTGTGCGACGTCGATCTTGCGCATCGCGTCGGTATGCGGACGTTTTTCCGGAGGGAGATCCATCTTGTTGATGGCGAGGATGATCGGCGTCGGGAGTTTGCGGAGGATACGTTGAATGTTGTCTTCTTCCGCGCCCGGTTCACGCGTCGGGTCGGTGACGTAGACGACGACGTCGATTCCTTCAAGCTGTTCTTTTACGGCGGCGTTTAGCTTTTGCGAAAGCTCGTCTTTTTTGCCGAGGAACACGCCCGGTGTATCGACAAAGACGATTTGACCGCGGGCGTCATGCAAAATACCGCGCACCGGACGGCGCGTGGTTTGAGGCTTAGGTGTGACAATGGCGACCTTGGAGCCGACGAGGGCGTTCAGAAGCGAGGATTTGCCTACGTTTGAGCGGCCGGCAAGAACGACGAAACCGGATTTCATGTGATTATAGTAAAGCGTAAAGTGGAAATCGTAAAGCAAAAATAGGCTAGAAATGCGAAGCCCCGCGCGCCGACAGCTGTCGACGGGCGGGGCGCGGGTCAGTCGAGCTGAGCTCGATCAGGGCAGGGAGAGGAAGATGCGGGCGCCTTCGGTGACCTCGAGGATCTCGGCGACCTCGTTGGCGTAGTTCTTGTTACATTCGTCGGTCAGAGCGTTGACGTCCAGGTAGAAGCTCGCGAGCGCGCGATCATGAGAGGCGCTCTCGGGAGTCATCTTCACCACGATGGGTCCCGGATAGACGTGCGTGGGCAGCAGATCGATGATGTTGTTCTGGCCCTTGACTTTGAGCCAAGCGTGCATGTAGGCACTCTCGAACCCGCGCCTTTGACCGTCGACGGCGGTGAGGCCCGGGACGAGGCGCGCTACGACGCGGACGAGTACCCCGATGGGCGCCTGATGGCGGAAGCGCACGGGGATCGACTCGTAGGCTTTGCGGCATGAGTCGAGAAGACCGATGAGAGCAGGATCGATGTCACGCATGTAACGAACCTCCGACCGTCAGCCAATCATCTTTTAATCAATTCGTCAATCGTACCAACTTCACGACAACTTCGACGTGCGGGGTATGCGGAAAGAGGTCGAGAGCTTGGAGAGACTCGACTTTGTATTTTGTTTTGAGTTGTTTTAACTCGTCGACGAGGCGATGGAAGCTGCATGAGACATACACGATGATTGGCGGCTCATTTTCGATCAATGCTTTGAGGGCTTTTGGATGAAGCCCGGCGCGCGGAGGATCGATGATGACGGCGTCGGGTTTTTCTTTGGACCAGTCGAGGGATTCGACGGTGCCGGCGGCCCAGCGGGTTTTGTCGGCGACGCCATTCGAATCCGAATTTTTTTGCGCGAGTTCGATGGCGGGCGCATCCAGTTCATGGCCGTAAACTTCGAGACCGCGTTTGGCGGCGGCGATACCGAAGAAGCCGAGGCCGCAGTAGAGGTCGAGGAGTTTTCCTTTTGAAGGAATCAAATCGAGCACCGTCGACTGCAGTTTAGCTGCCATCGCGGTGTTGGTTTGGAAAAAAGAGTTTGGGTGAATGGAGTAGCGAATGCCGTTCGTTTCTTCCGTGAGATATTCGTTGCCGTGGAGCAAGATGAAAGACTTGGCGTAAGAGACGTCTGTGATCTCCGGATTCTCGCCGAGGTAAATCGTGGTACAGAGCGGGGAGAGGCGCTTCACGATTTCGGTGCGCATTTCCTCGCTCACGCGATTAAAGTCGTGCACCAAAAAAATCAGCATGCGTTCATTGGTGTTTTTGCCGAGACGGATGACGGTGTAGCGGGCGTCGCCGGTGTATTTTTTGGAATCCCAAGGATCGAGTTTGAATTCTGCGACGAGATCGCGGATGATTTGCAAGATGGTCGGAGTTTCTTTGTCGAGGAGCATGCAGGTCGACAAATCGAGATAGCGATTCCATTGGCCGTATTCTTTCAAGCCGAGCTCGCCTTTCCAGCCAAAAACGTAGTCCATTCGGTTCCTGTAATAAAATGTGTCCGGTGCCGGTTCGATCTTTTCGACGCGTTCTTCGTGACCGGCCGCTTCGAAGGCGCGGTTGATCATCATGAGTTTGAGCTTAAGTTGCGCACCGTATTCCATGTGCTGCCACAAGCAGCCGCCGCAGGTTCCTGCATGGGGGCACGGGGCTTCGACACGGTCGGGCGATGGGGTAGTTACTTTCGAAAGGCGGGCGATTTTGAGGCCTTTGTCGCGTTTTTGAAACATTGCATCGACTTCATCGCCGGGAGAAGTAAAAGGGATGGCGATTTTGTCATCGATAAGACCTCGACCTTTATCGTCGACGTTGGAAACGGTTCCGTGGATGATGTCGCCAAATTTCATGGATGCATGAAAACACGAAACGGCTGGCTCGAGAAGAGACAGCCGTTCGAAAGAGATAGGGTAAGACGGGATGCGTCAGGGGTCGGCGCGCGCGGGTGCGGGCGCGGGCATGGGAACGGCGGCAAGGCGCGGCTCGCTCTTGACCGGGACCCGGATCGAGCGTCGGCGCGGCTTGGGCGTCTGCCCCCTGACCTCGAGCTCGTGGTAGTCACGGCCGAGCTCGTAGGCGCCGTTCGCCTTGTCCGCGGGCTTGGCGATGAGGCCCTTGCCGGCCTCGTCCTTGCCCCGCTGCCAGTCCTCCGTCGCCTTGGTTTTGGCCTTGATGTCCTTGATGATGCTCGGACAGGGGCCTTTGTGACCGTAGGCGACACCACAGAATCCACACGGATCGTTGATCATCGCGTTCCCTCTTTTCCTTAGACCGAAAACACAAGAGCGTGCTGTCGGGGCTCCAATTTAAGAAATGAAACGTCCTTTGTCAATGGAGCGACATTTCTGAAACGCAGAACCCCGGCTCGATGTTATTCGAACCGGGGGTGCAGTGAGTCAGGCGTGGAGGAGAACCTGGCTCGTGAGCGGCGGGGCATCGGGGAAGTCGATGATCGGGTAGCCGTTGCGGGCCGAGCGGCCACGCATGTAGGCGAGGTTGGTTCCCTCGGTCCAGATCCCGAGGAACTTGAGGTTCTTGAGGCCGCAGTTGTAGGCCGCGACCACGTCTTTCATGTCCGTTTCCTCGAAGACGGGATCGTCCTCGAATGTTTGACGTTGTGCTAGCGACATACGCTCTCCTTGTCCGAACCGACGGAGTGTCGGCAAAAGGACTTGAATTTATACTCCTTTTAGGCCATTTTGTCAAGCATGAGACGGGAGTTACATCTCATTGCCCATGATATCAGGTCCCTTGAGAACGTGGGGGCTTTGTTTCGTGCTTGCGATTCGCTCGGTGTAGCTAAGCTCTGGTTGGCCGGTTTTACGGCCTCGCCACCGGATTCGCGTATATCTAAGGTCGCTTTGGGGGCTGAATTGTCCGTTCCGTTTGAGTCGGTCGCCGACATTTCCGAAGTGTTTCGAAAGCTTAAACATGAGGGGGTACCAGTATATGCGCTTGAATTAACCGATAAAGCGGTCGACTTGGCCAAGTTTGCTCCGCCGGATCGGATGGCTCTTTTGCTCGGAACCGAAACGACGGGAATCCCGCCATCGCTCATCGAAAAATGCGAGGGGACGATCAAGATCGGTCAGCACGGAATTAAGGAGTCGCTCAATGTCGCGGTGGCGGCAGGGATTGCCGCTTGGGCGATATTGAACGTTCGAGTTTAGGTATGCGTGTACTTATCCTTATTTCGGATACGGGCGGCGGTCATCGGAGCGCGGCAGTGGCGATCGAGGAGGCGCTTCGTCGGCTTGATCCGACGATCGAAATTATCATTCGCGATGCGCTCGTCGAAGCATCGACTTGGCCTTTGTCGCAGATGCCTTGGGTGTATCCCGTAATGATGCGGCATTTCCGCTGGTTGTATGCGTTGATGTTTTATACGACGAACGGTACGCGGCGATCGCGTTTTGCGGCCGATTTTTCTTGGATATTTATGGCCGGCAAGATGCGCGAACTTGTGACAAAGGATCGGCCGGATCTTATCGTGAGCATTCATCCGTTCATGACGAGGCTGGTTTCGCGCGCCATTCAGTCGACGGGCAAGCGGGTGCCGTTCGCGATTGTCGTGACGGATCTCGTGACGGCGCATGCACTTTGGTATGACAGGGACGTGAATTGGATTTCCGTTCCGACGGAGGTGGTCCGTGCGCGTGCGATTGCGAGCGGCGTCGAGGGGTCGCGTATTTCCGTCATGGGACAGCCTCTGCATCCTCGCGCGATGGATTTGCGGCATGATCGTGATGCGTTGCGTGCGAGTTTTGGCTGGTCGGAGCCCGTCGTGCTTTGCGTAGGCGGGGGAGACGGGTTGGGAGGACTCGGAGCGCATGTGCGCGCGATGGCAAAGGCGCGGATTGCGGCGCGGCTCGTCGTCGTCTGCGGGAGGAATATCAAATTACAACGCGAGCTCGAGGCGGAATCGTTTCCGATTCCCGTTGAGGTTCACGGTTTTGTATCCAATTTACCGGAGATGATGTCGGCGGCGGATGTGCTCGTAACCAAGGGAGGTCCCGGCTCCATCATCGAAGGCTGTTTGGCCGGATTACCGATGGTGATTTACGACTATATTCCGGGACAAGAATACGGAAACATGCGGATGGTTTGCGATTCGGGATTCGGGAGCTACGTTCCCGATCCCAAGGCAACGCCTGCCGCCGTCTCTTATTGGTTGGAGCACCACGAGGCGCGTCGGGAAGTCGGCGAGCGTGCCAAGCGGTCCGTGGCCGCGGATTCCGCGATGCGCATTGCCCGCGGTTTGATTGACTTGGTCAAGGCTTGAGGCTCGACAAGATCGGGTTTTTTTGGTAGATTTACCCTTAGATATGAAGGTCTCCATCGTGATTCCGACCAAGAATGAAGAAGGGCTTTTGCCGCGTCTGCTCGGCGCTTTGGCGACCCAGACGTTTCGCGATTTTGAGATCATCGTCGCCGATGCATTTTCTACGGATCGGACGCGTGAGATTGCGGCGTCGATGGGTGCGCGCGTTATTGACGGAGGAATGCCGGGACCGGGTCGTAATTTTGGAGCCAAGGTCGCAAAAGGTGATTTGGTATTTTTTATGGACGCGGACGTATTGCCGCCTAATGATCGTTTCCTTGAGGAGATCGTCGCGGAATTTGTGATGCGTGGTGCCGATGTTGCAACATGCAAGCTTAAGCCATTGTCCGATCGTGCCGACGACCAGTTTGGTCATGACGTTTATAATAATTTTGTTCGAGCGACGGCTCAGGTGCGTCCACATGCGCCGGGAGCGTTTATTATCGCCAAGCGTGTCGTGCATGAAGCGATCGGAGGATTTGACGAGGCGGTCGTGTTCATCGAGGACTGCGAATATGTACAGCGCGCGCACAAGAACGGATTCCGCTTTCGCCAGATGAAATCACAGCCTCTGCTTGTTTCCGTGCGTCGGTTGGAGAAGGACGGTCGATGGCGCATTGCCGCAAAATATTTATACGGAGAAATTTATATGATTGCCAAGGGACCGTTTCGCCACATGCCTTACGAATATGTGATGGGCGGTGAGGACAAGAAACGCTAGCATGGCGATTGTTCGACGCATGGCGATTTGCGCAGTCGGGGAGATGGCTCCCGGATCGACGCGAGCTTTCTCCTATGGTCCCGCGACCAAAGGCATCGCTTATAATCGCGACGGCGTGATTAAGGCATATGTGAATCGATGTACGCACATGGGCGGACCTGTCGCACTACACGGCGGAGACAAGTTCCGATGCGGATGGCATGGGGCGGATTTTGATCCGTGTACGGGCGCCGCCCTTGCCGGTCAGGCGCCATCGGGAACGTTTTTGAAACCGATTGAAGTTATTGAAGAGAACGGCCAACTGTTTGCCGTGTTAGAATTGCCCGAGGATCCTTTTGCATGATCACTTGGTTTAAAAAGATGTGGAACGGGGAAACGGACGGGCTTACGGCCGCGGCGCTTATTGTTGGCGCGTCCTCGCTTGCTTCGCGCCTGCTCGGCTTGGTACGCGACCGTGTTTTGGCCGGGACCTTTGGCGCAGGTTCATCGCTTGATGCGTATTACGCCGCGTTCCGTCTGCCGGACACGGTGTACAACCTGCTGATTCTTGGCGCGATTTCCGCCGGATTTATTCCGGTGTTTACGGAATATCTTGAAACAAAGGGGAAGGAATCGGCGGCTAAACTTGCCGCGCAGGTTCTGACGACCGTCGGCGCCTGTGTCGCGGTGGCGAGCGCGCTTGTCGCCGTGTTTGCTCCTGTGATCATGCCGCTCATCGTCCCCGGATTTGATGCGGAGACGCTTCAGAAGACGATCGAGCTTACGCGTGTCATGTCGGTTTCGCCGCTATTGCTCGGACTCTCGGCCGTGATCGGCGGGGTCATGCAGTCGATGAAGCGCTATGTCGGTTTTGCGCTGGCTCCCGTATTTTATAATTTTGGGATTATCGTCGGTACGATCGTGCTCTCGCCGACGATGGGTATTATGGGCGCGGCCATCGGGGTTGTGGCCGGCGCGTTCATGCACTTTTTGGTGCAGGCATCGACCTTGCCGGCGTTTCCACTCGGGAAATTGCCGTGGCCGTCTTTTTCCTCGGCTGGTGTACGTCGCATTCTCGCGTTGATGGGTCCGCGCACGGCGGCGCTGGGGATTTCCCAGGTTAACTTAGTGTTCTTGCTTGCGCTTGCGACGACGATCGAGCCGGGTGCGGTTTCTGTTTTCAATTTGGCCAATAACTTGCAGATGTTTCCGGTCGGCTTGATCGGCATCTCGTTTGCGATTGCCGCGTTTCCCTCGCTCGCCAAAGCGCATGCGATCGAGGATGATGAAGGGTATCGCCATGCGCTCTCGGCTGCGGCGCGTAAAATTATCTTTTTAATTATTCCGGCGATGGCTGTTTTTATTTTATTGCGCGCGCAAATCGTCCGCCTCGCGCTTGGTGCCGGTGAATTCAACTGGAATGACACGATTCGTACGGCGGATGCGCTGGCGTGGTTTGCCGTTTCGCTGGTGGCGCAATCCCTTGTTCCGCTCCTTGCCCGCGCGTTTTATGCGTTGCAGGACACATGGACACCGTTTTGGATCAGCATCATTTCCGAGGCGGTGATTATTGGTTTGGCGATTGTGCTCCGCGAGCCGTTTGGCGTGATGGGTTTGGCGATGGCGTTTTCCGCCGCGGCCATCGTTCAATGTTTGTTGCTCGGTTTGTTCTTGCGGAGAATGTTCGGACAGCTTGGAAAAGGAGAGACACTCATCTCCACCTATAAGACGTCGATCGCGACGGTCGCCTTGTGTACAGCTGCGTTTCCCGTCCGCCAGTGGCTCGGTACGATTTATAACCTTGAGGCGACATGGCAGGTGGTGCTTCAAGCGAGCGGAACCCTGGTTGCCGGCGGCCTCGCGTTTTTTGTCACGGCTTGGCTCGTCCGTTCTCCGGAGCTGGTCGAGTTCCGCATGGCTGCGGAAAAGCGCTTATTCAAAAAGGCTCGACTGGTTGAGGGCGCGGAAGAGGCGAGCGGGATGGCCAAGACCCATTGACAGCCGAGCAATAATTTGATTCTATCTCTAGGTCCTGATGTGGAGGCTCACCATGCTCGAGCGCCAGTCAACGTCAAGATCCGCGGCCTTTCATCGCCATTACCCGAGGCGTATCAGCTATTCGACGCTTCTGCGCGAGATCTTCAAGCGCATCGAGGATCCGTGCGAAGCTCAGAAGCTCGTCGATCTCATCCGCTGTCACGGAGTTCCTGGCAAATGGGTGGTCGGTATCTATTTCAAGGGCGAGGAACGCGTCGTCTTTCCCCGGTCCGATCGGGTCTGCCGGGATTACAATGAGGGTTTTGCCCAGCTACTGGTCTGGCTGCGGCACCGCAACTTCCAGCCCTTCGACTCCTAGTCTCGGTTACGCCCGTCCTCTCTGGACGGGCGTTCGATTTTCCGCTAGATTTACGCCCAATGGAACAGTCTCGAATCAGAAATTTTTGCATCATCGCCCATATCGACCACGGCAAGTCCACGCTTGCCGATCGTTTGCTTGAAATTACCGGCACCATCGAGAAGCGCAAGATGAAGGAGCAATTGCTCGACACAATGGATTTGGAGCGCGAGCGCGGGATTACGATCAAGCTTCAGCCGGCGCGCATGTCGTACAAGGCAAAAGATGGGACGGAGTACGAGCTGAATCTTATCGACACGCCGGGACATGTCGACTTTACGTACGAAGTATCTCGATCACTCGCCGCCGTGGAAGGTGCGGTCTTGCTGGTCGATTCGACGCAAGGCGTGCAGGCGCAGACCATCGCGAATTTGTATTTGGCGATTGAACAAAATCTGACGATTATTCCGGTGCTGAACAAGATCGACTTGCCGAACTCGGATGTGGAGCGGCGAGCGGCGGAATTAATGCAGCTCATCGGCTGTAAGCGCGAGGAGATTTTGTCGGCTTCCGGAAAGTCGGGCGAGGGCGTGCTTGAAATTCTTGAACGTGTCGTGAAGGAAGTGCCTCCGCCGCAGGGTTCTCGCGAAAAGCCGTTTCGCGCTATGATATTTGATTCCAAATATGACGACTATCAGGGCGTGGTCGCGTATATCCGTTGCATCGACGGTCACATCGAGAAAAATAGCGGAGTAGCGTTTAAGGCGACATCGGCCGTCGGATCGGCTTTGGATATCGGGTACATGAATCCGCAGCATTTTTCCAGCGGGCACATGGAAGCCGGGGATATTGGATATCTGGTGACAGGCTTGAAAGATATCGGCGCGGTGCGCGTCGGTGATACGGTTGTGAGTGCGGGACAGGCGGCCGAGACGGAAATGCTACCGGGTTATAAAGAGGTGCGCCCAATGGTGTATGCGGGACTTTTTCCGCAAGAAGGAAATGAGTACGAGAAACTCCGCGATGCGATTTTGAAATTGAAATTGAATGATGCGGCGCTGACATTCGAACCCGAACATTCGATCGCTCTCGGATTTGGTTTCCGCGTTGGTTTGCTCGGCATGCTGCATTTGGAAATTGTGCAGGAACGTCTCTCACGCGAATTTAATATGGATGTTGTCATCACGACGCCATCTGTGGGATATGAAGTGACATTGACGGACGGGACGGAAGTTTCGGTCAAATCTCCGGGCGGTTTTCCGGATCCTTCGCGTATCGATACGACCCGCGAACCATGGGCCCGCGTCGATATTTTGTCGCCCAAGGAGTATCTCGGGAATGTGATGGCATTGGTTCAGGATCGACGCGGTATTTATAAGAATACGGAGTATCTTGATACGACGCGCGCGCTACTGCATTATGAAATGCCGTTGGCGTCCGTCATTGTCGATTTTTATGACAAGCTGAAAGGCGTGACGGCCGGATACGCTTCATTGAACTACGACTTCATGGATTTCCGCGATTCGGACATCGTGAAACTGACGATCAACGTGGCGGATGAACCGGTCGAGGCGTTGGCGACGTTGCTCCATACGAGCGAGGCACAGCGACGAGGAAAAGAAATCGTCGAGACGCTGAAAGAGGAATTGCCTCGTCAGCAATTCGTCATCAAATTGCAGGCATCCGTCGGCGCCAAGATTATCGCTTCGGAAAAGATTTCCGCCTTCCGTAAGGATGTGACGGGGTATTTGTACGGAGGCGATGTTACGCGTAAAATGAAATTGCTGGAGAAGCAGAAGAAAGGAAAGAAGCGCATGCTTGCCCATGGAAAAGGCTCGGTAGAGATTCCGCCGGATGCGTTTATCAAAGTGTTGAGACGCGGGTAAACCACCCTTGATGTTTATTGAAATATATGATACCTAAACGTGGCCACTCACTGATGGTGAAAGTGTTTGCGGGATTCATGGTCTTTGCAACCATTTTGTTCCTGGTGGGACCGTTTCTAAGTTAAGGAGGTGAACGTGAGCCCTGATCGAACGACCGAACTCTTTTGCGACGAGGAAGTAGTAGAGCCGCGGCAAGACCGCCGCTATCCCGCTTGGTGGAAGCCGAGCAGGTTCGACGGCGTTCTCTCCCGACAGGAGCTCGCCGAGATGGCGAATGCCGACGCGCGCTTCCTCGACGAGGAGGCGGCGACATGATCGATGACCCCATCGTTCCACAGATGCGCCTCATCATGCGCGAGCGCGTGATCAAGTACGAGCAGGATCTCCGATCCGACCAGTCGTACTGCCAGCCGTCACAGATCATCGACCGGGAGAATGTCCCGCTCAATCTCGGCGACTACACCGACGAGCAGATCGATCGGATCATCAGGCTCGAGCGCGAGGTGGCCGCCCAAGCCGTCGGGTTGGAGCTGAGCTCCGAGACGCTGCTGTCACGCGCCCTCCAGCGCTACATCCTCGGCTAGACTGAATGCAACCCCGTCCCGACGAACTGTCGGGACGGGGTCTTGATTTTTATCTTCCGTGAGGCGTGTTGGATTGCGACAATGCAGCCTCATGGAAAAGCGATGGCGCGTGGCGGAATCGTGTCCGCCGGAATTTGTCCAAATAATCGGTCAACCGATTGTGGCGCAGTTGTTGTGGAACCGTGGGATTCGCGAGCGCTCCGACGCGGACGCGTTTTTGACGCCGTCTTGGGAGGAAAATATTCACGATGCGCTTCAGTTTCGACAAATGGAGGGCGCGGTCGTCCGCACGTTCGATGCTTTGGAAAAAGGCGAGCGCATCACCGTGCATGGCGATTATGACGCGGATGGGGTGACGGGATCGACGTTGCTTATTACGGTTTTGAATGACATAGCGAAGAAGACAGGGAGCAAGGCGCCTATCGATTATTATATTCCGCATCGCGATAAGGAGGGATATGGATTGCGGAAAGAAACGGTACCGATTTTGAAGGAGCGCGGGACATCGTTGATCATTACCGTCGACTGTGGAATTGCGTGTGTCGATGAGATTGCGCTGGCGAAAATCGACGGGATCGATACGATTGTTGTCGACCACCATACCTTTGGCGAAACGGTTCCCGATGGGCATTTGATTCATCCGGGTTTGCCGGAGGAGACGTATCCGTTCAAGCATCTTGCAGCTGTTGGAGTCGCTTACAAGTTTGCGACCGCTTTATTGTCTCGAGCCCGTGAACGCGGACTCGATTATCCGGAGGGTTGGGAGAAGTGGCTGCTCGACTTGGTCGCGATTGCGACGGTGACGGATATGGTTCCACTGGTCGGCGAGAATCGTGTCCTTGAGACGTTTGGGCTGACGGTTTTGAATAAGACGCGGAGGCCGGGGTTGCTGGCTTTATTTGAAATGGCGGGTGTTGAGCCGGGGTCGATTACTTCGGAGACGATTGGGTTTGGGATTGGCCCGCGAATTAATGCGGCGGGCAGAATGGATCATGCGACGGTGGCGCTTCGGCTTCTGCTTTCCGAATCGATGGATGAAGCGCGGCTTATTGCGAGAGAGCTCGAGGATTTAAACAAAGCGCGACAGGATGCAACAAAGAAGATGATGGTTGAAGCCGAGAAGATCGTAGGCGATGACGTGAAAGACAATGTGATTGTAGTTTGGAAGGAGAATTGGTCACCGGCGCTGGTCGGTTTGGTCGCCGGGAGATTCATGGAGAAGTTTAGTCGACCGGTGATCGCTGTTGGGAAGCATGGGGATCATTGGATCGGATCGGGACGGTCGATATCGACTTATAATATTACGGATGCGGTTAAGGCGGCGGGGGAGGGGATTCTGACGCGGAGCGGAGGGCATGTGCAGGCGTGTGGGTTTGCGTTGAATGATGGGGAACGATTGCCGGAGTTTCAGTCGCGGCTTGTCGAGCATGCGTCCTCGATCACGAGCGATGAGCTGGTACCGTTACTGTCGATCGATGCGGAAATTACCTTGGCCGGCGTAGCGATGGATGTCGCAGAAGGAGTGAAGCGACTTGAACCGTATGGGATGGGGAATCCGTTGCCGATTTTTTTGTCGAAGCGATGCAAAATTCTTTCATCGGATACGATGGGGGCGACGGGGAATCATTTGAGGCTGCAGGTTGCGGATGGGTCAGGTCGTGCGGTGAAAGCGGTTGGATTTAAGATGGGGAGCAGGATTTTGGAGGCAATGATGGGGAAAGAGATTGATATCGTGTATAATCTTTCGATAAACGAGTGGAATGGTAGGAGAACGGCGGAATGTCGATTAATTGATTTTAGACCATGCACGTAATTATCCGCACCGATGGGGGCGCTCGAGGAAATCCGGGACCGGCGGGTATTGGTGTTGTTGTTGAAAACGACAAAGGAAAGGTTCTTGAAGAACATGCAAAGTTTCTTGGAGTGAAGACCAATAATCAAGCCGAGTATGAGGCGGTGATTTTAGGTCTGCAACGTGCTAAGCACTTGAAAGCCGACTCTGTCGAAGTATTAGCGGACAGCGAGTTGGTGGTTAAGCAGGCTACCGGCGAATATAAAGTGAAACACGTGAATATTAAGCCTCTTTTTGCGCAGTTGCAGGATTTGGTGCGTCAGATTGGATCGGTGAAGTTCAAGCATGTGAGACGGGCGGAAAATGAGCATGCGGATGCGCTATCGAACAAGGCTATGGATGAGGGGAGTGGGCGACGCGAGGCGTACTGATTTCGGGCCTGCGGAACTCGTCGTCAATCTTTGTTTTCTGTGGACGACTCAGACAGTCCTCGGCCCTACATCAGCACGCCTCGCGTCGCCCACATGGGTGTGGCCGAGTCTGGAAATGTGATATACTCAGCATAATATGGGACTGTTTTCTTCGACTCCGCCATCGGTGAGTTATTTAGGGGTGGATATCGGTTTTGCGGGGATGAAGCTCGTTGAGCTGAAAAACGAGAAGGGACGGGCGCGTCTTGTGACATATGCGTATGCCAATGTGGCTGCGGAGAGTCTGGAGAAGTCGCTTTTGAATGATATTCCAAATGCCGCGGATCTTTTGAAGAAGATGGTTGCCAAGAGCAAGGCGACGGCAAAGAAGTCGGTGGCGGCTTTGCCGATTTCTTCCGTGTTCTCCTCGATCTTGTCGGTGCCGACGACGAATGACAAAGAATTGAAGGAGGCGGTGACGTTGCAGGCAAAGAAATTGATTCCGCTGCCGCTCGAGGAAGTCGTGCTCGACACGAAGGTGATCGACAAGACGGAGAAAGGTGCGGATGGAGGAAAGCCGGCGACTCGCGTGCTCGTGACGGCGGCGCCGAAGACGTTGGTGTCAAAGTACGTGGAGATTTTTAAGCAGGCCGGACTGGAGTTGATTTCTCTTGAAACAGAAGCGTTTGCCGTCATTCGCGCGTTAATCGGAAAAGATCGTTCGACGATTATGGTGGTCGATGTCGGATCGCTTCGGACAAACATCATGGTCGTAGAGGGCGGGATTCCGTTTATTACACGCTCGATCGCTACGGGTGGTTCAGCTATCACGCAGACCATAGCCAAGACGCTCGGTATTCCGATGGATCAGGCGGAGAGTATGAAGCGCGATATCAAGTCGATGCAGGCGTTTGCGCCGACGGGAGATCTTTCGCCGATTTTGACCGTGCTTGTGAAACCGATTTTGGATGAGATCAAATATTCTTTTACGCTGTATCAACAACAATCCGGAGGAAATGGTAAACGCATTGAGAAGATTATTTTGACGGGAGGGTCGTCGCTCTTGCCGCGTTTGCCGGAATTTTTGACGCAACAGATGAATGTGAATTCGTACCTCGGCAATCCGTGGGCGCGCGTCGTCTATCCGCCGGATTTGCGGCCGCTTCTCGACGAGCTTGGTCCGCGATTTGCCGTGACGATCGGCTGTGCGATGCGCGATCTTGATACCTAACCATGAAGCGGAAATTGGCTACGGCCCGGTCCCGGGGCCGCGTCTCGCGTCGCGATTCAGCCGCGGCGGAGTCTTTGCATGGGCACGGATTGCATCCGGTACAGGCGGTTGTCGGAACGGGATTAATGGGTGCCGATGAGGCACGTGAGTTAGGTTTTTCATTTCCGAATTTTGGTTCCGTAAGTCCCGGACAGAGTACGGGCCGATTACTACACATTATTTTGCGCGACGCCGATCATGCTTGCGCTCATCAAATCCGGATCATGCCGACGGATCGCGAAGCGGATATTCTTTTTGACAATGGCGGCGAACGGCGTATTCCGGCTTCCGTTCTGCCCGCGCTTTCCATGAGAGCACAGCGCATCGGCGGACGCCTGGGTTGGCACGTACAGGCTATTCCGGCGGGTACGGGTCCCGCGTTACAGTTGATACGGAAACGCGTTGCGAGCGAACGCCTCCACCCCGCGGATTGGTCCGGTGTTCTCGACGGATTCCGTGCCGAGCCGGACGGTCTGCTAATCGTTATTTCACCGGATGCCTACGTGTCGAGACATTTTCTCGCCAAGTATCCGCTGGTCGAGTCGATGGATGAATGGAGGGAATCCGATGGAGACAAACCGGTTTTGTATGATGCGGATCGCGACGACGGTCGCGAGCTTGCCTTGCATGCGGCATTGTCCGGTCGGACGACGGTCGCGCTTATGGCGCGTTCCGCGAACGACTGGTGGCGGCCCGCGTCGGAAGCCGGGATTCCCGTTCGTGTCGTGCGCTCGCGCTTGACGACACTTGGACCGGCATGGGAATCATTCCAAGTATGAAACGGACCGTGCTTAGTATCGAGGACGATGCCGTGTTTGCCGACATCATCGCCAAAAGCTTGGTTGCTGGAGGTTTTGCGGTCATCAAATCGAGTAACGGCGAGGACGGTTTGAAGAAGGCTTTGAGTGAAAAGCCGGATATCATTCTTCTGGATATCGGTTTACCCGGAAAAGACGGTTTTGAATTGCTGGAAATTCTAAAAACATCGTCGGAAACATCATCTATACCCGTATTTATGCTATCGAGGCTTTCTTCGCGCGAGGATGTCGACAAGTGTTTCACGCTCGGCTGTACGGATTATTTGATCAAGACACAGCATCATCCGGATGATGTCGTCCGCCGGCTGAATCGGCATTTTGGATTTGAGCAGGGTTTTGCACGTTGGGAGGTTTTGGTTGCGCTCGGAGTCGTGTTGATTGCCGCGAGTTTATTGTGGTGGCAGATCTCTAACCCAAAGGCTCCTGCTCCCGTTCCGTCGCAAGGCGTCGAACTTCAGACGCCGTAGTGGTATAATCGGATATATGACGTTTCGTCGAGGATTTACGGTACTGGAGGCGCTGATCGTATTGGCGGTGTTTGGCCTTCTGGCAACACTCGCGGTTTTGTCGCTCAATAGTGCACGGGCAAGTCTGCGCGACGCTCAGCGTCTTTCCGACGTGAGCATCATGCGATCGGCGTTGAGCCAGTATTGGCTGGAAAAGGCGACGTATCCGCAATCTGCCGGAGTTGAAGTTGGCATGCCGGGATCGAACGCGGATAAGCTTTCCGCCGCCGGATTTGTGATTAATACCGATCCGACACAGCCGGTGTATCTCGACCGCGTACCGACGGGACCTAAGGTGAACGAATATTATCGTTATCGTGCGGGTCCAAACGGTTATTCGATCCGCTTCCAGACGGAGACGCGTACGGATCTTGGACCGGCGAACGTGTTCTACGCGCATGCGACGGGTATCGATCTTGAAGACGCGGACAAATAACCGACCATGGAGTACGCCGTGATGCTTGCGTTCCTCGTCTATCTTTTCGCGCTGGCTTGGTACGATTGGAAGAAGAAATTGTTGCCGGTTGAGCCGATGATTGCGGCGACGATCGTCGGTTTTTTGTTTCAGACTTTGGACGGCGATGCGGTTTCATCGGCGATCGGCATCCTTGTTGGAGTAGGATTTATTTGGATTCAGGTTGCGATCTCAAAAGGAAAATGGATGGGGCGTGGGGATATTTGGTTTGCGGCGTCGATTGGAGCCTTTTTAGGCTGGCCCGGCATCGGCGTCGTATTGTATCTGACCTATATCGTCGGAGGAGTCATTGCCGTCGTTCTGTTCGCGACGGGTATCTATCGACGTGGCATGCGTATTCCGTTTGCGCCGTTTTTAGCGATCGGGACGGTTGGGGCGATGCTGTGGGGGAATCAAATTGCGGATTGGTTTACGCGCGGATTTGGGATAGGATAGTGCCATGACGAAGACGGAAGCGAAGGAACGTATCGGGAAGCTGCGCGAACTTATCGCCAAGTATCGGTACGAGATGCATGTGCTCGATAATCTCTCGATTAGCGAGGCGGCTTTGGATTCGCTCAAGCATGAATTATATAAGTTAGAAGAACAGCATCCGGATCTGATTACGAAGGATTCGCCGACACAGCGCGTCGCGGGAAAGCCGGCGGAAGGATTCAAGAAGGTGACGCATCAGGTGCCGATGCTCTCGATCGAGGATGTTTTTTCGCGGGAGGAAGCGGATGCGTGGTTGGAACGGATGAAGAAGCTTGAGCCAAGAGCGCATTTTGATTTCTTTGCGGAGATTAAGATGGATGGGCTGGCCGTGTCGCTTGTTTATGAAGATGGGCACTTTGTGCAGGGCGCGACTCGCGGTGATGGACGCATTGGTGAAGACGTGACGCATAATTTACGCACGATCGAAGCGATTCCGCTCATCCTGCGTAAAAAGATTCCCGGACGTGTAGAGATTCGAGGAGAGGTGTATCTAACAAAAAAACAATTGGAGCAAATCAACAAGAAACAGAAAAAGGAGGGCGGGGAATTGTATGCGAACCCACGCAATACGGCGGCGGGAACCATACGCCAGCTTGATCCGTCCATTGTTGCCGATCGGAAGTTATCTTTTTACGGATATTCTTTGATCACGGATCTTGGTACCAAAACGCATGCGGAAGCCCATAAGATGATCGAGGAGCTCGGTATTCCGCAGAATCCGCTGAATCGACATTGCAGGAACCTGGATGAAGTCGAGGAGATGCATGCGGAAATTTACAAGAAACGCGACAAGCTTGCGTATTGGCTCGATGGCGTCGTCGTGAACGTGAATGACGATCGTTTGTTTGAGGCGCTTGGAGTCGTCGGTAAAACGCCGCGCGCGATGATTGCTTGGAAGTTTCCGGCGGAGCAGGGGACAACGAAGGTGAGGGATATTGAAGTGTCCGTCGGTCGTACGGGAGTTCTCACGCCTGTAGCGCTTCTCGAGGCGGTGCAGTTACAGGGAACGACAGTAACGCATGCGTCGCTGCATAATGAGGATGAGATTCATCGATTGGGATTGAAAATTGGGGATACGGTGATCGTCGAGAAGGCGGGAGATATTATTCCGAAGATTATTAAAGTATTGCCGCAGCTGCGGACGGGACATGAAAAGGCGTTTCATGTGCCAAAGAAATGTCCGATGTGCGGCGCGGTCGTCGAGCGCAAGGAGGGAGAGGTGGCTGTGATGTGTACGAATCGGAATTGTTTTGCGCAGCAGCTCGCCAAGATGTTGCATCTTGTTTATGCGTTCGACATGCGGGGGCTCGGAGAGAAGATTGTCGAACAGCTGATCCAAAAAGGTTTTGTGCATGAGCCGGCGGATGTTTTTGGGCTTGAGCCGGGGGATTTCTTGCAGCTCGAGGGATTTGCGGAAGTATCGGCCAATAAATTGCACAAGGAAATTCAGGACCATCGTGAAATCAATTTGGATCGATTCATTAACGGGCTTGGCATGAAGCATGTCGGTGAAGAGACGGCGCGGGATTTGGCGCAATCGTTTGGGTCCATCGACAAGCTTCGGGAGTCGACCATAGAGGATCTCCTTGCTGTCGAAGGGATTGGGGATATTGTCGCCGAATCTGTCATTGAATGGATGAAGGATAAGACGAATACGAAACAGCTCGAGGATTTGCTTAAAGTCGTTCATGTCCGACATGTGAAGCGTGCGGCTAAAGGGCCGTTTACGGGCACGAGCTGGGTCATTACGGGGACGCTGGAATCCATGTCGCGAGATGAAGCCAAGGATAAAATTCGGGCGTTGGGAGGGGATATTAGCGAGTCGGTCTCAAAGAAGACCTCGTTTGTGGTTGTTGGCGATAGTCCGGGGTCAAAGTTTGATAAGGCGCAGAAGCTGGGGGTGACGGTCTTGGAGGAAAAAGAGTTTCTTAAGAAAATAAAATAATCCGCCGCGGCGGATTATTTTTTTATCTGTCTTACGTGGTGGGAGCGGTGAGTGTTTCGACCATCGGATCAACGACGGGTTGCGGTGTCGGGGGCGGCATCAATATCTTCTGAATTTCTTCGATTGTCTTCCAGATTGACGGAGGAAGGACGGGCTCGCTTCCGGCCGGAGCCATGTTGACGCCGATGGAAATTTTATACATGCGAACCGATGCGACTTTGCAGATATTGCGCTTCAGACTTGTGCTGTAAGTGCATTTTTCCGTCGGCTCCTCGATGGTGCCGCCGATTTCCATGCGTTCAAGCCGGTTTTTGGTGACGTTCAGGTTCATCGCCATGAAGAGGCGGTTGAGATTGGAGCGGAGCTCCACATAGCGTTTGTTCAACGCGGCCAAATCCTCGCGATAGTATTTGTCGCGCGGCAAGGCTTTGATTTCCGCGAGACGTACCGCGTTAATCAGTGCCGGGTTGATGCGGACGCGCAAGCGCGTCAGATCGTCGCCAGCGTCGTTTTTCATGCGCTTCTCGACGCCAATGACGCGGAACATCGGGAGTTTTCGGATGGCGGACTGGGCCGTGATGTTTTGTGGGAGATCGCGGGAGATGACCTGCGTCGGGAAGATCGGAATATTTTTCAAATCGTTTACGCCGTTGGGGGCGTCCATACCGATCCAGACGCCGATGATCGGAGCAAGGTCTACTTCCATGTTCGTTTTGAGATATTCGACAACCATGGCCGGGACCTGTGCCAAGCGGAAGTACAGCATGCTACCCGTCATCTGCCATTCAATCGCCATGGGCTGGTCGATGGCAAAGGATATTTCTTGACCGCTTTCCACGCCTTTGATGGAGAGACGCTCGAGCGAGAGGCGGCCTTCGCCGTTTTGCTTGTCGAGTACGCGCGTGCCGAGTTTGACGGCGATTTGGCCTGTGATGCCGCTACCGGATTTACCGATGACGCGCTCGCCGATATCCATTTTCATGTCCATGTCGAGTCGATAACTCGTTATGGAATCCATGGATTTTACGGCTTTATCGAGGGATTGTTCCGGAGTCGCGGCGATCGCACTCCATGGCAGGACAAGAGCCGTCAGACTCGCGGCGGCAAACCAGCGCTTGAAATGGGTCATATGGGGAGCAGTCTAGCAGAGGCTTTCGGCTTTACCAAACCCGTCAGGAACGGTATTCTCATGCGGTATGGCATTGACCCGAGACGAGATTAAGCGGTTGGCGGACCTGTCCCGACTTTCCCTTTCCGAAGAAGAGATGCAGCGCATGGAAGAAACGATTGATCCGGTACTCGAGTATGTCGGCCGTCTTTCCAATGTCGACACGACCGGCGTTCCGGAGACGGAAGGAGATGCGCTTGTGCGTTTGCGCGAGGATGTGGTCGACGGAAGCTCGGACGGCGAGCGTGCGGCTATCTTGTCGAACTTTCCGGATAAGGCGGGCGATGTATTGCGCGTGCCCGGCGTATTCGATAAACCGAAAGGCTAATTATGGGACTCTTGCTTGAACAGACAATTCGATCGGCGGCGGACGGTTTGGCTTCCAACGCGTTTTCGTCGACCGAATTGACGAAGGCGTATCTCGGACAGATCCGCGGTTTGGATTTGGGAATCCATGCCTACCTCGACGTATTTGAGGGTACGGCGCTGGATCAGGCGCATGCGTCGGATGAACGGCGTGCGGCCGGGAAAGCGTTTGGCGTGCTCGATGGCATTCCGCTTGCGATCAAGGATAATATTTTGATACAGGATCAGCGCGCGACGGCGGGGTCGCAAATTTTGGCGAATTATCGGGCGGCGTATGACGCGACGGTGGTCACGAAATTGCGCGAGGCAGGCAGCGTGTTTCTCGGCAAGACCAACATGGACGAGTTTGCGATGGGCTCGAGTACGGAGCGCTCGGCATTTGGTCCGACCAAGAATCCGCGCGATCTGGCCCGCGTTCCGGGCGGATCATCGGGCGGAAGCGCCGCAGCCGTCGCGGGAGATATGGCAATCGCCGCACTTGGTTCGGATACGGGTGGATCCATCCGCCAACCGGCTTCATTCTGCGGAATCGTCGGCTTTAAGCCGAGCTATGGAACGGTTTCGCGCTCCGGTTTGATGGCGATGGCGTCTTCACTTGACCAAATCGGTCCGATGACCAAGACGGTCGAGGATGCGGCGGTGCTATTCGAGGCGATTCGCGGTGTCGACAAGCTTGATCAGACCACGGTCGATTTTGGTGCCGTGAAATATGAAACACGGAAGGATATGAAGGGCGTTCGTGTCGGCGTACCGCGTCAGGCGTGGGGCGAGGGGATGACGGCCGGCGTGCGCGAGCATGCGGAAGGGGCTTTGGAGACGATGAAGCAAGCAGGAGCCGAGTTGATTGAAATCGATTTGCCGTATGCGGACGAGGCGCTTGCGGTTTATTACGTGTTGATGCCTTGCGAGGTGTCCGCGAACTTGTCGCGTTTTGACGGCATGCGTTATGGACAGCGCGAGACGCGGCCGACATTGCTCGAAACCTATCTCAAATCGCGTTCGGAAAATCTTGGGGAGGAAGTGCGTCGTCGTATCATTCTCGGCACGTATGCGCTATCAAAAGGGTATTACGATGCGTATTATCGACAGGCACGGAAAGTGCAGACGCTGATTCGACGTGCCTACGCTTCGGCTTTTGAGAACGTCGACGTTATCGTGACGCCGACGGCTCCATCGACGGCGTTCAAGCTGGGAGAGAAGTTGAACGATCCACTCGCGATGTATTTGGAGGATGTGTATACCGTTGGTGCCAACGTTGCCGGGCTTCCGGCGATTTCCGTGCCATGCGGTGCGCATGAGGGTTTGCCTGTCGGTTTGCAATTCATCGGTAAGATGGGAGCGGATGGAGCGCTTCTATCGACGGCACGCGTGTTTGAGCATATTAATCTGTGATGTTGTTCCAATTTGTTTTTGATGGAGGCAATGTCGCCGGCAAGGTTCTGCCGAGCGGGACGACGAATTTTGGTTCCGTGCTAGGGATCGTTCTGCTCGTCATTGTCGTCGGATTGCTCGCGGCTATCGGGATTGCGACCATGTTTCGTGCGTTGAGCCGCCCGTCGCTCGAGGGCCTTGATCCGAAGCGACTTGCCGCTATGTGGGCGGAAATCGAGAAAACGTCGGAGCATGGATTGATGGGGGCCAAGCTCGCGGTTGTCGAGGCGGATAAATTGCTTGACACGGTTTTACGTAAACTTCATTTCCCCGGAGAAACGATGGGGGAGCGCCTCAAGACGGCGGCGTATAAATATCCAAATATTTCCAAGGTTTGGGGAGCGCATAAATTGCGCAATCAGCTTGTGCATGATGCGACATTTGAGATTTCCTTACGTCAGGCCAAGTCGGCGGTGAGGGATTTTCACGCGGCGCTGAAGACGCTGAACGTGTTTTAATATGATTCCTTATTTTGAGTCGACATCATTTACGGTGCTCGGGGTAACGTTCCAGACATGGGGAACGTTGGTCGCGCTTGGATACGCTTTGGGCGCATTTGTCGCATGGCATCGCGCCAAGGAAAAAGGTTTGAATCCCGAGCGTGTCCTTGATCTCGCTTTCTGGCTCTTCATTGGTGCGTTTTTGGGCGCGCGTATTTTTCACGTCGTGTTTTATGATCCTTCACATTACCTGGCCGTGCCTTGGGACGCGATCGATCCGCGCAAGCCCGGTTTTGCGATCTTTGGCGGTTTTATAGGTTCGGCTATTATCTTTTTTGCCTACTGTCGGAAGAATGCCCTCAATTGGATGGCATATGCCGATACGTTAATCTGGGGATTGCCTTGGGGTTGCGGCGTTGGTCGACTTGGATGTTTTTTTATTCACGATCATCCGGGGACGCTGACCAATTTTGTTTTAGGCGTGAAATATCCGGATGGGCAGGTTCGGCATGATCTCGGCTTGTATCTATCGATCATCGGTTTTGCGACAGGGGCTCTGTTTGTCTGGTTGAATCGACGCGAGCGACGTCCCGGGTTTTGGTTTGGAACGTATATGATCATTGAAGGCGTGTCGCGATTCGGTCTCGATTTTTACCGGCTCGTCGATGTGAAGTATTTTGGACTTACACCAACGCAATATTTATCGATACCGTTAATAGCCGTCGGGGTTTGGCTCTTGTCGAGCAAGACAAAGGAGCGTTCGTGATAGAATAGTCGCATGTTTGACTGCATCGTTATCGGAGGCGGACCGGCAGGGATGGCTGCGTCCGTATATCTTGCGCGTCAAAAAATGAAGTTTGCGTTGTTTGCCGGAACTCTCGGCGGACAAGTGATTTGGTCTTCCGATGTCGAGAACTATCTTGGGATCCACAATATTACCGGCGTGAAACTCGTTGAGGCGTTCAATCGCCACTTGGAGGATTATAAGAAGGCGATGGAGCTCCATGAAGGCGAGAATGTCCTGAAGGTCGTTAAAACGGCCGGAGGGTTTTCTTTAGAAACGGATCGGGGAGCCTATCCGACAAAAACCGTTCTTGTTGCGACAGGTGCGGATCATCGGAAGCTCGGCGTTCCGGGGGAGGATCAATTCAATATGAAAGGTATTTCGTATTGTGCGAATTGTGATGCGCCGTTATTTGCGGATAAAATCGTCCACGTGGTCGGAGGCGGTAATAGCGCTATGGATGCGGCCTTGTTTCTGGCTAAGTACGCTAAGGAAGTCCATGTTATTTCCATTAATAAAGAGCTCATGGGCGATGAGGTTATGAAGCGGAATTGTTTGAAAGGTGCCAATATTAAGATGCATTTTTCTACGAAGACGACGGGCTTCACGGGAGGTGCGTTACTCGAGGCCATCGGGCTCGTCGGGCCGGATGGGAAAGAGGTTTCCGCTCCGACCGAGGGCGTCTTTATCGAAATTGGTCTTAAACCACAGTCGGAATTGATCGACTTTTTGGCTAAGGATAAAGCCGGGCAGATCATTGTCGACTCGCACAATAAGACAAATGTCGATGGAGTATGGGCGGCCGGCGATGTGACAAACGTGGACTATAAACAGATTGCCGTTGCCGTAGGCGAGGGTTCAAAGGCCTCACTCGATATTATTCGTTATCTGCAATCGACCCAGACTTGACAGACCGCCTGAATTTTTCATGGCGGCCGTTGCGTATGAAAGGTTGTCATGCCATTCTTTTGACCTATGCAAGAGACTTCTAATAGAAATGTACTGATCGGTATTGTCGTGACGGCCGTGCTCGTTTTTGGAGGATTGGTTTGGGCGATTGTGTCCGCTCCACCGTCCACACCTGTCTCGGGCGGTCCGCTTTCCTTTGAGGATGCGGGCGATCCGTTTATCGGACCCGAGAATGCGACGACCGTTGTACGTTTATTCAGTGACTTCCAATGTCCGGCTTGCCGTGCGGCGGAAGCGGGCGTGAATTATGCGATCGAGAAGTATAAGAGCAAGGTTAAGTTCATCTGGAACGATTTCCCGCTCATGTCGATCCACCCGAACGCGCGCCTCGCGGCCAATGCCGCGCGCTGCGCTCAGGATCAGGGGCAATTTTGGGAGATGAAGGACAAGCTGTATACGGAGCAGACGAGCTGGGCTACGGGTAAGGATCCGGCCGCGGATTTCAAAGCCTATGCCGGACAGCTCGGACTCGATGCCGGAACATTCGGAACATGTCTCGACTCGACCTTAGACCATGCTAATCTCTCACACATTCTATGCAAAACTTTTTTGACGGAGGTCCTAAGACCATGTTCTACACCGGACTTTTCCTCGGTGTCGCGGTATCGGCCGTTGTCGGGTTGGGTGTGACGTTGAATCTCGTGATGGGCGGACGCGCTTTGGCGCTCGGAGGCAGCGGCGCGGTTGTTCCGTCAGCTGTTGCTCCGACGCCTTCCGCTCAGGCTCCTGTCGCGGCCGGACCGTTGAAGCCGGTAAGCGATAGCGACTACATTCTTGGCGCCAAGAATGCCAAGGTGACGCTCGTCGAATACTCGGATTTTCAATGCCCGTTCTGTCAGCGCCACTTGCCGAGCATCAAACAGGCTATGAAGGATTATCCGAATGATGTCCGTCTCGTGTACCGCTACTACCCGCTGTCCTTCCACCCGGAAGCCCAGAAGTCGGCAGAAGCGGCCGCTTGCGCCGCAAAACTTGGCGGGAACGATGCGTTCTGGAAGATGCATGACGAACTGTTTGCCAATCAAGCGACGCTTAGCCGTTCCCTCTACACGGAACTCGCCAAGAAGATTGGTTTGAACACGGGAAACTTTGACAAGTGTGTCGACGGCGGAGAGATGGCGACGCGCGTCAGCACGGACTTGAACGAAGGCACGTCGGCCGGTGTAGAAGGCACGCCGGCGACATTCGTGAATGGACAGCTTGTTTCCGGTGCGGTTCCGTATAGCGAGTTGAAGGCGGCAATCGAAGCAGCCTTGAAGTAAGAATTAAAAAATCCCCCGATTGGTTACGGGGGATTTTTTTATTATTCCATCCCAGCGGTGAGCCACATGATGGCGAGGCCGAGCAGCATGGCGAGTGTCTGCCAAGCGCGCGTTGAGAGTTTTGGTTCTTCCTTGATTTCCGAGAACAAATTCGTACACGCCATGTAAATCATGAATCCGGCGGCGAGCGGGATCGTCCATGTGGTTAGACGCGTGACAAAGCCGGCGGCAAGCCATGTGCCGATGACGCCGACGATCATTGCAAACGAGACGAGCAGGTTCAGCCAAAGCGCCTTCTTTTTTGAGAAGCCGGAAGAAAGCAGAATGCCGAAGTCTCCAAGCTCTTGCGGGATTTCATGGAGGCCGATCGCGATCGCCGTGTTGAGACCGAGTACCGGGTTTACCAGGTAGGCCGACATGACCGCGATGCCGTCGGTGAAATTGTGAACGGCGTCTCCGATCAAGTTGAGATAGCCGACGGGTTTGGCCGGGGCATGGTCGTGTTCATGGTCGTGTAGTTCGCGTCCGGCGTGGCTGTGGTAGATCCACAGCATGGAGTCGAGGACAAAGAAGATCAGGATACCCGCCAGTGCCCAAGTCAGAGCGTTCGGGGATGTTTCGACGGATTCCGGGAGAAGATGGAAGAAGGCGTTGCCGAGCAAGGCGCCGGCCGCAAAGGCGACGATCGCGTGCTGAACAAAAGCTGTTTGGCTTTTTTTCCACGCCAAGCTGGCATAGCCGACCAAGGAGAGGAGGCTCATGACCGCGGCTGCGGCCAGGGCGGGGAGAAGAGTTTGCATATTTCTATTCAGGATACACTGATTTCCTCATTTGTTAAGGGCTGACGGGTCGCTGGACAACGCTCTTGAGTCGGCGTAGCGTTAATCCTTGTCGCTCGCTTTCGCAGGTGACATCGAGGTGTGCATGCACATTCCGAGTGTTTCGTCGGAGCTCGCCGAGAGCGTTCGTGTCAACGGCGCGATTAGTAGCCGGGAGTTCGGGGAACTCATCCTGCACTGGTTTCCGGGGGCCTGGACCCTGTTCTTCACGCTTAGGCGCATGGCTTGTCCCAAGCCCAAGGCGTCGGACAAGCGCGAGGAGGACGATACGGTTCCGATCCGTATCCTGAACGCCTTCCGGCAGAAGCCGATCAAGACGCCGCTACGGCCGCCCGAGCCGCAGATCGTGCGGGTGTCCGTGTCGGAAATGATCGGCACCAAGGCGCTGGTCCAGGTGTACGAGGTTTTGGCCAGCGACGCGATGCATCGCTGTGCCGAAGACGTACACGAGGCCCATATCCTTCTTGAAGACGAGGAACACTTGCTGCTGGTCCCGAAGGGGCTCAAGTCCCCGCCGCTGGATCTGCCGCCGCTTTCCCTGATTCAAGAACGCTATAGCCGTGCCTACGACCAGGTCCGCATTGTCCTCGCCGATATGGAGGAGTCGCGCGAAGGCATCGGCCAACTCGATAGTTCCAAAGCTCCACGCAGCCGCGAGGAGCTCATCAAGCTCATGGCGATTCATCCGTATCGCCTGCGCATCGAGCGCGAGCACGGCGTCGAGCTGGCCTATCAGTGGCCGGGTATTCTCGCCGCAACACGGCGTGCTTCCGCCGAACGGCTTACAGGCTTTCGGTCGTCGGCCGAGCAGATCCTTGCCATCGGTAAAACCTCTGTCTGAAATTCAAGAGCCCCGTCCCGCACCTGCGGACGGGGCTCTATCGTTATCCGAGGAGAACGATGCTGGCGATGATTCCGTAAATGAGAACGCTCAAGGTGTCTTGTATGACCGTTGCGATCGGCCCCGCGCCGACGGCCGGGTCGAGATGTTCCAGCTGTAGAAGCTCCGTTACGATCAATGCGACATGCGGCGCCGTCGAGACGGCTAAGAACATCGACGTGCCTACAACAAGCATCAGCGTAGGATCTTGGAACCAAATCAGGGCCGCGATACCGCTTACCGTTCCCGAAATGAAACCGAGGATCATTCCCACGCCGGTTTCCTTTACGAGGTATTTTTTGAAATGGGCTCGTCTCGATTTCAAATCCCTGGCAAAAATGTTTTGTGTCTGCGTACCGACAGCGTCGGCCATGTAGATGACGAAGGGGACAAAGAATGCCACGCGGATATCGCGAGACAGTACTTGCTCAAATCGTGAAAAGACGACGGCCAAAACGACGCCCAAAAATAACCCGACCAGGATCGACGGCAGACGTAGTCGAACGAGTTTTTTTACAGACTCGGTATCGTCGTCCGCGTAAATAATGCGTTCCCAGCTCATATCAGTCTTTGGCCATTTGCTCCTTGAGCCACGTCACATTCGGGACAGGCCACGCATCGATTTTGCTGTTTTTGGCAAGGGTGATACTCGTCGACGCTCCTAGAGCGATCGCTGTCCACGCTTCTTGCAAACGATTTTTGCCGATGACATCGACCGTGATGGCGCGAATGCCGTTTTTTTGCAGGATTTCCGCCGTTAGTTTGATGCGCTTCTGGTTTCTTGGATGGTAATGATTCGACTGGAAGAGAACGGCGACAAGATGTTTTTTGATGGAAGTCGGAAACGATAATCCTTCCAGAAAGTGATGGTCAAGTTCCGGGATGATCTGCGTTGTCGATAATTGTTTTCCGTTTTCGTTTATTTGATTATTAAAGACATGCGCGGCGCCGATGAGATGCTCGGCGGACATGAGCAGGACAAACGATTTTTGGAGATGACGCGCGAGATCGATGGCGAGACCTTGATCTTGTTTATCGACGAGTTTGGCGGCGTCGTTGATTCGGCGTTCATCGATCTTGAGGACATTGGCTTTGGCGAGAATGCCGGCCAAGCCGATCGTCATATAGCCGATAGCCATGCGCGGTTGATTGGAAGGGTTTTCAACGGGATCGATGAGCAGGCAGGGGAGTTTGTGTTTTTTTGCTAGCGCGAGAAGATCGCCACCATTTGTCATGACGACGATGCGTGCTTTACGTCGGAGGGCATCGCGAGCGGCGGAGAGCGTTTCTTCTGTGGTGCCGGAGTAGCTTGAGAGGATGACGAGCGTATCCTTATCGACATGATTGGGGAGATGATAGTCGTTGCTGATTTCGAAGGGGATCGAAATCTCGTCGCGGAAGACGGATTGGATGACGTGAGCGCCCAAGGTCGAGCCGCCCATGCCGGAGACGACGACGGAGGTCGGCAGGCGGTGGAAAGCGGGCGGCAACTTAAGAGCGGATACTTGGCGCCAGGCATCGCGAAGCTGAGCGCCGAGCCGCAGATCGTCGGATAAAAGAATAGGAGCCTTCATGGCTCCTATTCTACCATTGGTTGGGATTTGCGTCTTACTTGAGTTTGGGAGCGACGGCTCCGGCAATTTTTGTCGCTAATTCCTTATTATTTGTTGCGCCGACGATGAGCCAAGTTTGACCCTGTAGAACCGACACCTGGCCAAATGTTTGCGACCAGAGTGCTTGTTCACCAAGACCGGAAAGCGCTTGTCCGTCCGTATAGGAAGCCGTTTTACTGGATTCAAAGATTGTTTTTGCTTCATCAACGGTTGAAGCGTATCGAGTGA
This sequence comes from Candidatus Uhrbacteria bacterium, assembly GCA_021413945.1. Lineage (GTDB taxonomy): Bacteria > Patescibacteriota > Patescibacteriia > 2-12-FULL-60-25 > 2-12-FULL-60-25 > CAIXDN01. The sequence goes on from JAIOPK010000006.1 coordinate 321,028, forward strand.
GGATATTGAATGGTTTGATTCCCGATTTTGAACCGCCGTCGTGAAAGGTGCAGCTTGTGACGACGATTTTACCAAGGGTATCAACTTTTACATCGCGCTGTGCATATGCGAGGCCGGTGATAAGTTTTGCCTCATCAAGTGTCATCAGTGCGTCACAACGAGTTTCCGGATTGACTGCCGCCGTAGGCGTGGAAGACGGGGTTGCTGACGGTGAGCAGCCGGCGCCAAGCAAGGCTATGACGCACAGGACTGTTAAATATTTTTTCATATGTCCATCAGATTATCACGATTGACGTTTTCCGTGCATCAGCATGTCTACGGCTTTGTCGAGCGTACCGGCGGCGGTAAGTTCGCCATTGTTAACAAAGAAGATGCCGTCCGCTTTCTCTATCGTGTTCAATCGGTGGGCGATAATGACCTTCGTAGTCGTCGTTGGAAGAATATCGAGGGCTTGTTGGAGGAGTTCCTCCGTCACTGTGTCGATGTTAGCGGTGGCTTCATCCAAAATGAGAAGTTCGGGCTTGCGGAGGACGGCGCGCATGAAGGCAATGAGCTGCTTCTGGCCCAAGCTGATTGAATCGGCGCCGGAGACGGGTGTGTCGAGGCCGCGTTCGAATCGAGAGAGAAGGCGCTCGAGGCCCATCGAATTAATGGCGTCAACTTTTTCTTCATTCGTCGACGTGGCAAAATTGGTGTTGGCGTAGAAGATGTTTTCCAAGACGGTGCCGGTGAAGAGGAATGGTTCTTGCAAGATGAATCCGATTTTTTGCGTGCGCTCGACTTCCGAGTACGATCGAAGATCGCGGCCGTCGAATAGAATGGTTCCGACAGTCGGATCATAAAGACGAGCCATGAGCGAGGCGGTCGTGGTTTTTCCACCGCCTGTCGGACCGACGAGGGCGTAGGTTTTGCCGCGTTCCAAATCGATATTGATGTTGCGGAGGACGTCTGGGCGTTCCGGATAGCTGAAGGAGACGGCGTTGAAGCGGACGAAAGCTCCCTCGCTTGCCTTATCGGCCTTGAGAACGGGCATTTCCATAGCTTCGTCGATGATTTCCGAGACTCGATCCCAAGCGGCCAAGGCGAGCTGGAAGGAATTCCAAAGCATGGCGATTTGGCGCAGAGGTCCGTAGAAGCGCTCGACGTAGATGAGGAAGCTCAAGAGTAAGCCGAGCGTGAGACTCTGCATCGACACGAGGTAAATTCCGTAGCCGAGGACGATCAGAATCGCCAAGTTGGCGCAGAGATCGTAAATCGGGGGATAGAGGGCGCTGGCGATTCCTGCGCGTACGGCGGCTTTGAAATTGATTTTGTTGGCGATGGCAAAACGGTCGCGGAAAAAATCTCGGCGATCGAATGCGACCACGACTTTGAAGTGCTCGAGACTTTCTTGAATCTCTGCGCTCAGTCCACCGGTTGCGCGCAAACTTTCGGCATTGCGCTTTTTGACCCAAGGGGAAGTCGCTTGTGTGAAGATGTAGAGCGCGACAGCGGGGATGAGGGCCGCGAGACCGAGGCGCCAGTTGATGGTGATGAGGAAAATACTCGAACCAACAATCATAACGATACTCATCATGAAGCGCACCAAGGTTTCCGAGAAAAATTGGTTGAGTTTGTCTGTGTCATTGTTGATGCGCGAGATAAGGTCGCCGGCTTTATTGCGATTGAAGAACGCGATCGGAAGAGACTGGAGTTTACTGAAAATCATGTTGCGCAAACGGAACAACATGCGCTGTCCGACGCGGCCCATGAGCTGCATCTGCCAATAGCTTGTGCCGAGGGCGATGACAAAGGCGACGAGCAAGGCGAGCGTTGTCGTAAAGATGCCCGGATAGTTTGCCGTGCGGACATAATGATCGACGGCGTAACCAAAGATGTAGGGGACGCTCAAGTTGATGCCTGAGGCGAGCAAAATCGTGAGAGCGGTCAATGCCAAAGGACCGCGTTCCTCTTTGAGAAGCGGAAGCAGTTTGCGGACGCCGGCGATGGCCGAGGTCTTTCCACCACTGGCGGACCCGCCTTCGGCTGGCTTTGTCGCTTTAGTGTTCATATTGGTTGGTGCTGCGTTGCGATTCGTAGATCTGAACGTATTCCGGAGACGTTTCCATCAAATGATCGTGCGTTCCTTGCGCCAAGACCTCGCCTTCCATCAAGAGGACGATGTGGTCGTAGTCTCGTACCGAAGTGATTTTTTGCGTGACGGATACCAAAGTAATATCCGGATAATTTTTGCGGACGTTCTCAAGAATACGATGTTCCGTGTTGGCGTCGACGCGGGCGGTGAAGTCGTCGAGCAGGAGGACTTTGGGTTTATTGGCTAACGCACGTGCGAGCATCAAACGCTGTTTTTGTCCGCCTGACAGGCTGGTGCCGCGTTCGGAGACGAGGGTGTCGTATCCTTCAGGTAATGTGTCGACGAATTCTTTTAATTCGGCCGTGGTGACGGCGAGATCGAATGCATTCTTATCGACTTCACGGCCAAAGGCAATGTTCTCGTGAATACTCAAGTTGAAGACGACACTGTCTTGGAAGACCATGCCGATTTGAGCGTGCAAGTGGCGGCTGTCGTATTGTGAAACATTTTTTCCATCGTAAAGCACATCACCCGATGTCGGGGGAGTGAGTCCGGTGAGCACGTTGAGGAGCTGGGTTTTGCCGGCGGCCGTCGGACCGAGAATCGCTGTGCGGGTTTTGGCTGGGAGCTTGAAACTGACGTGTTTCAAAACGGGCGTTTCGCCAAAAGAGACGTTAACGTCGCGTAGTTCCAAGTCGCCCGTGAGTTCTGCCACGAGGGTTCCATCGTTCTTAATTTCCGGAGCATCGAGGACTTCTGCAATGCGAGCGTAAGATGCGCTCGAACGAGCCATCATGTTGCTCATGAAGCCGAGCATGAGCATCGGGAAGATGAGAACACCGACGTAGCTGTTGAACGCGGCGAGCTGACCGATCGACATTTGGCCGACGATCACGAGGTGGCCACCAAAGGCGAGAATAATCAGCGTCGCACAGCTTGAGATGAAGGTGATGAGCGGAATCATGCTCGCAAAGACTCGGAGGATTTTCAATCCGTTTTCTTTTGCTGCCGTGTTTACGACGATGAATTTTTCTTTTTCCGATTGCTGGCCGTGAAGAATGCGGATCAAGGTCGCGCCAAGAATGCTTTCGTTAATGGTTTTGTTCAATCGATCGATGATTTTTTGGGAAGCGCCGAATAATGCGCCGACATTCGAAAAGATTCCATAGAACATGAAGCCCATGACCGGAATAATGACGAGCACGCTCAAGCCGAGTTTCCAATTGGTCGTGATCAACATCACGCTTGCGCCGAGCAAAATAAACAAAGATGACACGACGATGACGATTCCTTGGGAAACGAACATCTTTACGGCGTCCATGTCGCTCGTAAGGTTGGTGAGGAGTTTGGAAGCGGTCGTGTTCTGGACAAAGGCGTAGCTTTGGCGCGAGATTTTTGCGGCAAGCTGTTCACGCAAGTCGCGAGTGACACGTTCCGAGGCGTAGGTTTGGATGATGCCGAGGATGTAGTCGGAAATGAGCATCGTGGCACAGATCAATAAAAAGGGGAGTGCGATCACCATGATATCGAAATGTCCGCTGTTAAAGGCGTCGATGCCGTTGGCGACCATGCGAGGCAATAGCAAACTCAGGCCTTTGCCGAACACGGAGAGTGCGAGGAGGCCGAGGATCCAGCCTTTGTAACGTGGGAGGAGGCTAAACAGGGTATTCTTAGACTTTTGGCTCTTATTATTCACAAAATGATGGATACCTGAAGATATCCTACTTTTCATATTTGATCAAGGCTTGAACGGTCACCGCAAACAAATCCCCGCGAGAGCGGGGATTTGTTTGCGACAATACTAACCTTTTTGTTTTTCAAGCTTGTCGAGACGGAATATTCTTACGCTTGCGTAGACAACGAGCGCGATGACGAGGAAATCGACGCAGACACCGATGAAGTCGCCATAGAGAATGACCGCTGTGCCAATTTTGAACGATGCGGCTTTTAATCCGGTTGTCGATCCAAGCGCTAACCCGATGAGCGGATTGATGAGATCGGTTACTAACGCGGTCACGACTTTTGCAACAGCGCCGCCGAGCATGAAGCCCACGGCAAGACCGATCACCCCTTGTTCGCGAATGAATTCAAGAAAACCGTTCACAGCGGATATTTTGTTCATAGGAGTCTAGTATACCTTTTTAATAAACTGTTCTTTTTCCTGCTTGCTCCAGCTTTTAATTTTCGCTTCCCGTTTACGAGCCGCCGTCGGCGTCTTGGACGGTTTGCTCCATATGAGGGTTACCGGTTTGTGGCTTCGCGTGTAAGCCGCGCCTTTGCCGGCATTGTGTTTGGTGACGCGCTCGGCGACATTTGTTGAAATACCTGTATACAAACTACCGTCGTGGCAACGGAGAATGTAGACGTACCAGCGCTTCATATCGTATCGTTATCGATTCATCCAAGTAATAGTGAGTTGAAGTGCGGTGGCGAATATCACCCACAGCAGATATGGGATATTGATATAGGTAGCCCAGCGCATATGTGGGTAGATCGCGACAAGCGCCCAGACAAGCGTCGCGAGCACGAGCAGAATATCAATGGCTGCCAAGAGATTGTTTTGCAGGGTGAACTGGAGCGGTGTGAATGCTGCGTTGAAAATAAGATTCAAGACAAACGGGATCACGACGGCCGTTGGGATTTGCTTGGTCGCGGCTTTATAGAAAACGGTTCCAAACGAAATAGCGATGATCGCGTAGAGCACGGTCCACACCGGACCAAATAGATAGGCTGGCGGTGCCCATATTGGTTTTTTAAGGGTCTGATACCAAAGAGAGGTGTTCATGGGGCCATTCTTGCATAATCCGAATTATTCCGCTAAGATTCTGCCGCTATCCGATGTTTGGAGAGGTCGCATAGTGGCCTAGTGCACTTGCTTGGAAAGCAAGCATACCGCAAGGTATCGGGAGTTCGAATCTCCCCCTCTCCGCCACAACAAAACCGCCCTACGGGGCGGTTTTGTTTTTAGCTGTTGATAACTTTTTTGATAACGCAGCTTGAAATGTCGTTTGTGTTATACTGCTATGCATAGGAGAATTTTTATTCTAATACCTCCCATATATACGTTGTTTGGGAAAAAAAGAAATATCGTATGCATATGAAGTTGCAGTTTCAAAGGATAGGATTCGTCCTTGCGACGTTATCCGCGCTCGCCGTTGCGCCGATAGCACATGCTGCTACTAATCCAAGCCTTGGAGCGGCGGAGAGCTATTCGATTTTGGCTCAAACGGGAATAACGGGAACGGGTACAATTTCCGGAAATGTTGAAAATAATGGCATAGCTGCTGCCATTACCGGATTAACTACCGCAATGGTTGCTGGCACGATATATTCTTCCGATGGAGGTTTTACAACCGGAGCTCCTCCGGCTCCCACGACACTCCTAAATGCTGCCGTTCAGGCGAATGCCAGTACTGTGTATACGGCAACTATCCCTGGCTTAGGCATAGAAGGCACTCCGATTGTCGGGTCATCACTCAATGGTATTACCCGTGGTCCTGGTGTTTATGATCTGGTGGGGGCATCTATAACATTAACAACTACGCTTACTCTTGATGGACCAGGAACCTATATTTTTAGAGTCCCTGCTAATTTTACATCCTCCGGTTCGATTAACTTTATCAATGGGGCTAGGGCTTGCGATTTATTTTGGAATGTTGGAACCGATGCAACCATCAATGGTACTTCATTCGCAGGAACGATCCTTGCTTCGACAGGCATTCACATTGGCGCCGGTGTAACATTGAACGGTCGTGCTTTGGCGGTCGGGGCTGATGTGACGTTGCTCGGTACGACCATCTCCGGACCTTCATGTGCTGCCGCGGCTGGCTCGACGGCTACGACTCCACCTCTTATTAACGTGAGAAAAGTTCCGAGCCCCCTGGCCTTGCCGAATGGTCCCGGTCCGGTCACGTACAACTATACCGTCACGAATCCTGGAAACGTCACGATGCACACGGTGACACTTGTTGATGACAAATGCGCCAATGTGACGTTTGTATCTGGTGATACGAATGGAAATTCGTTATTGGAAACGTTTGAGACTTGGACGTATACCTGTAATACGACGTTGACAGCGACCACCGTTAACTATGCTACGGCACGAGGTATTGCGAACGATATCGCGGCTGTTGATACGGCAATCGCGCAAGTTATTGTCGGCGTTCCTGTCGTGCCTCCGTTGATTCATATCGTTAAGACGCCAAGTCCTCTTAGTCTGCCTTTTAACGGTGGAAACGTGACATATAGCTACGTCGTTACGAATCCGGGGACGGTCGCATTGAGTAATGTGACGGTCGTGGATGACAAGTGCGCTAATGTCACGTATGTATCGGGTGATACCAACGGCAATTCGCAGTTGTCAACGACTGAAACTTGGCGTTATACCTGTACTACCAATCTCTCGCAGTCGACGGTCAATACGGCTATCGCAACGGGGCAAGCAAACGGATTGACGGCTATCGATACCGCTCTTGCAACAGTTCTCTTAGCAGGTTCGCCGATTCCACCGCTGATTCACGTCATTAAAAAGGCAGATCCGGTAATCCTTCCTGCTGCCGGCGGACAAGTTATTTATACGTACGAGGTCTCAAATCCTGGCACTGTTTTGCTCAACAATGTAAGCGTTAGCGACGATAAGTGCGGGCCCGTTACAATGGTTTCCGGCGACGTGAATGGCAATGGCATGTTAGGTCCTACAGAGACGTGGATTTTCCGATGCCAGCAGAATTTGACGGCATCAACCATCAACACCGCTACGGCCCAAGGTACTGGTAATGGCATTACGGTTTCGGATGTTGCTGTCGCGAGTGTCGTTCTTTCACCTGCCTTGATTCCGGCCCCACCAGCTTTGCCAAATACAGGTGTCGCACCCGCTGACACCACGGCGACTTGGATGGCCGCCTTTGCCGGAATTCTCTTGATGGTGACGCTTTTGTTCGCCGTAACACAATGGAAACGTCTCTTCAGGTAAAAAAGGTACAGAGAAGAAAGACCAAGGCTAAGAGCCGGACGATCACTCGTCCGGCTCTTAGACGTAAAAAGAATTTTTTTTCAAAAAAACCGCTTGTTTTTAGAGCATTATTTGTCACAAGTTACACGTTGGGATTCATTATTCTATTTCACTTCGCTCTTCTTCAAACCGTTTCCGGTTTTTACGAGAGTTCGGTGCCTTTGGGCGATACTTGGGTAACGCCATCGATTGCGTACGCTCAGCAGACCCTCGATAAGCCGTTTCAGGCAGTAGGAAAGCCTGTTCGTCTTAAGATTCCGAGTATCCGCGTCGATGCCGTGATCCGTCACGTCGGCAGAACTTCAAATGGCGCGATGGGCGTACCCAAAGTACCCCGCGAGACGGCTTGGTATTCGTTAGGTCCGAAACCCGGAGAAAAGGGGAGTGCGGTTATCGCCGGGCATGTGAATTGGTGGAACGGAGCGGTTGGTGTTTTTGCACGCATCAATACGTTAAAGAAAGGCGATCGCATCACCGTTCAGGATGAAAAAGGAGCCATTTCTACTTTTGAGGTTCGTCGTATCCATGAATTAGGGCTGAAGGAATCTTCCGCCGATGTATTTCTTTCTTACGACGGAAAGTCTCATCTGAATCTTGTTACATGCTCCGGGATTTGGAATAAGATTACCAAGATGTATTCAAAGCGTCTTGTGGTGTTTACCGATAAGGTGGTGGAATAACGAGCGGCTATGAATGTTCATAAGATTTTCTGCGTATTTGCAACCGTCGCATTACTTGGAACGGGCTGTACGAAAACTTTGCCTACCGTATTGGAATCAACCCAATATGGCGTCAGTTTAACGCCGGAAGCCTTTGACGGTCCGTCGTTTGAACGTTTTATGGCGATGGTGCCGGAGGCTGGAGGGGTTTTGAGTTGGGCGGGGGAGGGAATGGAGCTGGCGAAGGAAAAGAGCGCGGCATCCGTGGTAATAGGTTTATCGAAGCAGCGTACATGGGCGCCCGTGATCGTTGCGGGGGCCAAAGCTTCGATTCTGACAGACAAATTGAAGCGAACGATTCTGCAGGATGCGATTGTTGACTTTGCCCGTCGTGAGCAGCCGCCGTATCTCGGCGTTGGAAATGAAATTAATTTTTCTTACACGTCGGGCGTGGATCGTATTGCGATGGTTGATTTTTTCAAGGAGACATATCGCAAGATAAAAGAGGCGAGTCCTAAGACGCGGGTGTTTCCGATTTTTCAGCTTGAGTGGATGAAGGGCTTGAAAGGCGGATTGTTTGGGGGGGAGGACGATTTAGCGTCCGCGGAATGGGATCTGATCGGCCGGTTTCCGGATGCGGATCTGGTCGCGTTTACGACGTATCCGGCTCTTGCATTCAAGTCGCCGTCAGATATTCCCGTGGATTACTACTCGGAAATCGCCAAACACACAAACAAGCCTGTCGCGTTTACGGAAATCGGCTGGTTTCGTGTCGGGCCAAAAGCGGCGGGTTGGGAGAGCTCACCGGAGGAGCAGGCGGAGTTCGTGAAACGGATTCCGCCGTTGATTGAATCGACTAAGCCCACATTTGTGATTTGGCCGTTCTTGTTTGACCAAGCCATCGGCCCGCCGTTTGAGCACATGGGATTGTTGCCACCGACATCATCGACGACGCCGGGTTGGGAGGCGTGGAAGGGGATCGCCCAGCCGAGCCTCGACAACTCCGACGAGCAACGGTAGAGTTCAGCCAGCCTTCCCCCGTATAGGACGGGGCACGCAGGGCCGATTTTTCTGTCTATGCAAGATAAAATAGTGATTCGCGGAGCACGTGAGCATAACCTCAAAAACATTTCGTTGGAGCTGCCGCGCAATAAGATGATCGTGTTTACGGGCTTGTCCGGGTCGGGCAAGTCGTCTTTGGCGTTTGATACGATTTTTGCGGAGGGACAGCGACGCTATGTCGAGTCGCTCTCTTCGTATGCACGACAATTCTTAGGGCAGATGGATAAGCCGGATGTCGATGAGATCGAAGGATTGTCGCCGGCGATTTCGATTGATCAGAAAGCGCACTCGGCTAACCCGCGCTCGACCGTCGCCACGATTACCGAGGTTTACGACTATCTTCGTGTCTTGTACGCGCGTGTCGGCAAACCGCATTGTCCTATTTGTCGGAAACCGATTCGGAAGATGACGATTGATGAGATGGTGGATCGAGTGCTGAAACGTACGGATGAAATTCATCGGACGACTTCTATTGAAGGAAAGAAGGTGAAGTTTACGAATGAAGTCGCTATTCTCGCGCCGGTTGTTCGGGGCCGTAAAGGCGAGTATAGCCAGCTCATGCAGGATTTGTTTGAGGCGGGGTTCATCGACGTGCGCGTGAATGGTCGAATGTATAGCTTGCGCGATCGTATTCCATTGTCGCGATATAAGCAGCACACGATCGAAGTTGTGATCGACAGGGTGCCGATTGCATGGCCCGTCGAAGGAAATAAGCAATTACAATCGCGTTTGAATGAGGCGATTGAGATGGCGATTGATCGATCGGAAGATAATGTTCTTGCGATTCTTGATGATGGATCGGAGCTTTTGATGTCTGCGCGATTCAGCTGCCCTGATGATGGCTTTGCCTTTCCGGAAATTGAGCCTCGATTGTTCTCGTTTAACTCGCCGTACGGTGCTTGCGCGACGTGTAATGGACTTGGGACCAAGGATATTTGGTCGGAAGAGATCTGTGAGGCATGTCATGGAAAGCGATTGCGTACGGAATCGCTATTTGTGTGGCTTGGTGACGATAAGAACATCGTCGATGTTTCTAGTTTGCCAATTACGGACGCTGTAGACTTTTTCCTTGGATTGGAAATGAGTAAGACGGAAGAGAAGATTTCGGAGCCGATCATGAAGGAGATTATCGCGAGACTTTCGTTCCTACTTGATGTGGGACTCGAATACCTCACATTGAATCGAACGGCGGGGACATTGTCGGGCGGTGAGGCGCAGCGTATTCGACTTGCTTCGCAAATCGGTTCACGACTTGTCGGTGCTTTGTATGTACTCGATGAGCCTACGATTGGATTGCATCAACATGATAACAAGCGCTTGGTAGATACGCTGACGAAGCTTAGAGATATTGGAAATACAATTATTGTTGTCGAACATGATGAGGATACGATTCGTGCCTCCGACTATCTCGTCGACATTGGGCCGGGGGCGGGGAAGCATGGAGGCGAAATTGTCGCACAAGGACCGATTCCTGAGGTATTGAAGGACAAGAATAGCCTAACCTGCGCTTATTTGCGCGGCGACAAAGTAATTCCGATGCCGGCGAAGCGTCGTGAGGTAGCCAAGGAGCATATTACGATTCACGGAGCGACGGAGAATAACTTGAAAGATTTGACGGTGAAGATTCCGCTTCGTCGATTTGTTTGCGTGACGGGTGTTTCGGGGTCGGGTAAGTCGACGTTGACGATTGATGTTCTGTATCGCGAGCTCGCTCGAAAATTGAACGGATCGACGGTGAAGGCGGGAAAACATGAGGGGATTGATGGTATCGACTGGCTCGACAAGGTTGTCGATGTCGACCAGAGTCCGATTGGACGCACGCCGCGTTCGAATCCGGCGACGTATACGGGGATTTGGAATCATGTACGTGAAATCTTTACGTTGACGGCGGAGGCTCGTGTTCGTGGCTACAAGGTAGGACGTTTTTCGTTCAACGTTCCGGGTGGTCGATGTGAGCATTGCGAAGGAAATGGACAGCTCGCTATCGAGATGCACTTTTTGCCGACGGTGTATGTGCCTTGCGATATCTGCAAAGGCAAACGCTTTAATCGCGAGACGCTTGAGGTGAAGTATAAAGATAAGAATATTCATCAGATTCTTTCGATGACGGTCGAAGAAGGTGCGAAGTTCTTTCGAGATGTTCCGCCCATCTATGATCGCCTAAAGATCATGGAGGAAGTTGGTCTCGCTTACATTACGCTTGGACAATCGGCGACGACATTGTCGGGAGGTGAGGCGCAGCGCATCAAGCTTTCATCGGAGCTTGCGAAGCGCGATACGGGGAAGACGTTCTACATGCTTGATGAGCCTACGACAGGATTGCATTTCGAAGATATTCGAAAGTTGCTTGAAGTTCTGCATCGGCTCGTGGCGCGTGGAAATACGGTTCTTGTGATCGAGCATAACCTCGATGTGATCAAGAATGCGGATTGGATTATTGATATGGGGCCGGAGGGAGGGGATAAGGGGGGCAAGATTGTGGCGCAGGGGACGCCGGAGGATGTGGCGAAGAGTCCACGGAGTTTTACGGGGAAGTATTTGAAGGAGGTGCTGAAGAAGAGGTAGAGTGTGCCTTATATATGTCAATGAATATAAAAACTTATTGGTCTTGGCGTCTCTTGTTGTTAGCGCTTGCGCTATCAGCTGTTTTTTCGGTAGCTATTATGGTTTGGAGTTGGTTGCCAGGAAATTACGATCCCGGAATGTGGGTGTCTGAAAGTCCTCCTTGGTTAGATAATGGTTATCTTTGCGTGGATTTGCGCACCTTGCCACATCAGTGTCTTGTGACTGAATTTAGGTTGAATTTATTTGCCAAAATTTGGTTAAATGGTTTTTTCGACATTATTACCAAACTATTATTTTATCCGATGCGGAACGCTTTGGTCGTAGCCGTCACATATTTACTTCTTTTGGGCGCAAGGGAGGTTGTGCGGACTCTACGACATAGCTCGAAATGATATTTTAATGATTCCTCCTTTTATCAGAATTAAAAACAACGAACTTCCGTCATCGCCGGGGGTGTATTTGATGAAGGATAAGAACAAGAAAGTCATCTACGTAGGGAAAGCGGTTTCTTTGAATCGACGAGTTCGCCAACACTTCGATCGCCCTCATGGTCCGCAGATTCCGGAGATGACGCGGCAAGTCGTTGAGATCGACTATATTGAGAAGCCGACAGCGCTCGAGGCTTTGGTTTTGGAAGCGAACCTGATCAAACATTTTTGGCCAAAGTACAACGTACTGCAGAAGGACAATAAGTCTTTCATGTATTTGGGGATTACGGACGAAGATTTTCCGCGGCCTTTGCTTGTTCGCGGTACAGATCTCGATGATGAGACGGCGAAGAAATATAAAGTTGTGTTTGGGCCGTATACATCGTCACGATCTTTGAAAGCGGCGCTCGACTTGGTGCGTAAAGCTTTTCCTTGGTCGACGTGTATTCCGGGACAGAAGCGTGCGTGTTTTTATCATCATTTGAAATTGTGTCCGGGGGTTTGTGTTGATGCGGTCGACAAGAAGGTGTATCAGAAGACGATTCGGGATTTGACGCGCTTCTTTGAAGGGAAGAAGGAGGATATTTTGAAGGACTATCAGAAGCAGATGGTGAAGTTATCGAAAGAAAGGAAGTATGAAGAGGCTGGGGAGATTCGGAATAAAGTTTATTTTCTCGAGCACATCCAGGACGTGGCGGTTTTGAAACGCGACGACGAATTGGTCGACAAGATTCGTCCGGGTGAGGGGATGGTGGTGAATTTGTTTGGGCGAATTGAGGGGTATGATATTTCGAATATTTCTGGAACATCGCAAGTTGCTTCAATGGTGGTGTTCGAGAGTGGGGCGCCGGCAAAGGCGGAGTATCGGAAGTTTAAAATCAAGACTGTCGAAGGACCGAATGATGTTGCGTCGTTGCGCGAGACTTTGATGCGGCGGTTTAAGCATGATGAGTGGCGGATGCCGGATTTGATTCTCATCGATGGCGGGTTACCGCAGGTGCACGCTGCCGAAGAAGTGATGCATCATTTGAATATTCAGATTCCGGTTGTGGGGATCGCAAAGGGCGCACAGCGAAAGCGGAACGATATTATTTGTTCGCAGGTTTCTATCGAACTATGCGAGCTTTGCCGCAAGTATGTTGATTTGTTGGCGCAGGTGAGAGACGAGGCGCATCGATTTGCGATTACGTTTCATCGAAGCGTGAGAAGTAAGGCGTTTTTAGGCAAGAAGGTTGACAGGTAAGCAAAATAAGACTATCCTCTCATGGCCTATAAAGTGGGTAAACTGCTCATTTTACACGAATTTAGGCTGAAAGGTTTTTACTCAATGCTCACACAGAACCCGTCCAATAACGGCCACACCACTATGTCCGAGACCAAGATGTCGCTCGCCGAGAAGTACATCCGCGCGCTTGCGCCGGAGAAGCTCAAGGATCTTCTGTTCCGTACCTCCAAGGGAGGCTTCACCCTCGGTGACGCCATCCGCTCGACGGTTCAGAACCCCGACTCGTCCGTTGGCGCCTACGCCGGCGACGCGGACTCGTACGACACGTTCGCCGATTTCTTCGGTCCTCTCATCGAGGAGTACCACGGTTTCAATGGTACTCACGTGACGGATTTCGACGTGACGAAGATCTCGACCGAACCGGTCGATCCGACGGGAGAGGCGATCGTCTCGACGCGCATTCGTGTGGGCCGCAACCTGGCCGCCTATCCGCTCGCTCCGCTGATCACTCGTGAACAGCGTCTCGACCTCATGAACAAGGTCTCGGCCGTGCTCAAGGAGAAGCTCACCGGCGATCTTGCCGGAGAGTTCTATCCGCTCGAGGGCATGCCGGAGGAGACGCGCGTCCAGCTCGTTCAGGATCACTTCCTGTTCAAGCAGGGCGACCGCTACCTCGAGTCCGTCGGCGCGAACCGCGATTGGCCGGAGGGACGTGGCATCTTCCACAACGCCGACAAGACGGCGCTCGTGTGGATCAACGAAGAGGACCAGCTCCGCATCATCTCGATGCAGAAGGGTGGCGACATCCGCGCGGTCTTCGATCGTCTCGCTCGCATGGTCGAGATCATCAACGCGTCGCTTCCGCTCTCGTATCACCCCAAGTACGGGGCCGTCTCGTCTTGTCCGACCAACCTCGGAACGGCGATGCGCGCCAGCGTGCATGTGAAGCTGCCGTTCGTGAGTTCGCGCGAGGACTTCAAGCAGCTCGCGACGGATCTCAAGCTTTCGATCCGCGGGGTCGACGGCGAGCACTCGGAGTCCAAGGGCGGTGTCTACGACATCTCCAACAAGCGCCGCCTGGGCGTCTCGGAGGTCGAGGCCGTGCTCACGATGTACGAGGGCATCAAGAAGCTCCTCGAGATCGAGCGCGAGATGGCTGCCAAGGCGGCTGCGTAAGCAAGAGTGAGGGACCTTTCCCTCTGCGAGCCTCCCGATGACACATCGGGAGGCTCTTCGTTTTTGGTATAAAGTGGGAAATGAAGTTACCCACACCGGAACGGAAAAAGAACAAGAAATGCGCTTTAACAAGCGCATTTTTTGATTGTTCACTAACTTTGACCAATGTTGTGTTGTGGCATAGAATGGTGAGCAGTGGGATGAAGTGGAAAATCCTCTTCATTCGACTTCCGTTCCTATGTTCATCGGTGAATACCACCACACGCTTGATGAAAAAGGCCGGATGAGTGTTCCGGTCAAGTTTCGTGCATCCCTGGCGGAAGGCGCTGTGGTCACGCGCGGGCTCGATCGATCGTTGTTCCTTTACCCCAAGAGCGAGTGGCAAACACTTGCCGAAAAGCTGGCGTCCTTGCCGTTTGGCCAGGCTGACACCCGCGCTTTTGCACGCTTAATGCTGGCAGGCGCGATGGAAGTCGAGGTCGACAAGTCCGGACGCGTGCTTCTTCCGGAATACCTGCGTCAATACGCCGCCCTCGACAAATCCGTCGTGGTCGCGGGTCTGTATAACCGTTTGGAAATCTGGGATGAGGCTACGTGGAAGGAGTACTCGGCCAAAACCGAGTCCGAGGGCAATGCCATCGCCGAACGTCTTCAAAACCTCGGCGTATGAACCAGACTGTCCACATTCCCGTGATGCTCGAGGAAACCATGCTTGGTCTCGAGGTCCGGCCCGGCGGTGTATGGGTCGATGGCACGCTCGGCGGGGGATCGCATACGCGAGCCCTGCTTGAACGGTCAGCTCCCGACGGCATCGTGTATTCATTCGACGTCGATCCCAAAGCGCTAGAACGCGCCAAGGAATCACTTGCGTCGTTTGGTGACCGATTCCAGCCGGTTGAAGCTAACTTTCGTCATCTCGACGATCGATTGGCGGAGCGCGGTGTCATGAGTGTCGATGGAATCCTGCTTGATCTCGGTGTCTCCTCCGACGAGATCGCGGACTCATCGAAAGGACTTTCCTTCATGACGGAAGGCCCGCTCGATATGCGTTTAGGCCCCAAGGCGAATGAAGACGGGCTCACAGCCGCCGACATCGTCAACACGTGGAAACCAAACGAGATCGAACAGCTCATCCGCGAATTCGGGGAAGAGAAGTTTGCAAAGCGCATCGTCGACGCGATTGTGACGGCTCGAAAGAGCTCACGCATCACACGGACGACGGAACTTGCGGGAATCATCAAACAAGCGGTGCCGTCGAGCTATGAACGCGGTCGGATTCATCCGGCGACGCGAACATTCCAGGCCTTGCGCATCGCCGTGAATGACGAGATGGAGACGTTGAAAGAGGCGATCGACGGAGCTCACCGGATTCTCGCGCCGGGAGCACGACTCGCTGTCATCGCTTTTCACTCGCTAGAAGACCGCATCGTCAAAGTTGCATTCAAAGACAAGGAACGCTGGGAACCGCTTACCAAGAGACCGCAAGAAGCGACGGAACAAGAAATCACAAAGAATTCCAGATCACGCAGCGCTAAACTACGCATCGCAAAAAAGAAATAATAAAATCTATGGCTCGCTCACACGTCAACGCCCTCCGACAACCACATCTCGCGCTGGGTTTGTCGTTGGCGCCGGGGCGCAAGCTTGAGAAGGCCGCGCGGAATGCGTGGATTGGAGTATTTCTTGTTTTGTCATTCTTTACGATGGCTGCGCACGTGTACCAGATGAACAAGTCGGCGACGAAAGGCTATACGCTGCGAGAGCAGGAACAACGTTTGGAAAAACTCAAGTCGACGGTTGCGGAATTGGAAGACCATGCCGCAAAAAATCAGGCTCTCTATACGATTGAGGAGCGTGTGAAGGGGTTGGGCTATGTTCCTGTCGATCGCATGGAGTTTCTTGATGTTGCACGCGGTTCTTACGCGGTCGCTCGTTAACGCTTCGGGCCGCGATTCCAAAAATCTGTTTGGAAGCGCAGCCCGGTGCGGTTCGCTTGTCCCGACGGCCGGCAAAAGCGATCCTCCCCACTCGCGTGCAGGGAGGATCGCTTGTTTGCTATACTTTTCCCATGAGTGTGCCCGTTATCGGTTTAACCCGATTGTTCTTATCCGAAACGTTCGGAAGCATCATTCGGTTTCCGTTTTGGTGGTATACCGAGGGCTTGATTGAGGCAGCGCGATGGTGCGCTCGAGGCTTGCGTTTTAGATGGGAAAGTGCGGGAATTTCCGTGTGGGTGAAGAATTTTTTTGTACCGATGTACGGCCAGTATGATATTGCGGGTCGATTGGTGAGTGTCGTGATGCGTTTTTTTGTCTTGATCGGCCGTCTCATCGGTTTAGTGTTTGAAGCGATCGGCTATGCGTTACTTCTGACGACTTGGGTTATTTTGCCCGTCGCTTCCCTGATTTTGTTTGTCGATGCTTTGTTCCGTAATTTAATCGGTCGTTGATATGGAGCAATACTCTCCGATTTTGTGTCCGGTCTGCGGAGGCGATGCGCGCGCATCGCTTGGCTGTAAGGCGTGTAAAGGTGCGGGCGTGAGCTTGTCGACGGAACGTGGATCATTGGTGTGGCTTGCTTCGATTGATCGCGGGACGTTTGCGGTGCGGTCTACGCGTCGGACGACGCATACGGTTCTGCATGCGCTGATCGGTATTGCGATTCTTGGATGTTTCGCTTGGTTTGGTATTGGCGTGTGGTTAACGGGGGACATCATGTCGCTGACAACGTCGATCTTCTGGTTTGGCGGTTCTTGGGCACCGATGGGGTTGTGGCTTGGATTGTTTCTGCTTAGTTTCTTGGTTTTTCGATTACGTGTTTATAACGATAATGCGAGGATTCTGCCGAGTTGGGGGAAGCCGAGTTCGCAAAGTGGAGAGCGTAAAGCACAATCGGAGGTTGTGCGGGATGTGGCGCCGTATTTTACTGAGGCGGCTTGGGAGATGCTGCAGCGTGCGTACGACTTGTCGGAGAAGGTCGGCAAATCGGAAATTAAAGCTTCGCATCTTTTTGCCGCGGCGCTTGGGACGACGGCCGGTGGGATTTTCTTGACCAGACTCGGACTTGAGTTTGATAAAGTTCGCGACGGTCTTGCGCGGATTGTGAATGACGGTCCCTCCGGTGCGCCGCCCGTGATGACGCTGGAAGCTAAGAGCGTATTGCTTGAGGCGGCGGCCGATGCGGAAGCTTCCGGACGGAAACATATCGGCACGATCGAAGTATTTTTGCGCGCGTTTGAAATCGACCCGAGAATCCAGACGGTTTTTGATGCCGCGGGGTATCCACCGCGCCATGTTCGTCTTGTCGCCGAGTGGATTCGGGTTCAAGAGACGCTCAAAGAAGAGCATGACCGTTTTGTCTTGCTCGCGTCGCTTAAACCGACCGGCGCCATGAATCGGTCGATGACGGCTCAACAGACGCCGTATCTTGATCGGTTTAGCGAGGATTTAACCCAGCTAGCTCGGCAAGGCTATGTGGCGCCGATGATTGGAAGAGATCGTGAGATGCAGGAGTTATTGAGAGGTATCGAGAGTGGTAGACGCTCGATCGCGCTTGTCGGTGAGGCGGGGAGCGGAAAAGGTGCGCTTATCGACGGGTTGGCACGGCGCATGGTGGAGGAGGATGTTCCTAAGGAATTGTTCGACCGCCGTCTTGTGTCGATCCATGTTGCACAGGTCCTTGCGGCGGGGGATCCGGGTCTGGCTCCGCAGAGATTATTGACGATGATGAGCGAGGTCGCGATGAGCGGGAATATTATTTTGGTCATGCACGGAATCGAGGCCTTGGTCGGCGCAGGCGGCGGGACGATGGACTTGGCAGAGACGCTCGCATCGGAAATCGACAAGGGGTATTGCATCGTTATCGCTACAACGACTCCGCAAGCGTGGACGTCCTATTTGGAGCGACGATCACTTGGACAGAAGCTGATTAAAGTTGAAGTGCCGGAACTCGATCAAGACAATGCGATACGCGTGCTGATGGCTAAGGGAGGGTATATCGAATATCAGAATAAAGTTTTCTTTACGTATGCGTCGCTTGAAAAGGCCGTCACTCTCGCCGGAAGATATTTGCGCGACGTAAAATTGCCGGAATCGGCGCTGAATGTGCTGACGGAATCCGCAGTTCTCGCCAGGAAGGAGCGCGGGGAGGGTGCGATGGTAAGCGGGGAAGACGTGGCGCGCGTGATTCAGGATAAGGCGCATGTTCCGGTAGAGGCTGTGACGCAGGATGAGGGCGACAAGCTTTTGCAGCTCGAGGATCATCTGCATGGCCGCGTCGTCGGACAGGAAGAGGCAGTGAAGGCTGTTTCGCAAGCGATGAGACGAGCTCGAGCGGATATGCGCTCCGGCAATCGGCCGATTGCGAACTTTTTGTTCCTTGGGCCGACGGGTGTCGGAAAGACCGAGCTCGCAAAAGCGTTGGCGGCGGAATATTTTGGGAGCGAGTCGATGATGATTCGACTCGACATGTCGGAGTATCAGACGCCATCGTCGATCTCTCGCGTGATCGGCGAGCCGGGAGATAACAAAGGCGGGTTGCTGACGGAGGCGGTGAGAAAACAGCCGTTTGCGATCGTTCTTCTCGATGAATTAGAAAAAGCGCATCCGGATATTCTTACGCTGTTCTTGCAGGTGATGGACGATGGTCGTTTGACGGATGGGGTTGGTCGTACTGTCGATTTTACGAACGTGGTACTGATCGCGACGTCAAATGCAGGAACGGATTTTATCCAACAGGAAGTACAAAAAGAGACGCCGATCGAACGAATCAAGACGGCGTTGCTCGAGCGCGAGCTGAAAGGAATTTTCCGTCCGGAGTTTCTCAACCGTTTTGACGGCGTGATCGTCTTCAAACCGTTGACGCTCGATGATGTGACGCAGATCGCTTGGCTCTTGCTTCAAGGCGTGACCAAGCGCTTGCAAGAAAAAGGAATCAATTTCCGTGCGGAAGACGAGGCGGTGGAAACGCTTGCGAAGGATGGATATGACCCGATTTTTGGAGCGAGACCATTGCGTCGAGTGATTCAGGAACGCGTGGAGAATCAATTGGCCGACTTACTGCTGCGCAATGCCGTGAAACGGACGCAAACGGTTGTATTGAAAGCGGACGGAACGCTTGGAGTCGAGTAAAAACAGAACACCCGACCGCAGAAGCGATCGGGGGTTAGTCTGCATCGAGAATAATTTCTCCTTCTAGGGGAATGAGCTTGTTCTCGAGCGCCGCTTTCACAAGTGAAATCAGCGCGTCGAAATCGTATTGAACGAATGTTCCGATGACGGAGTAATCGACGAGCAACGACTGATCCATGGCGATCGGCGCGGCGAGATGCGTCACGATAGGCGCCGACTTACGGAAGTAACGCCGCACCGCCTGGAAGATGTCCTTCAGATCGCAGAACTCGTCGATGCCGACGATGATGAGGTTGGCGTCGACGTTGAACATTCCGCTGGGGAGCGTTTCCATCTCGTGCGTCTGAAGCATCCTATCTTCTACGTGGATGCGTGTCTTCAGATGGAGCGAGACTTGTTTGGCGAGCGGGATGTTGTTGGGGTAAAAGAGCTGTACGGTAAACAGCGGACCGTCCGGCGGAGGCGGGACGGTCGAGCGATCCTCGACTGAGTCCATGGCGTCCTCCTGGAGGACAATTCATCATAAAATAAGCGATTTGTCAACCCTTGCAGAACGTGAAATCATACAGTAAATGTCCTTGGTTGAGCTTATTTTTATCGGAGTTGGCGGGGTGGCCGTGAGCTCTCTCGCGTCGGTTATTGTACGGAAAAATGCCATACGATACGGGGTTGTTGATCAGCCAAAGGGCGGAAGGAAAATTCATGATCGTCCGATCGCGATGTGGGGAGGACTTGGAATCGCTATTTCGATCGTGGTCTGCATCTTGTCTTTTCTTCCGATAACGACGCCCATTGTCGGATTTGTTTGTGGGATTTTTGTTTTGCTTATCGGCGGTATGTTGGATGACATGTTCGACTTGCATCCGAAAATACAAATTCTGTTTCCGATGGCGGCTTCCATTATCGTGGTTGCAACCGGGACGCATATCGTTAGCATCACCAACTGGAGCGATGGCTCGGCGCTTTATCTGCCATGGACGGCGCTGCCAACGATTGTTTGGATGCTGATCGTGACGTATGCGACCAAGTTGATGGACGGCATCGACGGATTGGTGACGGGGCAGGTTGTGATCGGATGCTTTTTGATTGCCGCGCTCGCAATGGGGAAGTTTTTTCAACCGGAGGTTGCGGTGCTGGCCGTGATTGTTGGTGGTGCGTATCTCGGATTTTTACCGTTCAATTTTCATCCGGCAAAACATTTCCTTGGCGAGTCGGGGAGTACGATCGCCGGATTTTGTCTTGGATTCCTGTCGATTGTCGGAAGCGCCAAGTTGGCGACGGGTTTGATGGCGCTCGGTCTTCCGCTTGTCGATGCGTCGCTTGTGATCACGGGGCGTATGCTCCGAGGCGTATCGCCATTTCGTGGTGACAAGACGCATCTGCATTTCAAGCTACTCGATGCGGGATTATCGCAACGGCAGGTCGTGATGGTGATGTGGGGGCTTTCGCTGTTGTGCGGATTGGCCGCTTTGTCGCTTCAGACGCGCGGGAAAATTGCCTTGCTCGCATTCCTTGTCGTGGCCACGGCCGGGCTTTCATTTATCGCGGGGAAATTTGCGCGAAAACCATCAACGTAATCTTATGGGATCTTCATTCACCGCTTGGAAAGTCGCGATCATCCTTTTTTGCTGTGCCGCTTTTGGTCTTACGCTTATCGGCTGGCAAGCATTATCGGCGTTTGGCGATCAAGGCCGGAGTTATTTGGATGACTTGGTGAATGATCGAGTGACTTGGTCGTTTCGATACAATGAGGATGAAGGCAGTCGGTTCTCGACATTGAGAAGAGTTGTTGTTCACGGACAGGACTTGATGGTCGAGACGGTCGATGATGAGGCGGGGATTAAACAGGGGCTTTCCGATCGACGGAGCATGCACAATGACGAGGGATTGCTTTTCGTGATGCCAAACGTCGATATTCATACGTTCTGGATGTATCACATGCTTTTTCCGATCGATATGGTTTGGTTGCGGGATGGCGTGATCGTGGAGATCGCTCCCAACATGCCGCCGCCGTCGGAAACAGCCGGGATTCCTAAGACGTATACGCCCGAGGCTTTGGCGGATATGGTTCTTGAACTTACGGCCGGAGGGGCGGAAAGATATGGGATGAAGGTGGGGGATAAGCTGGATTTTTAGCCAAATTTTAGCAGGGACCATGGGTTGACAGGTTTCTGTCACTCCGCTAAGCTACGCGCAATCTCAACTATTATGAACGCTGTAATTAAAACGGGTGGCAAGCAATATATCGTCAAAGAGGGCGATATTGTGAATATCGAGAAGATGATCGCCGAGCCGGGCGAGGTCGTTTCATTTGAAGCGTTGCTTACCTTTGATGGCGATAAAGTGACTGTTGGTACACCGATCGTCGCCGGTAAGGTTTCCGGAGAGGTGATCGCTCATGGACGCGCTGCCAAGATTTCTGTTGTGAAGTATAAGGCAAAGAGCCGGTACACGCGTCGCAGCGGACACCGTCAGCATTTTACGCGCGTCAAAATTACCAAAGTTGCGTAAGAGGGAGGGCTGGCAAACAGATACAAAAAAACTTCCTGCGGAACTCGTCGACGACATCTTGTTCTTCAAGGTCGACTCAGACAGTCCTCGGAAGTTTTTTTGTATCTGTTTGCCAGCCTTATTGTTCACGACGACCTCGCAGCGCATCCGCGAGCGTGTGTGCGTCGGCGTATTCGAGGGCGGCGCCGGTTGGCAGACCGCGAGCGAGGCGCATGACTTTTATTGGGAAAGACTCAAGCTGTTTTCGGATATACAGACAGGTGACGTCGCCGGGGACGTCGGCGTCGAGGGCGAGGATGACTTCGGTGATTGATGGGGTCGATTTCAATCGCGAGACAAGTTTTGCGATTGTGAGCGTGTCAGGTGTTCGGCCTTCGATGGGATCGAGTGTGCCGCCGAGGACGTGGTAGCGGCCTTTGAAGACGCCGGTGTCTTCGACGGAGCGAATATCAGGAGATGTGGCTACGACGCAAAGTATCGACTGGTCGCGCGCAGGATCGGCACAGATCGAGCAAGGTGAACGATCGGACCATTGGCCGCAGGTGTCGCAGGTTCGAATCTTATCGGCTAAGCCTTGGAGGGCGCGGGAAAATCGTTCTACGACTTCTTTAGGCTGCGTGACAAGAAAGTAGGCGTAACGCAAAGCCGCCCGGGGTCCGACACCTGGGAGAATGTCGAACGCCGCGGCGGCGTTCTGGATTGGGTCGGGAAGGTTGGCCATCGTGGAATTACTTCATCAGGTCTCCCATTTCGTTTGCCAAGTCGAGTCCGCCGGTTTCTTTGAGTTTCTTGGCCATGACGGTTTGGATCTTTTTGACAGCGTCGTTGATGGCATCGCGGAGCAGTTCTTGGAGTTTCTCGCGATTGTCCATGAGGGACGGATCGATGGTGACATTGAGGACTTGCTGATTGCCATTCATTTTTACCTTCACTTTACCCCAACCTGCTTCGCCCTCGGCCGATTCTTTGCCGAGCATGTCTTGAATAACTTTGGCTTTGTCCTTCAGGTCCTTGAATTGTTTGAGTTTGGAAAACATAGGATTGGGTTAGTTTAGAACGGAACGCCTGAACCGACCATAGGTGTACCCGGTGGGAGCTGGCCGCCGGTCGGAGGTGGAGGTGGTAGGGCGTTGCCGCCGGCGACGGCGCGGGAGAGGTTGCGGAAGCTCACGCGCGGGGCATCGAAGAACAGCTTAATCATTCCTGTCGGACCGTTACGATGTTTGGCGATGTGGATTTCTGCGAGGTTGAGTTCTTCCGGCGATAAATCTTCTGGGCGATAGTTACGGTCGGCGGCTTTGCGGTAGATAAACATGACGACGTCGGCATCCTGCTCAATGGAACCTGATTCGCGCAAGTGGGCGAGGCGGGGGATGGCGGGCTTTTGTAATTCGACGGAACGGGAGAGCTGTGAGAGCGCGAGTACGGGAATATTTAATTCACGTGCGATCGATTTCAAGCCGCGCGTAATTTCCGCAACTTCTTGCACGCGGTTTGCATCGGCGGATTTGGAACGGCTTTCCATGAGCTGTAAGTAATCGACAACGAGCATGCCGAGACCATGTTCCATTTGGAGGCGGCGTGCTTTGGTGCGGATTTCCATGATGTTGGCGGAGGCGGAGTCGTCGATGAAGATCGGGGCTTCGGAAAGGACGCCGAGGGCGTGGCCGATGCGCTCAAAATCGTTGTTGTTGCCGCCTTCATTCAGTTTTCCGGTACGCATGTGGCCCAAGTCGACATTGGCTTCGGAACAAATCATACGATCGACCAATTGTTCTTTGCTCATTTCCAATGAGAAGATACCGACGGGGATGCGGAGCTTTGTTGCGGCGAGGCGGGCGATGTCGAGAGCAAAAGCGGTTTTTCCGCAGGAAGGACGGGCGGCAAGAATGACCAAGTCGCTTTTTTGTAAGCCGCCAAGAATGCTGTCGAGGTCGGTGTAGCCGGTGGCGATACCGCGGAGCTTTCCTTTTTCACGATGGAGTTCGTCAATACGTTCGAATGCATCCGACAAGACGTCTCGGATTGGGGTGAACGAACGCTGTAAGAACTTTTGTGAGACGTTGAAGAGCTTGCTTTCCGCTTGGTCGAGCAAGACGGCGACGTCTTCCGCCTGTTCATAGCCGAGTGCCGTGATTTCTCCGGCGGCTTGAAGCAGACGGCGCATGGTCGCTTTTTTCTGGACGATTTCCGCGTAGTGGACGACGTGGCTCGCCGTCGGAACGGCGTTTGCGAGGCTGATGAGTTCCGCGCGGCCGCCAATTTGTTCTAGCTCTTGTTTGTCGGCAAGACGATTACCGAGCGAGAGCAGGTCGATTGGATCGGATTTGCGGTACAAATCGATCATGGCCTCAAAAATGCGACGATGCTTATCGTGATAAAAGTCGTCGGGCGAGAG
Organism: Candidatus Uhrbacteria bacterium; assembly: GCA_021413945.1. Taxonomy (GTDB): domain Bacteria; phylum Patescibacteriota; class Patescibacteriia; order 2-12-FULL-60-25; family 2-12-FULL-60-25; genus CAIXDN01. The sequence goes on from JAIOPK010000006.1 coordinate 345,266, forward strand.
CATGTCTGCCACTTTGATAATGGCGTCCTTATCGAGGAGCAAGGAGCCTAAAAAAGATTGCTCGGCCTCGAGATTTTGAGGTGTGAGACGCTCGAGCTGTGACATATCGGGGTTACCTTACGGCTTGCTCGACGCAACTGCAAGCGGAAAATGATCCGCACATTTCACACGGTTAGGACTCAGTTTATCCAGAATAATTTTGCGTTTTACGACGCAAGACAATGGTTCACAGGGGTCGGGGAAAAATCATGTATAATCAGGGCAATGAACAGTCGTGCTCGTTCTATTTTGTTGGCGGCGCTTGCGATGGTCGGTACGATCATCGGGGCCGGAATTTTTGCATTGCCGGCGGCGTTTGCGGCGGTCGGCTTTTGGCCGGGAACGCTTTTGTTTTGGGTTTTGGCTTTGGCGACGACGATAACACACGTTCTCTTTGCGGGTCTGCTGTTGAATGAGCGTCGACGCATGCGTTTGACGGGTTTGGTCGACAGACACATGGATCCGTTTTTCCATGTCGTCGCGCAAATTACGTATCCTTTGCAGATTGTCGCCTCTATTTTTGCCTACTTGATTTTGGGAGGGGAGTTTCTTTCCGTGCTTACGAGGGCTGCGGGGATACAGGCGCCGGTCGGCTTGTGGCAGTTGGCGTTTTGGTTTTTTGGCGGAGTGACGGTGTTGTTCGGGTTAAAAACCGTTGCGCGAGTAAATAGTTTGGCGACGGGAGCCAAGATGGCGGCGTTATTGCTCGCGGTGGCGGTGGCATGGCCTTTGATCGATGGCGGATATATGCGTTTGGGAGGTTGGACGGATTGGTTTTTGCCATTCGGGATCTTTTTGTATGCACTTTCCGGACTTTCCGCGGTAGGTGAGGCTGTCGAGATTACGCGCGGTAACAAACACGAAGCGTTGTGGGCGGTTGGTCTCGGCACGTTTGTATCCGCGTTTTTGTCTTGGTTGTTTGGCGTTGGAATATTTCTTGCGGCGCACGGCTATCCTTTGCGGACGATTCCGGACGTGATTTCGGTTTTGCCAAGCGGCTGGGCATTGCTTATCCCGATTCTTGGTTTGCTTTCCGTGATGACGGCGTATCTCAATATGGCGGAAGACTTGAAAGAGACGCTCGACCTCGACTTCAAATTGAATGCAAAACAAGCGACCATTATTGCGCTTGGATTGCCCGCGTTGATGCTGCTCGCCTTTTCCCGTGATTTCCTCGGAACGATCGGATTTATCGGCTCCGTGTTTGTCGGTATCAACGGGTTGATGGTTTGTGCGATGGCTTTCAAGTCGTTCGAGAAAGAACGGCGCGCATCGACACGGCTTCTGGGACTGTTTGCGATCGTGTTGATCTCGGGTATCTACCTCTTTGGGCTCTTCCAGCGTATTCTATTCCGTGAATCGCTATGAACAAGCACATATTGTTTCGCTCCTTTTTCTGGCTTATTCCGAGAGCCATGGTGCTGACGGTTTTATTTTATTTCATGCCGTGGATCGAGTGGACGCCGTTGCCGGATTTATCGACGGGTTTGTCTTACGTATATCACTTTCTTGTCACCTATCTTTTTGCGCGTTGGGCATTTGGCCGTCATGTGCCAACTTGGATTGATGCCGGAGTTGTGAGCGCTGTCTTTATTGTCTTAGGAACGCTGCTCGAGATTACGATCGTTGCTTGGAGAACCGGCGCCGACTTGAACGTTATCGGCGCGAGTTTTAGCTGGCACAGCCTTGGAATCGTCCTTGTTTATATCCTCGCCGTATTTTTGGCTGCATGGCGCGTACGCCACAAGCAGAAGAAGGCGCTTAACGAAGTTTTGCCAACCTCAGTACGTTCTTCAACAGTAACGCCACCGTCATCGGACCAACTCCCCCCGGCACAGGCGTAAGCCAGCAATCGGTATTGCGGATCGAGTCGATATCAAAGTCGCCGTGGGTTTTTCCGTTTTCACGCGTTGTTCCGACGTCGATGAGGACCGCGCCGTCTTTGAGCATCGCGGCGGGGATAAAATGCGGACGGCCGATCGCGGAGACGACGAGCTCGGCTTCTTCTAGTAATGTTTTATTCATGTCGTCGGGACGCATGACATCGACAGAGACGCCTCCAATGGAAAGGAGTTTTTCGAGTGGCTTGGAAAATGTGTCGGAGTTGGCGAGGATCACGGCCTGAATTCCCGGAAGTTTGAGCGGGGTTTCGTTTATCAAAAGGAGGATGCCTTCGTGCAGAGGCGAGAGGATGTTTGGATTTCCCGGGCGGAAGCCGTCGGCGTCTTTTTCTATGGCGATACGCTGGATGAGCGCGTCGGCGTCGAATGTCGACGGCAGGGGAAGCTGGATGAGGATGCCGTCGACGGCGGGGTCGGCGTTCCAAGCTTCGATGAGTGTCTCGAGCTCGGTTTGAGTCGTGTCGATGCCGCGATGGTCGACGATGACGTCGATACCGGCTTCTTTTCCCGCTGTCTGTTTTAAATCGACATAGAGACGGGAAGCAGCGTCATCGCCGACGAGGAGGACATTGAGGCGCGGGGCACGGCCAAAAGCCTTCACCTCTTGGGCGAGTTCGGTACGAATCTTGGCGGCGAGGGCTTTACCGTTGATGAGATGCATGGAGATGTTTATATACGAAATTCCCCGCCTCGTCGAGTGGGAGGCGGGGAAGTCTTCAGGGAGCGAGTGCCTTGGCGACCAGCGGGGCAAAGTTGCCCGGAGAAGGAACGACGATGAGCGCATGGAGCGCATACATTGGGAGAGTGTAGCCGCGTCGCTTGGAGCGACGCATGCCGCGCATACGCGCGAGGAAGATGAGTTCGGAAACCCGATCGGGGTCGAACAGGCGGAAGAGGGAGACCAAACGTTGGTTGGGATCTCGATCCCACGTCGTGAAGCCGAGCGTGTTGCCCTTGCGATCGACGGCGTAGATCACCTCTTTCCGCTGATCGATCAAACCGATCTGGCGACTCGCCTCCGGGATCATATTCAGGAGACGTGTGACGCGGTACGTCATCGTCATGAATGTGGCGGGCAAGTAACTGTAGCGCTCTGAGATCGAGATGCGTCGATCTGTCGGGAGCTGCCAGTAGAAGTCGAGCGCTTCCCTCTCGAGCAGAGGAAAGCCGCTACGATCCCGATTCCGAGGCGGATAGGGCATGATTTCCTCCTTGGCGATACAAGACTGACAGAATCGGGCTCATGGTACAAGTTGACGGTTGTGTCGGTTTTGGCTACGCTGGGCCATTATGTCCCCAACCGAACCCGTTGCCCTTAGGCATCTGGCAATGATCATGGACGGCAATCGACGTTGGGCCAAGGAAAAGGGCCTGCCGAGCGTCGAGGGTCATCGTGAAGGATACGAAACCATGAAGAAAGTCGGCGACTGGTGTCTCGCACGGGGCATCGAGACGCTGACGGTTTTTGCGTTCTCGACCGAGAATTGGAAGCGGAGCGAGACGGAAGTCAATTTCCTGATGAACCTGCTGGAACATGCGCTCGATAAAGAGTTAGAATATTTTATTTCACGCAAGATCTGTTTGAAGATTCTGGGACGACGGGACGGATTTGCGTCCAAGCTCGTCGAGCTGATGGAGAAGGCGGAAGAGGCGACAAAAGAGTTTGATACGATGACGTTTGCGATTTGTCTCGGGTACGGAGGACGAGCGGAGTTGGTCGATACGGTGAAAGAGATTATCGAAGAGGGAATTCCGGCTGGTGCGATCGACGAGGATACGATTTCGAAACGTTTGTATTGGTCCAACATGCCGGATCCGGACATGATCGTGCGTACAAGCGGTGAGGAGCGTTTAAGCGGATTTCTTTTGTGGCAAAGTGCGTATAGCGAATTGTATTGGATCAAAAAAAATTGGCCCGCGTTGAATGAGCAGGATATCGACGCGGTAGTCGAGGAGTATAAGACGAGGCAGAGACGGTACGGAGCCTAGATCCGATTGATTTTGGAGGCGAGGATGAAGTCGTTGTTTGAGAGTCCGCCGATCGCGTGCGTCGATAATTCGAGTTTAACTTTGTTCCAGAAGCAGTGGATATCGGGGTGGTGACCTTCCGACTCTGCGAGGTCGGCAACTTTGTTGATGAAGGCCATCGACTCTTTGAAATCTTTGAAGACGAATTCGCGCGAGATCGACTTGTTGTCGGCGGCGATGGGCCAGCCGTTTGCTTCTGCGGCGAGTTTGAAAGCCTCTTCTTTTGTCATCGGTAAGGTTCCGCCTTCGCAGGGGACGCATTTCTGTTCATGGAGGGGGATCATATATGTGGACTATAACCCTTGACCTGTCTTTTGTCTTGGGAGAGCGCAGTGTATCCTACGGGGAATATGGCAAAACGCCGCACATTTGTTTTCATCGCGGGTGGTGTGATGTCCGGTGTCGGGAAAGGAGTCGCGTCCGCATCGTTGGGCGCGATTTTAAAAGCCAGAGGATTGAAGGTGACGGCGGTGAAGATCGATCCGTACATTAATGTCGATGCGGGGACGATGAATCCGGTGGAACATGGAGAAGTATTTGTAACGCGCGATGGCGATGAGACGGATCAGGATATTGGAAACTACGAGCGTTTCCTCGACGAGGATATTTTGAAAGTGAATTACATGACGACGGGTCGTGTGTACCTCTCGGTGATTCAGCGAGAGCGGGCGCTCGGGTATGGCGGGAAGACCGTCGAAGTGGTGCCGCATGTGCCGCAAGAAGTGATTGGTCGAATTCAAGCGGCGGCGAAGCATCATGATGCGGATGTGACGATTATCGAGATCGGCGGGACCGTTGGCGAGTATCAGAACGTGCTCTTCCTCGAAGCGGCACGCATGATGCAGATTGCGACGCCGGAAGATGTGCTCGTCGGACTCGTGAGTTATTTCCCGGTACCGAGCGCGATTGGAGAAATGAAGACGAAACCGACGCAATATGCGGTGCGTACGTTAAACTCCGCAGGAATTCGACCCGATTTCATTATTGGACGATCGACGCATCCGATCGACGAGCCGCGGAAGCAAAAGATGGCCATTCAGTGCTCCGTGCATCCCGAAGATATTTTCAGCGCACCGGACGTTCGGTCCGTTTATTCCGTACCGCAGGTGATGGAGAAGGAAGGGCTCGGCGTACAAGTCGTAAAAAAGCTGAAGTTACGAGCCGATAAACCGGATCTACGTTATTGGAAGAAATTAGTGGCGAGTATCGAGCATTCGCAGAAGCCGGTGCGCATCGGCATTGTCGGGAAATATGCGGCGAGCGGGGATTTTAATTTGAGCGATGCGTATATTTCCGTCATCGAGTCGGTGAAACATGCGGCTTGGTCGATTGGACGGAAACCGGAGATTGTTTGGATCGATGCGGGGGATTTGGAAAATGGAAAGCGTAAAGTGGAGGGGATTAAGCAGTTAAGGAAGCTCGATGGGATTCTTGTTCCGGGCGGATTTGGGAGCCGCGGCGTCGAGGGGAAGATTTTTGCGGCGCAATATGCTCGCGAGCATAAGATTCCGTATCTGGGACTGTGCTATGGCATGCAGTTGGCATGCGTCGAGTTTGCTCGGCACGTATTGCATCACAAGGGTGCAAATACTACGGAGATCGACCCGACGACGACGCATCCGGTCATCCATCTGATGAATGAGCAAGAAGAAAAGATGAAGAATAAGTCGTACGGAGGATCGATGAGACTAGGCGCTTATCTCTGTCGATTAAAGGCGGGATCATTGGCGCGTAAGCTGTATGGCGAGTCGGCGATCGAGGAACGGCATCGGCATCGATACGAGTTTAATTCGGATTATCGAAAAGCGTTTGAAGAAAAGGGGATGATGATAAGCGGAGAATCGCCGGACGGGACATTGGCGGAAATCATCGAATTGAAGAAGCATCCGTTTTTCATGGGGACGCAGGCGCATCCGGAATTCTTATCACGACCGTTTAAGCCTCATCCGTTGTTCCTTGGATTCATCAAAGCGGCAATCCGGAAATAAAAAAAGACGCCCCCGAAGGGGCGCTTTCTTATTTTGCTTCCGCTTTTACTTTGGCTTCAGCCGGAATCACGTTGGCAAACTTGGCGAGTGTGAAGTGGCCGGTAAAACGGCGGAGGCGCTTGTTGGTAAATTTGACGATGCCCGGAGCGCCGGCAAACAGCGTGTCGTCCTTACCCTTCAAAACGTTCTGGCCGGCACGAATGGCCGTACCGCGTTGGCGAACGATAATATTGCCCGTTTTCACGAATTCACCGGCATATTTCTTAACACCCAGGCGTTGACCCTGGGAATCGCGGCCGTAACTGGTAGAACCACCGGCTTTCTTGTGTGCCATAAATCAAATTTAGAGAATGGCGCTAGGTTACGCGATGTCTGATGACTTGTCAAGCGATGGATTATGCGTTAAATTTAGCTTGATATGGGCAAAAATCGCGAGGAATTGAAGGCGGAGGTGGAACAGGTACTCAATGTGGTACGTGGGAGCCTTGCGATGCATGGCGGGAATGTCGAGCTTATCGATGCCGATCCGGAGACCGGGAAAGTACAGGTTCGATTTCAGGGTGCTTGCGTGGGCTGTCCGATGTCGGAGATGACGTTTAAGGCCGGTATCGAAGAGACATTGCTTGAGATGCTGCCGGACGTAAAAGAGGTCGAGCAGGTAGCCTAACCCTTGTCATGACATTCAGCGCATGGCTCTTTTCCGCTAAACTTGCCTGGGGCAAGCCGTGGATGCGTTGGATGTCGCTTTCGGCGCTCGCGCTTCCGCTCGTGGCGGGGACCTTGTTCCTGCTGAACGTCTTGCCGGCGGCCCAAAGCCGGGGAAGTCTCGTTTACCATTATAATATTTATCTTGGTATCGACGACGTACGCACTTGGTGGTGGGCCTTGGCATTGCCGACAGCGTGGTTGCTCTTCACGCTCGGCGATCTCATCGTCGCCTACGGCATGTATCGCAACGATTCCTTTATGTCTGCGGCGCTTGTTTCTTTTGCCGTCGCTTGGGGTTTTCCCTGGGCCGGCGCTCTTTTCTACCTTTCATTGTTTAACGTATGACCGCTGATTTGATCCATGTTGCCCGACCGTTAGGCATGACCGCATTGGCATTTGTGATCTCCGTGGTCGCAACGCCGCTCCTCATCCGTCTGCTCAAGCGTTTTAAGATGGGTAAGTCGATACGCGATGCGGAATCCGCGCCGGTGATGGCGGCAAAGCATGCGCATAAGGCCGGAACGCCCACGATGGGCGGTATCGTTATTTGGGCGACGGTGCTGATTATCGTGTTTGCTTTTGCCCTCGGGAGTTATCTTTTTCCGGGTACGTGGCTAGGCGACGCTAATTTTCTTTCACGCGGACAGACATGGCTTCCGCTCGGGCTCTTGGCCGTATCGGCTTTGGTTGGTTTGGCCGATGACTATCTCAATATACGGCGCATGGGCGGCGGCAAAGGCGGCGGTTTGCGCATGCGTTATCGGATTTTGTCGTATACGCTCGTGGCGATTCTCGGAGCCTGGTGGTTTTATACTCGACTTGATTGGAGTCAGCTTCATGTCCCTTTTTACGGGACGTTTGATATTGGTTTGTGGTACGTACCGTTTTTCATTCTTGTCGTCGCTTCCACATCGTTCTCGGTGAATGAGATCGACGGTCTCGACGGACTTGCTGGAGGAACGCTGTTGGCCTCGTTTGGTGCCTTTGCCGTGATCGCTTGGTCGCAAGGACGATTTGATTTGGCGACGTTGTGTGCGGCGATTATCGGTGCGTTGATCGGATTCCTTTGGTTTAATATCACACCGGCGGAGGTGTTTATGGGTGATACGGGTTCCATGCCGCTTGGAACCGTCCTTGCCGTTGTTGCGCTGATGACAAACCAGCCGCTGCTTCTGCTTATTATCGGTCTGCCGTTTGTCATCGAAAGTCTTTCGGTGATTATTCAGGTGACGAGCAAGAAGTTGCGGGGAAAGAAAGTGTTTCTCTCCGCGCCGATCCATCACCACTTGGAAGCCATCGGCTGGAGCGAGCCCAGAATCGTCATGCGTTTTTGGCTGATCTCGTTTGTTCTGGCCGGACTTGGCGTCGTCCTCGCGCTTATCGATAAAATTTAATGCGTCTCACGCTCCGACAACGCCTGCTCGCGCTCGACCCGGTTCTTGTCGGACTGGCTTTGGGTTTGACGCTGCTCGGTTTGGCGGTGCTGATGAGCGCGACGGGTCCGGTGGCGTTCCAGCGTTATGACGACTCGCTCTTTTTTGTGAAGCGCCAGCTGCTGCAAGGCGTTTTACCGGGAATGACGATGTTCCTGTTTTTTGCCTTCATCGATTACCGCATTTGGAAACGTCTGGCATTTCCGGCTCTCGTTGCGACATTTGGATTGCTGCTGCTGCCCTATATCCCGGGAATCGGCGTCGAGGTGGGCGGATCGCATAGCTGGGCGGCGTTTGGTCCATTGCGTTTTCAACCGTCGGAAATCGTGAAGTTTACATTTTTGATTTATCTTGCGGCGTGGTTTTCCGGCCGGACGCCGGAGCGTATGCGCGATTGGCATGAGCTTATTCCTTTTGGCGGAGCACTTGGAGCCGTGTGTCTGCTTTTGATTGCGCAACCGGATACGGGGACGACAGCCGTGATCGCGGGTATGTCGCTTTTTCTCTATGTGTTTTCGGGTGCTCCGATGGTTTGGTTTATCGGTATGTCGGCCGGAGGCGCTGCGATCATCGCCATGCTGATTAAGTTCTCACCCTATCGCGCCGCTCGTTTTATGACGTTCCTTCATCCGGAACTCGATCCGCAGGGTATCGGCTATCATATCAACCAGGCGATACTTGCGGTCGGGTCGGGAGGATTCCTCGGGCTTGGTTTTGGGAAGTCGCGGCAGAAATATTTGTATTTGCCTGAAGTGGAGGCTGACTCGATTTTTGCGGTGATGGCGGAGGAGCTTGGATTTTTTCTGACGATGATCGTGCTTCTGCTTTTCGTTGCTTTTGTCTGGCGATGCTTTGTGATCTCGCGTAAATCAAAAGATCGATTTGGATCTTTGCTCGCCGCCGGATTTGGCTGCTGGATTGCGGTGCAGGCTTGGATGAATATTGCGTCGATGATCGGGCTTATGCCGATTACAGGCGTCACCTTGCCGTTTATCTCGCATGGTGGTACATCGCTTACGATATTATTGGCGGCATCGGGACTTGTGGCCGGAATTACGCGAACGAATCGTGAAACATAATATGAAAATTGCTTTTGCGGGAGGAGGATCGTTGGGGCCGGTGACGCCGCTTTTGGCTGTGGCGCGCAGGCTCAAGATTGCTTCGTCGTCCGGGACTCCTCGCAATGACAACGTCGACTTCATTTGGTTTGGGACGGCGGATGGGCCGGAGAGGGATTTGATCGAGAAGGAGGGAATAAAGTTTTTTCCGATTACCGTTGCTAAATTTCCGCGCTATCCGGATATGCGATGGTTGACGTTTCCTTTTGACATGATGAAGGCCAAGCGTGAGGCTCGGGAGGTTTTGGAAAAGGAGAGGCCGGATGCGGTTGTGTCGGCAGGAGGATTTACGGCGGTGCCGGTTATTCGGGAGGCATCGAAGATGGGGATTCCGTGCGCGATTCATCAGTTGGATGCGTTGATGAGTTGGTCGAATAAAGTCGTTGAGAAATATTGCGTGTCAAAGACGACGTCGTTTGCAAGAGACGGATATGACTTGATTGCGACGCCGTCGAGATTTTCTTTAAATGATTTACCGGAGAAGCATGCCGGAGCGAAGCCGGTTGTGTTCGTCGTCGGCGGAGGAACCGGTTCAGGAGCCCTGAATGGAGCGATTTCGTCGCAGCTTGATCGATGGTTGGCATTTGCCGATGTCATGCATGCGACGGGGGCCGGGAAGAAAGGCGACCTAGTCGATCGTGAAGGATATACGGTGCGTGAATTATTCGATCAGAATGAAATGAAGCGGGCGTTGGCGGATGCGGATCTTGTGATTACGCGTGCGGGCATTGGTTCTTTGTCGGATGTTGCATCATGCTCGAAAGCGGCGATTGTTGTGCCGATTCCAAATGGGCAGCAAATAAAAAACGCGGAGGTGTTTCATGCGGCGAAGGCGGGGTTGTATGTGAGGCAGGATCAGGAAGATTTTGCGGGAATGTTGTTCGGAGTCGCAAAGCATGTTTTGTCGGACAGAGTCGAGTTACAGCGACTTGGAGAGACGGCACATGCATTTTTTCAGACGGATGATGGAGGAGAGCTGGCGGAACGGGTTATCAAGATCGCCGCTTAAAAATGCGAACGCCCCCCGAAATACTTCGGGGGGCGTTTCAGTTTCAGGCTGCCCAGGCGAGGGCGGCTTCGAGATCGCCGAGGAAGATCTCGAGCTTGCTGCGACCGGCGAAGGACAGGGTCACGGTCTCGTAGTCGGAGCACGGCTCCATGCGGAGGGGGCCTGTCTTGCCGTCGCGTTCGACGGAAGCACCGTGGGTGATCCTTGCCTCGACCATGAATTGGTCGCTCGAAGCCGAGCGGTAGGCCTTGTCGCGGAGCTCCTTGAGGAGGTTGCCGGCCATCGGCTTCAGGCAGACCCCCGCCTCGCCGATCCAGAGACCGTCTTCACGGCGCGGATCGGCGATGAGGGAGACGAGGTAGAGGAAGCTGTCGGACCGGTACAGGGACATTTCCCGGGTACGGCCGTCGGGAAGGGTCTGAGTGAGGGCACGGATCAGCTGCATCGGGGAACCTCCTGGTTTGAGCGAGCCAAAGAATCCAATCAGAAATTGGCCAAGGTGTCAATCCTGACGTAGTCTTTAGATATGGAAATCAAGGCTTTCAAGAGCCGATTTGACCGCGTGCTCCGTCGCGAGCTGGGTCGACGGGTCGCGGAGAATAAACGGCTCACTACGGACAAGCGTATCCGCGAGGTTGTCGCGTATGCCGAGCGCTTGGTCATGGCCGGAGGGAAACGGGTTCGACCGTATCTTGCTTTCATTGCCTACAAAGTCGTGGGAGGGAAAAAGGATCAGGAGATCTTGGAGACAATTGTCGGCCTCGAATTATTTCATGCGTTTGCCCTTGTTCACGACGACATCATGGATCGAGGAACGTTGCGACATGGGTTGCCGACGACGCATGTCCGTTTTGGCGACTCTCAAGCGATCTTGCTCGGGGATCTTTTGTTTAATTGGGCGAATGCATGTTTGAACGGAACAAAGGCGTATCCGATTTTTCAGAAGATGATCGACGAAGTGATTACGGGGCAGATGCTTGATGTCGATTCGATGTCGCGCCAATCCGTCGAAATGGGAATGATCGAGGAGCGCCATCGATTGAAGACGGCGAGCTATACGTTTGTGAGACCGATGCAGATTGGGTTTGCGATGGCGGGCGGTTCGTCCAAGTTGATGAAGTTTGCGGAAGCGTATGGGTTTCCGTTGGGGGTTGGGTTTCAGATTCAGGATGATTGGCTTGATTTGACGAGCAAGCCGGATGAAATCGGGAAGACGGCGTTTTCGGATTTGCGGGATGGGCAGCATACGTTGTTTACGCAGTATATTGTCGAGCGGGGGACATCAGGGGAGAAGAAAGAGCTGAAGAAGATTTTTGGGAAATCGCTGACGGAGAAGGATAGAGCGAAGATTTCGAAGCTGTTCGAAGAGAGCGGGGCTATTGAACACGGGTGCATGCTTATTGAAACGTATTTTGAGGAGGCGGAGGAGGCTGTGGTTGCGACGAGTCTGTCAAAGAAACAGAGGGAACCGTTTTTGAAACTGGTCGAATATTTACGTGAACGAGCGTCATAAGATACGAAAAATCCGCCTCTTGGCGGATTTTTCTATGGTGGGACCGGCGGGGATTGAACCCGCGACCGTTGGCTTAAAAGGCCACTGCTCTACCAACTGAGCTACAGTCCCAGGCTGCGTCCATGACAATCGAGGCTTTTAGCGCTAGGATACTAGCAGATTTCCGCTAAGAAATCAAGACATGCGCATCCACTTCATTGGTGCCAAGGGGATACCGTCCGACTCCGTCCCGGGAGCCGGGGGTGTTGAGCGACATGTGGAGCAGATTGCCTCGAGACTGGCGGAGCATGGGCATCGGGTGAGCGTGTATATTCGGAAGTACGCCGACTATCGACGCCATACATGGAACGGGGTGCGGTTGATTCGAATTCCTTCGTTTCGGTCAAAGAACCTTGATACGATTACACACGTTTTTCTGTCGACCCTGCACGTTCTGTTTCAAGAAACAGACATTATTCATTATCACGGCGTTGGTCCGTCGACGATGGCTTGGATACCACGATTGTTGAAGCCGCGTACAAAAGTTATCTGTACGTTTCATAGCCGCGATTGGTTTGACTCTAAATGGGGTTGGTTTGCAAAAACGTATTTGAAATTTGGCGAGTGGGCGGCGGTGCATTTTCCGCATCGCACGATTGTCATTTCGCACACGCTTCAAGTTTGGTGCCGCAAGGCTTGGAAGAAGCAGACCGACTATATTCCGAATGGTGCGGACTTACTCGGACCGCAAGGCTCTTCCGAGCTTGTTCGATTTGGTTTGCAAGCGGGGAAGTATTTTCTAGGCGTAGGACGATTGGTGCCGAACAAGGCTTACGAAGTGGCGATTGAGGCGTATCGGCATGTGAAGTCCGATTTTCCGCTCGTCATTATCGGGGAGTCATTTCATTCCACCGCCTATGATCACAAGCTCCTTGATCTGGCAGAGCGCGATCAGCGCATCCGACTTGTAGGCTATCAGAGCGGATTGGCGTTGCGACAGTTGTTTGCGAATTGCTACGCCTTTGTCCATCCGTCACGAGCGGAGGGATTGTCGGTGACGATTATCGAGGCGATGGCGGCGGGCAAAGTGGTGATCATGTCGGATATTAAGGAGAACCTTGAATTGATCGATCATAGCGGTATCGCGTTTAAGACAGATGATCGACAGGAATTGAAGGAGGCGATGGAGCTTGTGCTAGCCGATCCGGCGATGGTCGAGGAACGCGGTCGACGGGCTCGGGAGATGGTGAAGAAGGAGTATTCTTGGGCAAGAGTCGTTGACCAGACGGAGAAATTGTATAAGGATGTGAGCCAATGAACGTATTGATTTTGGGGCTGGGACAATATCCGAAAGGCAGCGGTGTAGCCGCGGCTTTGCATTTTGCGAAAGCGGGAGATCAGGTGATCGCAACCGACCTAAAGACAGAGGCGCAGCTCGCGGATAATGTGAAGCAGCTTTCACGTTTTAAGAATGTCCGATTTAAACTAGGGAAACATGATCCCAAGGATATTGCATGGGCGCATTTGATCGTGCGAGGTCCGAGTGTGCGAGACTCGTCGAAGGAGATGAAGTTAGCACGCAAGCTCGGGAAATCGGTTACGAGTGATCTCGCTTTATTTTTGGAGGCTTGTCCTTGTCTCGTGATTGGGATTACGGGAACGCGCGGGAAGAGTACGACGACGGCGATGATTCACGAGGTCTTGTCGGCATCAAAGAAGTGGCGGAAGGTTTGGCTCGGTGGAAATATTTTGATATCTCCGCTGACGTTTTTGGCACAGGTAAAGTCCAAGGATCTTGTTGTCCTTGAAATGAGCAGTTTTCAGTTGGAAGGAACCGGCGATGCCGGTATCTCACCGCATATCGCCGTGTGGACAAACTTGATGTGCGATCATTTGAACATGTATCCGTCGATGGCCGAGTACGCGGAAGCAAAAGCACAGATCTTCCGCCATCAAGATGCGGATGATGTTGTTTTCTTTCCTGCCGACAAGTCATTTAACGTCTATACGAAGGAGGCTCCGAGTGAGGTTGTCCGTGTAAAGAAGTCGAGCATCGTGCTTTCCATTCCGGGCGAACACAATCAGATGAATGCGAGTTTTGCCGCCGCTGTCGCCAAAGAGCTGGGTGTTTCTGCGTCGAAGATCAAATCCGCGCTAAAGGCTTTCAAGGGATTACCGAATCGTATCGAGACGATCGCAACAAAAGGCGGACTGACTTTCGTGAACGATACGACGGCTACGACGCCGGATGGGACGATTGCCGCTCTCAATTCGTATCCGGCTAAGAATGATCGTCTGATTCATTTGATTTTTGGCGGTGCGGATAAGGAGTTGGATTTTACCGAGGTGACGAAGCTACTTAAGAAGCGCAAAGATGTCGGCGTTTATCTGTTGGCGGGAACGGCGCATAAGAAGATCGAAATTCAGTTCAAAAAGTCGGGCATTCATTATGCGGACTTTGAGAATTTTGATGCGGTCTTTTCGAAGTTGAAAGAGATGACGGAGAAGGGCGATATCGTTTTGCTTTCTCCCGGTTGTGCAAGCTTTGGATTGTTCAAGAATGAGTTTCATCGCGGGGAGGAGTTTGTGAAATTGGTGAAGAAGTGGAAATAGTATGCGGGAGATTTTTGGTGTTCCGATCGAAGGATGGACGATGGCGACGGCGGTCGAGTATATCGAGGAATTGGATACGCCGGTGTGGGTCGTGACGGCGAATCCGGAGATATTGCTTGAGGCAAAACGTGATCCTGCTTATCGAGATCTGTTGAAACAGGCGGATGTACGTCTCGTCGATGGATTTGGATTGTGGCTGGCGACGTTTTGTAGAACCAAGCGCGTGACCGGTGTCGAATTCGCGGAACGATTGTTGCAAGTTGCGCATGACAAAAAGTGGCGTGTCGGTTTATTTGGTGGAACGACAGGGGAGGCGGAAGCGTCGCTGCCGGATATCAAGCGAGCGTATCCGGATTTGGCGATTATGGCGGAACAGGGCGGCAAAGTGTCGACGACAGGAGAGGAAGATGATGCGACGGAAGAGGCGCGCGGAAGAATGATGCAGTTTAGTCCGCATGTTCTGCTCGTCGCGATGGGTCATCCTCGTCAAGAGGCTTGGATCGCACAGCATCGACAGGATTTTCCGGAATTGAAAGTGATTGTTGGCGTAGGTGGAACGTTTATGTTTTGGAGCGGGAAATCCAAGCGTGCTCCGCATTTTTTGCGTTCGTTTGGGCTCGAATGGCTGTGGCGGCTTATCGTCGAACCGTATCGCTGGAAACGTATTTTTAATGCAGTGGTCATTTTTCCGATCCTTGTCATCGTCGACAAGATGCAGAAGCTCGGCTAGGATTAGCAAATCTTATGGCTTCACCTGTACGCGTGCGTTTTGCTCCGAGTCCGACCGGGTTTTTGCATATCGGAAGCTTGAGAACCGTCCTATATAACTGGCTCTTTGCAAGGCATCACAAAGGCACATTTATTCTTCGAGTAGAAGACACGGATCGTTCACGGTTTGTTGAGGGAGCGATTGAGAATCTTTATCGTTCGTTAGTAGCTTGCGATCTCACGCCTGACGAGGGAGTTGCCGTCGACGGAACGACGATTATCGACAAGGGCGAGTATGGTCCGTATATGCAGTCGGCTCGCCGTGAGAAGCATTTGCGGTACGCGTACGATCTCATCGAGAAGGATGCGGCGTATTATTGTTTTTGTACGGCCGAGCGACTTGATGAAGTTCGTAAACAACAGCAACTCACTAAACAACCGATCATGTATGACCGACACTGTCGTTCATTATCGAAACAAGAGGCAGAGAATCGAGCCGCTGTTGGTGACGAGCATGTCATTCGATTGAAGGTGCCGACGGAAGGCGTGAGCAAAATGCATGACATGATACGCGGCGATGTCGAAATCCCGTGGGCGCAAGTCGACGATCAAGTCATTATCAAGTCCGATGGATTTCCAACATATCACCTCGCGGCGACTTGTGATGATCATGACATGGAAATTTCGCATGTCATTCGCGGCGAGGAATGGTTATCGAGTTTACCGAAGCACTTGTTTATTTTTGAGACGATGGGATGGAAGGCGCCGGAGTATGCGCATCTTCCGCTTTTGTTGAATGCGGATCGCTCGAAGCTTTCAAAACGTCAGGGGGATGTCGCTGTCGAAGATTATCTTGCCAAAGGTTATTTACCGGAAGCACTTGTTAATTTTGTTGCACTGCTCGGTTGGAATCCGACGGCGGATCGTGAAATTTACGAGAAGGAAGAATTGGCGACGTTGTTTGATATCACAAAAGTAAACAAGAGCGGTGCGGTATTCAATACCGAAAAACTCGACTGGTTGAATGCGCACTATATTAAGGAGCTGCCTGTCGACGACTATCTCGAGCGCTTGCGAAAAGGCGGATTCTTGCCGGAGGGAATCATGGCGGAACGAGCGGCTCGAGTCGTACGCGAGCGTTTGGCGAAATTGTCGGATGCGCCTGAAGCAATCGCTGAGACCGTCGATTGTGCTGAATATCCATCGACGATGTTGGTTTGGAAGAAATCGACAAAAGAAGAAGCGATCGCCCGGCTTACGGCTATAAGAGAGTACTTGTTTAAAAAGAATGAGACTTGGTTTGGTGATGCCGTTGGAATGGAGCGAGAGCTGTTATTGTGGATTGTTGAGATGGGTTGGGGGAATGGGGATACGCTTTGGCCTCTACGCGTGGCGCTTTCAGGTCGGGAAAAGTCACCAGGACCATTCGAACTGCTATTTGTGACGGGAAAAGACGAGGGTTTGGCTCGGCTCGACGCGGCATTGCAAAAAATGGCATAATAGGAGGCGTGAAGCTCCGTCGATTTATTGCCGGTTTGAATATCTTGGCGCTCCTTGTGCCGAGTCTTGCGATTGCGCAGGAAGAAGGCTCGATTAAGCAGGAGATCGATGCGTTGAATTCGCAGGTAAAGCAGAAGGAACAGCGTATCAATGAGATCAATGGCGTGATTGGTAAGTATCGGAAGCGCATCGAGGAGCAGGATGCGGCGCAGTCGTCGTTACAGAACCAGGTCGCGCTTCTTGAGAATAGAATTCTTGAGAAGGAATTGGCTATAGAACGTACGCGTAGTCAGATTGATTTGGCGACGCTTGAGTTACAGCGCTTGAAAGTACAAATCACGGCTGAGGAACAACGCTTACAGCGGCGACGTGATTCTTTGGCGGGTGTTATTGCGGAAATGCAGGATGCGCAGAGCGTGGGTTTGCTCGAGTCGTTTGTAGCGAGACAATCGCTGTCGGAATTTTTTACGCGCATGGACGAGCTGTCGCGTGTGGAGGGCGATCTGACGAATGCAACGGAGGCGGTGCGTGAATTGAAAGCGGGATTAGAATCAAAACAAAAAGAAACGGAACAGTATCGAGCATCGCTGCAGAGTCAGCAGACGGAATTACAAAAAGAACAGGAACAGCTCGAGAATGATCAAGGAGCAAAACTATCGCTTTTGACGGAAACGCAGGAACAAGAAACCGAGTTCCAGCGCATGCTGTTTGAACTCCGTCAGCAGAAGCAGGAAGAAGCGAATGATGCCGCACGATTGGAAGATCAGCTGAAGGACAAGCTCGATTCCATCGACAAAGCGCTGGCACGCGGAGATATCCTGCTCAATTGGCCGATCAAGGCGACTCGCGGGATTTCCGCTAGGTTTCATGACCCGGGTTATCCGTTCCGCAAATTATTTGAGCATCCGGGTACGGATATTCCGACATCGGTGAACACGCCCGTGAGAGCCGCGGCCGGAGGATATGTGGCGTTCAATCGAACGGGAAAACAGTATGGAAATTATATTATGGTTATCCATCCGGGTGGAATCTCGACGGTGTACGCTCACTTAAAGAGTTTCGTCGCGAAGGCGGATACGTATGTGGAGCGCGGAGATGTGATCGGTTACTCGGGAGGCAGG
Organism: Candidatus Uhrbacteria bacterium; assembly: GCA_021413945.1. Lineage (GTDB taxonomy): Bacteria > Patescibacteriota > Patescibacteriia > 2-12-FULL-60-25 > 2-12-FULL-60-25 > CAIXDN01. The sequence continues at coordinate 362,924 of JAIOPK010000006.1, forward strand.
CCGGGCGATCAGGGAGCAGGACTATCGACGGGACCGCACTTGCACTTTGAGGTTCGTCAGAACGGTATTCCCGTTGATGCGGAACAGTTCTTACCGGATATTGATTAGAAACAGTTGAACCCCCGAAGTACTTCGGGGGTTCGTCGTTCAGTTGACCGAGTAGGGCCGCGAGCTTTCTTGCAGTCCGTTTTTTCTGAGGCTTTTTTCCGCCATGGTTTTCACGGCGGTGTCCGGATCGAGGAGCAGGCGGAGAAGTGTGTCGCGGGAACTTGTGTTTAGCGCGACCATGAGCCGCACGTCGGCGAATGCCGATCCCGTCAGCTTGTCTCGATCCGCCGAGTCGATGCGCTTGGCGGCGATGAGCCGGATTTCCGTCACGTTCTCATTCAGCGCGATCTTGAGATAGAACGCTTTCTCTTCCGGCGAAGCTTTCCGCAGGTCGAATGTGTCCAGTCTCTTCATCGCGCCGAGGCGAGAGTCCGGGAAGTCGGTCTCGCGGACGAGCCGCATGAGTAGACCGCGTCGATTGATTTTGGTGATCGCTTCTTGCCGTTTTTCCGGCAGTGGATCGAGCTTGGCCTTGAGGAAGGCTCTGAACTCTTTATCGCGGCTAGGCATGAGCACCTCCTGTGCGAACCGATGCTACGCTATCGTCAAATCAACCTGTTTGTCAATCGCGATCCGGTCGATTGAATTGAGAGCCTCATCGAGTTCCTCGAGGGAACTGATACGGACGAGCTTGGATTTGAGATCGCCGGTGTTCATACCTTTAAAATACCAAGGGAGATGTTTGCGGAGTTTTACAAGACCGCGCTCGCCGTAGTGCTCGACTTGGAGACGCGCGTGTTTACGGACGGTGTCGATACGTTGTTCCATTGTGACTTCAGGAAGTTTCTCGCCGGTTTTGAGATAGTGCTCCACTTGTTTGAAAAACCATGGATTACCAAGACCGCCGCGTCCGATGAGAACGCCGTCGGCGCCGGAAATGTCCATCGCTTCTTTAGCGATTTCCGGGGTAGTGATGTCGCCATTTACGAGAAATGGAATATTTGGGACGTTGCGGCGAGCCTCGCCAACGCGATGCCAGTTGGCTTTGCCGGAGTAGCCCTGTTCTTTTGTGCGGCCGTGCATCGAAATAAGATCCGCGCCTGCATCGGCGATGACTTTTACGAATTCGAGACAGTCGGTGTCTTGATTCCAGCCGAGGCGGGTTTTGACGGAGACGGGGATTGGGACAGCGGCTTTAACTTTGCGGACGATCTCGGCGGCAAGTTGCGGATCTTTGATGAGAGCGGCGCCGTTGAAATTGGAAACAAGGTTGTAAACGGGACAGCCCATGTTGATGTCGATGGCGTCGGGCTTGAAACGGTCGTAAATGATTTTGGCGGCTTCAGCCATGACGTCGGGATTGGATCCGAAGATTTGTTGGACGATAGGACGCTCGCGCTCGTCAAAACTGGCCATCTTGAGGGTCTTGGGATTAAGACGTACGATGGCTTCCGAGCTCACCATCTCGCGGAACATCAAAGGCGTGCCTTCATCTTTACAGACGATGCAGAAGGGGAGGTCCGACATGTCGGCCATGGGAGCGAGGGCGACGATCGGCTTGGGGAGTTGCTTCCAATCGAGCATGGCGCCGAGGGTACCATTATTAGCGAAAAAATCAATGCCTGACCGTTTTGTACTCAAATCTAACTACCAACCCTCCGGCGACCAGCCGGAGGCTATTAAGCAACTCATTAAGGGTGTGAAGGAGGGCTATCGATTCCAGACCCTGCTTGGTGCAACGGGTACGGGTAAGACGTTTACTATCGCTAACGTTGTCGAGAGTGTTCAGAAGCCGACGCTGGTCATCGCTCACAACAAGACTCTGGCTGCGCAGCTTTGTAATGAGTTTCGGCATTTCTTTCCCGACAACGCTGTCGAGTATTTTGTTTCCTATTACGACTACTATCAGCCGGAGGCGTACATCGCGCGATCGGATACGTACATCGAGAAGGAGGCGACGATTAACCAGGAGATTGATCGTCTTCGTCACAACGCTACACAGGCGTTGATTACTCGAAAAGATGTTTTGATTGTTGCGACGGTGTCGTGTATTTATGGTCTTGGTGCGCCGGAGGCGTATGAGAATACGGTTCTTCGAGTGAAGAAGGGTGATGATGTATCACGCGAGGGGACGATTGCGCGACTCGTCGACATGCAGTTCACTCGAACGTCGGCGGATTTGTTGCGTGGGACGTTTCGGTCGAGAGGAGAGGTGCTGGAAGTGATGCCGGCGAACGAGGAAGTGGTGTATCGAATCGAAGCACCGCGCGGGATTGTTGAGCGTATCGAAAAGATTGATCCGTTGACGAAGAAAGTTTTGCGTGAGCAGGAAGATGTTTGGGTGTTTCCGGCGAAACATTTTATTACGGTTGGGCCTGAACGTATTCGTGCCATTGGTGAGATTCGAAAGGAATTGAAGGAGCGACTCGAATGGTTTGAGAAGAAGGGACTATTGCTTGAGGCGGAGCGTCTCGAAAGGAAGACGAAGTATGATTTGGAGATGATGGAGACGCTTGGGTATTGCAATGGAATCGAGAATTATTCGCAGCCGTTGTCGGGTCGCGCGCCGGGAGAGCCGCCGGATACGCTTTTCTCGTATTTCCCGAAGGATTTTTTGCTTGTAATCGATGAATCACACGTAACGACGACACAGCTGGGAGGAATGTATGAAGGCGACAAGTCGCGTAAGGCATCACTTATCGAACATGGGTTCCGATTGCCATCGGCTGCTGACAATCGACCTTTGAGATTTACGGAGTTGGAAAAATTGATGAAGCAGGTGATCTTTGTTTCGGCGACGCCGGCGAAGTATGAGATGGAGCACAGTGCACAGATAGTCGAACAGATAATTAGACCGACGGGATTGGTCGACCCGGAAATTATTGTCATGCCGATTACGCCGGATAAGAAGGGATATCCGGGTCAGGTTGAGGATTTGCTTACGAATCGGATGCCGGAGGTTATCGCTCGCAAGGAACGTGTGTTGGTGACGACGTTGACGAAGAAGATGGCGGAGGATTTGACCGAGTTCATGAAAGAACGCGGGTTTAAAGTTCGATACATTCATAGCGATATTGAGACGATCGAACGTTTGGAGATTTTGTCGGAGTTTCGAAAGGGGACGTATGACGTGATTATCGGTGTGAACTTGCTTCGCGAAGGTCTCGATCTTCCGGAAGTTTCGCTTGTTGCCATCATGGATGCGGATAAGGAAGGCTTCTTGCGATCGGAGACGTCTCTTATTCAGACGATTGGTCGTGCGGCGCGTAACGTGAAAGGCGCAGTGTTGCTGTATGCCGACAATATGACGGGTTCGATGGAGCGGGCGATGAAGGAGACGGAGCGTCGTCGTGAGAAACAGTTGGCGTATAACAAGTTACATGGGATTACGCCGAAGACGATTATTAAGGCGCAAGAAGATTTGCGATTGATGTTGGGATTGGCGGTGACGGAGAAGGATGTGAAGGAAATTTTGAAGCTTGAATTGACTGGCGAGACACATGATTTGGGAACGGTGTTGAAGAAGAAGGAGTCGGAGATGAAGGAGGCGGCTAAGAATCTTGAATTCGAGTTAGCTGCGATTTTGCGAGATGAGGTGTTACAGCTGGAGAAGGAGATTAGGAAGCGCTCGAGACAGTCGGCGTTGCCGGATAGGGAGAAGAGGAAGGTGGAGAAGAGGGTGAGGCATGGGAGGACGCGATGAATATTTCGTTTTATGAAATTTGTTGCTGGAAACAATCCGAAGACGATATCTATTCTATTGATTGTTTTTACATTTGCGATTGGGTATTTGTTTAAAACTTTTCTTGATGATAAGAGTTACATTGCTAATGCCATATTAGCCACAACTGCAATGGTCTTGCTTTACTATACCTTTGAAACCTATCGTCTAAGAGTAGAGGCTCAGAAAGCGGCTGAGGGAAAGCTTAGACCCTTTCTACGATTAAGATGGAGAGACCGTAAATCGATGGGATATAATACGTTGGTTAATGGTAATTTTTGTGATATTGAGATTGTTAATGACGGAGAGGGAGTGGCGATGGATATTAAGTTTATCAACGTAAAGCTTGAGGGGTTTGAGTTTATCAAAATAAAAGGTGTAGATGTGGTCTCACCGCGTGGCGGATCTGCTTTTCTACAACTAGCTGAACATCTGGCTCATACAAAAGCAATTGGAAAAGCCTTCACACATAATAATCCCAGCTTGCTAGATGCTCTAAACGGTTTGGAGATCGAGATTCTTTATCAAGATATTGAATTTGGCTGGTATCGTGCTCAGTTTGTGGTAGACTCTGAAATGAATGATCATTTTTCTACGCGAAATCAGTACAAAGATGTAATTTTTAAACCTTGTCCGATTGTATAGACTCCATGAAAAAGATTCTACTTTTGAGTTGTATTGCGCTATTAGGGGCTGGATGTATAGACGCTGTTGATAATTCAACACTTTTAAGTAGCGATAAATCAAATTTGTCTATAGACCAGGATAATTTTATTAAAAAAGCAGAGTGCGGCTCGAGACTAGAGGATGCAAAGAAAATTCTTAAAGATGCTACTTTACCGGGGGGTGGCTCTACGATAGAGAAGATTTGCTACTCTGCTGAATTAAATACCTGCGTACTTGAGTACAAGTATTTTTTTTCCAATGAGCTCTCGTTTGAAGGAGTGAATTGGGTTGATCAGGTTTTTCTTGATATCTTTACTACAAAACCTATTGAAACGATTAGAGCTAAAAATTTAGTTGAATCATTTTCAGAGGATTTTGTTCGTCAGGTTGAGAATGCGCGAAGTAGAATTAACTGCGTTGAATAGTTCAAGCTATATGCCAAACCGACCCGGTCACTTCGAAATTCAGTACGACGACTTGGATCGCGCTAAAGATTTTTATACAAAAGTTTTTGGTTGGAAGATCACGAAGTATGACATGCCCGGTGAACCTTATTGGATGATTGATACGGGCCCGAAAGAAGAAACCGGAATTAATGGCGGTTTCATGAAGCGTGGGGGGACAAAGCCGCCGCCAATGTCGGGTATGAATGGCTTTTGCGTGACGATGGTCGTCGACAACTTCGATGAGATTGCTAAAAAGATTCTCGAGAACGGCGGAATGGAGGCTATGCCAAAGCTTGCGATTCCGGGGATGGCTTGGCAGGGGTATTTTATCGACACGGAAGGAAATACGATTGGGTTGCATCAGGCGGATGTGAATGCGAAATAATATGCCGGTTTACTCGGAAGTATCATACTATTTTCTTCTCACGCCCATTTTTGGTGGTTTAGTCTTTTTGATCCTAGTATTTCTCGCATCATACCCGTGGAAATTCCGAGGGAAACAGCTTTCATCGCTCAAGGTTAATAACTTCAAATCACGCTGGAAGGTTATTGTCCCCGCTGCATTACTTTTTGGGTTGTTTGTCGGCGGATTATTTGAAGCCTCGTATACGTATACCAAGCTGGAGATCTACGAGGATCGAATCGTTTTTTACGGAACGGAATTCTTTGTCCCAACGCAGAAGGTTTTCTTGAAAGCCGAGATCGATACTATTGGGTCGGGTGAATTGCTCGCCGGGCCATTGTCTCCAAGTGGTCAGAGAAGGGGAGATGGTGATGATGTATTGATTAATGGTTACAAATTGCGATTGCATCCGCTTTTGGGAAACATTGTTTTTGCTTTTATTTCACGAGATGTTCTTGTGATCAAAGGAACGGCATTTGTTCCTTTGGTGCATCGCGATGCGACGACAAAAGCATTAAGGGATTGGTTGGCATCGGAACGGAGATAGTTATATAACGACAAGGCCTTCCTAGAACTGGAGGTTTTAGTGTTTGTCCTAAGGTCACAAATAGGCTTAGATACGTCCATGGACGCCGTTCAGGATATCAAGGGGCGACTCGATATTGTCGATGTCGTGAGTGAATATATCCCGCTGAAACCGGGTGGATCCGGTGCGTTTAGGGCTAACTGTCCGTTTCATAGCGAGAAAACTCCGTCCTTTTATGTTTCCCGTCCTCGCCAGACGTGGCATTGCTTTGGTTGTGATCAGGGCGGCGATTCGATCTCCTTCGTCATGCGTATGGAAGGTATGGAGTTTAGGGAGGCGCTCGAACACTTGGCGCAAAAGACCGGAGTTGTTCTACCTAAGTTTGATGGGGAGAAAGCTTCGCAGAGAAAGCGTCTTCACGAAGTGAATGATATTGCGATGCGGTTTTTTCGCGCATCACTTCAGAACTTGCCTACGGCTGATCACGCGCGAACGTATCTTGCGAAGCGTGGCGTTGATGATTTGACGGCGGATCTTTTTCAGATCGGTTATGCACCGGAGAGTTGGGATGCTTTGACGATGGCGATGCTATCGAAGGGTGTGACGGAATCGGAAATGTTATTGGCAGGCGTTGTCGGCAAACGGGAAAAGGGGACTGGCGTATATGATCGATTTAGAAATCGATTGATGTTTCCGATTGGGGATGTGCACGGAAATATCGTGGGATTCACCGGTCGAATTCTTACGGACTCGAAGGAAGAGGCGAAGTATGTGAATACACCGGAGACTCCGTTGTATCGCAAGTCGGCGATTTTGTATGGTTTGGATAAAGCGAAAGGGGAGATTCGTCGACAGGATCTCGCTGTTATCGCCGAAGGGAACATGGACGTTGTTGGTTCGCATCAATTTGGTGTGACGCATGTTGTCGCTTCGAGCGGAACGGCGTTGACGTCGGAGCAGCTCGGACTCTTGAAACGCTTTACGACAAATTTAGCGATTGCTTTCGATCAAGATAATGCCGGGCATGCGGCTACATTGCGCGGACTCGATTTGGCGCGTGCGCAGGATTTTAATATTAAGGTGATTACGTTGCCGCCGGAAGCGGGGAAAGATCCGGATGATGCTGTTCGAAAGAATCCGGAGTTGTGGAAGCAGGCGATCAAAGATGCCGTCGGGATCATGGAATGGATTTATCGGAATGCGTTCAGAAATCGATCGACGGCATCGCCAGAAGATAAGAAGCTGATCGCCAAAGATGTTTTGTTGGAGGTGAAGCGGATTGCCGACCCCGTCGAACGTGATCATTGGGTGAAACGATTGGCCAAGGATATCGATATTGGAGAGCAGGCACTCCGTGATGCGATGGTGCGAGCCCCGTCGGCTACGACCACGAAGGCTCCGACGGCCAAGGCTGCGACGCCTACCGTGGCTACTCGCGCCGATATTGGGTGGGCGGATCATGAGAACCGGCTGTTTGCTTTAGCGATTTATCGACCGGAGCTGTGGAAGGCGGCGATATCGATTGAGAAGATTGGGAAGGAGGATTTTGAGGGGCTGGATCTCTCAACCCTTTACGGAAACCTTCAAATATCTTATGATCCAGACATATCCGTGAAAGCGGATTTGGCCTTGGCCAACCAAACCATCCGTCCTCCGGCGACCCTAACGCCGGATGAGGCGAAGAATTTCGATGCTCTGGCCTTTTTGGCGGAGCGCGAATATCAGGGACAATCGCTTGAGGAGCTCAAGCGCGAACTGAATACCGCGGCAGGAACGCTCCGCTTGCAACGCAAGAAACGAGAGCGACTGCAGCTGGAACAATATATGCGGGAAGCGGAGCGCCTGGGTGACCAGGAACGTATCCTCGACTTGCAGAAACGCTTCAATGCGTTGAATTAATCGCTCGATCGAAGGCAATACCTCGATCCGGCCTCCTATGCCAGCTAAGTCATCACGATCAGGCTCAAAAATGAAAAAGAAGTTCCACCCGTCCAAGCCTTCTCCAAAAAAGAAGGTGATGGATAAGAAGTCTCCGAAAGTTTTACATAAAGGTGGAAAGAAGCAGATGGGCAAGGCGCACGGAAAGAAAGCCGTCGCGTATCAGAAAGCACCGGCACCATCACAGGAAGTGATTGATAAGCTATTTGATAAAGCCCGCTCTCGCGCCTTTTTGACGGAGAACGAGGTTTTGTATGCGTTTCCGGAAGTCGAGGATTATATCGATTTGTACGAAGCCTTCATCGATCGACTCGATGCGGCCGGTATTGGAATGGTTGAACAGAAGGAAGGAATTCTTGGCCGCGGAAAAGAGCGACAGGAAATTATGCAAACACTGCATAGTGCCGGAGACGAGCGTCGCGGGCGTATCGATGCGTCCGAACTTTTGACAGCTGACTCGATTCAGATGTATTTGCGCGAGATCGGTAAGATTCCGCTTTTGACGGGTGAGCAGGAGGTTGCTCTTGCAAAACGTAAGGAGAAACTTGATAAGGAAGCTGAAAAGGCTTTGATCGAGGCGAACTTGCGTCTTGTGGTATCGATCGCGAAGAAGTTTACCGGTAAATCTCTTTCGCTGCTCGACTTGATTCAGGAAGGAAATATCGGATTATTTCGTGCGGTGAAGAAATTTGAGTATCGCAAAGGTTTTAAGTTCTCCACGTACGCAACGTGGTGGATTCGCCAGGCGATCACGCGCGCTTTGGCCGACCAGAGCCGTACGATCCGTATTCCTGTGCACATGGTGGAAACGATTAACAAGTTTCAGCAAGTGGAGCGTGAATTGATTCAGGAACTTGGCCGCGAACCGTTGCCGGAAGAAATCGCCGCGGAAATGGGTCAGGACCTTGAGAAAGTCCGCCATATCATCAAAATTTCGCAGGATACGGTTTCACTTGAGACATCGGTCGGCGATGACGATGAAGACTCGACGCTTGAGGACTTTATCGAGGACGTGAAGAACGTGACGCCGGACAGAGCGGCGGCGCTTCAGCTTTTGAAGGATTACGTTGCGGATATCGTGAAAGACTTGAATCCTCGCGAACAGAAGATTCTTGAGATGCGTTTCGGACTCACAGACGGTGTGTCGCATACGCTGGAAGAAGTAGGTAAGGAATTCGACGTTACACGTGAACGTATTCGTCAGATTGAGGCAAAGGCGCTTGAAAAGATTCAACAGCATCCGTTGATCAAACGTTTGGCGGATTACTAATCATGCGTGTCGGTATTGTCGGTGGAGGTGCGGCGGGACTTATGGCAGCCGCAACGATATTGGAAACAGCTCCGGAGACGGAGCTGTTTCTGGTTGATCGAAATAATGGGCTTGGAAAGAAAGTTATCATCTCGGGTGGTGGGCGCTGTAATGTAACAACGGGAATTCAGGATGTTCGAACGGTTTTGACAAGGTATCCGCGCGGAGGGAAGTTTTTGTCGAAGGCGATGTATCATTTCCCACCGGCGGATGTGTTTGCGTGGTTTGAGGCGCATGGCGTTCCGCTCAAGGTTGAAGAAGATCTTCGAGTGTTTCCGCAGTCGGACAATGGGAAGGATATCGTGGGAGTTTTTGAGAAGATGTTTCGTTCTTTGAACGTTGAAATTTTGTTAAAACATTCTGTCGAGTCGATTGCGAAGAATGGCGAGGGATTTAGAATGAATTTTAAGGGTGGCGATTCGCTTGATGTCGACGTCGTCGTGCTTACGACGGGTGGGCAGGCGTATCGGCATACGGGATCGACGGGGGATGGATACGCCTTTGCGATGGGGCTTGGGCATTCTATTACGAAGTTAGCTGCGAGTTTGAATGCTTTTTATACGAGCGAGACGTGGCCGGCGGAGGTTTCCGGGCTTTCGTTCGAAAAGGCGGAGTTTCGAACGGAACGCGATAAGAAGTATTCTTTTACGGGTCCATTTCTTTTTACACATAAAGGTGTGAGCGGACCGGCGGTGTTTGCGTTGTCGTCGCTCGTCGCGTTCGAGAACTATGATGCAAAAGAACCTTTGAAGATCGAAATTGATTTGTTTCCGGATTTGTCGAAAGGCGAGCTTGTCGAGTTGATCGAGTCGAAGATTGAGACAGCTGGGAAGAAAAGTTTTTTGAATGTGTTGGCGATGGTGGTATCGAAATCGCTTGCCGAGATTGTCGTACGGGAATTGCACATCGTCAGTGGTGTGCATGCGGCGGAAGTCAGTAAAAAGAATGTGTTGCGGTGCGTTGAATGGTTGAAGGGAATTTCTTTGAATGTTGTTGGGAGAGGAGCGGGAGATGAATTTGTCACGGCGGGCGGAGTGAAGCTTGAGGAGGTGGATCCGGCGACAATGGAGTCGAAAATTTGTCCGGGATTGTATTTTGCGGGTGAGGTGCTCGACATTGACGGGTACACGGGGGGATTTAATCTACAAGCGAGCTGGGCAACTGGACGGTTGGCAGGACAGAGTATAGGCTCGCGCTAGGACCTTCAGAACGGAGCCCGAGATGGCTACGAATTTTTGGATCTGTTACGTTCGTGACTGTCTGTACAAGGCTTCTACAAAGGAGTTCGAGCATCCGGAGGGAGGGCATATCTGCCCGAAGTGCCGATCCGAGGATGTTTTTCCATGGCGCAAGTTCCGCTGCCTCGGGTGTGGATTCGAGGAGGAGCAGGGCAAGTTCTTCGCGTTCAAGTGCGAAGGGAAGGTCGAGGAGGCGGATCTCGACGAAGACCCCATGGAAAGCAAGCTGGAATATAACTGCTCCGAATACAACAATCCGGACTGCGACTCCAAGTCATACGAGCAGATCGACGAAAGCAAGATGCCGCCTAAGCAGAAGAAAAAGAAGAAACGCTGACTGAAGAGCGCCTCGTCCATGCTTGGACGAGGCGCTTATCGATTAGGTTGTGGCGCGAGTGGCGGCCACGAAGCGGCTGATGTATTCGCCGGCGGTGAGGCCGTCGGCGTAGGGGAGAACCGTGTGGGGTTCCGGTTCGGTAAAGAACGAAAGGGAAATGCGTTCGCTGACGGCGCGCATGACGCGATGGCGCAGACCTCCGATGCGATGCGGATTCTTGGGACCGCCGGTCCAGTACCGGAGCATCCCGCCCGCGATGATCGCGATATCGCCGGGCCGATTATCGAGGTGGTGCCAGGTGCCTGCACGATCGATCTGAAGACCGGCTTCGGCACCGCCTACAAAGACGGTAACAAGGCTGAAGTCGCGATGCGAGGGAAAGAGCACGCCGTCGGGAGACGGGGACGAAGGCGGGTAGTGGGTGGCGCGCAGGCCATGTGCGCCGTTCAGCATGACGCGGTGAAGACCATGCGCGAGCGGACCCAGACCGCGCTCCATGTGGTAGAAAACGCCGGACATGATCACGGACAGCTCGAGGGTGAGATGCCGCATGGCTCGGACGAGATCAGCCGAGTGAGCGCAAATCTTTGCGTCCGAGTCGTGGTCGAGATGGGTGTCCCAGAATTGCCGACCGTTGTCGGGGTTCTTTCCGGCGACGCCCTCGACGCCGGGCGGGCTGAAGCCGGATCGCGCCATGCCGCGATGCGCGTGTTTGGCGATCGCAGCGGTGTCGCGAAAGACCCGGTAGGCTTCCGCACGGAGGGTGAGGATCTTTTGCGGGCCGATGACGCTGGGAATGTGCAGGATGCCGTTGGTACGGAATTCCTGCCAAGCTTGGGGCTTTGCAAGGTCCGTGTACCTCATTTGATCTCCTCCGCGCCCGTTATCTTGTCTTAACGGATTGTTCTGTCAATGTTACGCGTATTTACCAAGATCCAACGTTTCGTTGAACGTGATCTGCGAGACAAATTCCGGTGCGTGGCTTACGAGGATGAGTGTTCCCTGATATTCCTCAAGCGCTTTGGCGATCACGGGCAAGTGACGGAAGTTGATGTGGTTGGTGGGCTCGTCGAGGATGAGGAGACCGGGCTCTTGCAAGACGAATCGAGCAAAACACAAGAGACCCTTCTGACCTTCAGAAAGCGAGCCAACTTTGTTTTTCAATAAATCGGAAGTAAGCAAAAACTCGGAAGCGCAGGCGCGCAGCTTTTCATTGTCCGGAATTTCCATGACCGACTCGAGTGACTGGTAGGCGGTCTGGTCAAAGTCGAGGCCGGAAAAGTCTTGGCGATAGTAGCCGACCTTTACGCCTTCACCGATCGTGATGCCTTCATCATTATTTGCGGCAATAGCGCGAAGCAATGTGCTTTTGCCGATGCCGTTTGGACCGGTGATGAGCAATCGACGCTTTTTGCGCAAAGACATTTCGAGTTCTACACGATCCGGTTCTCCATTACGGATGATCTTGATCGATGTGAACTTGATGACGGGCTCATTATATTCTTGAGCGGGGATGGTGAAGTCGCGGATGGTGCGATCATCGCGCTTTACATCGACTTTGTTTTCTTCCGCTTCCTCGACTTGGTCGCGGAGCTTACTCGCGAGCTTACGCATCTTTCCACCCTTGTTGGCGAAGAAGTTGATTTTGTCTTTGCGATCTTGAATTTCTTTCATCAAGCGGGCGTTCTGCATGCGGTCGCGTTCCACGCGAGCGGCAATTTCCTCGACCACGTTAAAATAGTTACCAACGTATTGTTCGACTTTGTGCGTGTAGACATCCAGGTGCAAGACGCCTTCCGTGAATGCATTCAAGAAATCGGCGTCGTGGGAAATGACGAGAACCGTTTTTGGATACATCATCAAAAAGCCGGTGAGATGTTCGATGCCGTCTTTGTCGAGGTTATTGGTCGGCTCATCGAGCAAAAGAATGTCGGGCTCTTGGATGAGTGCGTACGCAAGAAGTAATCGAGCTTGCTGGCCGCCGGAAAACTCGCGGATTACTTTGTCGAGCGGAGTCGTGAGGTTTACGGTTTCCAAAACGTTCTTGATGAGCTTGTCGATGTTGTAGGGACGCTCCTCGAAGGCTCGCGCAAAGAATTCGACGACGGTTTCATCCATACGTTCGCGTTCCATCACCTGCAAACCGATGGCGACTTTCGCACCTTTCTCGATGTGAATTTCTCCTTCTTGAGGCTTATAAATACCGGTTAGCAATTTGAAGATCGAGCTCTTGCCGGCGCCGTTCTGGCCCATGAGCGTGATCTTGGCGTTTTCGCGTACGGAAAAGCTGACCTCGTCCAGAATTGGATGGTCTTCATCGTAAGCAAAACTTACGTTGCTGAAGCGAAGGATGACGTTACCGTGGTCCATAGGTGAAAAAGGGCTATAACATAGCAGATTCAGGACGCTTTTGCAAGTATTTGGCTGGTCTTGCATGGATTGTCAGTGGTTGGTATTATCCGACCGCTGAATTACGAGTATTCCGAGGTAGCTCAGCGGTAGAGCAGTGGACTGTTAATCCATTGGTCGTGGGTTCGAATCCCACCCTCGGAGCCAAACAAAACGACTCCCCAAAAGGAGTCGTTTTGTATATCATTGTCCATATGATTACCGTAGAAACAACCGTTCAGGTTCCTGTTGAGAAGGCGTGGGAGTTTTGGACTAAGCCAGAACATGTCGTGAAGTGGAATTTTGCTTCGGATGATTGGGAGTCGACGTCGGCTGAAAATGATTTGAAGGAAGGCGGAAGATTCAAGTACAACATGGCGGCAAAGGATGGGAGTACCTCATTTGATTTTGAGGGGACGTATGTCAGCGTCAACGATCAAACGTTTATTTCGTATACCATGGACGATGGTCGAAAGGTGACGGTGACGTTTGAGCCTGTCGATGGCGGGACGCATATTGTTGAGTCTTTTGATCCGGAAACGGAGAATTCCGAGGAGATGCAGAGGGGCGGATGGCAGTCGATTTTGAACAACTTCAAGGCGTATGCCGAACGCTCATAAATGACGGTTGAGGGTCGGGGGTTGACTTTATTATAAAAAAGAGTATCCTTGGCCAATTATGTATAACGACAAGAAGAAGCGCTTTGGCGACAAGGCCCCCTATAAGCCGGGTTACAAGCGTGATGAAGGTCGTGGAAACGACTGGAAGCCGATGTTTCCCGCTACCTGCGCCACCTGCGGCGACCGCTGCGAGGTTCCGTTCAAGCCGAATGGACGCAAGCCGGTTTTGTGCAGCAATTGTTTTAAGAAGGAAGGTCCTTCCGACCGTCCGAGTTTTGGCGGCGACCGTGAACGCCCGATGCGTTCCGCTCCGACCTACTCCGCTCCGGGAGACGGCAATGTCGCTCAACAGCTCAAGGATATCAACGACAAGCTGGACGCGATCATTGAAGCCCTCAACGACGAGTAAGAAGCAAAGTCCCGCCGATCGGCGGGACTTTTGATTATGGTTTGTTTGTGAAGAGGACGGTCGGTACGCCATCGGCTTCTCGGGTTTTTGGGTTGAAGTCGTGGAGGGCGTTCATCAGGACTTCGTAGGCGTAGCGCTTTCCCTCGCGCGCCGGGTCGTTCACGATAAATTGATTTGTCTCATCGTCGTAGCCCGTAATGACCAGTACGTGGTATGAATCGCCGAGGTTCTTTTCTTGGTAGAGTTTGTACATGTTGAGATGTGCAATCACCGGACGATTGGAGGCGAGTTCCTGCTTGATGTCTTGCAGGAGGGGGTTCCGTTTGACCGTGGCACGGAAGACGGAGTTTTCTGCGATGATTTGAGTTGTCTGAGCGGCATCGGTATCAAAATTTTTATTGAATTCTCTTGTTTCCCACTCAATCATCTCTTGCATCTTCTTCTTTGAAGCCGCGTTATCGATGGCGGCCTCTCCGCGATAGTAGGCATCGACCATCGCGATCGTCGCTTCTTCACAGGCCTCATCCCAAGGTGCTACCCACTGGCCATCGGGGATCTGGGAAACGTATGGGATCGACAAATCGACCTTTGACGCCATCAGCAACGGAGCGCGATAGAATAAAACGAGGAGTGCGGCTCCGGCGATCAATGCGGCGATCAAGAGTTTTGTGTTATTCGACAGAGAGGATTTCATAGAGGGTGGTGCCTTTTGGGGTCGAGACTTCAACCGTGTCGCCGGGTTTGCGATTTAACAGGGCGGAGCCGATGGGGGAGAGATAGGATATTTGTCCGCGAAGCGGATTGGATTCTTGAGAGCCGAGAATGCGCCACGTCGATTCTTTGCCGTTTGCGCGTACGCATACGGTTGATCCGATGGCGGCAGAACCGGATTCATTGGTGCCTCGATCGATGACAATGGCGAGGCGGATGCGTTCTTTCAGGCCAAAGATGCGTCCGTCGATGCGCGAGAGGCGGTGTTTGGCGTCCTGATACTCGGCGTTTTCCGAAAAGTCGCCGAGCGTGAGCGCATGACTCAAGTCGGTGACGATTTTTGGACGTTCGACCTTCTCAAGTGTCATAAGCGTTCGCTTGAGACGCTCCAATGACTCGGGAGTAAGCTCGCGACTTAAGCTCTCGACATCGCGAATGCGGTTGATTTGAGAGCGGCGCTGCGGAATTCGCATATACACAGTTTACCTGTCGGGTTCGGCTATTGCCATATCGCTCGTTCGATGCTAGTCTTTACGTTCTGATTCTTTAACTTTACATGTCTATGTCAACTTTTGACGACACGATGGTCCCTCCGGTCGCTCCGATCGAAGAAGAGACCAAGCCGGAAGCAGAAGCGCCTGCAGAAGAGGCTTCCACAGAAGCTCCGACCGAACCGGCCCCTCAGGCCTAATAAAAAAGACTCCGACTCGAGAGAGAAGGAGTCTTTTTTTGATCTCCCGATTGACAATTTACATGGAAAGAGTAGTTTATCCGAACTGCATTTGCAGTGAGAGGAGGGCATTTTGAGAATTTATCCGAGGTTTTCCGATCAACTGGTGACGGATGCTATCTTTGAACTGGGCAAGATCGAGGATGCGACGGAGAGCAACACGGCTCTCGCCAGCATCCTTAAGATATTGGTTCATGGGGAGCCGGAAGTGGTGCGGACACACATGCTTCCCATCAGCGACGCCTGGATGCGCTACGAGCTCCTGACTGAGCTCTACGGTGCGCATGGCAACGACCGCGATCTCGGTCTGCTGATGAAGATCACGCCCGACGAGTACTTCCCCGACAAGGAAGATATTCGTGAGCAGATCTTTGCGCTGCGCGTCCGGATCGCCTCGGGTTGGCGATCCAAGCCCGAGAGTGAAGTGATGACCTCTCAGTATCGCGAACGCATGCTCGACAAGTCGATGGAAAGGCTCAAGAGCTTTCGTCGGAATGCGGCGCCCGCGATCTTCATCTTCAACGAGCTGTGTCTCCGGATTGGCTATGGGGATGCCCGGGTGATCCAAGAGGCGCGGGAGATGGCTGGTGACGACTTTGATCTGCGTGATCGGATCGTTACGGCAATCGCCATGGGACATGCTCGGATTCCCTCGCCTATGCGAGCCCGAAAGGCGCTCGAACAGGTCTCGCTGCCGAAGCATCGCATCGAGGTTCTGGTGACGATCGCCACGATCGAGAGCGAGCTCGGGCAGCAGCCCGTTCAAGATTTTCTGCACTGACTCTGCGGCCCGGCTTCGACGAACTGTCGAGGCCGGGTCTTGCGCTTTATGGTTGTTCGCGTACGCTCATGCGGCGTTCATTAAGGAGAAGCAGATGACGGAAGAGACGGTGTATACGTGTAAGTTTGGCGGTTCCTCGCTTGCGGACGGAGCGCGCGTCGCCAAAGTGGCGGAGCTCATCCGAAGCGATCCACGGCGGCGCTATGTCGTCGTGTCCGCGCCGGGACGTAAAGATCCTGGCGATCACAAGGTGACGGACCTGCTCTACGCGGCGTACGAGAACAAGCGTCTCGGACTCGAGTTCCGCGAGGCGTATGACCGCGCCGAGCGTCCGCTCGAGCACATCGCCAAGCACCTCGACTGGGTGGCGGGCGGGAAGGGGAACATCGACGTCGCATTCGACAAGATCTTGCTCGATAACGAGAAGATCGTGCATGAGCAGGACGTGTCGGCGGATTTCGTCGCGAGCCGCGGCGAGTATCTGATGGCGAGATTGCTCGCCATGTACCTCGACTGGCCGTTCGTCGACGCCAAAGACATCGTCCGGTTCACATCGCAGGGCAAGTTCGACGCCGAGCTCACCCAGCAAATCGCCTCTGCGGAGCTCAAGAAGTATCCGCGAGCCGTGATTCCGGGCTTCTACGGCGTCCGACCCGAGGGCGACATCAAGACGTTCAGCCGCGGCGGTTCCGATCTCACGGGTGCGATCGTCGCGCGTGCGACGATTTCCACCGTCTACGAGAACTGGACGGATGTTCCTGGGCTCATGAGCGCGGATCCTCGCATCGTGCCGGAGGCGCGCGCGATCGAAGCGGTGACGTATCGTGAACTGCGCGAGCTCTCATACATGGGAGCCAGCGTCTTCCACGAGGAAGCGGTGATCCCCGCCAAGATCGCGGGAAC
Source organism: Candidatus Uhrbacteria bacterium (assembly GCA_021413945.1). GTDB lineage: Bacteria > Patescibacteriota > Patescibacteriia > 2-12-FULL-60-25 > 2-12-FULL-60-25 > CAIXDN01. The sequence continues at coordinate 380,098 of JAIOPK010000006.1, forward strand.
GACGATCCACATCCGCAACACGCACGATCCCGAAGGCAAGGGCACGCGGGTGATGCATGAATCGCATCGCGGACATCATCCGGTGGTCGTCGGCATCGCTGGGCTCAAGGGGTTCAGCACGATCCAGGTGCGCAAGACGCTCATGAATGAGGAGATCGGTTTTGCGCGCCGGCTCCTGACCGTTCTCGCGGACGAGGGGATCAGTGTCGAGCATATGCCCGGCGGGATCGACGCACTCTCGGTCATCGTGCCGACGCCAATGATCTATGACCGCGAGGTCGAGATCGAGACGGAGATCGAGAATATCTGCCGCGTCGACGACGTGCAGATCGACCATGGGCTTGCTCTGATCGCCACGGTCGGACACGGCATGTGGCATACGCCTGGTGTCGCCGCACGGCTCACAGGCGCGCTCGCCAAGGCATCGATCAACATCCAGATGATCAATCAGGGCTCGAGCGAGCTCAACATCATCGTCGGGGTGGCGGAAGGCGACTACGAAGAGGCTATCCGCGCCATTCACAGAGAGTTCTTTCCCTGAAACAGATGCGCCCCGGTCCAAAGACTTTGGACCGGGGCGTTGACGTTAGGGCTGGTTGGCGAGGATTTGTCCGTGGTGGATGAGGTCCATCGCCTTGGTGAGGCAGTAGCGGTACTGGCCGGGGGCGCGCTCGAACTCTTTCTGTCCGGTCGTGCTCCTTGCGAGCATGATGACGTCGGAGCAGACGGCGTCGTCGGGAACCTCGCCGACGCGCTTGGCTTCGTCGATGGCCGCTTGTTGGAGCGCGGCGTAACGCTTGGGGATGTAGTCGACCGCGTAGGCGTTCATCAGCCGCTCCCCGAGCGCGATGCCTGGGACGTTCTTGAAGTAGCGACTGTACTCGAGGCGTTCGTTCATGTGCCGGCAGTAGATACCGCCGATGCGGTGGAACGCGGTACCGAACGGTTTACTGAAGCTGAAGATGACGGCTTCCACGTTGGTGTGGCGGTAGATCTCCATCGCTAGCGCCTTCTTGTTTGCGCCGAGATAGGAGCAGTCGAGCACGACGTCGACCATCGGATACTTGGAGCGCATGTTCTCGAGCCAGAGCTCGAGGTCGTTCCACGATTCGCCGTCGATCGCCGAGGGATGCGAGACGATGAAGACATCGTTCTCGTAGAAACTGTGTTTGGCCGGAGCTTCCGCCCGTCGGACATGCGTGATGATCTCGCGATCGTCGGCATCGGCGAGCTGGCGGAAGCCTTCGTAGTCGCCCTTGAATACGTGAACGCGCTTGTAACGGCGCATGATGATGTCGAGGGCTTCCGTCGCGCCGAGCGTCGGGTAGGCAAATGGGAACGTACGCTTGCGCACGCCGACCTTGCTCCACTCGCGCCACATCTCCAGAACCGGGATGTGCATGTCGATCTGGCTACGCTCGTAGGATTTGCTGAAGAGATCGTGAGGACGCGACTTCCAGTGCTCGTCCTGAACGGCCATCACCTCGTCCCAGTAGGCGGTGTACACGGTCCGGGTGACGCGCGTGAGATTGAACGGCTGCTTGATCTTCACGACTTCCTCCGCTCACTTGAGCTTTGGGATGTTAGGGAAAATGGTGCTTTTTGTCAATGTATCTGCTAGTATCATTTTAAACTATGAAAGACTTGATTACCGCAGAAGAAGTGAAGACGCGTATTGAAGGGATGATTGCTCCGGCGATTGTCGATGTTCGTGACGCGGAAGAGTTGGAGGGAGGTTTTATCGAAGGGTCAATTCATATTCCGATGGCCGAGCTTGAAGCAAAAATTACGGAAGTACTGCCAAATAAGCAGCGTGAAGTTATTTTGTACTGCGCTCGAGGGCGCCGTAGTGCCATGGCCATGGAGATGCTTGATAACATGGGTTATACGAATGTGAAGAGTATGGTCGGAGGCTACGAGGAGTATAAGAATACGCTCTAAACGCGGATGGTGATATCATATCGCCATGCGCAACCCGTTCCTTCCGAGACTCGCGATTCTTGCGTTTGATCATCGCGCGTTTTTTCAAAAGAACTTAACAAAAGACGAGGAAAAGATTCGCGAGTATAAGCGGGTTATTTACGATGGACTTGTTCTAGCGACACAGCAAGGTGTGCCGATACAGGATGTCGCCATGTTGGTCGACGAGGAATACGGGATGGAATTGCATGTGGATGCGCAGATGCGCGGGATCACGAGAATTTTAACGACGGAAAAAAGCGGGCAGGAGGAATACGTGTTTCAGTATGGTGCCGAGTTTGGCGATCATATCGAAAAAATTCAGCCGGCATATGCCAAAGCGCTTGTGCGATATCGCGCCGACGGCGTTCAGGAGATGAATCAACGTCAATTATCGAGATTGAAGGAGTTGAGTGATTGGTGTCATGAGCACAAGATTGGTTTTCTTGTCGAGCCTCTGGTCTCGCCGACGGAAGATGAGAAGACACGGTATGGACAGGAGCGATTTGATAGAACGATGCGGCCGCGGCTCACGGTCGAGATGATACGGCAGTTTCATGTAGCGGGCGTTGAACCGGATATTTGGAAGATCGAGGGGATGGAGGAGCAGGCGGACTATGAATTGGTTTCACAAACCGCGAGAGCTGAGGGGCGCGCGCATGTCGGTGTTGTCGTTCTTGGACGCGCGGAAGAAGTCGATCATGTAGAACGATGGCTCGTTGCCGGGAAGCATGTCGATGGCGTTTGTGGATTTGCAATTGGAAGAACGATTTTTTGGGAGGCTTTGCAGGCACTACATAGCGGAACGATTACACGTGAACAGGCTGTTGAGCAGATCGCGCGATTGTATAAGCATTTTTACGACGTGTTCTTTGGGTAGGGGGCGCGGGAACGGGATACCAAAAAATCTCCTGCGGAACTCGTCGTCAATCTTTTATTTTTCAAGGTCGACTCAGACAGTCCTCGGAGATTTTTTGGTATCCCGTTTCCGCTTCCTCGGCTGAAGAGCGGTTATATCGAGAGCTCTAAACCTATAGGGCAGTGATCGGAACCGATCACATCGTTGTTGATCCACGCTTTCTTTACGTTCTTCTTGAGTCCGCTGCTTACGAAAAAATAATCGATTCTCCAGCCGACGTTGCGAGAGCGGCTGTTAGTCTTTTGATCCCAGTAGGAATAGTGGCCGCCCTCTTTTTCAAACATACGGAACGTGTCAATGTAGCCTGTTTTGATGAGTTTGGTTACCCATTCACGCTCCATCGGCATAAATCCGCTGTTGTTGACGTTTTCTTTGGGGCGAGCCAAGTCGATTTCCGTGTGCGCCGTGTTCACATCGCCGGTGACGACGACGGGCTTCTTTTTGCGATAGGATTCGATGAGCGAGAGGAAACGCTTGTAGAATTCCATTTTAAATTTCAAGCGCTCCGGACCGGAGCCTCCATTCGGGAAATAGACGTTGAAGAGATAGAACTTGTCGAACTCGAGGAGGACAATGCGGCCTTCACCGTCGAGGAAGGGATCGCCAAAATTGGTTTCGGCAAAGATCGGGGAAATTTTTGTATAGATAGCGGTCCCGCTATAGCCTTTTTTGATGGCGCTGCTCCAATACGATTCATACCCGTCCGGGTGAACGAGTTGGGGCGAGAGCTGACCGACTTCCGCCTTTGTTTCTTGGAGGCAGACGATGTCGTACTTGGATTTGTGGAACCAATCGAGGAAGCCTTTGCGCTCGGCAGCGCGTATTCCGTTTACGTTCCAGGAGACCAGAGAGAGGCGTTTGGGCATGGGAATAGGATAGCATGTTAGAATAGCCCCGTGCTTGATACTCGTGCGTCTACTTTTGTTCGTGAGCGGTTGAAGGGTGTTTCTCTTATTGAGACACCGATGGATGCGCGATGTCGCGTCTGTATTGTGATTCCCGTGTACGACGAGCCGGTGCATCGAATTGTGAATCTCTTGGTCTCGATCGCGCGGCAGCGAGACGTCGATCCGGGCACAGTCGAGGTCGTTTGTGTCGTGAATGACGGACCGAGCGACGGCTCACGGAAGTGGAGCATGGCTGAATTGGCAAATCGATTGATTCTCGATTTGCCTTTTTGGCGTAATCGCGACTCGTTTGGAGGGCATTTACGATTCCCGTCGGACGTTCTGGAGGCTTGTGCGGAAGTTCGGTCGGCGGTGCCGGCTTATGTCGTGGAGATGCAGACGAGCGGGAGCGGTGTCGTCGGGGAAGCGTTGAATCGGGGATTGGCAGAGGCGGCGGTTCGGTTTGATCGAACGGGGAAAGACGGGATCGTTATTTTCTTTGGTGCTGACAATGTTGTCGATGATCCGGACTATGTTGCGAATGCGATGCGGATGTTTCAAAAGAATAAGGATCTCGTTGCGGTAAGCGGCGGTGTTCGATTGTTGTTTGACCCGGACGCAAGGGTCGAGAGCCAACGTGAAATTATTGCCGACTTGGTTAATCGTCTTTTACGACGCAAGAGAATGAATGTGTTGGAACGGTTCCTCCAGGGTAAGGATCCGAACTTGATGGCCTCTGATGCGTTTCTTGGCTCGAATATTCTTGCGAGAAGCGCCGAGGCGGCCGCTTGGGGAGGGTTTCCCGACTGGAAACAGCACGAAGATTCAGAATTTGGGTATTCTGCCAAGGAGTACGCAAAAGCGGAGAGGAAGCGTGTCTTTGATGCGAAAGATTCTTTGTTGATTACGAGCGCGCTCAGGGATTCCGATCGAACGGGATCGTCGTTGAAGCAGCAGCTTGAGAAAGAGAGAGAGATGGAGCCGATCTCGGTCGAAACATACGAAAAACTCGAGCTGCAGGTCGGCGCAACAGAGGAGGGAAGGGCTTTGATCGATCGGATTGAAGAGCCGGCGAATATCCTTTGGGATAACTATCCTAATTGATATACTCCGACCGTGTCAGCGAAGTATCGTTATCGACCTCAAGAGAGGCGCGAACCGTCATCGGGAGGGCGTATTTGGATTATTGTCGGAATATTGGGCATTGCCTTGGCGGGCCTGGTCGTTAGGTTGTTTCAGCTGCAAATTTTGGAATACTCGGCTTATAAGCTTTTAGCATCGGATCAGCACGAGGTTCAGGCTCAGCTCGTACCTAAACGAGGAACGATTTTTTTGCGAGACCGCTTTGATGGCAGTCTGCATCCTGTCGCAAAAGATCGAGAGACATGGCAGGTGTATTCCGTGCGTCGCGAAATTACGGATGCAACCTCTACGGCCGTTGCCCTAGCGCCTCTTTTGGAACTTCCCGCCGAGCAGATTCTGTTCCAGATGCTGTATGCGACTAGTTCCTATCAGGTTTTGTCGAAAGATGTACCGATGGATACGGCGGAAGAAATCCGTATTACCCGTTATCCGGGGATCGGTATTAGTAAGGGCCCGACACGTTTTTATCCGGAGCAAGGGTTGGGTGGCCAGGTTTTTGGCTTTGTCAGTACGGACGACAAGAATAGACGCGTTGGTAAATATGGTCTTGAAGGGTCTTTTGATGAGGAGTTGGCTGGCACGTATGGCTCGCTGTTAATCGAGAAGGATGCGGCCGGAAGACGCATGTCGATCAGCACCACCGATCTTCAGAGCGCGCGTGACGGTTCGGATTTGGTTCTGACGCTTGATCGGGCGATGCAATACGAGGCTTGTAGGAAGGCGGCCGCGGCTGTTGCCGAGTTTCAGGCGGAATCCGCTTCTATTTTGGTTATGGATCCGGAAACCGGGGCGATCTGGGCGATGTGCGCCGCGCCGGATTTTGATCCGGCGAATTATGGCAAGATCGAGTCGATTTCCGTTCTCAATAACTCCGCTACATTTGATGAGTTAGAGCCGGGTTCCATTTTTAAACCTTTTACGATGGCGGCCGGTATCGAGGAGGGGAAGATCAGTCCGAATACGACCTATACCGATCCGGCCGAAGAGAAGATTGACGACTTTACCGTCCGCAACTCGGACAAGCTGGCTCACGGCGTTCAGACGATGACCGAGGTTCTGACTAAGTCGCTAAACTTGGGTACGATCTTTGTTCAACGTTTGTTGGGTAAAGAGACGTTTCGTAAGTACGTTCATGACTTTGGTTTTGGGACAAAGACCGGAGTAGGCATCGGTCCGGAAGCGGATGGAGACATCAGGCCGCTGGATAAAAAGGGTGCGATTTTTGCGGCGACGGCTTCCTACGGGCAGGGAATTAGCGTCACGCAGATCCAGATGCTCGCGGCATATGGTGCGTTGGCAAATGGCGGACGCTTAATGAAGCCGTTTCTCGTCAAAGAGATTATCCATCCAGATGGTCAGCGAGCCGTGACGGAACCGCGCGTCGTCCATGAAGTTATTAGCAAGCGTACTTCACGTTTGGTTTCCGGAATGATGGTTACGGTCGTAGAAGCCGGCCACGGAAAGCGCGCGGGCGTCCCCGGATATTATGTCGCAGGCAAAACGGGAACCGCACAGGTACCGAATCCGAATGGTCCGGGTTATTTGAAGGATGCGACCATCGGCTCGTTTGCGGGATATGCGCCTTCCGATCATCCGCGTTTTGTCATGTTGGTGACGGTCGTGAAGCCTAAAACCGTTTCATTTGCCGAATCCTCGGCGGCGCCGGTTTTTGGAGATATGGCCAAGTTTATCCTATCGACACTACAGGTTCCGCCTGAACGACCGATCAAACCAACGGCTCCGATCGCCTTGCCGCCTCTGTCGGCAACCGGAACGACGGCAACAACGACCGGGCGCTAAGCTTGCACAATATTCCAAGGGGTGTTCTTATAGAAATCTATGGGAATTCAAACCATGCTTGAGAGGTTTATCGGTCGATCTGCCCAAGCGGCGATCCGACGCGAGCATTTGTTTATCGTCGCGGTGACCGGCACCATCGGCAAATCGACGGCGAAGCAGGCGATTGCAGCTGTGTTACGTTCGGACATGCCCGAGAATCGGATTCGGGCTACGGCGAAAAATTATAATAATGAGTTAGGAGTCCCGCTGACCGTTTTTGGACAAATGGCGCCAGGCAGAAATCCGATGGCTTGGATGAAGCTACTCGGAACAGCCTCCTTGGCACGACTTGGTTTTTGGCGATCCGGTTTGCGTACGTTGGTTTTGGAAATGGGAGCGGATAAACCTGGCGACATCGCGTATCTCACATCGATCGCGACACCGGACATTGCAATTGTTACGGCGATCACATCGGAAGATTCCGGAGTGACACCCGTGCATGCGGCGAATTATCCGAATGTGCAAGCGCTGGTAGAAGAGAAATCCCAGCTCGTGAGAGCGTTGCGTAACGGAGGAACGGCGATTCTCAATGCCGATGACAAGCGCGTATTTGCCATGCGTCATCTTACGCATGAGCACGTGCTGACATTTGGCGAGGCGGATGGCTCGGATGTACGCATCGCGCGTACAAATGTTCGTATGGAAGATGCATCGGAAGGCCGGAAGCCGGTCGGTTTGGAAATCGTTCTGGAGAGTTATCAACGAACATATGAATTGTTCATTCCGGGTGTTTATGGCAGATCGATTGCTTATGCCGTCGCTGCTGCCGTAGCCGTTGGACAGGCGATGGATATCGCGGAGGAGCAGGTTGCGGGATTGGCGATCGCCTTTACGCCGATGCAGGGAAGAACGCGTATTATCGAAGGTATCAAGCGGACGACTCTTCTCGATGACAGTTATAACGCATCTCCTTCGGCAACGCTCTCGTCATTACGCGACTTGGCCGGTTTACAGCTAGCTCCGGGACAGAGACGGGCGGCCTGCATCGGCGAGATGCGGGAATTAGGTGATACGGCTGAAGCCATGCATCGAATGGTCGGTGCGGAAGCGGCACGTCTTGGGCTTGATCTTTTGGTTGTTTGTGGTATCTTTGCGCACGCAATGGCTGAAGGCGCCCTTGCAAATGGCATGAAACCCGAGGCCGTGAAAGTCATCGAGGATACGCCGGAAGCAGGGTTGTATCTACAAGACTGGATCAAGCCGGGGGACATCGTCCTTGCAAAAGCTTCGGAGGGAACGATCAATACCAAGGGCGTTCGTATGGAACGTGTTATCAAAGAATTGATGGCCGATCCGATGCACGCCGAACAATTGCTCGTACGACAAGGTGCCGTTTGGCAACGTAAATAAGGCCCGTTCGTCTAATGGCTAGGACACTACCCTCTCACGGTAGGAATGGGGGTTCGAATCCCCCACGGGTCACCACGTAAAAAGCTCCGCGAAAGCGGGGCTTTTTTCATGCTACAATCTTTTTATCTGAAAAAAACCGCTGTAACAGCCTCGCGATGGAGCTTTCTACGAGATTGCTTTATACCGCATGAAGGCAATAATCATCATCCGCATGCGTTGAGGCATCATGTTTTGGCGGGCTATAGCGTCGGGTTGATTTTGCTAAAAGTATTGGCTGTTGTTTTGCCGATTGCGTTGCCTTTCTCGAGCCTTTTTTCAAGTGCCGTAACACCGCAGAATATCATTTCGCTAACGAATCAGGCACGTAAGGAGCATGGGCTATCGACATTGCGTTTAAATTCATTGCTATCGAATGCCGCGTCGGCGAGAGCGCGGGACATGTTGGAGTATCAGTATTTTGCACATACGAGCCCGCAGGGCCTGAAAGCTTGGGATTTTATTCGTCGAGCCGGCTACCAATACCTTTATAGTGGTGAGAACTTAGCCGTTCACTATTCGACTGCCGAGGACGTGGAAGGAGGTTGGATGTTGAGTGCGACGCATCGGGCGAATGTGTTGAATCCAAAGTACGAGGATATTGGCGTCGGTGTTGCTTATGGAGCGTTCGAAGGAACATCGACGATCTTTGTCGTGCAAATGTTCGGAACACCTGTTATTGCGGAAGAAAGACCGGCGGCGGCGATTTTACCTGCGTCTGTCGTGAAACCAAAGATTCCGACGAAGCAAGTTGTTGCGGTACAGCAAGTTCAGGTTGCGACGACGACGCCGGGAGAATCTATCAAGACCGAAGAACCGGTTGTTGTACCAAAACTGCGCGCCGATCAGCTGGATGTATTCACCGAAGGCGGCACGGCTCGTAACGGATTTCAGGAATATGTTCGTTTGATCTATCTCTTCGCGGTCGTGTTCTTGTTCGGGGGGTTAATTGTCGGTTTTGCGTATCGATTGCATCTTCGTAATGCGCCCGTTATCGCTCATACGATGGGAGTCATCGTGTTGGCGATCTGTTTGGCTCTGGTCTAGACAAGATATCAAGGATTTGACTGAGGTCGTGATAGGCTGGGGCATCTCTATGAATATTTTTCTTTCTTTCCGTACGGGTTTGATTCTTTCGGCTGTTTCCATAGCACCGTTCATGCTTCCGCTATCGGCACAGGCCGTAGAGTTTACAACCACGATCACTGTTAACAAGATCGTTATTAACGACAATGGTGGAGAGCTTTCCGCTGATTCTGTCGCGCTGTTCATTGATGAGACGTCTGTGACGAACGGTTCGAGCAACTCGGTAAGCGAAGGCACGCACGTGGTCAGCGAGACAAATCCGTCCGGTTATACGGCGACGTTTAGCGGGGATTGCGATGCGAGCGGTAACGTGACCGTTGTCGACGGCGATAACAAGACTTGTACCATCACGAACGATGACGATGCGCCTGTACCGACGACGGGTACGCTTGTCGTCACCAAGCATGTCGTCAACGATAATGGCGGAACCAATGTTGCAGGAGATTTTACCTTGTTGGTGCATGAGGAAGAGCGCTACACCTTGAATCTGTTTCAATTTGCAACGACTCGAGAGAGTGGAATCCGAGTCACCGGATCCGAAGAGGGAGAGTCGGTAGATATCTATCCTGGCGAGTACTCCGTCACGGAAAGCGAGTGGCTTCGTGGTGAGGGAGTTCCCAATACGTACACGCCTTCTTTTAGCGAGGGTTGCTCGGGATCGATTGCCGCTGGTCAGACGATTACTTGTATCGTTACGAATAGCGACCCGGGTTCGCCAGCTCCGTCAAGCGGAGGAGGCGGCGGTCATATCTTGGTCGACCAGGCGCCTCTTGGAGGCGGCGGCGGATCGTCTCCTGCTCCGACACCAGCACCGGTTCCAACTCCAACTCCAACTCCGACACCGATCGTGACGCCGACGGCAGAACCGACTCCGGAACCGATTGTGACTCCGCGCGTATTAGGCGACACGGATGTTGATGCATCGATTCTTACTTGCCGTGCAACGGAACCCGAGTCGATGATTGTGACTGCAGGCCTGGAAGAGATTTTGCGCACTTTGAATATGGCGCGAGATGCGCGTGCGGAACAAGTTGGTGCTTCTGTGCTTGCTAACGTCCATGGAGGAGATGTAGTGATTAACAACTTCGCCTCTTATGGAACGTACGGTACTCAACATCTGGGTGCCGGTGAGCGTGCGGGTGTTATTGATAGCTATCTCCGTGTGTATGGTCATGTTCCTCGCTCAGAATGTGATTGGCAGGATGCTTTGCGCATTGCCAAAGGCTTGATGCCGATCGTGCGCGTTCAGGAGCGCGAGGCGGAGGCAAAGACGACGTTCAAGGTGATTTACAAGCGGGAAGCGACGGTTCAGGAACGTGATGAAAAAACCGTTTGGATGATGGCGTATGGACTGCGTCCGGCCGTACGCAGTCTTCCGGCCGAGCGTCGTGCGATTCGCATCTACCGCTCGATCTTTGGACACAACCCGCGTAATTCCGGCGAGTGGGATACGATGCGAGCCATCGCTTATGGCGGCGTACCGGTTCCGGGTTTTGCGATCGTAGGCGAGTAGGGTTGTAACGGTTTGTAGCTCATTCGGTGAATGGGCGTGGCACCTAGTCGTTTTAATGCGGCTAGGTGCTGTTTTGTTCCGTAGCCCTTGTGGTCGGCAAAACCGTAGCCCGGATATATCCCATCGAGTCTTTCAAGTTCGATATCCCGCTCCACTTTGGCGATGATCGACGCGGCGGCAATCGATTTCACCAGCCGATCGCCTCCGATGACGCGGCGGCAGGGGATGGCGATATTTGGAATCATGAAGCCGTCGACGAGGATCGTTTGTGGCTGTATCGACAATGACTCGATGGCGCGGCGCATCGCTAAGAATGCGGCTTGGCGGATATTTAATCGATCCACTTCTTCATGCGATGCGGTGCCGACGGCCCAGGCGGTGGCTTTTTCTTTGATATCGACGATGACGCGTGTGCGCTGGTCGAGGCTTAGTCGCTTGGAGTCGCGTATGAGGCCGATGCGCGAGTCGAGCGGAAGAATGACGGCGGCGGCATAAACCGGGCCAGCCCAGCAGCCGCAGCCGGCTTCATCGACGCCGGCGATCAGCGAAAAGCCTTGGGCGATGAGTTCTCGCTCGAGCTTGAAAGTCGGGGTCGGGACGGCTACCATTCGATTATGAGACTTATTGGATTGGATTATGGGTCGGCCCGCATCGGGATTGCTTTGGGTGATACGGTTACCAAGGTCGCTTCACCGTGGAAAATCATGATTAATGACTCGTTCGAAGACACGGTACAACGCCTTCAGGAATTGATGAAGCATGAGAAGGCCGAGGCGCTCGTGGTGGGTGTTCCGCGACCGTTAGGCGATCAAAGCCGAGTGACGGATCAAGCTCAAGAAATTCTCACGTTTGCCGGAAAACTTCGTGAAGCGGGTTTTGTCGTGCACGAGTGGGACGAGACACTGACATCGAAAGTTGCCGCGGATCAGCAGAAGGAAATGGGAGCGCGAGGAAAGCGCGATGATTTGGCCGCAGCAGCTATTTTGCAGAATTACTTGGATGCCTTACCTGCGTGACCGCGTTTTTATTTTGAAGAATGAACCGTTCCGCGAGCATGATGCGCGCGTTGTTATGTATGGGCGCGAGCATGGGAAATTGTCAGCCGTGGCGCGAGGCGTTCGTCGAATGAGTGCAAAGCAACTTGGCCATCTGGAGCCGTTGACGAATGCGGACGTGATGATTGCTGTCGGGCAGTCGTTCGACAAACTTGCGGTCGCGCAGACGGTTATGCCGCGGACGGGATTGCGCGAAGATTTGGGAGCGATGGCTGTGCTTGGGCCGTTGGCACATCTAGTCGAGAGTTTGACGCGTCCGGGAGTTGCGGATCTCTCGATTTATGAATTACTCGAGGAGACAGCGGATTTGTGGCAATCGACGGATCGGCTTCCAAGTCCGGAACGAGGCCGACTGATTCTCGCCGCGGCATCGCTTCGACTGCTTGATGCACTGGGCGAAGCGCCGGATTTTGACTTGATCGACCATAAGGATTTACCGGAAGGTGCGATGACATTGCTACGTTTTATGCGTTTGCGGCCGTTGAGGGATTTGCTCGCGGTTACAGCTCCATCGACGCTATTTGTGGCGACGAGTGCGATGGTAGAAACCGCGCTTGAACGGACGCCGCTCGCGACAAACTTGCATGGACCGGCGACGATTTACGCCTTACTTGCCTGATAACGGTCCGACTGGTTCAATCGATTCGGCTTCTTGCTTTCCGTAACGTGTAAACCACAACCGCAAACCAGGGGTGTACATGCAACGAGCGAGTGTCCGTGAGCGATCGAGCCAGTCCGTGCGTTCGAACCCCGGCAAGCAGCCAAAGACGGTGCTGAGGGTGATCGACGGCGGTACGAGCGTTTTGCCGAACTGGCAAGAGCTTCTTGGGCTCCTTCTCTACTTTTTTGCACATCGCAAGAAGAAGCAGGATGTCGCCGCGATTCCGGAGAAGGACGCCGATCCCGCGTTCTTTGACGAGGTTCCCGATACGGGTGTCCATGAGATTCCTGCGTATCGTCCGGCCGTCGAGGTACTCGACGGCGAGGTCACGGACGAGCGTCTCGACGAGATTCTGCGTGAAGCAGAGCCGATGCCCAAGGTTCGGTTCCGGGTGTCGGGCGAGAAGCTCAAGCCGGTGCCGAAGGAACGGAAGCCGTTCGTTCCCGAGGAGGAACGCGATGCGTTCCCCAAGCACGTGTCCTCGCACGCGCTCGGACAGTTCGCGAGAGCCTATCTGAAGGCGCGTGGGAGGCTCGGTGAGTTCATCGACAGGCTCATCGAGGCGAGGCTTGGCCGACGAAAGGCCGACGCGCTCGATTACCCGGAGCGCCTGACGATGCGGCGTCTCGAACGCCGCGCTATGGCGAACCACCTCCTCCGCATCTCGCGTGACGAGGGCCAGCGTCTTCGAGACACGCAAGAGCGTCTCGAGGACCACATCGACGTGATCCACATCGCGCGCGGACCGACGAAGTCGTTCTTTCTGCGGTTCGATCCTTCGACGGGCGTCGTCTTGAGCTTCCACAGCGCTCAGGGCTTTAACCGCCACAAGGCGTATCGCCACGCTCGGAAGAAGAGCTTCCGGGAGGGCGGACGCCGCTTCCACTGACTACCGGCCCCCGTTATCTATCGACAGATAACGGGGGCTTCGCTATTGTGGCGGCTATCTATGAAGGCATTTATCAAGGATTTTTCAACGCTTGTCGGTCAAGAAGCTACCATCTCCGGATGGGCTTATAACGTTCGATCGAGCGGGTCGATTGCTTTTTTGCAGATCCGCGACGGAAGCGGGTTTACGCAAGCCGTCGTCGCCAAGAATGGGATCGACGAGGCGAGCTGGACTGCGGCCGTTGAAGCGACGATCGAGTCGTCCGTCATTGTGACCGGTACGGTTTCAAAGCATCCGAAGCAGGAAGGAGTTTATGAATTGCAGGCGACGAAAGTAGAACTCGTACAGAAGGCCGAAGAGTTTCCGATTGGAAAGAAAGAACATGGTCCGGACTTTTTGCTCGACCAGCGTCATCTTTGGCTGCGCACGCCGACGCAGTGGGCGATTCAGCGCGTTCGCAACGAAATCATTACAGCGACGTACGGCTGGATGCACGACAACGGCTTTACAAAAATCGACTCGCCGATTTTTACGCCTAGCGCTTGTGAAGGAACGACAGATTTGTTCGAGGTTGATTACTTTGGAGAACGTAAAGCGTATCTTTCGCAATCGGGACAATTGTATTTGGAAGCGGCAATCGGATCGGTTGGACGCTGTTTCGACTTTGGTCCGGTGTTTCGTGCCGAGAAATCAAAGACACGTCGTCATTTGACCGAGTTTTGGATGATGGATGCGGAAGCGGCGTTCGTCGATCATGAAGCGAACTTGAAGACGCAGGAAGAATTGGTTTGTTTTATCGTCGAACGTGTTTTGAAAAACTGCCAACCTGAGTTGAAAATTCTTGAACGCGACCAAGAGCCTTTGAAGAAAGTACAAGCTCCGTTTATTCGAATGACTCACGCTGAGGCGATTAATTGGCTTCGTGAGCATGGTTCGGACATTGGAGACATGGACGATCTTGGTGCGGATGATGAGACGTTGATCACGAAAGCTCACGAGAAGCCGATTTTTGTTGAAAAGTATCCGGCGGCCGTGAAAGCGTTCTACATGAAGCGTGATCCTTCGGATCCGACGCGTGTGTTGAACGCCGACCTGCTTGCGCCTGAGGGGTATGGTGAAGTGATCGGAGGATCACAGCGTGAGGATAACCACGATGCTTTGCTCGAACGTATTCGCGAACACAAGCTTCCGGAGAAGGATTTTCAGTGGTATCTCGACCTTCGTAAATATGGAAGCGTTCCGCATTCGGGATTTGGATACGGTCTTGAGCGTCTGACGACTTGGATTTGCGGAATTCACCATGTCCGCGAGACGATTCCGTTCCCTCGACTAATGAACCGATTAGAACCGTAATTGGAAAGGCCCTCGATCAAGTAGATCGAGGGCCTTTCAGTTTCAGTGGATGGTCGGCGAGGCGTCGACCTCGAGGGTGAGCAGACGGGGCTGGACGCGGTAGAGCTTGGCGAGATCGCCGAGGATCTTGTCGCGCCGCTTGCCCTGCGGGGAGGCCATCGCGAGAACACGCTCGACGAACTTCTTCCGTCGGTGACCGCTCAGGTGCGACCAGAACGCGCCCATGATGTGGTTGCGCTTGGGCAGATGGTCGATCTTGAAGCGCTTCATCAGCTCGTCGCGCTTGGCGAGGAATTCCGCTTCGCCGGTGTGACTCGCGCGCAGGAGCTCGAGCCGAGCGAGATCGCGATCCTCGGGCGAGATGTGCTCGAGGTTGTTGGGAAGGCCGGCGGAGACCCACTTCTTGTTGCGGCGCGGAAGCTCGCCGGGCTCGACCGGACGATGGCTCGGGACGTCCTTCTTCGACTTCACCTTGGTCTTGGGCTGGCGCTTGCGGGCGGGCTTGGGCTTGAGCTTACGAGTCTCGCGGTCGAGCCAGTCGTAGCCTCGGGCGCCGACGATCGCGTACTTGGCGACGCGGTCGAATGCTTCCCGGAGACCGGGCCGCAAGGCCTTGATGATCGGCCCGAGAAGACTGGCGCTGGTCTTGAGACGGGCACGATGTGTGGGCTTGTTTTTGACAGACACCGAGTGACCTCCTTGTTGAGTTGAATAAGCGAAAGAGCGAACGTGTCAACCTAGCAAAAAACGCAAATATTGTCAACCCTGCTAGAATGGAGGCATATGTCACGCAGGCGGAGACGCGGATACGAAGAACATGGACGCCCCCCACAGGCCACCCATTGGGTTTGGGCGGGGATTTTGGGAGTTCTTGCAGGAGGTGTTTTTTACGCGTTTCAGACAGTTCCTGTTGGGGTGAGTGGAGAGCGGAAGGTGGAAAGTGGAATCGGAGAGGTGGCGGTAGAACAAACGGTGACGGCGACTTCGTCGATTTTGCTTGGAGTTGCGGCTCCAAAAGCGGATCGAGATCAGGCGTATCTGCTTGCGTTGCCCGGTAAGACGATCGAACAGCAGGAGATGGGGAAGGGATGGAGGCTTGGGATGTGGAGTCTGGAATCGGCAGGGGATTTGCGTATGGTACCGGCTTCACCGGACGGAAAAGCGCCGATTTTGACGGATGGGGCTGAATGGAATGTGTCGATGAGGAGTCCGAATGGCGAGCCATATATCGAGCCGCGTATTGTCGGACTAGCCGATGAGACCCATGTGTTTGTGATCGCAACGACGGATGCGAGGAAGTTGCTTCTTGTTTCACGCTCCGGAGAAATACGTTCGATTTATGATTTACCGGAGTACGTGAACGCGCTCTCGAGCACGGATGGCCATGCTTGGTTTTCAACATTTGTTCCGGGCGAAGGCATCGAGTCGGAGCCGATGGGTCCTTCCCGGCTTATTCGCGTTTCTGTTTCCGGTATTCAGGAATCACTGGCGGAAGAGACGCGTTTTATTGTTTCCGTGACGCCGGGGCCGGATGGGGCGTTGGCCTATCGAACCGATGATGGCGATGTCGTTGTAACGGCGATGGATAAGCGCTGGAGCGGAAATGGTATTCCGCTGTTGTGGCTCGATCAAAATCGAATTTTGTTATCGCAGGGACGCAGTGTCTTTGTCTTGGACATGAGAGCCTTGTCTTTGGAGTTGTTGCAACAGCTGCCGGCTGCGCCATCGGCGGCGCATATGTTATAATTTGGCGGAATATGGCAACACCCTCGCGGCACCTTCAAACCGGCTGGATCAAGGTCTGGATCAGCCTCGGCTTGGTCATAACCCTGATCGGTTTCGTTGCGTCTGCCGGAATGAAAAATCACGCTCGCGGAGAGGTACAGCGTTATCAGGAATGTGCGGCCGGTCGGAGAGATGATTGCCGAAAGAGCTTGGTTTGGGTCCTTTACGAGCAAGCACTCAAGCAGGAAGGCGGATCCGGTTTATTGATGGAGAGCATCAAAGCGGAGTCGAGTCTGTACAAATAGAGAGGTTTTGCGTCATTTAAGCTTTTCTGGTGAGATATTGGCCTATGAAACGGACGATGATATTAGACATGGTCGACAAGGTCGGAGAGGAAGTCTGGCTGAAAGGCTGGGTCCATAATCGACGCGACATGGGGAAACTGGCGTTTATCGATATGCGCGACCGCAGCGGTTTGGCGCAGGTCGTTTTTGTTCCGGCAGAACTCGACGATACGTCGAAAGACTTGGTCGGGAATCTCCGTCCCGAGTTTTGTATCGCCGTACGCGGGATTGTGAACAAGCGCGGAGCTAAACAGATTAACGAAACGTTGCCGACGGGAACGGTTGAGGTGCTCGCCAAAGAACTCGTTATTTTGAACGAGTCCAAGACGCCGCCGTTTGGATTGGAGGATACGGCGGGTATTAACGAGGAATTGCGTTTGAAGTATCGCTATTTGGATTTGCGATCGCCACGCATGCTCAAGAACCTGATTCTTAGGGACAACGTCAATCGCTTTTTCCGCGAGTATCTCCATGCACAAGGATTTATCGAGGTAGAAACGCCGATCTTGACCAAGGGTACGCCGGAGGGAGCGCGTGAATTTCTCGTGCCGTCACGTTTGCACGAGGGACAGTTTTACGTGTTGCCGCAATCTCCGCAGCAGTTCAAGCAATTGTTGATGGTCGGTGGCGTGGAAAAATATTTCCAAATCGCGCGATGCTTCCGCGATGAAGACCAACGTGGCGACCGTCAGCCGGAATTTACTCAACTCGATATGGAAATGTCATTCGTCGAGCGCGAGGACGTCATGCAATTGGTCGAGTCGATGATGATTGAGCTTGTGAAAGCCGTCGCACCGGAAAAGCGCATTCAACAAGTTCCGTTTCCTCGTTTGAGCTATGCCGAGTCGATGGAGAAGTATGGAAATGACAAACCGGACTTGCGCGAGGATAAGAATGATCCGAACTTGCTCGCGTTTTGCTGGGTGATCGACTTTCCATTTTTTGAAAAGACCGATGAAGGAGGGTGGACATTTAGCCACAATCCTTTCTCTGCGCCAAAACCGGAGCATATGCCGTGGCTCATGGAGAAAACGAATGTCGGCGAGATTTTGACAACGCAGTATGACATCGTCCTCAACGGTTTTGAAGCCGGTGGCGGCAGTATTCGAAATCACCAGCCGGAAGCTCTACAAAAAGTATTTGAGGTTCTTGGATTTGGCAATGAGGAAATTCAATCGCAATTTGGTCATATGATCGAGGCGTTTGGATTTGGCGCTCCTCCGCACGGAGGTATTGCGCCGGGAATCGACCGTATCGTGATGATTTTGGCGAATGAACCAAATATCCGTGAAGTGATTCCGATTCCAAAGACGGGCGATGCTCGCGATATGATGATGGGAGCGCCGAGTCCGGTTAGTGAAAAGGCTTTAGAGGATGCACATATCAGTATACGAAAACCCAAGTAATCCATGGCTTACGAAGTTCACATCGAGAAATTCGAGGGTCCGCTGGAC
Source organism: Candidatus Uhrbacteria bacterium (assembly GCA_021413945.1). GTDB lineage: Bacteria > Patescibacteriota > Patescibacteriia > 2-12-FULL-60-25 > 2-12-FULL-60-25 > CAIXDN01. The sequence continues at coordinate 398,311 of JAIOPK010000006.1, forward strand.
CTGCTCTTGCAGCTTGTCGAGAAGCAAGAGATGGAGATTACGAATATCTCGCTTGTGGCGGTGACGGAACCATTCGTAAAACATATTCGAGAACATCAGGGAAAGATTGCTCCGGAGGATTTGGCGGATTTTCTTGTTGTTGCGGCGAAGCTCGTGTATTTGAAGTCGAAGGCCTTGCTACCCGATCTGTCGGAAGACCTCGATGAGGGTCCGGATCTGGAGACGCAGCTACGCATGTATAAAGCGTTCGCGGAAGCGGCAAAACAGATCGGCGAGCGGTGGTTGGAGGGACGAGAGGCTTTTGCTCGGACACAGCGTGTCGTGAAGCAGACGGTACCGGTTTTCTCTCCGCCGACGGGTGTGACGCCCGCGTTATTGAAGGAGCTTTACGAACGCGCCGTTAAACGACTTGAACCGATCTTGAATCTTCCAAAAGCCGCCATCGAACGCGCTATTACGATTGAAGAGAAGATCGAGCATCTGCGCGCGCGTGTTTCATCGATGCTACAGGTATCCTTTCACCGATTTCTTGCGGATTCGCATGATCGCGGAGAGATGGTTGTGGGTTTTTTGGCCTTGCTAGAACTGATCAAACAGCGCATTGTACGTGTCGAACAAGGGAAATTATTCGACGATATCCAACTGAAGCGTGTTGAAACTTCTCAAGTATGAACGACCTTTCCGCCGTCATCGAGGCATTGCTATTTGCCTCCGCACAACCGATGAACGCCAAACGTTTGGCGGATATTACGAAATCCGGAAAGGATGATGTGAAGCGGGCGTTTTCGGAGTTGAATGGACGCCTTGAGACAAGCGGATCGGGTTTGATGTTGATTGTTCATGGCGACGAGGCGGAACTCGTGACTCGTCCTGAGATGTCAGAGGTTGTACGGGGCGTTTTGAAAGCCGAGATGCAAGGCGAGTTATCGAGACCCTCGATGGAGGCTTTGGCGATTCTTGCGTACCGCGGGCCGATGACGCGGCCGGAAGTCGAGCAGATTCGCGGTGTTCAATCGGCATTAATTTTGCGTAACTTGATGCTGCGCGGTCTGGTTGAGATGAAAGAGGAGATGAAGCTTGGACAACCGATGTATTCCGTTACGATCGATTTTTATAAGCACTTGGGACTCGGTAAGCCGGATGAATTGCCGGATTACGAGGCGTTACGAGGACACTCGGCCGTCGTACAGGCGCTTGAGGAGCTTGAACCGACGGAACCTAAGGACGTTAGCGAACATACCGTCTAGCCTATGAATGCCGAAGCGATGATTTTGTTGGTCGGTAGCCTTGCCATGCAGGCTTCCAGACAGATGCCTACCGGCAGCCTGAACGGGCTTCCGGTTGCCAAGTATGTTGCGGTCACGAGCGAAGCGCCGACAAAGAAAAATCAGGCGACACTTGGTATCGACGTAGACGCGAGAGCGGCTGTTGTGATGGATGTCGCGAGCGGTCAGACCTTATTCGAGAAGGACTCGCATGTCGCGTATCCGATTGCTAGTCTAACCAAGATTATTTCGGCAATGGTTTTTCTTGATGGTAAACCGGACCTCGACGATCAGGTTACGTTTTTAGCGGAGGATGATGCCATTGCCGGGAAGACCGTCATTCCGACGGGAGAGCGTCTGACAAAGCGGGAGGTGTTATCCGCTTTGCTTATCGGATCGGTAAATGAAGCGGCGAATGTTTTGTCGAGAACAAGCGGAGGACGAGAAGCATTTGTCGCGGCAATGAATCGCAAAGCGAGGGCTATCGGCATGGAGCATGCGGTTTTTTATGACCCATCGGGGCTCGATGCGAGGAATAAGGCAAGCGCAAGAGATGTCGCTCTGGCTCTACGCGCGGCTTTAAGTTATCCGGATCTTCGTAAGACGACGGAACAACCGAATGTGAATCTTGTAGGACGCGCGACCAATCGGAAGTATCAGATCAAGACGACAAATTTATTACTGTCTTCCGACTTGAATCGAGGTTCGTATCGTATCGTCGCCGCAAAGACGGGAACACTTGCGGAGGCAGGATTTTGTATGGCTCAGGCGACGCGTGATGCGGAAGGTCATGAAGTGATCGCTGTTGTCTTGGGCGGTGGAACGCATTTTACACGTTTTCAGGACGTGAAAGCGCTGACGTATTGGAGCTTCCAGAACTTTGTGTGGAATGGCCGGCAAGCTCGGTTGATTAGGGAAAATTAGCATGAAGCGGCTTGGTATTGATGCGCGCGGAATCGATACGGGTCCGGGCGCCGGGATTGCGCATGCGACGCGCGAGCTTGTTGATGCGCTACAAGAATCTGCGCCGAGCTTTGGCGTCGAACTTGTCGTGTATCGCGAGGTGATGAGTGGATCCCAACTGTCGAGTCGGTTGATGCGAGATCGACTCGACCATATTTTTGTGCCCAGCGGTGCCGTATCGCCATTTATTGGCGGCTATGTCTATCCATGGGTTCATGATTTGGCGATCTTTAGGCATCCGGAATGGTTCCCGCAATCGTTTTGGAAACGATTGCTTACCACGAGGCTTTTCTTGAAGGGTTTGCGACGAGCCAAGCACATTTTTGCCGTTAGCGAGGATACGAAGAAGGAAATCGAGTGGATTGCGGGAATCGACGGGCCGCGGGTTACGGTGACGCATCAGGGGATTCAAAGATCTTCCGACGTTGCTCGAGACGAGGTTCAGGGCAGCGAAAAATATGCCTTGATTTTAGGAACGGTGGAACCGAGGAAGAATATTGCCTTCATCGATGAGCTTTGGGGTGACGTTCGGCGTCGATTCCCGAATGCGCGACTCGTTGTCGCGGGAAGAGATGGATGGGGGAATGTATCGACGAAGAATGCCGAACGTGTTGAGAATGTTTCGGATGCAGAGCGGGATCGATTGATCGCGAATGCGTCGATGCTATTATTGCCGTCGCTACACGAAGGGTTTGGTCGAACGGCTTTGGAGGCGATGTCGCATGGAATTCCGGTGATCGCGTCAAACAAGGGCGCTATACCGGAGGTCGTGGGGAAGGCAGGAGTTTTGCTCCAACCGAGCGATCGCGAAGGTTGGATTAGGGCGATCACCGACGGGTTCGAGGGTCGAATCGACGGACAAGCGGGCAAGGAGCAGGTGAAGCGATTTTCATGGAAAAACACAGCCCGGATCATTCTTGCTAAAATCGTTGAAACTTGGTAGATTTTTGCGGCCCCTTTGGGGCGGGGTAGCTCAGTTGGTTAGAGCGTGGGACTCATAAGCCCGAGGTCGGCGGTTCAACTCCGCCCCCCGCTACCACGTAAAAACCGCGCAAGTTAGCGCGGTTTTTACTTTATTACGATTTTGTGATAGTCTGTGTGCGATCGTTTATGTTCATCACGACCCATGCCGTTTTGGGAGCGCTGATTGCTCAACAGGTTCCGGGGAATCCCTTTGCCGCCCTTGTGCTCGGTATTGCTTCGCATTTCATCAGCGATATTATTCCGCATGGAGATACAAATCTTTACAAGGATTATGTGTCCGGACGACGTGTTAAATCGTCGATTGCGTATGTGACGATTGATGGAATCCTGACAACGCTTTTTGTTTTGTTTCTTTTTAACCTTGGTTTGGGTGATTCCAAATTAGCCATCACGATGGGAATCGTCGGAGGAGTGCTGCCGGATTTTCTCGTAGGAATTTACGAGGTTCTACGTATCCCCGGTTTAAAATGGTTTCATCGTTTGCATTTCTTTTTTCATAACATGGTGAGCGAACGGCATGACATGACGTTCGCTTCCGGATTCGCGATGCAGGTGATGTTCTTAGCCGGCCTGCTTTCACTCATCGTCTAAGCGCGAAAAAACAGCCTTGAAGGGCTGTTTTTTCATGGTGCCGCGGGAGAGAATCGAACTCTCATGACCTTGCGATCGCGGGATTTTGAGTCCCGTGCGTCTACCAATTCCGCCACCGCGGCCTGATCGCGCGTGTAAATGTAGCGATTTCTTGACAAATACGCAAGTCTGGCTTAAAATGCGGGCGCTTAACAAGCGATTGTCGCGGGGTAGAGCAGCCCGGCAGCTCGCATGGCTCATAACCATGAGGTCGTGGGTTCAAATCCCACCCCCGCAACCAAGTACATCCCGCCCCAAAAGGGCGGGATTTGCTATACTGTTACTTGTGAACCTGTTCTTTGAGATCGCCATTTTACTTTCCTTAACGACGGCGGTTGCACTTGTCATGCACAAGTTCAAACAACCGCTGATTTTGGCGTACCTCGTGAGCGGTATTATCGCCGGCCCGCAGGTTCTTGGGTTGATCCACTCGGAAGATACGTTGGCGTTTTTGTCCAAGCTCGGCATCACCTCACTACTCTTCATTGTCGGGTTGAGTCTTTCGCCTACCGTGATACGAGAGGTCGGCAAGGTTTCCGCGGCTGCGGGCATCGGACAGATCGTTTTTACTTCGGCTTTTGGTTTTTTGATCGCGTTCCTTTTTGGATATAGCTGGACTTCCGCTCTTTATATCGCTATCGCGCTGACATTCAGTAGTACGATTATCGCGCTGAAGTTTCTTCAGGATCGAAGGGAGCTTGGGTCGATTTATGGAAAAATCTCGATTGGAATATTACTCGTACAGGATGTTGCGGCAACGGTCGTACTGGTTGTTATTACCGCACTGAGCGCCGGCGCAACAAATTGGCAGGCGTTTGCCGTAGTGCTTTTGAAAGCCGTTCTTCTTGGTTTGGGGTTGGCGATCGTTTCAAAAGTGATTTTGCCATCGCTTACCAAGATTTTTGCGACCTCACAGGAGTTCTTGCTGATGTTTTCCGTGGCTTGGGGTACAGGCGTTGCGGCGCTGTTCCAGTATTCCGGATTCTCGATCGAGATCGGTGCGCTGGCAGCCGGCGTCGCTCTATCAACGTCCGCGTATCATTACGAAATTAGTTCCAAGATGAAAATTTTGCGCGACTTTTTGGTCGCTATCTTTTTTATCGTCCTTGGTTCGGAGCTACATTTTGTCGGGGCACAGCAATTAATTGTCCCGACCATCGTCTTTTCCGGCTTTGTCCTTATCGGTAATCCGTTGATTCTGACGATTATTCTCGGAGCGATGGGGTATGGCAGAAATGTTTCGTTCCGTACCGGCTTGGCAATGGCGCAGATCAGCGAATTCTCTCTCGTGCTTGTCGCGTTGGCGTATCAGCTCGGCCATATCGATGATCGGGTTGTATTACTTATCACGATGGTTGGAATGACGACCTTTGCCTTGTCGAGCTACTTGCAGGCGAGCTCCGATTGGCTGACGGAGAAACTTTGGAATCGGTTGGCCTTATTTGAACGCCCGCATCCCAAGAAAGAATTGAAACCCATGTATGGAGACGCGGACGACAACGAATTTCTTGATGAGATGGACTTGAAGCGCGTCAAACTTGTCATATCGACGTTGCCGGATGTGGAGACGAACCTCTTTTTGTTGAACAAGGTGAGGCGTCAAAGCGAGATGGCAATCGTGATCTTAATGGCGCACTCAGCGGAGGAGGCGCTTCTTCTCTATAAAAACGGCGCAAACTACGTGGTATTGCCACATTTTCTCGGAGGGAGCTATGCAACGCTGTTGCTCGATAAATACGGCTTGGATGTCGAGCAATTTGCCGAGGAGCGCGATAAACATTTGAAGCATTTGAAGGCCCGTGTCGGCATGTCGGATGGACGCTTGCCAGCCAAGAGAACGGGAGCGTAAGATGAGCCCGTTCTATGGCTCGAATCATTTCAATCGTCAACCAAAAAGGAGGGGTTGGAAAGACGACGACCGCCATCAATTTGGGCGCCTATCTTGCCGACCAGGGGAAGTTTGTCCTCATTGTCGATTTGGATCCGCAGGCCAATGCGACTTCCGGTATCGGGATCGACCATCGCGGGCTTGAGAAAGGAGTTTATGAGGCGATTCTTGGAGAGGTAAAGATCGGGGATATCGTACAACCGACCGCTCATGTCGGACTTCATGTTGCACCGGCAACGACGGCTCTTGCCGGTTTAAACGTTGAGCTGGTCGGCATGGAAAATCGAGAATTCAAACTACGACATGCACTCCTCGAAATTCGAAACGACTATGACTTTATTCTCATCGACTGCCCGCCGACGCTCGGATTAATTACCCTGAACGGTATTGTCGCCGGAGATGAAATTCTGATTCCGGTTCAAGCGGAGTACTATGCACTAGAAGGTCTCGGTCAGCTGCTTGAAACCGTTCAGCTCGTAAAGCAGAATATTCGTCCGGATATCGACGTGCTCGGAGCCGTCATCACCATGTACGACCCTCGAACGAAACTTTCCGACGACGTATTGCACGAGCTGTACAAATACTTTCCGAATAATATTTTTCGTTCCGTTATTCCGCGTAATGTCCGACTAGCCGAAGCGCCAAGCTTTGGGAGAACCATTGTTCATTTTGACTCCTCATCGAAGGGAGCCAAGGCTTACGAGAGACTCGCGCAAGAAATTATCGAGCGCGAGACGATCGGCCTTGAAATTACGAACGTATGATCATTCAACAACGTCAAAGCGGTTTAGGACGCGGGCTCGGTGCGCTGATTCCGCCAAAGCCGGTTCGACAGGAATCGAGCAACGCGCCGACGCACTCGGAGCATGGTGAATTGAGCGAGGAAGTCGGACAGCGTATTTTGGAAGTCCCGATCGATAAGATTGCGCGTAATCCGCATCAGCCGCGTTTGACGTTTGATCATGCGGAGTTGGAGGATCTTATTTCGAGTATTCGAGAGCATGGCGTTATCCAGCCGTTGATCGTGACGCCGCAGCCGGATGGTACATATCAACTGATCGCCGGCGAGCGCCGTTTGCGTGCGTCGACCATTGCGGGGCTTAAAACGGTTCCGGCCGTTGTCCGTGATGCGACGGAATTGCAAAAGCTTGAACTCGCTATCATCGAGAACGTCCAGAGAGCGGACTTGAACGCCATCGAGGAAGCCAAGGCCTATCAGCGGCTGATCGACGAGTTTGGGATGACACAGGACGATGTAGGACGCAAAATGGGTAAGAGCCGGCCGCAAGTCGGAAATACGATCCGCTTGCTTCAGCTGCCGCAGGAAATCCAGCAAGCGCTGATTGAGAAAAAGATCTCCGCGTCGAATGGCAGAACATTGTTGTCGTTACCGACGGACGAGGAACGCATGCAGTTGTTTCATGCGATGATCGCCGGCAACTTTACGGTACGACAAACGGAAGAACGCGTCGGAGTCAGACGCTTGCCGCATACGCTTGATCCGAATATTTCCGCCGCCGAAGATCGATTACGCACCAAACTACACGCCAAGGTCACAATCAAACGCAACGCGAGAGGCGTTGGCGAGATTCGGGTGCATTTTGGATCGGACGAAGAATTGGGTTCGCTGTTGGAACGTTTGTAATCGATTATTTTCCGCCCGGCATCATTCCCTTGATCCACGAGGCGATTCTGGATTTGGCAAATTGTTTGACTTTGGATTTTGCCTGACGCGTTTTGACGAATGAAGCCCAGTCGGGATTGGGGCCTTTGCGGGATTTATCGACGAGAATATCCACCATGTCGCCGTTTTTGAGTACACGATTGAGCTGAGCGACTTCCTCGTTTACTTTTGCGCCCGTACACGTGTTGCCGATGTCGGTGTGAATCGCGTAGGCAAAATCAACGCAGGTACTATCTTCCGGCAGGTCGATGACATCGCCTTTGGGGGTGAAGACGAAGATACGGTCGCGGAAGACGTCGATTTTAAGCTCTTCCAATGACTGGAGATACAATTTCTTGTCTTCCATTTCTTTCTGAATGTCCGCGAGCTCATGCACCCATTCAGGCGTGCGGGATTTGGTGCCGACGAGTGCGATTTTGCCGTGTTCGTCGTAGGCCCAGTGCGCGGCGATACCAAACTCGTTCATCGCATGCATTTCCTTGGTGCGGATTTGGAACTCGACAATCTCGCCGTCCTCACAAAACACCGTCGTGTGTAGCGAGCGGTAGCCGTTTGGTTTTGGCTGAGCGATGTAATCTTTAATTCTGCCCTTGAGCGGCGTCCACTTGCTGTGGATGATGCCGAGCGCGGCGTAACAGTCGGCGACGTTGTCGACAATGATGCGGAGGGCAATGAGATCGTAAATGCGCGCGATGTTGCGTTCATTCTTTAAAAGCTTGCGGTAAAGCGAGTAGAGGTGTTTGGCGCGGCCTTGTACCAGCACGTTCCCAAGCCCGGCATCCGTCAAAAGATGATCCGTCTGGACGATGAGTTTGTCGACATATTCCTGTTTTCCTTCACGACCGGAACGAGAAATTTCTTTCACCCAGGCATACTCCTTGGGATACACGTACTTGAATGAGGCGTCTTCCAGACGGCCTTTCATCTCACCCATACCGAGTCGGTTGGCAATCGGGGCAAAGATTTCAAGAGACTCGAGCGCGATGCGGAATTGTTTTTTGGGCGGAATGTTTTCTAGCGTCTCAAGGTTGTGTAATCGATCGGCGAATTTGATGAAGACGACACGGACATCGGCGGCCATCGTTAAAAACATTTTGCGCAGGTTCTCGATGTAACGTTCGATACCGCGATATTTAATTTTACCGAGCTTGGTAATACCGGCGACCATGTCGGCGACATCCTCGCCAAATTCGTTGCGGATGTCCTCGATGGTCTTTTGGGTGTCTTCCGGGACGTCGTGCAATAGGCCTGCAATGATAATCGGGGCCGGGAGACGCATCTCCGCCAAGTTCAGGGCTGCGGCAAGCGGGTGGATGATATAGGGCTCGCCGGATGCGCGCTTCTGACCCTCGTGGGCGGCTTTAGCAAATTCATAGGCGCGAGTAATCTCTTTACTGTCGGCTTTTGGATCATAAGCAGCGACGAGGCCGCAGAGCGCCTCGATGGTTTGAGTCTTGCTTGTTGCGCCTTCCATAGATTTACCCACATTGTAGCAAGTTTTACGGTGCGTCAATGCGTTGCCCCTTATAGCTGGAACGGGTAACATGGGGTCGATATGAGTAACGCAGCCGCAGCTGTCGCGGAAATCCCGGCCAAGGCGGGGGAATCGGCTATTGAAAAACCAAAGGGCGAGGTCAGAAGCAAGGTTGAATCCGGAGATATTTCGGGTGTTTATCGAATTGCGCAAAGCGAAGTTGATGACGAACTTGCCCGCGGGCTCGGACTTTCCAAGTTCGATGATGCTGGCACGGCTGCCGTTGCCGGGCCGGAGATTGTCGCGTTGAAACAGGCTGACGCGGAGTTTGAGAACAAGGCAAAGACGGCTTTGGGGGGATTGAAGGGGACATTGGATGCCGTTAACAAGCCGGAGGCTCCGATTGTAGAAGCGAAGCATGAGTCGCCTGCCGTTGTTTTGCCTGTCATTGAGGAGCAAAAGCCTGTCGAAACAAAGTCGATGCCCGTAGAGGTTCCGGTTGTTACAGAAATCCCGGTCGTGGAGACGGTTGTCGCGCCTGTCGTCGAAGTAAAATTAGAAGCCCCGGTTGCGGAGGAGGTCGAAGTAAAACAGGAGGTGACTCAGGACGCGATGCTGCAAAAACTAGATGCGGAACTTATAGCGGAGAAAAAGGCTTTGGAGGAATTTCAGGGGACGCATGGCAAGGCTCACACGCCTCTCGAACAGGCGTATCTCGACGCGTTAACCGGCCGCATCACTTCTTTGGAATTTGAGAAGAAGGCACATACAAATGGAGACACGGGATTTGAAGCTCTTGCGAAGGCGGCAGAACTCAAACAAAAGGCCGACAAGGCGGAAGCGGCTTATCAGTCGATGTACGATGGATTCATGAATCAGCCGGTCGAGGCTCATCCGGAGCAGGTGGCCGTACCGGAAACCAGTAAAGAAGATGAAGAGGATGAAGATGATCACGTGAGTGCTTTTGGTTCGGGCACGTACCAGCCGACCTCTGGCGGGGGATCGTCTGAGCGTCAACAAGCCGCGAGACCGAGTTTTGAGTCTTCCCCGATGAGTATGGGGACGCCGCAAAAACCAAAGGGACGCATGGGGAAGTTCGTCGACAGTCTCAAGTTCTGGAAGTATTTTACCGGGAAACAGTAGTAAGAAAACTCCCGCTACTCGGCGGGAGTTTTCTTTTTGCGCGGTGCGCGTTTGGCTTTTGGTTTGGTGGTCGTTCCTTTTGCACTGCGTTCGGCGATGAGCTCGACGGCCTTGGCGAGCGTCACGTCTTCCGGCTTCATGTCCTTTGGAATCGTGGCATTCACTTTTCCGTGTTTTACATAGTTGCCAAATTTTCCGCTGTGCAGTGTGACGGGCTTGTTATCGTCCGGATGTTTGCCGATTTCTTTGCCGACTCCGCCGCCTCGCGTGCCTTTTGGCTGGGCGAGCATTTCAAGGGCGCGTTCGAGGCTGATGGTCAGAACATCGTCAGGCTCCTTAATCGACCGGAAGTCGCCGTCATGGACGATATAGGGCCCGAAACGGCCTAGTCCTGCGCGGATATCCTTGCCTGAATCCTCTTTAACGCCGAGTAATCGAGGAAGCGCGAGAATCGAGAGAGCTTTGTTGAAGTCGAGCGTCTCGAGAGGGATCGTCTTTGGGATGCTGGCGCGCTTTGGTTTTTTCTTTGAACCTTCCTCTTCTTCGCCAAGCTGCAAATAAGGACCGTAGGATCCCGTTCGTAGGAAGATTGCCAAACCCGTTTCCGGATCGATTCCGAGCGAGGTTGGTCCTTGCTGAGCGCTCTTCAATACGGTGTCGATCGCATCCTTGGTGACTTCTCCCGGGAACATGTCAGCCGGAAGCGAGGCTTTGACGGCGGCACCCGTGATCGGCAGAGTCGACTCGACGTAAGGGCCAAATTTTCCGACTTTGATTGTGTAACCGTCGAGGTCGGGAAGATGGATAAGCTTTGCATCATCCGGAACGGTGCTTTCCATCTCGACTTTGATGCGATTCTGTAAACCTTTCTCGCCAAGGTAGAACCCGCGGAGATAGGGAAGCCATTCCTGTGTGCCTTCCGCGATCTTGTCGAGAGATTTTTCCATGGTCGACGTGAACGTGACGTCGACAAGATCGGAAAGATACTTCTCGAGAAGTTGGGTGACGGCAAAAGCGGTGAAGGTTGGGATGAGAGCGCTGCCTTGTTTGGCAACGTAGCCGCGGTCGAGCAATGTCGAAATCGTTGCGGCGTATGTACTTGGTCGGCCAATACCTTCTTTTTCCATGAACTGAATGATGGAGGCTTCTGTGAAGCGTGCAGGGGGCTTTGTCTCGTGCGGAAGCGGCTTTGTGTCGACGCAAGATGGTTTGTCGCCTGTCTTTAATTCCGGAAGCGCTTTCTCGCGATCCTCAATGGCTTGCTCGACATCGTCGGCTCCTTCGACGTAGGCGCGCAGGAATCCCGGGAATAGGATTTTCATTCCGGTTGCCTGGAATTCATTCGTGCCGGCCGAGAGGCGGGCGGAGATCTGCAATTGTTTTGCATCCTTCATCTGCGATGCCATCGCGCGCATCCAGATCAATTCGTAGACGTCGTGCTCGCTTCCGGAAAGACCGGTTTCTTGCGGGGCGGTGAATGTCAGACTCGGTCGAATAGCTTCGTGAGCTTCTTGTGCGCCGGCGGCGGCTTTGTCGGAGCGGGCTTCACCGATATATTCTTCGCCAAAACGAGAAGTGACTACCGAGCGAATACCTTTTAACGCTTCCGCCGACAAGTTTGTCGAGTCGGTACGCATGTAGGTGATGAAACCTTTTTCGTAGAGTGACTGAGCCGTTCGCATCGTGTCACGAGAAGACAAACCGATTTTGCGGTTGGATTCCTGCTGTAATGTCGACGTTGTGAAAGGCGGGGGAGCTTTGCGGTGCGTTTCCTTTTGCGTGACGTCCGTTACCTTCCATTCCGCTTTGAGCGAAGCATCGGCGATCGTTTTGGATGCGGCTTCATCGAGTAATAAAATATCCTTCGCATCGGCCTTGATCGCGCCAGTGGATTCATCAAAATCTTTTCCGTTGGCGATGCGCTTGCCGTCGACGAGAACGAGTTTGGCTTCGAATTTTGTCTTATCTTTTTCAAGTTCGGCAACAACGTCCCAGTAGGAGCCTTTTCTAAATGCCATTCGTAAGCGCTCGCGGTCGACAATCGCTTTGAGGGAAGGGGATTGGACGCGGCCGGCGGAGAGGCCAAAGGCGATCTTTTTCCAGATGACGGGAGAAACGGTGTAGCCGACGAGACGATCGAGAATGCGGCGCGTCTCTTGGGCGCGCACAAGCTTCTCGTCGATATCACGAGGATGCGCGAGCGCTTCATCGATTGCACCCTTAGTGATTTCATGAAAAACCATGCGCTTCACGGGAACTTTGGGTTTCAAAAGCTCGAGCAGGTGCCAGGAGATACTCTCTCCTTCTCGGTCTTCGTCAGTCGCCAGATAGATGTCATCGGCGTCTTTAAGTAAGCGCTTCAGTTCAGAAACGGTTTTGGCTTTCTTGGGGCTGATGACGTAAAGCGGTTCAAAATCATTCGCGACATCGACGCCAAGGCGGCCGAAATCGGTTTTTTTGTATTTTTCCGGGACCTCGTCTTGTGACGAAGGCAAATCGCGAACATGCCCCATCGATGCAACGACCGCGTAGTCTTTGCCTAGGAACTTGCGAATTGTTTTGGCTTTCGTCGGAGACTCAACGATTACTAAATGCATAGGGCAGGTTTCAGTGGTCAGTGGTCAGGTTTTAGGGATGATATGAGACCGTTGAGCATCTTGGAGATTTCGTTGATGTCTTGTAGTAGAGCATTAACATCTGCGGAGTACAAATCTTTTAGGATCAAGATTTGCGTTTCAATCTCTGCAAGTGAGCCCTGCGCGGTTCTAACGAAGTGCAGATAATCTTTTCTCGTACCGCGCTTGGAGCCTTCAGCGATGTTGCTTGGAACTGATATGGCTGATCGTCTTAACTGGCTTTTTAGTACCGTCTCTTCCCTGAGCGGTAATCGCTCTAGAAGTGAATAGACGTTTTTGACAAGTAGCATGCTCTTCTGCCAAACAATCAAATCTTTATAGTTTTTGATTGGCTTGTTAGCAATTGACGACTTGTTTGCTGAAACCTGATCACTAACAACTGAAAACTGTGTAGACATATATATAGGCTAAAGGTCATTTACGCAAACGTGACGAGGTGCGAGACCAGAATTGTCCGCCAAGTTGAGCCACATATCCTTTCATTTCGAGAAGCGAGAGGTGGGCGCTTGTCGTCGCCGCATCGAGGCCGGCTTGGGTGGAGAGATCGTCGACGTGGATATGGCCCGTAATGAGGCCGAGGATCGTGCTTTCCTCCGCTGTCAGCGGCATTGATGCGCGGACTTGCGAGACCAATTCCGGTCGATCGAGCTGTAATACGTCAAGCACGTCCGTCGCATTCGTACAGACTTTTGCGCCGAGCGTAAGCAGGCGATTCGACCCTTGTGAAACCTCGGACCAGATGGAACCGGGCACGGCTAGCACTTCGCGATTGTCGTCGAGGGCAAGTTTTGCCGTGATGAGCGAGCCGCTTCCGATGCTGGCTTCGACGACGATTGTCGCAGGCGTCCAGCCGGCGATCAGGCGATTGCGTCTCGGGAACACGTGTTTAAATGAACCGGAACCCGGAGGAAACTCGGAAACGAGTGCGCCTCCGCTTTCCAGGATGTCATGGGCGAGCTTGAGATGTTCGCGAGGGTAAATCGTCGCTTCGTCAATTCCGGTTCCGAGAATGGCAACCGTGTAGCCTCCCGCTTCGAGCGCGGCTTTATGTGCTTCTCCGTCGATACCGAGCGCGAGTCCGGAGACGACGCCGAGACCTGCGACGACGAGATCGGCTACGATTTCATGCGTGGCTCGCCGGCCATACGGCGTACATCGGCGCGTGCCGACGATCGAGACGCATGGCGTATCTTGCAGGTTGCCTCGAACATACAATCCTTTTGGCGGATCGCTGATTTGGCGAAGCAGCGGCGGATAGCGCGCGTCGTCGATGGGAATGAATTCGATGGAATCAGGAAGCACTCTCTACTCCGTTGTATGAAAACGATATTTTCGTCAAGGGGATAACCCCTCTAAATCTCCCCTTCGTTAAAAAAATACTTCCTAGATTAACAAAACGCCCGCTTGTGGCGGGGTTTTGTTCTGGCGACATTCGTAGGATTGGTACCCTGGTAGTTCGAGTATAATTGTTTTCTACGACATGCGTCAATTCCTCTGCGGAGCCGATGCGGGGAATCGAACCCCGTCTCCCAGGGTACCAATCCTGAGATAGTCACCAGACCATCGGCCCGCTCTATACTCCGTTCCACACATTCATGGTCTTTGTCAAGCCCTGCGTCACCCAGTCTTGAATTGCTTTGTTGATATTTTTGGCTTGCGACTTGAGTAATTTCTTTTCAGCGGCAGAAAACTTGCCCAAGACGTAATCTTCTCTTGCGATGTGGCGATCCGGTTTGCCGACTCCGATTCGGAGACGCGCAATCTCTCTTGAGCCAGTGGCTTGCTGTATCGAAAGGATGCCGTTATGACCTGCAGGACCGGAGCCTGTGGAAAACTTGAATGTGCCGACAGGAAAATCCATTTCATCTTGGACGATGAGGATGTCAGCGTTATCTATTTTGAAGAAGGATTTGAATGTTTGGACGGAGTTGCCGGAGAGGTTCATGAAGGTGAGAGGGTGGGCGAACAAGACTTTCTTTCCGCCGATTGTCGCTTCTGAAACCTCGGCATGGAAGGCAGCTTTCTTTGAAAAAGGAGTTGCCTCGGCAGCTTCTGCCGCCAACGTAACCGCATCCCAACCAATATTGTGGCGGGTTCCGTCGTATTCCTTCCCCGGGTTTCCGAGTCCGACAATGAGTTTCATGAGAGAATGATATGCTATGATGAGTTATCTATGCAAAAAAGTAGTAGATATTGGGAATCTGTCGTCGGTTACACGTTGATGTATTCCGTAGCTACTTACTTTCTTACAAGTATTATATTCGGATTGCTGCTCGGAGGAGGAGGTTTGGCAGGAGCATTCGCAACCGCATACATGTTGATCGGATTCTCATTTTTCATTCCTTTCATAGCGACGCTCCTCACGGAGCACTCTGTAAGACAGCTAACGCCGACTGACTTCAGTGTTCGAAAAACTTTTTTTGCTATTTTCTGTATTGCGTTTATTTGGGAACTTATTTTTTTATCATATGTGTGGCTACAACTCTACTCATCTGATCAAAAGCTGAAGGAGGTGAACAGAGAACGAACACGAGTCGTCGAGCCTTATATTCAAGGAGGTTCCGTGTTCATCAAATAACAAAATTCCCCCGCAGTACTGCGGGGGAATTTTGTTTAGTAGCGGCGTCCGCCGTGTTTCTGACGGCGCATGGTCTGGTTGACCAGCTTTTTCTTGTGGCGGACTTTTCCGACGGCGGCTTCCATACCCGGGCCGTTGACGTTGTGCTTCTTGAGCGTCTTGGCCATTGGCAAGTGGCGTACTTTCACGAGAATCGGCGTGCCGGTGAAAGCGAATTTGTCGCGGAGACGCTTTTGGAAGAACTTGAGCCAGTTTGGATGCAAGTTGTCCTTATCTCCGTGAACGGTGACCAAAAATGTCGGCGGCGCGTGGCCGGTTTGGGCGACGTCGTAGATGCGCGGTGACTTAGGTCCGTAGCTTGCGAGCGGCTTCATGCGCTGGATACACCACTTGAGAACGCGGTTCACGGCGTTATAGTCGATGTGACGCATGCGCTCTTCCTGAACCTTCACAGCCATCTCGATAAGCTTTCCGGCACGTTGCCCATCCTTGGCGCTCACGAAAATCATCGGAGCCCAAGAGAGGAAGGGGAACAGCTGGCGAATGAGGGCTTCGTATTCATTTGTCGATCCGGTTTCTTTGTTCTCGACGAGATCCCACTTGTTGGCGACGAGAATCAAGCCCTTTGCAGATTCCTCAAGCATGCCGGCCAAGTGACGATCTTGCGAGCGCGGATCTTCCGTAGCGTCGAATACAAGCAAAGCGACATCGGCGCCATCAACAGACATGCGATTACGCTCGATGGATGCTTCCTCGATGCCTTTTTCGACACGAGAACGCTTGCGCATTCCGGCGGTATCGACAATGACGACTTCACGGCCTTCATATTTCAAATACGTGTCCTGTGGTTCACGTGTGGTGTGGGGGATTGGCGAAACAATCGAACGCTCCTCGCCGAGGATCGCGTTCACGAGAGAAGACTTGCCGACGTTCGGTCGACCGACGAGGACGATCTTCAACGGACGTGCTTCCGGAATAACTTGCGGAGGTTTTCCGAGGCGGTTCAGTTCGACAAAGATTTCATCAAGCAAATCACCCGAACCGAGGGAGGTCGCGGCGCTCACGATATGCGGAATGCCAAAGCCGAGGGATTGCCATTCTTGAGCAAAGGCATCGTTGAACTCGCGAAGGGTATCGACCTTGTTGGCGACGAGCCAGACATTCTTGTGGAGCTTTCTGACGGACTTGGCGAGTTCGATATCTTGCGGGAGTAGACCGGAACGCGCATCGACCACAAATAATACGATATCCGCTTCTTTGATGGCGAATTCCGCTTGCGTTTTGATTCCGGCGCCGATCACGTCTTTCTCTACATCCATACCGCCGGTGTCGACCAACTCAAAAGATGCACCTCCCCAAATAACGGGGGCGTAGTTACGATCGCGAGTTGTGTGCGGACTGGCGCTTACGATGGCACGACCGGACTCGGTCAAGCGATTCCACAGTGTGGATTTACCGACGTTTGTACGACCGACCAAGGCAACACGCGGCAAGTCACGGCCGAGTTTGTGTCGCATATGGACTAGCTACCAGTGCATACGAGCTCTCGCCTAGGAGGACGAGAAAATCCGTATCGTCGTTGTAGATGATTTCCATTGCGTTCGCGGCGGTATAAACCGCGCGGCGTTTGATCCCGTCATTTCCGACCGTAGTCGTAACAACAGAAAGGGAGACATCTGCGGCGAGCTGGCGGCGAAGTTTGGCTAGTTCATCGGATTTTTTGCCATCTGTCAAGTCTACAAGGAGGGTCCGTGTGTAGTTCCGGCGGGCGGCATTGCCCATGTTTTGAGCGGAAAAGCCCTCTAGGTTGAGGTTATTGCTGATTTGGAAGGCTAAACCGGTGTGCAGTGTGCCGTTTTTTACCTCTACTTTGGAGAAAATTGGCGCATTTTTATCGCGCTCTTCTTGGCTGGCAAATGGGTTTTTTACCAAGTCCTTAATACGCGTCCAGTCGTTTCCGCGTGGGAACAAAAGGAAGTTTCCATTCACGTTGGCGGCGACAAGCTCACCGCCTTCCGCATCGGTTAGAACATGCGAGGTGATTTTCTCCGTTGAAAAATCCTGCACTAACGGCGCGAGTTTGATGGCGTCCCAAGGAGATAAGTCCGACTGAACATGGGTCGTGACAGCTTGATAGAGTTTGGCGAGTTTTCCCGGATCCGCGAGCGTGTTAAGCGACAACAACTTCTGTCGAACGGCGAGCATCACGAGTTGCTGACGTCGAGCACGGGCAAAGTCGGAGCCTTCACCATTGGAGCCGTGTCGCGAGCGCACATAGATCAGAGCGGTTTTTCCGTCCATTTCCTGCTTGCCTTTTTTAAAGGAGATGGTTTGCCAGAGATCGTCGGTGGTCGGGTACTCGTTGTCGGCGAAGGAGCGCTCGACATCGATCGTGACTCCACCGATCGCGTCGATGAAGGCGGCGAAACCGCGGAAATCGATACGGACGACGTGGTCGATATTGATGCCGAGGAAGTCGGAGAACATGCGGGCGGTGCGGACGGCGCCTTCACCCGGATGAGCCTGTTCTTCCCATGCGTGCACGGCGTTGATCTTTTCAAAGTTTCCGTTTCCAAGCGGATAAGCCATGTCGCGCGGGATCGAGACGATGCCGACTTTCTTTGTATCGAGGTCGACGGTGGCGAGCATGATGCTGTCTGTCAGTAGTGAACCGTCATGTCCTGCTCCGCCAATGCCGAGGACGAGGACGCGCATGAGATTCGGTTCATTGTCCGCTTGGCCCGTGAGCGTATCAACGTCGCTCGGTGCCGCACCAAAGACGAGCTGGCGCGCGTCGCTGATAACGGGAAGACGTCCAAATTCCGTGAAGACATCCGTACCGCGCTCGACGGAACGATACGATGCGGCACCTCCGGCAAATGCGACGAGCGCGACAAACAGCGTAAAAACGCCGGCGAGCGCAAGGGTTTTGCGACGGGCGACGGCGTCATGGTCTACGTTCAAAAAATTCACTGACGTCATGTCGTGTGGGAAGCGAAATCGTTTTCAAGGTTAGCATAAATCGATGACGCTAGCAATGCGCGGAACGACGTGAATAGCTGGGGGTAAGTACGCCCAGACGCTCCATGTTCTTAGCTAACTGCTCTATGTTATACTGTCTCCGAGTTATGCCTTTGCGTTCATTCGCGAGTTGGAAGAACCTGTTTGTTGTTTGTGCTGTCGCACTTTTTTCGACTGTTGGTATTCTAAACTTTGGACAAACGACATATGCTGCAGGCCCAAATGAATCCTGCAACCAGGATACGGATTGTACTGCTGGCGCGTGTGCAGTGGCAGGAGATTGTGAATGTACCGGAGAGATAGAGACGCTAGGTACTCCTGGTCTGTGCCAGGGCACAACTGCGGGGATTGCGCGAGCAAGGGCAGCAGACAGTGCAGCGGCAGCAGCATCCGCCGACTCTTGCGGACCGCCTGGAAATTTCGGCACCTATATCTGTCAGGGCGTCACGATGGTGTTAGGTTGGATCGTTACACTGCTTGGTTGGATCGTTTCATTGATTCTGACCGTCCTTCTAGCGTTTGCAAAATATAATAGCTTTTCAAGTGCGGCACCTGTGGAAGTTGGTTGGCCGATCGTGAGAGACATTTGCAACATGTTTTTCATTGTCATTCTTCTTATTTCTGCATTTTCGACCATCATCGACTACGGAGGAGGAGAACTTCATTACACCAAGGTTTTACCGCGACTACTCATGATGGCGGTACTGATCAATTTTTCCAAAACGTTGATTCAGCTTCTGATCGACTTCTCGCAGGTTGTGATGCTGACGTTCGTGAATGCCTTTGCTTCCGCGGCTCAGGGAAATTTTGTGAATGCTCTTGGCTTGGCGCGGATCATGCAATTGTCAGCCGATGCGCCTGCGGGTGCTGCTAACGGGACAAACATTATCATCGCCTACATGCTGGCGATTTTTATGCTGGGTATCATGATTTCCGTCGTTACGATCATGACAGGATTCCTTATTTTCCGCATTGTCGGTTTGTGGATCGCGTTAATCATGTCGCCATTGGCATTTTTTGTAACGGCGATTCCCGGCAAGCTATCTAAACATTTAGGAAGTATCGCGAACGACTATTGGTCGCGATTAGGAACATTGCTGACGGGAGGTCCGGTGATGGCATTCTTTTTGTGGCTGACGCTGGCGGTCGTGCAGGGAGCTAATTCGGGCGGTGGCGGGCTTGCCTCAGCATTATCTTTTGATGTTCCAGAAGGAGCGGCAACTTTTATTACTTCTATCGGTGACGCGCAGTCCATCGCTTCCTTCATCGTCGGCATCACTTTGCTCATGATGGGGTTGGATCAGGCGGTGAAGTCGGCGAGTGCCATTAGTAAGACGCTTGGAGGTTTTGCGGAGAAGGCAAAGGGAGCAGGTATGTCGCTTGGACGATTGGGTGCTACGGCTCCGTTTTTGGCTGCGGGGTATGGGGCGGCTTATGGAGCAAGAGGCGCGGCCCGCTATGCCGACAAGCGTTTGGATCTCACGCGTAAGGTTTCTGCAGCGGGTTTGCAGACATTGGGTCGAGTTCCCGTTGTCGGTTCAGCTTTGCGTCCGACCTTAGCCAAAGGTTTGACAATGCGGCGTGATGAAGCGGCAAAGCAGGCGAAGGAAGCGGCAGACTTGATGGCGGGTGTCGGCAAAACTGGTACCGATGCGGAGCTACGAATGGTTGGCAAGACGTTTGGTATGGGTACGAGCGCGTTCCGTACACTTGGAGCTCGCGCAGGATCGGCGAAGGTTGCCGAAATTCTTTCTTCCGATGATTTGCGTGACCGTGAAGCAAAACGTAACAAGACCGCATTTATCGATGATATAAAAAAGAGGAATCCCGGGATCTCAGAAGACGAGGCCAAGGCGGGCTCGGACGTCATGTCTAAGGAGGCGGCAAATCGCGAGCAAGCTAAGTATGTTCGCTCACAATTAGCTCTTGCAAAAACAGCGGGAGACACAGGTAAGGTAGAGTCACTTGAGAAGTATATGAAGACCAATCCGCATTTGGCGGATCCGGAAGCACCGTATATTGGCAAGGATGGTAAGCCTGTCGAAGGAAAAAATGGTAGAGACAAATATATCGAGGACTTGGCTACAGATCCGGATCTGTACAAGGAAGTCGGCAAGCTTGATGCGATGAATGGCGAGGTTGCCACGGGCTTCATGTTGAAGCATGGCTGGGCGGAGGTTGATAAAGAACGCAAAGATGCCGATGGCAATGTTATTAAGTACAAATCGCTGGAGCAGAAGGACAAGGCGGCATGGGATCGTGTTAAAGGATCAGTGCAAAAGTCAGGTAACAAGGATCTGCTCAATGGCTTGAACGCCCATGAGGGGCTCGTTACGGAATCGCCGACGACGGATTATCGCGATCTGAAGAAGGTACAGCATCGCTTCAATGCGGGAGATGGCATGACTCATGCATATAGCGTCGATCCCGCGGCCGTTCCGGGGAAGGGCGGGGCGCGTATCCGTAATGAAGGCGAGCGTGAATCGATTTCTAAGCTTCAGGAAGCCGCCAAACAGGGTGCGGGCTATACGGTTCCTGTGGAAGCAGCACGAACCGCCTTGCGTTCCGGAGCTTCGTTCGCGGAGGTTGCAAAGATTACGGAAAGCGGCAAGGACAACGTTTCATCCATTGTCGATTCTGTCGTGAAAGAATCAGTCGGCCAGGCTGCGCAGACAACCAACGAAGCAGACTTTAACGATGAGATCAAGAACATGAACAGTGTTTTCCGACAGATCGACGCGCAAGGCGTTACGTCGGACCACCAGATAAAAATTGTTCACGCGGCTCTTACCGGTGGAATCGGTCAACTACTATCAAAGGAAAATTATCCCAGGATTGCAAGCGACCAGCGTGCGCATGTCGTTAAATTACTCGCCGTTGCAAAACAGCGCGTTAATGATCTGAAACAGCAAGACATAAGCAAGATGAAAGCGGAGGATCAAAAGATTGCCAAGGAGATTATCGACTCGATGGCCGCGCTTGAACGCGAGGCCGCCAAGAACAAGGACAGCAATATTCCTAGCGGAGCTGTCAAACAGATTTTGAGAAAGGACGTAGTTGTCGAGTAAAGGCCTATGACACGCGATGAATGGCTGAAAGGCTTCAATGCCGCTCCTGAAGCCGTTCAGGATTATTTGCTGGACCCTGTTTCCGGAACACAGGAGGACACGGCTCAGACGAAGCTCGCCTACGATAACGACGCATGGGATCGTGTCATGGATGTTGTTTGGGAATTACTGTTCAAGCGTTTGACTCGCTCGGAATTCGAGTTGAAGTGTCAAGCGATTGCGGGGAATCGGAAGCCGCAGGATGTGGAACGCGCGCTATTACAATGGCTCATTTTACCGTTAGCCGATCTCGTAACCTGGGATGTCGAGGGGCGTTTGCATGAGCTCGGCGTACCGTTGGCAGATGTACAGGGGTCGGTGCGCGTTTCTTTACGGCCCGTATCTTATGGCGCAGCTGTCAGACGTATCGCCTCCACGGCGAAGATTAGTTTGCTGAACGAAGATATCGTTCGGAAAGTACGAGATGTCATGGTCTCCAATATCAAGGGAGTGCGGTCAAAAGACCAAGTTATCGAAATCTTACAGCGTTCCCAATCGGAAGGAGGATTAGGGTTTGCCGCACAACAGGCACAAGCATTTTTTACGGAGATGGAGAAGTTTTTGGCATCGACTCAAGTCTTGTCGGAACAGGAGTATGCGGAGTGGTATCGGAATTTTCAGCAGCAGGGGGACGAACAAGCGGAAGCCGCAAGCAAGAAGGCGGCGGTCGCAAGCGACGAGGTAACGGGGGCGGGGATGCCGAGGGCAGCGGCGGCCATTGATCCTGTGCTCGAAGCTGCTATTGATGGTGCGATCACCCAGATTGGTGATTTGAAGTTGGATGAATATACGGCAAAACGCTTGCGAAATGTGGTGTCGACACGTTTGCGCGACGTCAGAAATGCCCAGCAGACAAGGGCAATGTTGGAACGTGAGACGCATGTGGGAGGCGTCGGACTTGCGCCGGAAATTGCCGACAAAGTCGCGGGGATTATTGAGTCGACGTACACAGCACAACACGCATCCATCGATGAGGAGCAACGCAAGATGATCGAGAGTACGCAGGATGAACAACGCAAAAAAATTGATGAACGGAAACAGCGGGAAAGCGAGGAACATGCCGCTTGGTATAAGCAGAAGGTTGCCGGCGCAAAAGGGGATACGGCCGTCGAGCAATTGCGCGCGGCCATGCAGGGGAAGCCGCTGCCTATTGAGGCGAGCGGAGAGCAGCGCGCGGCTCCGAAACCGTCGATGGTCGACATTGTGCCCCCGATGAGGCTTTCCGGACTTGGCGATGAGTTGAAATCGATGGATATTGAAACATTCCGCAGACAGGCTAAGACGCCGGAACAGGCTGCAGAGAAGATTTATCAAAAACTCGAAACGCTGAAGCGCGAGAACTTTGAACGCTGGACGGATGGCGTTACCGCATGGAGATCGTCGCCTCTTCAGCAACAATATTTGAAATTGGTTACGGAAAGCTTTGCCTCGGCGAAACCGGTAGCACAGCTTGTTGAAGAAAAGCGAAAAATCGACCCAAATTTACCCACAGCCGAGGAGTTAGGAGCGATCATTGCGCTCAATGCACGTATTCAGTTTTAGCCTGTCATCCCAGCGAACGCTGGGATCCAGCTGAGTAAATCGACAGCTTTATAACCTTTCATCCAAGCTGGATTCCTGCCTTCGCAGGAATGACAGTGATTATGCTATACTAAGGCAAATGCCAGAGAAATTCGTTGTACCCCAATTCATTGATAACGAAGATAAAATTCTTGGCCCGATTACGGTCAGACAGTTCTTGTTGTCGCTGGGTGGTACCTTTGCTCTTTTTCTTGAATACAAGATCTTCCAGCTGCCGATTTTTATCGTCCTGGCGATTCTTACGGCCGCTTTCGTCGGCGTGTTTGGATTCTTGAAAATCAACGGACAGCCGTTTCACTTGTTTTTCGTCAACGTATTGCAGACCATGATGCGTCCGCGATTGCGCGTTTGGCACAAAGATCTCAATGACGCTGAACTAAGGGTTTTGGCCATCAAGCCGCCTGATATCAAGGATCTAAAATCGGCCGTTGTAGCCAAGAGCCGGCCGGAGTCCACACGACTGCGTGATTTAGCCCTCACGGTAAACACGGGAGGGGTGTACAATCCTGACGAGGAACCGACCTGATATGCAGAGCAAACAACTTTCGGGACCCAAACCTGGCGTTCCTTCACAGAGATTCCTCGACGTTGCGGAAATACGCGACGATATTGTGATTATGCGCGACGGAACCTTGCGCTCCGTGCTTTTGGTTTCCAGCATTAACTTTTCTTTGAAATCGGTGGATGAACAGAATGCGATCGTGCAGGCGTACATGCAGTTTTTGAACGGGTTGGATTATCCGATCCAAGTTGTGATCCAGTCGCGCCGCATGAATATCGACAATTACATGCGTCAGCTTGATGAAAGCGAGAAAACGCTGACCAGCGATCTCTTGAAGCGCCAGATTCACGATTATAAAGATTTCGTCGTCCAGCTCGTCAAGCTTGGCGACATCATGCAGAAACGTTTTTATGTGGTTGTCCCGCTTAACCCGGCGACGGATAAAGGCACGGTGCAAAAAGGATTTACCCAGCGTTTGTCGGAGATCTTTTCTCCAACCATCGTCGGAAAGCTGACGGAAGAACGTTTTCAGAAGTTACAGTTTGATTTGAGTCTGCGTGTCAACCAGATCATCGGCGGGCTCTCGAGTATGTCGCTTAACGCGGTGGCCCTCGACACCCAGAGCTTGATTGAAATGCTGTACACCGTTTACAACCCGGAGCTGTTTGAGACACAGCGCATGACGGATATCTCCAAGCTGCAACTCGAATAATATATGGCCTTTACCCCGGAACAAAAACCAGCGTTTGACCCTTCGCTTATCACGAAGGGGGGGGTTGGATTCCAGAAAGGTCCTACCAAGGAAGAAGCGAAGCTTCAATCGCAAGAGCAAAAGATTGCGCTTGAGGAAGAACGCATTTATCGAAAGGGCGTCGCGTCGATCAAGGACTTGATCGCACCAGCCTCGATGGTCGTGGAACCGTCGTTTGTCAGACTGGGCGACGTGTATTGCCGTACGCTGTTTGTCGTCACATACCCTCGCTATGTCACCGTCGGTTGGGCCTCGCCGATTATCAACCTGTCCGCACAGCTCGATATCGCGATGTTTTTCTATCCGATCAAAGCCGATGTCGTTCTGAAACAGCTGAAGCGCAAGGTTGGTGTTCTCGAGGCACAGATTTCGTCGGACGCAGAGTCCGGAAAACCTCGCGATCCGATTAACGAGACGGCTTTGCGCGATATCGAGCAGTTGCGCGATGACTTGACGCAGGGCATCGAACACTTTTTCCAATTCGCATTTTACTGCACGTTCTACTCGAAAGATAAGGACGAGCTAGAGCGCGTAACATCGAGCGTTGAAAGCACATTCGCCGCGATGTTGATATATACGCGCCGCTCCTATTTCCAAGCGGAGCAGGGTTTCAACTCGACATTGCCTGTCGGCAACGACGAATTGCAGATTACGTTTAACATGAGCACGTCGCCGATTGCGTCGTCGTTTCCGTTTACATCAGCCGAGCTGACGAGCGATAACGGAATTTTGTACGGAGTAAATCGACATAACAACTCGCTGATCATTTTCGATCGATTCTCATTGCAGAATGCGAACGCTGTCGTGTTTGCCACTTCCGGTGCGGGAAAATCGTATGCTGTTAAGCTTGAGATTATTCGTTCACTCATGTTGGGCGTCGATGTCATCGTTATCGATCCGGAATCGGAATATAAGCATTTGTCGGATGCGGTCGGAGGAACGTATATCAATATTTCGCTGGCTTCTCGTTCGAAGATCAATCCGTTCGACTTGCCGCGACCGGCAGGGGAGGCGTTTTCCGTCGAGGACATCATTCGAAGCGCCGTTATTACGATTAAGGGTTTGCTTCGATTGATGCTTGGCAAGATCACGACGGCGGAAGACTCGATTCTCGACCGTGCGTTGCTCGAAACATACGCGAAGAAAGATATTATGCCGGGAGCGGATCTTGCAACTGTTGAGGTTCCTATTTTGCAGGATTTTCAGAGCATTCTCGAAGGTATGGAGGGGACGGCCGAACTGATCGTGAAACTTAAGAAGTTTACGGAGGGTACATTCTCCGGATTGCTCAACTCGCCGACAACGGTGCAGATGAACAACCAGCTCGTGGTGTTCTCGGTTCGCGATTTGGAAGACGAATTGCGCGCGATGTCGATCTATACGATTATCAACTACATCTGGAATGTCGTTCGTTCGGAACGCAAGAAGCGTATTCTGATTATCGACGAGGCATGGTGGCTGATGCAGTCGGAAGACTCGGCTAAGTTCGTCTTTGCACTCGTGAAGCGCTGCCGTAAGTATTTCCTCGGCATCTCGACGATTACGCAGGATGTGAACGACTTCTTGACCTCGCCGTATGGTCAGGCGATTGTAACGAACAGCTCGATGCAGTTGCTGATGAAGCAGTCGCCGGCGGCTATCGACCTGATTGCACGCACATTTTTGCTCACGCAGTCGGAAAAGTATTTGCTGCTCGAGTCCGGTGTGGGAGAAGGGATCTTCTTTGCAGGATCAAAACATGCCGCCATCCAAATCGTGGCTTCGTATACGGAGGACCAGATCGTTACGACCAATCCGCAGCAGCTGCTCAAGATTGAGGCGGCTAAGAAAGAGTTTGAAGAATCACAAAATCCAGCCGCCTAACCTTTGATCTATGAGAAATCGCATCCTGCTCATCCTGCTTGTCCTTGCCGCCATCATTGGCATTGGGGCCGTTGTCTGGTTCATCTTACGACCGGCTTTGCCGGGAAACCTTTCTCCACAGCCGCCGGCATCGACACAAAATCCGTCGGACAAGCCGTTTAACCCGACGCCGGCTTTGCCACAGCCCACGACATCGACAGGGGTAGATGCTAATTCGCCCGCAGAACGCGAACGTCAGGCTCAAGAAGTCTTGAAGCGTGCGTCGCTTGATATGGCGGCACGCTTGAACACGTATTCCAATGCCGATGGATATGACGCATTACGCGTCATCCAGGCAAGCGTTGATCCCGTGCTTGCCGCGAAGCTTGAGACGACACGCTTGACCCTGCGCCGCGATCACCCGAGTTTTGGAGCTTCATGGGGCCAGACCGTTCAAGCTCTTTCCGCCGTCATCAACAGCCCTCCGCCGATTCTATCGGCCACACAAGCTTCCGTAACCGTACAGGCGCAGACGACGGTCGAGAGTGCGGGTAAAGCAAATGTGGTCAGCCAAAATAGAATTGATCTGACATTGAAACGCAATGGAAACACTTGGCTCGTCTTCGACATGGTTATCAGCGCTGGCGAGTAATACCCTCGACAGCCTGTTCCCGCCCGCTTGTATCGGTTGTGGTACAAGCGGGTTTTGGTGCTGCGATGATTGTTTCCAATCGATTGATTTTGACGTTGAAGCGCCTAAGATCGACCATGTCGACAGAACTTGGATTATCGGATCCTATGCTCATCCCTTTCTACGAAAACTTCTAACGAGCTATAAGTATCGTTCAGCGACATGTCTGGAACCGATCTTAAGGCGCTTGCTTGTTCGATGGGAGCATTCGACCGGCGCGAGATTCGATGGCGAGTGGACGATTGTCGCAACGCCCACGGATGAAAAACACGTGCTCGAGAGAGGATTCGACCATACGGAACGTTTGGCGGAGATCGTCAGGGAATGCCTGCTACCGGCCGCCAAGGTCGAAAGGATGTTACGACGCAATCGAAAAACAGAAGCGAATGCGAATTTGCATGATCCGGATATGCGAAAGGGGAATCTTCGGGGCTCCATTGAAGTGATCAAACCGGTGCGAGGGAATATCCTTTTGGTTGATGATGTGGTGACAAGCGGAGCAACAATGGGGGAATGCGCAAAAGTAATCCGGCATGCCGGAGCGGACAGGATCGAGGGGATGGCGTTTGCGCTGGGCGGCTAATTATAGATTGCTCAATTCCTTCAGGTCGTGGTCGGGCAAATATAAGATAACTAATCCGAGAATAACTCCTCCGATGGCTGTAAAGGCATGACCGCCTTGGAACAGATAGAGGTCTATCGCATCCAATAAGTACCAAAGACCTCTCCAAATAAGGACGATGCCCAAAACCACCGAAAAATTTTGGATGAGTTTTTTGAGCTTGTTCTTGGTCATAGTTATAGAACATGCTACCAGCTTCGCTTGAAGAACAAAACGACTCGCTTATTTCTCCTTACGCGTATCCATGTATTTTTTAGCAACTTTGACGGCGATGCTTCCTCCCGGGACAAACATGCCGACAGCATCGGCGCCGACGTCAAAGAGAAAGTTTTGGTCGAGGATTTTGCCCATGTATTCTTTAAAGACACGGCTGCCTGTGCGAATTTCTCCGGTTAGGCCATCGACTTCCAAGATCGCTTCCTTTTGCTTAGAAGCCCATGCGTATTTGAAGGCGTAGACGGGACGATAATAGAGATCAACGCGCGCGACTTCTACTTCCTCTGCCAGAATCGTGTCGGCGTGGATTCCTTTGATCATTTTAGCGAGGGCATCGCGCATGATGGCAGAAACACGAGCTTGTGGAGGGACAAAAATCGCGCCTTCCTCGACCTCGTCTTTTAACAGACCCGTCACTTCAAACGGCGCCATCGAAAGATATTTTTGAAGTTCTGCGGAAGGCTTGGCTGTGATTCCATCGACAATTAAATCTTCATGCTCTTCTTGAAAACAATGCTCTTGGACAGGGATGTGGATGTGATCATTCTGGACCTCGTACTTTACATCGTGGACCGTAACCGTTTTGACTTCTTTGCCGCTCGTTTCGACTTGATAGTTGGCGGAACGGATGTATTCGTAACGTGCATTGGCCACGACATGCCAAAAAGGCTCATAGCGATGCTCGCTATAAACGAGGGTGAAGTCTTCATCCTTTGGTTTGCTTAATAGGCTGGTGACTTTACTGAACGCATCAAAAGCGGTCACCTTTTTCTGCCAAGCGCGTTCCTTGGCGATCTCCGGTGTTACCTGGTCTTTCAGAAGGAGAATTCTTTGGGTCGCGATGTTGATTTCCATAGACGTAGTGGAGAGTATCACGGAAAGCGGTAATTTCCGCAAAAGCGACCCTTGCGGGTCGCTTTTGTATGGCGGAGAGGGTGAGATTCGAACTCACGGTACCTTTTGGATACGGCAGATTTCAAGTCTGCTGCTTTAGACCACTCAGCCACCTCTCCGTGTATCTGGCGGGGATAAAATACGTCATTTGAGGCCTTTTGTCGAGTAGACTGATCTACTTGCCCCAAAGGCTTAATATAGGTAGAGTAAAGCGGCTTTTAGCCTAAGGAGAGGTACCCAAGAGGCTGAAGGGGGGAGATTGCTAATCTCCTAGGGTCGAAAGGCCGCGAGGGTTCGAATCCCTCCCTCTCCGCCATGTAAAATATCCCGTTCACGCGGGATATTTTGATATCTTCCGTGACCCTTGACGTGATTTTATAAACCGTTATAGTGGGTCAAGCTTAGTTGTTATTCTTTTATTAGGCCGTCATGTATGAACAAAGCCCCGAAATATAACCTTTCCAAGCTCGCGTCCAAGGTCAAGACTCTCCGCACCAAACAAGAGATGACCCGCGAACAGCTCTCCAAGAAAGCCAAGGTGAACTACAACACCATCATCAAGCTTGAGAGCGGTGCCAACAAGAACCCAACCGTTACGACACTCATCGGAATCGCCATGGTGTTCAAGTGTAAGGTTGAGGATCTTATCGCCTAAGAACGATCAAAACCCGCGATGAGCGGGTTTTGTGTTTACGGGATATAATCGACCATATGCTTAAACAAGGAGCTAAGGCACCGGATTTCACCTTGCCTGATCAGGATGGGAACATGCATTCCTTGAAGGAGCAGAAAGGTAAGTGGACATTGGTTTATTTCTATCCCAAGGACGATACACCGGGGTGCACCGTCGAGGCTTGCACGATTCGCGACAATTACGGAGCGTTCAAGAAAATGGGTATCACGGTTTGGGGAATCAGCGCCGACCCTGTAAAGAAACATGCCAAGTTTGCTGTTAAGTACGATTTACCATTTACCTTGCTTGCCGATGAGGAAAAGAAGGTTATCAAAGCGTTTGGCGTTTGGGGGAAGAAAAAGTTTATGGGACGCGAGTATATGGGAATCTTTCGCGTGAGTTTTCTTATTGACGATAAGGGAAAGATTGCAAAGGTCTACGAAGAGGTGAAGCCGGCTAAGCATGCGGAGGAAGTGCTCGCAGACGCCAAGGAGATGAAGTGAAGAAAAAACTCCCACATGGGAGTTTTTTCTTATGGTGCGGCCAAATCGATTCGAACGATTGACCTCTTCCTTCGCAGGGAAGCGCTCTATCCAGCTGAGCTATGGCCGCAAACTAAGCCTCTCTGTTGCAACTAAATGCGTAATAGCCGCCCGACTATATCAGAAAGATGCTCTCCTTGCAAGTCTAGATCCTCCTGCAGATATTGCCTCAAATGACTGCGTAATTCTACCGGATCCTGGTCCATTAACTCGAGACGCATGCGTTGTGAGAGGGTCGATTTTGGCTCCACGTAAAGCACTTTTGCAATCGGCGGCTGATACACGATGCCGAAGCTGCCGATGTCCTGATAGAGATGGAGTTTACCGTCTACCACAATGCCGTTATCGCCGATTTGGACGAGGACATGGCGCGGTTCTTGGCTTCCGACGAGAAGCAGGATGATCGCTGCGAGGAAGATGATGAAGGCAAACAGGAAGTTTGCCGTCCAGACGGCGTAGGCGATAAGAAGAACGGATAATACGGCGAGACCAAAATACCAAGTCTTGCCGCGTTCGTGTCGATAAAAAGCCGGCATTTCCCAAACAAAACGGTCTTGGGAGCCGATCATGGCGGTTTCTACTTCCGTCGGGAAGGATCGCATATGGCTGGATTGTAGCATGAAAAGAGCCTAGGATGGAGATCATGTTGCATTGGGAAGAACCCGTCTCTTTTGTGAAAGGGGCGACGGCACCGGTCCGTAAGGCTTGGGAGAGTTTGGGTATCCGAACTATTGGAGATCTGTTACTGACACTGCCACGAAGATACGACGACTTTTCTCGGATTACGAAGATCGCGGAAGCGCAGAATGGGGACTTTGTAACGCTCGAAGGGACTGTTGTGAAGTGCATCAAGCTAAACTCATTCCGAAAACGCTTTGCCATCTTTCGGCTGATGTTTGAAGACGAGACTGGGAAGCTGAATGCGAACTTTTTTAATCAGCCTTGGGTACTTGAGGAATTCAAACCGGGACGGAAGATTTTCTTGTCCGGTAAAATTGCGATCAAGGCTCCATATGGAAAGACGCTCGTGAGTCCGATTTGGGAACCGGCGGAAGCTCGGACGCTGGCCGCGGGGAAAGTTGCACCGGTTTATGGATTGGCGGGGACGTTGATACAGAAGACGTATCGGCGATTGATGCAGTATGTTCTCGAGAATGTTGAGTGGCCGGAAGATGCGGTCGCTGCCGGTGAGCTCGAACGGATGAAGCTGCTGCCGTTGCAGGAAGCGATCCGTGCCGTTCATGAACCGAATTCGAGCAACCATGCGGAGCAGGGGCGAAGGCGGCTCGCATTCGACGAAGTTCTTGGATATCAATTGGCACTTGGAGCCGAACGGAAGCGATCGACGGAAGCTGGAGCGCCGGCGATACCATTCGACCAGAACTTCGCGAAGAAATTTGTCGAAAGTTTGCCGTATCCGTTGACGGGTGATCAGAAGAAATCGGTTTGGGCGGCGTTGCAGGATATGGAGCGCGATCAGCCGATGCGACGATTGATTCAGGGCGACGTAGGCTCCGGAAAGACTGTCGTCGCGGCTTTCTTGGCGGCGCATGTGCATCGACATGGATATTCTGTCGCACTGCTTGCACCGACGGATATTCTTGCGAGACAGCATGCGATTACGTTCCAACGATTATTTGCGATGCACAATATTCCGTTTGCGTTGGTGACTCGAACGGATAAGCGGCTGTATCAAGGTCGCGAAGAAGAAGTCCTGAAAAACGAGCAGGTCGAATCGCTAGCCGCGCAGGGGAATGTGGTGCTCGTCGGAACGCATGCGCTGCTTGAGAATGGAAGATTGCCGAAAGATTTGGCGCTCGCGATTGTGGACGAACAGCATCGATTTGGCGTTGGTCAGCGCGAGGCTTTATTGCTCGGATCGAGAGATGACGGCCATGTTCCGCATCTCTTATCGATGACGGCGACGCCGATTCCTCGAACATTGGCGTTGACGTTGTATGGAGATTTGGACATTTCGCTCATCGTCGAAAAGCCCGCTGGTCGATTACCGATAACGACGAAGGTTTGTCATGGAGAACAACGCGAGAAAGCCTATCAAGCGATTCGTGACGCGATCGGACGCAAAGAGAAAGCGTATATTGTTTGTCCGCTCATCGATCCGTCGGATGCACTTGGCGTGACATCGGTGACGGAGGAGTGGAAGAGCTTGTCGAAGGGACCGCTTGAAGGGATCAAGTTGGGATTACTGCATGGTCGACTCAAACCGAAAGAGAAGGAAGAGACGATGGAGGCTTTTAAGAATGGAGATGTCGACGTGCTTATCGCGACCAGCGTAATTGAAGTTGGCGTTGATGTTCCGCAAGCGACGGTGATTGCGATTGAAGGCGCGGAACGATTTGGGTTGGCACAGTTGCACCAGCTACGCGGCCGCGTCGGACGTTCGACGATGCCGAGCTCATGCTATTTACTTACCGACACCGAGGGCCCCGGACTCGAACGATTGATGACGATGGAGCGCGTGCAGGATGGGTTCAGGCTAGCCGAAGAGGATTTGAAATTGCGAGGGAGCGGACAACTGCTTGGGACACAGCAGAGCGGACATGAGGCGCTCACAATCGCGAGGATTACCGACGGGGATATTATTTCTCAAGCACGCGACGAAGCACGACGTATACTCGACACGGATCCGGATTTAACGAAACACCCGCTTTGGAAGCGGGCGGTTGAAGGGATGCGGGATGCGGCTCACTTGGAATAGAGCGCGATCGCTTCTTTGAGGTGTTTACACTCGGCAGGCGTAATGAATCGAGTGAAGCCGAGTCGTTTTGCTTCCTTGAGGCGCATATCCATGCGAGCGACAGGTCGAATTTCACCGGTGAGTCCGATTTCTCCCCAGACGGCGAGGTCATCGGGCAGTGGTTTGTCGAGCTTGGCGGACGCGGCGGCTAGACAGATCGCGAGGTCGACGGCGGTTTCTTTTGCTTCGATGCCGCCGACGGCGTTAGCAAAGACGTCTTGATCGCCAAAACCGACACCGGCGCGGCGGCCCATGACGGCGAGGAGAAGACTAAGTCGATTGAGGTCGATGCCGGAGGCGCGGCGCAGGGGAGTGCCGTAGCCGGCTGGGGTTACGAGGGCTTGGAGTTCGACGAGAATCGGGCGCTGGCCTTCGAGCAGACACGTTACAACGGTTCCTGGGGCTTGCTTGGGTCGATCTGCGAGAAGTGCAGAGCTCGGGTCTTCTACGACGGAGAGGCCGGACTCGTTCATCGAGAGGAGGGCGGAGGCGTCGGTGGTGCCAAAGCGGTGTTTGGTGACGCGCATTAATCGAAACGCGTGACTGCGGTCGCCTTCCATCATGATGACGGTGTCGACAAGGTGCTCGAGTAGACGCGGTCCGGCGAGGTCGCCTTCTTTGTTGACTTGGCCGACAAGAATCACGGACGCGCCGGATTTTTTTGCGGTTTCCGCGATCCAACCGGCGCTTGCGCGCACTTGCGACATGTTTCCGGGTTCGCCGGGGACTTCCGGGGCAC
This sequence comes from Candidatus Uhrbacteria bacterium, assembly GCA_021413945.1. GTDB lineage: Bacteria > Patescibacteriota > Patescibacteriia > 2-12-FULL-60-25 > 2-12-FULL-60-25 > CAIXDN01. Next base: position 431,495 of record JAIOPK010000006.1, read on the forward strand.
GCATCGATTGGATCGAATCGACGATGGTGAGAGCGGGTTTGGTTTCGGCGATCGTCGAGGCGACGATGTCGGCGGAGGTTTCGTCGAGGAACAAAAGAGTCGACGGGAGAGTCGAGGAGAGACGCTTCAAACGTAAAGAGACTTGTGAAGGGGATTCTTCGCCGGTGACGTACAGAACGGTTTTTCCTTGAGATGCGACGGAGAGAGCGAGTTGGGCGAGTAATGTCGACTTGCCGATGCCAGGTTCACCGCCAAGAAGCGTGACCGATCCAGCGACAACGCCACCTGACAAAATTTCGTCCCAGACGGCGAGGCCAGTTTTATTGCGAGGGATTTCGCCGGCAGCAGCGAGATCGACAAAGGAGGCGGTTTTACCGGGCTTAGTCGAAGGGCGGGCGGCGAGGGCAGGGGATGTGGATTCTTCTGCAACCGTTCCCCATTTTCCGCATTCGGAACAGCGCCCGGCCCATTTCTGGTACTGGGCGCCGCAATTGGTGCAAGTAAACAATGTCTGGGGCGCTTTCATGACTAATAGAAGGAGACGTGTATATGTGAGTTTGTACCGCCGCTGTAATGTCCGCAAACGGCATCCAAACCGACTCCTACCATGCGGTCGGGTGTACCACAGTTTCCGTCCACGCAATAGGCACCCGTTCGTATGCGGCCTGTGCGTGTCGAACAGCTGATCGTTCCTTCATGCGGTTCCACATTTCCTCCAAAGACATCATCAAATACCGCTCGACCGCCGTTTTCCTCCTTATAACGCGGTGCGAGTACGTTTACGGTGTAGCGCTGGACACTTTCATTGTTGACCATGTCGAATGCCTGTCCGGTCCAGTGACTTGACTGACCATCATCACCGCCGGACAACACGCTTCGTACGCATGCCATGCATTCCTCACGGCCATGAGCCAATGTCGAGCAGTTATTATTGCTCTCCGCAGACCGAAAGAACCAAGCACCGTTCGCACAGCGATGGTGTCTTCCGACGATCTTAGCGCTTACCGTTCCGCTAATCGTTCCATTGGTTTTGGCGATAGCGAGGTCCAGCAAATATCGGCAGATCATCGGGTGAATCGGGACACCGTCGGCCGAGTCGTCAAACGTAGCGGCTCTTCCGGTTGTGATCGCATCAAATTGCGCTCTTGTTGGAAGGCTTGGACAACTTGGATCCGACGATCGTGAAAGAAGCTGGCACCATTCGGATCCGCTTGGCCGTTGAATAAATCCGGTACCGCCCAAGATACCCTCACGATCTTGAGCCTGCTGGAGAACAATCGTCCCATTATCGAGATACTGTCTTAGCTGACCGCACATATCGAGACTTGCCAGTTCCGTGGGTGCGTACGGTACGCCGGGCTCGTGAGCGGGTCCCATGCCTACTGCTGTGCCGAAATCCACATCGGCTTCACCCGAAGCCCATACGTCTGTTTCAACAAAAGGAATATTCAAAACTTTTAGGTTTGTTGTTGCCGGATTTACGGTATTTAAAATGGCAAAAGCGGCGAGGGTGATCACCATGCCCATGATGGCGTCAGTGATGATTTGTTTACCTCTCTGAATACTACCGACACCCGCCGATCCCACGAGATAGAGGAAACCACCGTAAACCACCATGACAATCGCGATAACGAGGATGATGCCCGTGAGATATCGATAAACGGAGTTGATGTACTGTGCCAAGAACGACACGACGACGACACCGCCTTCACGCGTCGGTGCCGTTAAACTTTCCGCGCCCGGGATCGGAACGCCGAGGTTGGGAGTGATTGGAGTGAAGGGAACTTCTGCGGGGGCTTCGGCGGCGGCCGCAGAGTCAGGCACGCCGCTGCAGGTCATTCCGCTGATCCGGTCGCCGACACATGTCGTTCCGGTATTGCAATCCGCGCTCGTCGTACATCTGCCACCCATCGGCTGTCGGCAGGTTCCGGAGACACAGGATCGGCCTGAAGGGCATGGGCGTGCATCGTTACACGTCGTTGCCGTGTCGATGCTCCCAATACCTCCCACTGGGACGGCACCGGTTAAATCGACGCAAACTTCACGATCATAACCCGTACCCGATGGCGGGAGGCAGGATTGGGTCGTGGGACATTCTGCAGATGCTCCGAATACGTCCGTCGATATGCAGGGAATGAAACAGAAACGAGAGCCGACGGCTCCCCGACAGATTTGGCCCACGACGGCACAGGAATCGCCGGCCCCACAAGGGCCAACTTGTGCAAGAGCGGGCAGGGTCGACGAGAGCAGGCCTATGACCCCAATGAACGAGACGATAAGAACGCGCATATGCCGATTTTACCGCAAAAAATCAGTTCCTCCAACCTAGTGACAGGCCTCGGTTCCGGCGCGGGCGCGTGAGAAGGAATAAAAACGTGTGCATGATCGATAATCAACTTCACGAGCGGCTCCTTCACCAAGCGGAATTGATGCCGTTCCGATGGTCCAACTCGGGTTACAGGCGCGAGACGGATGATTGCTCGCAAGTTCAAAGTGCCACCATTCATTTGGAATACGGCAGAAACCCGATTCTTTCATGGCTTGTTCAAGCAAGAGCTGACATGGAACAAATGCATCGCTTTGATTTCTGGATACGCCTCCACAGTACAAGTCCATCGCCAAACCACGCGCATGGCCGGAATAACTCGGCGCGCCGGCTTGCGGGAGCAGCCGATCATACAGCGGCTGGATCTGCGCATCCGAGTACGGAGCGGTTTGCGGCGGGGGAATGAGCGCCCGCAATGCCGGGTCGGAAAACGACCAAGGGGTCGTGGCGCTATGCGTTGTCACTCCGGGTCGGAGCGGAGCGCCCGTGCCCGTTGTACAGTTGATGCGCCCAACACATCGTTTCAGCCAAAGGCGAAGTGAAAGAGCGGGAGATCGGAAGCCTCCGCCGACGATACGCCAGTCAGAGTGACTGCCGCGCAGTTCACAAAAACGATTTGCCGCACGACGTAACGGCTCAATCACGGATGGATCGACGGGGGTGTTCAAGTGCACGCAGGTTTCATCGAGCCGTTCCATGGCACTTTCATCGACCGTGATAAAATCGCCTCCTCCTCCCGACGTACCGGCCGCGATAGCAGGGTCCGCAAGTTCCGCTTCTAGGGATTCCATGTCCTCATCGTTCATCGGCTGTACAAAAGCCAACTCCAGCGTTTTTAAATTTACGGTTTGCGGATTAATGATATTCAGGATCGAGTACGCGCCTAAAATAATCAGCATGCCAATGATCGCATCCGTAATAATCTTTTTCCCTCTGGCGATTTGCCCGATACCGGCGGATGCACCCAAATAAAGGAAACCGCCGTATACGCACATGACAATGGCGATAACGAGAGCGATGGATGAAATATAGCGGTAGATAGCGTTGATATATTCGGCCAAGAACGACACGCGGACAACGCCGTTATCGCGCGTTGGCGCACTTAAACTTCCGCCGGGAATCGGTACGCCGAGGACGGGTGTGATCGGGACAAATGGGACTTCCGCGGGAGGCTCAGATCCCGTGCTCGGGGAACCTGATGCGCCGCCGGCTGCAACAACGCATACTGTTCGATCAAGACCCGAAGGCGTTTCGCACGTTTCCGTTGCCGAACATTCCGTTGCGGAACCTGACGCAGCGGGCGTGCAGGTTTTATAACAAAGTCGAGACCCAGCGGCCCCGCGACAAATTTGTCCTGCGACAGGACAGGCGTCGCCGCTTCCGCATGGGCCGGTCTGGGCAAAGACGGATAACGGAAATACGATCGCCGTGATACAGATCGCGATACGAAGGATCCGCATACGTTTAAAAAATACGCGCCTTCAGCAATGTCCACTGAAATTCTCCCGCCTTCACGTATCCCGACAGTATCTGGTCGCCAATAAAAAAGGTCGGAGCGCCGGTGAGGCCGTGGTCTTTTGCGAGCTGGATGTCGTTTTGGATATCGACGATATGCCGGCCGGACTGCACACAGGTGTTAAACGAGGGAACATCGAGGCGTAACGATGTGGCCGTATCTTGCAATGTGGTGAGATCGATGGTGCCGAGTTTGAGAAGCTCATCGTGCATTTCCCAGAACCTGCCCTGATCGTTAGCGCATCGACCTGCGGAGGCGGCGAGGATGGCGTCGGGTCTATCGCTGGCCACCGGCATATCGCGCCACACATGGCGGACACCGGCCGGGTTCGCGGCCAATACCGCGGCTAATTCCGGCTCGGATGCGCGACAATAGGTGCAAGTGTAGTCGGCGAATTCGACAATCACAACCGCGTTGGTCGATGTTGAACCGCGTGTGGGGTCGGTACTGCGGAGGGGAGGAAGGATTGGTTTAGACAATTCAGATGTCGGAGTGTAGGCGGGGCGAGTACCGGCCTGAAATGTCGACACGTTGCGGTAAATCATGCTCCAAGCCAACAATAAACTGACAACAGCAAAGACACCGAGGAATAGCCAGAGAAGGCGATGTCTATCGTCCATACATTACAAGTCAAAACGGATCAGACGGCCGCTGATTTGATCCGTAAAGATGGCGGAACGACCATCCGGCGTAACGCTCATGTCTTTTACGGCTGCACCGCCTTGTGGTTGACCAAGATTAATTTTCTCCCCGGTTTGCAGGTTAATTTTCCAAATCTCATCGGGATTGTTTTCAAACATGGAACGCTGCAGACCCGCGCCCTGTCCGAGCGTGGTCGGTACACCGCAAATAAGCGTCTGCTCGCCCTGCCACGTGCATTTATCGGCCCAAGTGTTGATTTGGAGATTGACGCGGTTGGCATTCACGGAATCGCCGGCTGCACCGCTCACCCAAAGCGTCGGGAGATAGTTCGTGGCGCTGTTATGAACGGAATAGAGGAGGTTCTGACCGGATGGAGCCCACTTGGGAATAAATCCGCGTCCTTCCACGACCAAGCCTTTAAAATTTTCCTGGTTTTGTCCGAGCATGATGATTTGCTGGCGATCTAAGCCGAGCGGTTCGCCGGTAAACGAATAGGCGACCATTTGGTTATTTGGCGACCAGCTTGTATGCACTTTGTTCTGGTTGCTTCCGAGGCTTTCAATCGGCTTGGCATTGGTTCCGTCTGGATTGGAAACGACAAGAAAACGATTGTCCTCGTTGTTGCCGATGCTCTTTGCGACGAGGCGATCATCGTCGGGAGAGAAATTGAAGTCTTCCCAGTGCTTTGGCAAGGTAACCTGCTTGTCTGTCGAAAAATCGTAAAGAATATTTGAACCGTCCGGATAATTGATGACGGCTTTGTCGGTGGAGTTACCCCAGGCGACGCTATCGACGTTGAAAAAAGTTTGATTAGACATCGGTACGGATTCGCCGTCGACAGAAACGCGATAAAAGCGTCCGTCATCCGGATTGTAGCCGCGGATTTGTCCATTGGAGGCCATGGATACGGAACGAGTCGGCGTCGAGCGCAGAACACGCGTACGCGGTGTTGCCGGAATTCCGGTCGGAACGGTGGGTACAAACACTTGGCCGGGCTGTATCGGTAAACCGCCGGGACCTCCAGGAGTCGTCGTGGCACCCTGCGGACCTCCGGTACCGGCCGAAGGCAATGTTCCGCCGGGTACTACCGTTCCCGGAGGCGTTACGATCGGCACTCCCGTTGGGCGGAAGAACACCCAATAGATACCGAAGGCTATTCCAACGACAACAAGAAGAAAGCCGACGATTAAAAGGACACGTTTTAAGCGTTCGTTCATGTGGGGATTATAACACAATCTAGAACAAGTCGAGCCAACCGCCGATCACATCCGATAGCCCAAAGGTCGCACTACTTATAGCGGCGATGATGGCGGCGAGCAAAATAACCGGACCCAACATGGTCATCATGGCGCTTAGGCACATTGCAAGATCGAGGCAGGCGATCGCTGAACATTCGTATGGAAATCCGGCTTGTGGGAAAAACGGCAGATCTTTTTTGAAGAACGTCAGAACCAAGCGACCATTCAAATGAGCGATCGTCATGAGGATACCGATCACATCAAATGCGCCGTGCGCGGTATCGAATGCGTCAATAAGGTTGGAGATGGTTTTCTTTGCGGCGCGTATCTTCTCCATCTGGCTCTCCGATTGTCCGGCCTCGCTTGTGGCAGCCTTCTGCTGACCTTGTCGCTGCACCGCTTGCGCCGTCGCTTGTTGTAAGGCCGATGCACGCGCGAGCTCTTGCGGCGTCGGACCGGTCGGCGCCTGATCTTGATTCTGGCCCGATACCTGGTCGGATCCTGGGCGACCAGCCATTTCCGGAGGACGTTGCCCGGACTGCATTTGGCCTTCAGCACTGCCGCCGTGAATACGCTTCATTTCCGCGCGACCCGCTTCTTCTTTGGCACCGTAGATATCTGCAGGCTCCGGTTCTTCATCGCCGGCGCCGGCGGCATAGGTTTGCGGTTTACGTTCCGGAAGATCGAGCGGTCCCGAGTAACCGCCTTGTCCGCCCTCTGTCGCAAAAGCATCTTCATACGAGTCCCGTTCCATCGTGTCTTCCGATCCCGCGCCGGTGTAGCCGTTTCGAGCTCCCCGATCGTAAGACTGAGCGGCGCCAAGTTCGACGGCGCGCTGAGCTTGGCCGCCGATGGACGAGAGACTGCCGCCAAGCGGACGAATCGGTTTTGGCGTACGAACGGACGGGCTCGCCGTTGCGGAGGCTCTACGCGAGGGGATGCCGGGTGCGTAGGCACGAGGGGCGGCGGTTGACGTTGGTCTCGGCAGAGCCGCGGCGGCCGAAGCTACCTCTCTCTGCGCTGATGTCGGAGCGGCGATCGAAGGCAACAACTTTTGTACTGCCGCGACTTTGTCGTCGGGAACAACTCCGCTTGCGTCAGGCTCGAGCCGCTGCACCGCTTGGACGATTTGATCGGCTTTATTATCTTCATTGATTCGCGCGACCTGTAAGTCCGTCTGCTGATGAAGCAGAGAGTCGCGGTCGGCTTGCGACTGGACGATTTGTTGTTTCAATTGCGACGCTTGCGCGCTATTCCCGCCGGCAGATGCGGTACGAGAGCGCTGCTGTAAATCGTTGATTCGATTTGATACCTCGGAAATCTGGCCGGATAATTGCTGGATCTGACCCTCTCGTGCGGATGCGGAAGCTCCGTAGGCCGCGAGAACATTTTGGGCCGCGGCAATGATGGCAGCCGCGCCCGTGTCGGAGGCGGGAATGGCTGCGGCGACGGACGCAACAGCGGCGATAGCACTTTGCGGTGTTGTGGCACCGGCGCTAGCCGCGCGTTCCGACTGTAACTCGATACGTGTTTCACGAATGGATGCAGATGCGGGGCTCGTCGATACCGATGCAGATGCTGATGTCGATGTCGAAGCGGAAGCCGACGTCGTCGCTTTCAAAGGCGCGGTGATCTCCGGATTTGACGGTTGAATCGAGGTGCCGCTCACCTCGACTTGGCGCACGGCCTTTCCGGAAGCGTCGTCGGAGAAATCGACTTTCGTGCCTTGATCTCGTACAACGCGCGACGATTGTTTAGATGTTTTTGTCGATCGAGCGGTTGGGAGTGGTGCGCTCGACGAGACTGTTTGCGTACCGCGGAGCATTTCCCCGGACTTCATCCATCGGCGACCGGCGCCATCGTTCACGAGTACTTCATCGTTCTGCGCATCGTAACCAATGACTTGGGCGGTTTTACCTTCGAGGGAAACATTTTTTCCAAAAAAGCCACGGACGGCGCCGGAAAGATTCTTTTTTGTTGTTCTTCCGGTGGCCTTGTCGCTTTCTTTTTGCGCCTCGATGATCGTTTTGTATTGCTCGTAGGGGATTTGGATGTTTTCGACGGAATCACCGGAACGACGAACTGCACGGACGGTATCGCGCAGACTGTCGTAACCGACAATGGTGACATTGCGCGTCTCTTTTGGGCCAACGGTTAAAAACGTCCCAAAGGAGACGTCTTTACCGGAATCGTCGGCGGCCGCGGAATCGTCGCTTTGCGGCGCTTCTTGAGCCGGCTCCTCCTCCGGAAGCGGTAGTACTTCTGCAGCATCCGCCATGTGCGGATTCTATCACGCGACCTTGATCCTGTCTTTTGTAACTTTCAGCGTCCCTTTCTTTTTATTTGGTTGTTCGACAAGCATTTCCGATAAAAGCGACATGATCTCTCGTTCGACAACACGGCGAGCCGAGCGGGCGCCTTCTTCCGATGGGAAGTCGCGCTTCATGAGCCAGTCGAGGACGTCGTCGCCGGCCGAGAGGGCGACGTCTTGGGCTTCCTTCACTCGTCCGAGGACGACATCGAGTTCGCGGCGGACAATATCGCGCAGTGTTTCCGACTCGAGCGGCTTGAAGACGATGATGCGGTCGAGGCGGTTCAGTAACTCCGGACGGAAGCGTTCTTTGAGCTGGGCTCTAACGAGAGAGTCGAATCCGTCGGTGGATTCTCCAAAGCCGAGGGCGGAACTCTTCAGATATTCCGCGCCAACATTCGATGTCAAAATAATATACGCGTGTCGGAACGGGATGTGGCGGCCGGAGCCGTCGGTGATGCGGCCGTCCTCAAGCGCTTGCAGGAGCAAGTGCTGAACGTCGGGATGGGCTTTTTCGAACTCGTCGAAGAGGAGAACGGCGTGCGGATGTTTGCGAATGGTGTCGGCGAGGCGATTGCCTTCACGGAAGCCGACGTAGCCGGCAGGGGAGCCGAGCAATTTCGAGACGGAGTGACCTTCGGCGAATTCCGACATGTCGAGTTTCACGAGGGCGTCTTCGCGGCCGAACAATTCGTGAGCGAGTGCTTTCGCGAGCTCGGTCTTGCCTGTTCCCGACGGACCGACGAAGAGGAAGCTCGCACGGGGTCGCTTTGGATCGGAAAGTCCGAGACGCGCTTTGCGAACGGTTTCCGCGACTTCACGGACGACATGCGCTTGGCCAAAAATTCTTTTCGCAAGATTGCCTTCCAATCCGCGCAATTGTTCCCGCTCCGCTCGAATAACGGACTCATACGGAACACGGGCAAGACGGGAGACGATGCGGGCGATATGGTCGACCGTGACCGGAAGTCGGTCTTGTTTGCGCGCTTCAATCATCGATTCCTCAATGCGCTTTTTCTCCGCGATCAAACGCTCCTCATCTTCAAGAGCGCTGGAAGCTTCCGGAAGGGAGCCGCCGTCGACAGCGGCTTCTTTTGTCTCGCGCATTGCATCAAGAGCGATTTCAAGTGCGCGAAGTCGCTCAACGGATTCACGCGAGCGTCGGCGGGCGTTGACATAGGCGGCGGCTTCATCGAGAACGTCGATGGCTTTGTCCGGGAAGAAACGGTCGGTGAGATAGCGTTCGCTTAATCGAATAGCCGCTTCGAGAGCGTCTGGGGCGTAGCGAACGTTATGATGTTCTTCATAACGTGTTTTCAGGCCTTGAAGCATTTGACCCGCAAGCTCGGCTGTCGGCTCCGGTACATCGATGGGCTGGAAACGGCGCTCGAGAGCGGCGTCGGGCTCGAGATGCTTTTTGAATTCGTTCCACGTTGTTGCGCCAATGCATCGAATTTCTCCGCGAGCGAGAGCGGGTTTTAAAATGTTGGCGGCATCGAGAGAGCCTGAAGTCGAACCGGCGCCGACAAGGTTATGGATTTCATCGATAAAAAGGATGGCGGTCGGGTCGAGACGGACTTCTTCGACGAGCTGCTTCAAACGCGCTTCGAACTCTCCGCGATACATCGTGCCGGCGACCATGAGGGCCAAGTCGATCGCGTAAATGCGTTTGCCCTGGAGAACGTCCGGAACATCACCGGCGGCAAGGCGTTGAGCGAGGCCTTCGACAATGGCCGTCTTACCCACGCCCGGCTCCCCGAGTAATATCGGATTATTTTTGGAGCGGCGGCACAAAATCTCGATGACGCGATCGGTTTCCGCGTCGCGGCCGATCACGGGGTCGAGTTTGGAAACGGTTTCCGGAGCGGTGAGCTCACGGGCAAAGACCTCGACAGCTCGCGGACGTTTGTCGCGGGTGACGCGGCCGTGCTGTGGTTGATTTGCGTTGCCGGGCATCGCGGGCGATGGGGGAGCGACTTCCGGATTTCCTTCTTGCGGCGGAAGAACGCCGGCTTCTTCCCGCGGCAGCATGTCGGGAAAGCGGGAAGTGTTGCGTAAAATATGCGCGAGCTGTTCCTTGGCCAAATCCAAGTTCATGCCTTGCGACTCGAGGAACGTATGGACATCGGGAAGCGAACTTTCGAGAAGCGCGAGCAATAAATGCTCGGTGCCGACATAGCGATGCTCGTGGACATGCGCCATCAGTACGCATTTTTCTAGCGCGCGACGGACGGCCGGCGAGAGGTCGGGCGCAATCGCACCGCCCGATTCGTGCGGTTTTGGAAAACCGCGGAAAGCCTCTTCCGCTTTCTTTACATCGACCGAAGACTTGGAAAGAATTTCCGCGGCAATCGAGCCCTGCTGTTGAAGCAAACCGACGAGAAGATCGCCAGGGTCGACTGCGTCGCGGCCGCTGCCAATCGCAAAAGCTAGCGCGTGCTGAAGCGCTTCCCGCAGATGGCCCGTGAAACGGGAGAGAAATTCATTTCCTAACATAGTTTTATATTAACGCGCGTCTGCCATGAGGCGTAATTTATTGACTCGATCTTCTACGGGTGGATGTGTTGAGAACCAGGACATCGTTCGACGGCTTGAGCCAAACGGGCTTGCGATCCAGAGATGTGCCGTTGCTTGAGATGCTCGCTGCATCGGCTGGCCGTAAGCGGAAATTTTCTCGAGGGCGCGGGCCAAGCCTTCCGGATAGCGCGTCATGAGGGCGCCGGAGGCATCAGCCAAATATTCTCGCGAGCGGCTGACGGCGAGCTTGATCAATTCTCCGATAAGAGGCGATAAAATCAGAAACGCGATACCGACAAGCGCGAGAACGCCTCCGCTATTGCGGTTGCCTCTTCCTCGTCCGAGGAAGCCAAAACGGAAAAAGGAATCGCCGAGAATCGTGAGGGCGCCGACGAGGACGGCGACGAGCATCATGAAGCGCATGTCATAATTTTTTACATGCGAGAGCTCGTGCGCCAGAACTCCTTCGAGCTCCTCGTTCTCGAGCAACGAGACGATTCCCGTTGTCACAGCAATCGACGCGCGAGCCGGATCGCGACCAGTGGCGAATGCATTAGGCGCCGGATCATCGACAATGAAGAGCTTGGGCATCGGCACGCCCGCCGTGATCGACAAATTCTCGACCATGTTCCAGAGATACGTATTTTGATCGCGCGACTCGATGCGCTTGGCACCTGTCGACATGAGGACGATTTTATCGCCCCAAAACCAGGAGACAGCCGTCATACCGAGTGAAACGACCAGCGCGAATATTAGGCCCGTATAACCGGAACCGTTCAGATAGCCGAAAACGTAGCCTGCCGCCGCCAGGATTCCGACGAATAACGCGACAAGAAGGATGCTTTTACGGCTATTGGATGCTATGTGTGAGTACATCGATTAAAACTTCACTTCTGGGACATTACGTTCTGCATCATTACCGATTTCGAAGAATTCACGCTTGATGAAGCCGAGCATGCCGGCGATCATGTTGGTTGGGAAAACCTGAAGCTTGGTGTTGAAGTCGCGGACATTGCCGTTGTAGAAGCGGCGGGAAGCTTGGACTTTGTTTTCCGTGTCGGAAAGTTCATCCTGCAGTTTTAAGAAGTTGGTGTTGGCTTTCAAATCCGGGTAGGCCTCGGACAATGCAAAGATCGACTTCAGCGTACTCGACAATGCATTTTCCGCAACAGCTTTGTCATGCGGGCTCGTGGCGGCCATGGCGGCGGTGCGAGCGGCTGTGACTTTTTCGAATGTTCCGGATTCATGCGACGCGTATCCTTTCACCGTCGCAATCAGGTTCGGAATCAAGTCGTAACGGCGCTTCAACTGAACATCGATGTCGGACCAAGCCTCGTCGGTTTGGTTCTTGAGTGTGATAAGACCGTTATATGTGGCGACAAGCCAAATGGCGATGACCGCGAGTACGGCAATGAGTATCCAGAGATACATATAAAATATCGATTGATTAGCTAAATTATGTGGCCTTTTGGCCCTAGTACAAGCATAGCAGAAGCTAACACGGGGTCAATTGCTTCCGTTTGACCGTTCTCGACGATCGTCGCATGCTGTTACGCATCTATGAATGCGTCCATCTTCAAAGCTTACGATATACGCGGTCTCTCCCCGGGAGAACTCGGCGCGGCAGAGGCCGGACGCATCGGCGTGTCATTAGCGAAGCTACATCGACCAAAGAAAGTCGTGGTTGGTCATGACATGAGGTTGACGTCGACAGAATTGGAGCAAACGCTCATCGACGGATTGAATTCGCAGGGCGTTGATGTCGTGCGCATCGGGCTTTGCACGACGCCGATGTTTAATTTTGCGGTTGCGGAGTCGAATGGCGGTTATGACATGGGCATCATGGTTACGGCTTCGCATAATCCGGCCAGGTACAACGGTTTGAAAATCACGAAAGGCGACAACACATCGATCGGGCAGGGGAGCGGGATGGAAGAGTTACGCGATCTTGCTTGTGGCGGTGAACCGATTCCGCAGTCGAACACGCGGGGCGCGGTAAGCGATGACGAGGGACTGCTCGAACGTTACGTCGAAGCGATTTGGTCGCGGAGTAAACTTGAAGGCGGTTTGTCGAATTGGAAAATTTCGATCGATGCGGGAAATGGGATGGAAGGAATCGTGTTACCAAAGTTGTCGAAGAAGATCGGCGCGGATGTGCAGGAGCTTTATTGGAAGCTCGATGGAAATTTTCCAAATCATGAGGCGAATCCGGTAAAGGTTGAGACGCTTGGCGATTTGCAGGATGAAGTGAAATCAAAAGGCTGTGCGTTCGGTGCTGCGTTCGACGGAGATGGCGATCGAGTTGGATTCGTCGACGAGCACGGCGAGGCGATTCCCGGGGATATCCTGACCGCTTTGTTTGCGAAGGCGATTCTTGCCGAACAAAGGGGCGCGACGGTGCTTTATGATCTGCGTTCGTCCAAGAGCGTGAAGGAAGTGATTGAGGAGGCCGGCGGCAAAGCAGAAATGTGCAAAGTTGGTCATGCGGGAATCAAACGACAGATGCGGGAGACGGGCGCCGTCTTTGCGGGCGAGCTCTCGATGCATTTCTATTTTTCCGAGTTCGCGAATTGCGAAGCTTCGGATTATGCGATGCTGCTCCTTATTCGACTCATGCTTCGTGAGGGCAAGCCATTGTCGGAGATTTGGAAACCGCTTGTACGCTACTCGCATTCTGGTGAAATCAATTTCGAAGTGAAAGACACAAAAGCCGCGTTAGCACTGGTCGAAGAGCGGTATTCGACCGGATCTGTCGAGGTCTCACATCTTGATGGCGTACGTATCGACAGGGGGGATTGGTGGTTCTCACTGCGTGCGTCGAATACGGAGCCGCTGATCCGATTGAACCTTGAGGCGAATGATGCAGCGACGATGAAGTCTAAAGTCGAGGAGATTCGTGTATGCTTGGCATCTTTGATTCAGGCGTAGGAGGACTTACCGTCGTCAAAGAATTATTGCGACGACATCCGTCGTCCGGATTTATTTATTTGGGCGATACGGCCAGAACTCCGTACGGAAACAAATCCGCCGAGACGATTCGACGTTATGCGGTAGAAGATGCGAGATTTTTGGTCGATAAGGGAGCGACAACGATTCTCGTTGCCTGTAACTCGGTCAGCGCCGTGGCGATGGACGAATTACGGAAAGAGTTTCCGACGATCAAATTCTTTGAGGTGATCACGCCGGCGGTTTTGTCGGCGACGGGGAAAAAGATTGGAGTAATTGGAACGCGTGCGACGATTGGGTCGGGAGTTTATGAACGTAGACTGAAGGAGCGCGATCCGAACGTCGAGGTCATTTCGCAAGCGTGCCCACTGTTTGTGCCGCTGGTAGAAGAGAACTGGATCAATAAGCCGGAGACGAAACGCATTGTGCGAACGTATCTTGAGCCGATTCGCCGTCAGCAAGTCGATGCGCTGATTCTTGGGTGTACGCATTATCCGCTGCTGACCAAAGTTATTCGTGTATCGCTGCAAAAACGCGTAAAGATCATTGACTCGCCGTCGGCGCTGATGGATACCGTTGAACGGGAGGCTGCGAGCGAGCTCGTCGATGGAACGCAGAAATATTATTTTACCGATCCCTCCGCGGCTACGGATGCTATTGCGACGAAGTGGCTTGGGACGATGATCAAAGGAGTGCGCGCAGAACTCGCGTAAAGAAAGCGCCCCGACGAAGTCTTGATGACTTGTCGGGGCGCGGAGTAGACGGTTCTTCGGATACGGTCAGGCTGTTGGCGCACGGCGCGAGGGATTTCGCACGTCGTGTTGTTCGCCGTTCTCAAACTGGGGATTTGCGGGACATTCGGATGGCCTGGGATCGGATCGTAGTTACGCTCAACCTCGAATCGCTCCAGCAGCCTCGTGGGGGGGCAGAGGCCGCGAGAACGAGAGTGTGTTGCCACGTTTTCCGACATGATCACAAACGAGCCTTCTGTCCTGCACGGGGCTCCCCTCGACGGGTTATGAGCCCAATGTCGACTTAGTCCCCGTCAACCGGCCAGTACAGGGTGGAGGCCCTGGCTTGGCTTTTCCAATCTGCAGCACAAACCGTACCCGAAGAACCAATGAGAGTTTACACAAAGCGCAAAAAGCGTCAATATATGACCCAATGCTTCAAGTCCTGATCTTCCTGCTTGTTTTGTCGGTTCTGGTTCTCGTTCACGAGGCCGGACATTACATTGCCGCACGCATTTTTGGCGTAAAAGCCGAGGAATTTGGTTATGGCTTCCCTCCGCGCGCCTTGGGCTTCGTCAAGACGGAGCATGGCTGGAAAAAGGTTGCTGGGCGTGATCGAACGGCATACAAGAACACGGTTTGGTCCTTGAATTGGCTGCCGTTGGGAGGATTTGTTCGATTGAAGGGTGAGTCCGGAGATGGTGTCGGGGATGCGGATTCGTTCCTGACAAAAACCGGCTGGCAGAAGTTTATTATTCTCTCGGCGGGAGTTGCCATGAACTGGCTGCTTGCGGCGGTTATTTTTTCCGTAGGTTTTTCCTTCGGCGTACCGGCAGAGGTCGACGGTTTGCCGGCTTCGGCGATCGTGAGCGGTGCACATGTCGAGATTGTGGAAGTTGTCGCCAAGAGCGCGGCGGAAAGCGCGGGCCTCAAGCAGGGCGATCATGTGGTTACGGTCAACGGACAGGTCGTGAATACCGCGGAGGCGACACGTAGCGCGCTTTCCGATCAGACCGGAAAAGGACTTGAGCTGACGCTTGAAATCGAACGGGATGGCGCCATGCAAACCCTGCAAGCAAAACCGATCTTTATCGAGGCATTGGGCAAGCCCGGGCTTGGAGTCGCTTTGGCCAACATCGGCGTCGTCCGATTTCCCGTTCATCTTGCCGTCGTGCAAGGCGTTACGATCACGGCGCAGTACACGTGGCTCATCATGAACGGATTTGTGAGTTTAGTTGCGGATCTCTTTGGCGATCGCAAGCTTGCGGCGGAAGTTTCCGGCCCGATCGGGATTGCCGTATTGACCGGAAGGATCGCAAGCCAAGGTTTTTGGGCACTCATGCAATTCGCGGCTTTACTTTCCCTCAACCTGGCCGTGATCAACTTTCTCCCCATTCCGGCACTCGATGGTGGACGAGCCGTCTTTGTCATGGTGGAATCGTTGAGACGAAAGCGAAACAATCCGCGCTTTGAAGCGGCGATTCATCAGGCCGGATTTGTCGCGCTCCTCATCCTTATCTTGCTTGTCACGGCCCAGGATCTGAACCGCTACGGCGGTACGATCTGGAACGGGCTCAAGGGTATTATCGGATTATAATAATTTCTATGGACCTCGAACCAACACTACGCGCCATCGGTAATCAGGCACAACAGGCCATCGAATCGGCCAAGACGCTTGAGCAGCTCGAAGAAATCGAGGTGCGTTTCCTTGGACGAAAAGGGGAGCTGGCCGGTCTCATGAAAGAGATGGCGAGCGTGTCGGCCGAGGATCGGCCAAAGATCGGCGCTTTTGCAAACGAGGTGAAGATGGATATCGAGAAGGCGATGGAGAAGAAGCGATCGTCGCTCGGTAGCGCGGCCATCAATGCGAAGCTGTCGAATGAACAGGAAGATGTGACGGAACTTGGAACGCGTCCGCCGGAGGGGCATCTGCATGTTGTAACGCAGGCGATTCGAGAGTTTACGGATATATTCGAGCGCGCGGGATTTCAGCGAGTCCGACCGCCGGAGGTCGATTGGGATTGGTATGCCTTCGAGTCGTTAAACATGCCAAAGGAGCACCCTGCTCGCGATGATTGGGAAACATTTTTCATGAATGCGCTGTCGAGCGAGAAGCCGCGGGAAGGACGCATGCTGCTCACTCCGCACACGACGAATGGAACCGCGCATCTCTTAAAAGATCAGAAACCGCCGATCCGCGCCATCAGCATCGGTAAGACGTATCGCCGACAAATCGACCTCACGCATTTGCCAATGTTCCACCAGTTCGATGGCATGTACGTTGATAAGGGAGTAAACCTGACGCACTTGCTCGGGATTATCGAGTACTTCGTAAAAGAATTCTTTGGTCCGGATCGAAAAGTTCGAATTCGCCCGTATCATTTCCGATTTACCGAGCCTTCGTTTGAAATCGATATTTCGACAGACTCGCGCATGGGAAAGAACGGCTGGCTCGAGCTGGGTGGCGCGGGAATGCTGCATCCGAATGTGATCAAAGCCGCGGGGCTTGATCCGGAAGAGTATTCGGGTTTAGCTTTTGGATGGGGCGTGGAGCGTACCTATATGATGAAGGAAGGCCTGCAGTTAGACGATATTCGTACCTTGTATAAGAACGATTTGCGATTCTTGCAGCAGTTCTAATCAAGTTAGCGAAACTTTATGGATCTTCTTGAAAAACAACTCGCGGAACAGCCAAAGACCAATATTCCGGTACAGGCGATTAAAAACGACCATGCCGCGCTTGAGCATGAGGTCTCACAGCTCAAACAACGCTACAAGTGGATGGCGGTGCTCTGGTGCATCATGTTTATCCTGCTCGTGGTCGGCGCATTGGCACTTGTGTCGATGAATATGTGGGATACGTGGAAGCTTCGCGAAGAGTCGATGAGCTATGGAGCGCGTGTGGAGAAGCGTATCGACGATACGGCAGTGAACTCACGACGTGATTTGCAGGATCGATCGCTTACGGTCGAACAACGTCTCGATAACTTGATGCGCGACTTTGCGGACCTAAAATCCGAGATGACGGCGCTGGAGATTAATTTTGAACGTGCCGAGCAGATTTGTACGAATGCGTGTAACGCGGCCCAGAAATAAATATCACAAATCTTTATGAACATCCTCGCTTCCTACGACTGGCTGAAAGAATACGTCGATCTGGACAAGATCGATCCGCAATCGTTTGCGAGCCGCGTTTCTCTTTCCGGTCCGGGAGTCGAGCGATTGTATCCGCAGGGCGTTGAGCTCGACGGAATCGTTGTTGGGCATGTCGTCGAAGTGAAGCCGCATCCGAATGCGGATAAGTTGCGAATCGCGACGGTAGATATTGGTTCGAAGAAGGCGACGATTGTTTGCGGAGGTTCGAACTTAGTCGAAGACCAGTGGGTTGCGGTTGCAAAAGTCGGATCGAAAGTGCGATGGCATGGGGAGGGTGAGCCGATTGAACTGAAGCCGATCGAAATTCGTGGGGAGAAGAGCGAAGGAATGATTTGTGCCGCGAACGAGATTGGTTTGTATGATGCGTTTCCGCATCAAGAGCGGGAGATTGTTGATCTTGGAAAGTCGTTGCCGGATTTGAAGGTGAAGGCGGGGACGCCGCTTGCCGATGCGCTTGGGCTTTCCGGCGACATGGTGCTCGATATCGAAATTACGACGAATCGACCGGATGCGGCGGGAATGGTTGGTTTGGCTCGCGAGGCGGCAGCGATCTTGAAACGTAAACTTATTTGGAAGGCGTCGAAAATGCCCAAGGCAAAGACGATTTCTTCAATCAAAGTTGCTGAAAAGAAATTGTGTCCGCGCTATATCGGCGTTCATATCGGTGACGTCACCATCGGACATTCTCCGTGGTGGTTGAAGCGTCGTTTGTTGTCGGCTGGTTTGCGTCCGATTAATACAGCCGTCGACATTACGAATTTCGTGATGCTCGAACTGGGTCAGCCGATGCATGCGTTTGATGCGGACAAGCTTTCGGAAGATACGCTTGTTGTTCGAACCGCGAAAAAAGGGGAGAAGATGCAGGCGCTCGATGGGAAGACCTATTCCTTGGAGGATGGGATGCTTGTGATTGCCGATGCGGATCAGCCGCAAGCGATCGCCGGTATCATGGGGTCGGAAACGTCTGCTGTAACGAGCGGGACGACGTCGATCGTGCTTGAGGCGGCTACGTTCGACTCGGTATCGGTTCGACGTACGGCGCGCAAACTCAATCTCTACTCGGATGCGCAGCTTAGGTTTGAGAAAGGCTTGTCGATGATGGCTCCACCGGAAGCGATGGCGCGTGCGGTCGAGCTGATTCTCGAACTTTGCGGAGGAAAGGTCACGGGTATGAGCGATATTGTCGGTCATGCGTACAAAGCACCGAGCTATTCCATCTCGTTCGCGAAGATCGACGAGCTGATTGGTATTCCGATGAAGAAGACGGATTGCGTCGATACGTTGAAGCGACTGGGTTTCGAGGTTAAGGCAGACGCAACGAAACTTACGGCAACGGTGCCGTGGTGGAGAGATCATGATATCGAGAGCGGACGAGACTTGGTCGAAGAAATTGCCCGCGTATACGGTTATGCGAATTTGCCGGCCGTGTTTCCGCCGGGAATTGCGCCGGATGCGCCGGTTCGAACATTAGCACTCGAAGATCGAGCGAAGGAGTTAGCGAAACAGGCAGGATACACGGAAACGTTTACGTATTCTTTTACATCTCGTGAGACGCAGGAAATGGCAGGATATGACTCGAGCAAGTTGCTCTCGATTGCGAATCCGTTGTCTGCTGATTTTGAATTGATGCGCACGTCGCTTCTTCCATCGCTCTTACAAGTCGCGATGCAGAATCAGGAACGGTTCCGAAGTCAGAAACTATTCGAACTCGCAAACGTATACTACCCTCGCAAAGGAAAGCTCCCCGACGAACAAGCGGAGTTTGGTGCGCTCGTGCTTGGCGATGAGAATGCTTGGCGCGAGGCAAAAGGATTAGTCGAGCATGTGCTTGCGGGACTTGGCGTGACCGACATTGTTTGGAAGCGTCTCGCAAGCGATTCATTCTGGCATCCGGGACGCACGGTGCAGGCGATGGTCGGCGAGGATCTTGTTGCGACCGTCGGAGAATTGCATCCGACTCTCGCGGAGAAGTATAAATTCGAAGGACGCGTAGCGCTTGTTGATTTGCCGTTACGGCACGTGTTCCATCGTGCGACGGACGCAAAACGTTATCGACCGATTCCTATTTATCCGGTTTCTAAGCGCGATCTTGCGATTCTGGTCGACAAGAGCGTGGAAGTACAGGATGTCGTTTCAAAACTCTCCAAAGTCGATAAATTAATCCGTTCGGTCGAATGGTTTGATACGTACAAAGGAAAGGGGATGCCGGAGGGAAAAAAGTCGCTTGCATTTCATATCGAGATTGGGGCAGATGACCGTACGCTTGAGACCGCCGATGTCGATATGGTGATGGAACAGGTGATCGAGGAAGCGCAGAACAAATTTAGGGCCGATGTGAGAGAATAGGTCGGGTCGTGCTATACTTGTTGTATATGTTTCTTACAACATCCTCCGATCTGATCCTACTTGTCGGATCGATCTGTTTATTGCTCGTTACCGGCTTTACTTGCTGGCTTTTGTATGAGGCTGCGAGATTACTGCATCAGACAAATCAATTAGTCGAGGAGACACGCGAGAAAATTAGTGCGGTCGAGCTACTCGTGAAGACGGTGGGGGAGAAGATCATGAACTTGTCGCAGTATGCGGGAATTTTTGCGGAAGGCGGCAAGAAACTGTTGGGGTATTTTGAGCATAAAAATGATGACGATGAGAAGCCGATGAAGAGGAAGAAGGGGAAGGAGCCGACTCTGGACGAGATTGAAGAAGGGGAGTAAGAGAGAAGCGCTCCTGTCCGGTCATGTTAAGCCACGCGATGCATTGTTCACTTGAGCTCCCCAGACTCATCCCAGCTACCGAGCCCCGCCGATTCGAAAGAATCGGCGGGGCTGTTCTATTGACAGATTACAAAAAATACCGTTGGATGTGGGTATTCCGCCATGCATCGCGTCCCTGTGTCCAGCCACCTGCTGTATCGTGACCAGTCCTGCCCTCCCGAGCCCTCCGACCACAAATCGGAGGGCTGCTCTATTCTTCCTGAGCTTGCCGAAGGATTGACAAAGTTGTTATTTTAATATCTACTAGGTTTTACATTTAGCGCTACGCGGCGCAGCGTGCCGTCCAGCATCCTATCCTATCGTGGAGCGGAGCGTCCTTACCTCTCGAGCCCCGGCATCGCAAGATGACCGGGGCTGTTCTATTGACAAACATGGTCATTTCATCCATTGTCGTTGTCGAGTTGCCCCGTCATGCAACGTACTCAGTAGTTACGAGTCGAGTCGCGCAGCCCACTGTCCTCCCGAGCCCTCCGACCTAAAATTCGGAGGGCTGTTCTATTCCGGGATTGACACAACCGATGAATGGTCCTAAGTTGATGTCTTCCGCGGACCACGCATACGCGTTGCCACGACCTGTAATGTTCGGTCCAGTTCCGTCATCTCAGCTATCGAGCCCTCCGACCACAAGTCGGAGGGCTGTTCTATTTGTTGACAATGACGTAATATAATGTTTAAATATTTACTCGTGCACCCTATTGCTTTGTTTTGTTCAGCACTCCCAAGTGTTGCGCCCCGTCCTCACGAGCCCCGTCGATTCGCAAGAGTCGGCGGGGCTGTTCTATTGACAAATAATGAAATTCGATTACTGTCGCTAGGTTGGCGTCAACCTCGGCATTGTGGCCTGGTCCCTTCTGTCGCATCCTCGTCCTGCCTGCCGTGTCCAGATCCCATCTACCGAGCCCCGGCATCGCAAGATGACCGGGGCTGTTCTATTGACAAAAATATATACAATGTATAAGGATAAGATCCTCGACCTTGCGTATTGTACTGCAATTCTTTCCATCGTGATTCTTCCTGCCGAGCCCTCCGACCCAAAAAGTCGGAGGGCTGTTCTATTGACGAAGGAGGGGATTTGTACAATATTCAAATACGCCCTTGGGTCACGCAACGCCAAGTGTCGCACCGTCTTGCGATCCTTCCTACCGAGCCCCGCCGATTCTCACGACTCGGCGGGGCTGTTTCATTGACAAATATCACTTTTTCTATATCCTTGCCCAAGTACAGCCGTGCTACGCCCCGTACAGTTATGTAGTCCCCCTCTACCGAGCCCCGTTCATCTGAAAGGATGACCGGGGCTGTTCTATTGACAAAACCAAAATTCTTGGCTAAGCAGATGATGCTGTAACGCGGTGCTTCGCGTCCTGGACAGCGGCGCTCTTATGCTCCCCGCCGAGCCCCGTCATTCCGAAAGGAGTGGCGGGGCTGTTCTATTGACATTTGAATATTTCATCTGTAGCTTGGCAACCTAGTGATGCCACGCGTCGTTCGGCTCTGCCAAGCTCCCCGATGCGCACCTCCGCCACCAGAACTCACCCGTCCTATCGAGCCCTCCGACCAAAAATTGGAGGGCTGTTCTATTGACAAAATATTATTTCTTGCTAGTCTCAACTGACTCCTGCAATGCTAAGTGGTGCAAACTTGAGCTGTGTAGGCTAACCTCGCGAGCCCCGTCATTCCGAAAAGGAGTGGCGGGGCTGTTCTATTGACAGTAAGCTTTTTTTTGCGCAAGTTAGCAATGGCTGTTGAGTAGTCAACCGCTTCGTACAGCGCACACGCGCAGCCCACTCTTTCGGGCCCCGTGATCGATTTGATCGATTGCGGGGCCGTTTAATTATTAGGCTTGACAAAGCCAATAATTTATGGTTATTTGGCGGGTCCGTCCGACTTTGGGCGGGGCACATTTGAAAGGAAACGAGATGGAAAACCAGACTCTGGAAGCCAGCTTTCCGCATGACGAGATCCGCGGCGTCCAGGGGAAGGCCCTGGAGTTCATCGCCAAGCATCCGGAAGGATGCATCCTAGAGATTCCAACGGGAACGGGGAAGACGGCCATCGCTTGGGCTGCGCTCCGTGCCGCCGAGGCCGAGGGCCAGAAGGGCCTCGTCTACGTCACGCCGACCAAGATGCAGGCCGAGCAGATCATGCAGGGGTACGCCAAGCGCGGCAACAAGGTCGCGCTCACCGTGCTCGGACGAGCCGAGTACGAGTGCCTCTACTACACCGATCTCGGTCAGGAAGTGAACGCGGAGCAGTCACCCTGCTACGTGCTCGACTGCGATCATCGCGTCGATCAGGAGACAGGGGAGACCGAGGATCCGGAAGAGGATCCCTGCCCCTACTACCTCGCCAAGTTCAAGGCCAAGCAGTCGCTCATGAGCGGCGGGATCGTGGTCACAACCACGGCCTTCTACATCATGAACCGCATGCTGGTCTCCGGCTGGCGCGACGCGGAAGTCTCTCTGGTAGTGATCGACGAGGCGCATCGCATGGCGCCGATCGCTCGGAGCGTGTTCGACCAGACCGTGACGGACTGGCATCTGAAGCGCATCGCCGAGATCGTCCGCGACATCAGCGAGAAGGACGCGGACGCGCTCCTCGAGTTCTACAAGGCGTTCATGCGCATGGTCCTCCCCAAGGCATCGCAGGAGGCCAAGCTCCTCAAGGACGAGGAGCTGGAGAAGCTCGTCGATCTCCTCAAGGACATCGACTCCGGACGCATCGAGAAGGGCATCCGTCAGGCGATCCGCGACGGGAAGATCGACCCGGCCCTCGATCGCGATGCACTGCGCGTGCTCACCGGGTTCATCCCCGGCGTGCGTCGGCTCATCCGGTCGCTCGAGTTCTCGATGGAGAGCAAGACGCATCGGCCTTTGAACTACGTGGTCGCGTACCACTACAAGAAGGACGATCCGGACTTCGCTGACGGTAAGAAGAAGGCTCGCTTCTTCCTCACCGTGAACAACTACTACGTGGCGCCCGTCCTCAAGAAGGCGTTCGCGGGGCCGGCCATTCTGCTCTCCGCGACCATCGGTGACCCTGTCATCTTTGGCTACGAGAGCGGGATGACTCAGCCGTTCCTGTCCCTGCCGTCGAGCTTCGCGAGCGACAAGACGCGGATCTTCCGGCCGATCGACATGCCGGACATGAGCTACGCCAAGCAGGAGCGCGACACGTTGAAGAACGTTCTGCGCGACATCGCTCGGGCAGCCAAGCGGTTTGCCGATGCGGGGCATCGCTCGCTCGTGGTCGTCGTCTCGGATGACGAGAAGCGGAAGTTTGCCGCGAGGGCCGAGCTGGAAAAGCTCAAGGTCGTCACCTACGGAGATGACGTCACGGCCAAGGCGGCGGCCAAGCGGTTCAAGGACGGGGAAGGGGATTGTCTCCTCGGAACCGTCGCGCAGTACGGCGAGGGAGTCGATCTCCCGAGCCAGATCGCGCCCGTGATCTTCTTCCTGCGGCCGAGCTTTCCGAGCCCGTCGGATCCGCTCGCGCAGTTCGAGGAAAAGCGGTTTGGCCGCAGCAAGTGGGGCATCTGGCGCTACCGCGCCGTGCTCCAAGCCCTGCAGGTGCGGGGCCGCAACATCCGCAGTGCCGATGACGTCGGCGTGTGCTTCTTCATCTCAGCGCAGTTCCGTGAGTTTCTCATGGGATCTCTGCCGGAGTGGCTGAAGCCGGCCTACCAAGGCCAACGCACCTTCGAGCAGAACATCCAGGAGACGCTGAAGCTTCTGGGATAAGGCGTTGCAACGCGTCGCGCAGTATTCAACTGCGTCCTCCACTACCTTGGCCCAGCCTGCCCTACCGAGCCCCGTCGATTCGAAAGAGTCGGCGGGGCTGTTCTATTGACGTTAATACTAAAATATGGCAATACTCTGAAACACTGCTACGCCCGGTGCTGCAGGCCGTCGTGACCCCAAGCGGACTCGTGCTACCCGTTCCTTCCTACCGAGCCCCGGCATCGCAAGATGACCGGGGCTTTTTTATTGACAAAATAATATTATTGTTCTATTCTTTCATTCTTCATGTTGCGTGCGGTGGTGTTTCCAGCAGCGATGACATGCGTTCCAGCCAGGCGAGCACCCCACTACCGAGCCCCGTCGATTCGAAAGAATCGGCGGGGCTGTTCTATTGACAAATATCAAATTATAGTCTATTTACTACTGAGCCGAGGTGTTTAGCCACGCGGTGTTCTGCGTACCCACCTATTCAATACCGTCCTACCGAGCCCCGTCATTCCGAAAGGAGTGGCGGGGCTGTTCTATTGACAAATAATAAAATTCGTATATTCTTTTGAAGGCGCCTAGTGTTCAGCATACAGCCCCATGGTCCTGCTACGCGTTGCTGCGTGCCCTGATCCGGCCCGTCCCGTACTCCCGAGCCCCGTCGATTCGAAAGAGTCGGCGGGGCTGATTTATTGGTCACGTCGTTTGCGAGAGACGTGATTGACAATACTGTCTATGTGTCTAAAGTTATTGGTGTCCGCTTCGTCCCCAGCTGTCCAGTCTCGTGGCGTACGGTCGGCTAGTCTTTAGCACCCTTCAGCAGCCTTCAGCGTACTACCGAGCCCCCCAGTGTACATCGGGGGGCTGTTTCTTTAGGCAAAAAAGGGGTGGCGTCGAGGGGTTGACAAAAGTTGTAATTTATTGTTAGCTACTTGGTCCCGGTGAAATGGGATCTGGCGGGAATGACCCTGTCAGCCGTTCGTTCGCACCCTACCGAAGAGGTTCTCTCATGGAAGCTCCGATCCCCGGTTCCAATGGTTCCAACGGTTCCCACGCCCTCGACGTCGAGACGCCCCCCGGCACCCCCGCCAAGCGCACGCGCGCCAAGAAGGAGGAGGCGCCCGCGGCCGCCGTCGGCCCGCGCGCGGAGCAGATCACGTACCTGATCCTCTGCTCGCAGAAGTCGCCGCTCCTGATGGACCAGTTCGAGCAGGGCGAGATGGTCGCCGCGCTCGTCCACGGCCAGCGCAACCCGGCCGACAAGGAGAGCCTGCTCGAGGCTCGCTGCCCCAAGAAGATCTACCGCGACAAGGACGGCAACCCCGCCCTGCGCGCCGATCACCTCCTCGCGTGCCTCCGGGCGGCGGGTCGGTCGATCAAGATCGGCAAGGAGGGCAAGATCTCGACGGCGAGCGAGACCAAGCTCTTCGCCTTCCTCGAGCTCGAGCTCGAGAACGAGGACCTCACGATCCCGCTCGTCTTCCCCGAGGGCCTCGACGCGCGCTCGCAGAAGCCGAGCGAGGGCGCCGAGAGCAAGGACAACCTCGACGCGTCGAGCCCCTGGAAGGTCGACGTGCGCCGCGGCGTCGGCGAGGCGACCGGCATCGCGAACGCGCTCGTGCGTCCGCGCTTCGACAAGTGGGGCTTCAGCGTCCGGATCACGGTCGACTACACCGCGATCGAGGGCCTCACGGAGACCCACGTCAAGCAGCTCTTCGAGCGCGCCGGCAACCGCGTCGGGCTGCTCTCGTACCGGCCCGCGTGCAACGGCCCGTTCGGCCGCTTCCGCGTCGACAGCTTCGTCGACGTGAAGACGCTCGAGAACGCCTGAACGACGCGGCGCGAAGCGTCGCGACGCTGCGCTAACTGACGTGCCATGCTGGGCCCTCCATCGAGTCACATCGATGGAGGGCCGTTCTAAAAAGTCGCGATGCTGGGCACTGCTGCGTGGCGCGCCCTCTCCTGATGTAATCACCTCCGTCCTTCCGAGCCCCGTCGATTCTCACGAGTCGGCGGGGCTGTTCTATTGACAAATAACTCATTTTCTTTAATATAAGATTTCAATATAGCCCGCAGCTGAGTAATGTAGCGCGCCGCGGACCATGCTTCCCCACTCAATTCTCCACTACCGAGCCCGTCGTCGCTCTCACGAGCTACGGCGGGCTGTTTCTATTGACAAAAAGTGAGTTGTCGGATAAATAATCTAATAGAACTAGTCTACAGATCTGTTCTCACAGGCTCAGTTCCGTAGCCCAGCGTATTCTGCCCTGCAGCTTCCTCCCGAGCCCCGTCGATTCGAAAGAATTGGCGGGGCTGTTCTATTGACGAAACCTGCTCTTTGGAGTAGTTAAAGGGAAGTCGTTTTGCCCAGCTTTGTCCCGTGGCGCCTCGCCCCGAGTCGCATCCTTGCGTGCCGCCGCCTATCCTGCCGAGCCCTCCGACCCATAAAGTCGGAGGGCTGTTCTATTATCCATTGACAAAGGCTAGAAAATAATATAAGTATTTAATAGCACCTACGTGATTCGTCGCTGCGTGTAGTGGCCTGACGCGGCCTCCCGTGTTCCTAACTTGCCCACCGAGCCCTCCGACTCAAAAAGTCGGAGGGCTGTTCTATTGATAACGTCGTTCGCGAACGTCGTGATTGACAAGAACATGAAAATTGTATATAGCTTCAATTGCATAGCGTTTGGCAGTGTTGAGTGCCGTACGGTTCAGCTGCGTGCTGTACCCTAGCCCGCGCTACACTACTCAAGCGTTCACTACCGAGCCCCGTCGATTCTCACGAATCGGCGGGGCTGTTCTATTGACAAAAATATGGAAATGCGATCATGATCTATTTGCAACTAATGCTGCGTGCTGTAATCCTCAGTTGCGTGCTCTAGCCCACCCTCCACCGCCCTACCGAGCCCCGTTGATTCTCACGAGTCAGCGGGGCTGATTCGTTACATATATATGAGAGGGTGTTTGACCTAGACGTGCGGTGTTTTTTGGCGCAGGGGATCATTAGTGATTGACATAACCGGTTTTTTGCGTTATTCAACAAGCGGTTGGTCGTCCTTTAACAAAGAGCAATCGTGGAACATACAGACATCCGCAAGGAACTCGCCGCGCAGACGTGGTCGCTCCTGCGGGGGAGCGATTCGCTACCAAAGGAACTGCGTCCGTATCAGCGTGAAACGCTGGAGTCATTGGCCAAGTGGGCCGAAGATCTTTCCGGAGCGCAACGCTCGTACATCCATCACGCAACCGGCTTGGGGAAGACCGTTCTCTTTGCCGCGATGGTCCGTGCATGCGTTGGTTTGCGCGCGCTCATCGTCGTGCCGAGCAAAGTTCTCATCGTCCAGACGGCTCGCGTGATTGCGAAGTTCGTTGGCGGGATGGTGGGACATCTGTCCAGTTTGGACGAGATCAAGGATGAGACGGGAAGGGTGATCGCCACGCGCGGACATCGGTACCAGTCCATCGTGATCACGACCGACGCGTCGCTCAAGCGCCATCCACAGATGATCGCCAACGACTACGCTCCACATTTGGTCATCCGTGACGAGTGTCACTGGGGATACAGCGACAATTCAAAGCGTGCGCTTATGCCGTTCCATAAGTCGGTGATCGTCGGTTTTTCCGCGACACCCGATTATCTTGGAACGACGTGTAAGCCCGGGTATCTCTCCGTGCAGCTCGATCAGGGCCGCGTGCTCTACGGCGATCCGGAGCGATTTGCCCGAACCCACTTTGGGGAATGTCTCGACGTGCGTACCGCGCGTTGGGGCATCGAGAACGGCTACCTCTGTCCGCTCGCGTGGGGGCGCATCGAGTTTGCCGCATCACTGGACGGAATCGCCGTCCAGAATAGTGCGGCAGGGCTCGATTATAAGGAGGTCGATCTCCAGCGCTTGATGCGCGAGTCGTGGCCTGCGGCATGTGAAGCCGTGCGTCTATTGTATGCCGATCCCGACATTCGCATGCACGAGCGTCAGACCATCGCCGTTTGCTCGAGCGTCGAACAGGCTCGTGAGCTGGCTGCCAGTGTACGCAAGACGGGAATTCAGGCGGCTTGTATCACAGGCAGTACGCCGGAAGCCGAACGTGATGAGCTGCTCACGGCGTTCAACCGACGTGAAGTGAACTTCCTGTCGAGCGTGCTCGTCCTTCGCGAAGGCTGGGATGCTCCGGAAGCCGAGGTCTGTCTCATGCTCCGGCCCACGCGGTCGCGCGTGTTTTACGAGCAGGCCCTCGGGCGCATCTTGCGCCTGCCGGAGAGTCGGCCGGACAAGGTCGCGCTCGCGGTAGATCTCCACTTCCAGAACACACAATTCGCTCCGCTCTCCGCTCCCGTGCTGTACGGGAAGGTGGGAGAGACGATCGAGGAGCGCGGCGTCATCGTCTCTGAAGCAGCGGAGGAGGGTAAGGCGATGCCTTCCCCTTATCTGCCGCCCGGAGCGGTGCCCAAGCTCGTCGTGGTACAAGGTATCGAAATCGAGTACTACGCCGACGAGCACGGCGGGTTTGATGCGGAAGGAGTCCGCTACGAATCCTTGGAGCTGTTGAGCGATACGCTTGGCATGTCCATGCCCGCTCTCTGGAGCCTGATTCGACCGCACAATAGGCAGGTTCGCCAAAAAAGGGGAAAAAACAAGTACAACGGCTACATCACGAGCTATGCAAAGGAAGATGTTCTCTTCCTGATCCGAACGGATCCACGCATGGCCGCACGCTGACAGACAACGGCCCCGCATTTCTGCGGGGCCGTTCTTCGTATTGACAAAACCAGAAATTATGGCTAGCTTCATACACCGTGCAACGGCACGAGCACATTAAAAAAGGATCCCGATGGAACCGAACTCGCTCCCGATCTGGCCACACATGGACCGCATTCTGGCGGTGATCACGTCTGGCAGGAATCTGGTCTTGTCGGCTCCCACGGGAACCGGCAAAAGCACCCAGGTGCCGCAGGCGATCTATGCTTCCGGTCTTCTCGGGGCAACTGGCAAGCTGCTCGTGGTAGAACCACGACGCATCGCTGCCCTCACACTCGCCAAGCGCGTCGCCCATGAGATGGGTGAGACGCTGGGCAAGACGGTAGGCTGTATCGTCAGAAAGGAGAGGCACGTCTCTCCGGAGACGCGCATCTGCTTTGTGACCGACGGCGTGCTCATCCGGATGATCGAGAAGGACCGGCGCTTGAACGGCGTCGCCTGCGTCATCTTTGATGAAGCACATGAGCGCAAGCTCTTGTCCGACCTCGGACTCGCCGTACTCCGCAAGGAGCAGGCGACGCATTCCAAGCTCCGGCTCGTGGTCATGTCGGCCACGCACGATGCCGAGACGTTCGCATCCTACATGGATGCGGAGACGGTTTCGCTCGGACAGAACGCCTACGCGCTCGAAATCCGACATGTGACAAAGCCCATCCGTCAGCTGGATATCGACGAGGCGACGGCTAGCGAAATTCTCGCGCTCCACCGTTCAAAACGGACCGGAGACATTCTCGCCTTTCTCCCCGGCAAGGGAGAGATCGAGGATGCGCGCAAGGCGCTTGAGCGAACGCGGAAGAAGAACGATCCCGCTTGGGAAATCCGCGTTCTGCATGCCGATCTCGAACGCGGGGAACAGGACGCCGTGTTCACTCCGGCTAAGGGGCGCAAGATTATCCTCGCTACGAATGTGGCGGAGACCTCGCTCACCGTGCCGGGCGTGAACATGGTGGTCGATAGCGGCTATGAACGCCGTGCGACCTTTGATCCGGAAAGCGGCGCGATGCGTCTCGAGATCCAGCTGATCAGCCGATCCAGCGCAACGCAGCGGGCGGGACGCGCGGCACGGGAATGTCCCGGTCTCTGTGTACGTCTTTGGCCCGAGTCGTGGCATGGCAAACTCGATGCGCGTCCTGCTCCCGAGATCCGTCGAACCGATGTGGCATCATGTCTCATGACGCTCAAGTCGATTGGCTTGGGCGGTCCAAAGGACATCCAATTCATGGATGGACCGACGGACGAGCAGATCGCCGCAGGGGAGCATCTCCTGCGCGAGCTCGGAGCCGTTGACGATGTCGGTGCCCTCTCGCCCATTGGTTGGCGCATGCTCCGGCTGCCACTTGCCCCGCGCTATGCGCGTATGGTGGTGGAAGCCGAGCGCCTGCGCTGTCTGCAGGAAGTCGCCGCCATTGCCGCGCTTGCGGCGGGCGACTCCATCCGACGCTATTCCGGACCGAATGTACCTTCGGCAACCAAGGCGAGAAACGCGGAAGCTTGGCGTAGCTTTGAACAAAGCGATGCCTCCGATTCCTTGAGTCTGCTGCGTGCCTACGTAGGAGCCATGAACAATGACTTCGAGCGCGAGTGGTGCGGCGACCACGGCTTGAACCGCGATGCCCTGCGCGAAGCGCACGATCTTCGCAAAAAGATCGTCGGCGTATGCGTGCGCCGCGGCTCCAAATGGAACAGGGGTCTTGCACCCGACATCTCGATCCTGCGGTGCTTGTCCGTTGGCCTGCCGGACAGAATCGCAAAGCGTACCGGCAAGAACCGGTTCCAGATGATGAATGGCGACCTCGTGAGCATGAACGAACCGAGCGTTGTCGACAGCGAACTCGTGCTCTGCGGGCGGCTGCGTCTGTACGCCGGCCGCGGCAAGGGCGGGGAGGTCGGGCAGGTCTCCTTGCTCACAGGTGTCGATCAGCATCTGCTGCATCAAGCCGTACCGCATATCTTCCGACAGCGGTTACGTGTCGCCGCCTACTCCTACGAAACGGGTATGGGCAAACTCACGAATGAGCTCCTCATCGGGGACTTGCCGCTCTCCTCGCATGAACAAACGGCTTCGCATGAAGAGCTGTGGAAGATCGATCTGGATCTCGCGGCCAGGGCCGAGAATGAAGGCCTGAAACACTTGAACGTCGAAAGCGGAAAGAAGGGGAAACCCGTCATCCGCTTGGACGGTAAGGAGATCTTCGTAGATGCCGAGCCCGGCAGTTACTGGGCGCGGATTCTCAAAGACGGCGCCGGCATGCGCATCCATCTGCTGTGGCGGCATTTCAACATTCCCGCCGGGATCCAAAAGCGTCCGGACCCTCTGGCTGCATTGCGCAGTCTCTCGGGACCGCTTGAAAAGATCCTCTCCTCCTGACCAACCGGTCCGATGCGCTCGCGCGTGTCGGACCGGTTCTTCGTTGACAGGCGATGAGGCGGTCACTAACGTGCCCTATCGGAAGGAGAGTGAACTTGCAACTTCCTCATGTATTCTGTTTCCTCGTCAGTATTGCACGTTCAATCGGAGGTTCACGATACGTTGACTCTCCGGAAGGCTGGATCAGCAGCCGGTACGGCGTTGGTCCTCGTGAAGCGCAGGCGTTCCTAGGCGAGCTGGAGAAAAACGGCTACGGAGCCCTCGACGACTCTGGGTCGAGATTCACGCTCACCTCGGATGCCAAACTCGTCGCCGGCAAAATCTCTGCATACCTTGCGACGCGGAAACGTTCCGAAGGAACGAGCCCGGCCGTATCGACGCGGACAAATATTCGGCCAAGCAGCGGACCGCGTTCGCTCGAAGACTTCCTAGAAGCGGCATCCTCGTATTATCGGGAGCCTGCCTCCCTTTTCCTTTCGACATCGAGGAAGCAGCCGCTGGCCACGAGACGCCAAGTGCTCATGTACTTGATGAAAATGGATGGCGGTTTCTCATTACCGGTTATCGGACACTTCATGCGGCGCGACCATACTACGGTACTGCATGCCTGTCGGCTTATCGAAGAGCGGCGCAGAACTGACTTGGGCGTGGAAGCCGATCTCGCGGCGATACGCGAGTACGTCGCAAAAATCTGATGAGACGGCTTCCTTTCTGGAGGCCGTCTTTACTTTATGCGAGACCGGCGAGAAGGATTGACAAAATGTGAATTTTTGTTAAGGTCCTGTATCGCTCTTTCACAGCGAGAAAGGAGAGGAAATTGAAGGACATTCTTGATTCACAGGTCCGGACGGAACTCGAGGCCATCCTCGGCGTCGAGTTCAAGGACAAGCAGAAGCTCCTCACGGCTTTGACACACCGCTCGTACCTGAACGAGAACCAGTTGGTGAAAGAGCACAATGAGCTGCTCGAGTTCCTCGGAGACGCGGTTCTCGAGCTCGCGGTTACGGACTATCTGTACCGCAAGCATTCAGACAGCAAGGAAGGTCATCTGACCACGTGGCGTTCGGCAATCGTGAAGGGAGAGAATCTCCTCGTGATCGGCGAGCGTCTCGGTCTCGTCGACTACATGCGCATGAGCAAGGGCGAGCGGCGCGATGTCGATTCCGGCGGTAAGTCCAGAGAATGGATTATCGCCAACGCGATGGAGGCCGTGATCGGTGCCATCTATCTCGATCTCGGACTCGGTGAAGCCAAGCTGTTCATCGACGCGCATATTCTGAACGGTTCGACGGCCACTCTGCGAGCGCATCGCGAGTGGAAGTCGGAACTGCAGGAGCTCGTGCAGGAGCGGTTCGGCTATACGCCGAACTACGGAGTTCTTGCGAGCGACGGCCCTGATCACGAGAAGCGTTTTCGCGTCGGACTGTTTGTGGAGGAAACCCGGATCAGTCTGGGCGAAGGATCTTCCAAGGTCGCCGCTCAAACGGCTGCCGCCAAGATTGCTCTCGAGACCATCGATTCCTGGCAGAATCAAGTCGTTCCACGAAGAAAGAGGGGTGGGCGGTGAACGCACTCAAGAGTCAGAAGAGCGCCGGTATCGATTTCGAGGCCGAGGCCAAGCATGCGCTGTCCGAACACGAGGTCGACCGCGTGGTCGAGAACCTCGAGGCCAGTCTTCCCCGCGCGGGCGACTCCGAACTCGAGGTGTATATGCGGCCGTTCAAGCCGTATAAGCGGCTTCTGAAGAAGGAGGAGTTCCACGCTCTGCATCATGTGTTCCTGACGGGAACGCAGGAGGCGCGAAATGCGGCACGCGACGAGCTCGTGTACCGCAACATCCGTCTCGTGCTGGCCATCGGGCTCAAGATGTCTCACCGAGGGCTCGATCTCCTAGACCTGCTCCAGGAGGGATGCATCGGGATGTTGCGCGCGCTCGAGAAGTACGAGTCCGAACGCGGCTTCGCCTTCTCGACGTATGCGACCTGGTGGATTCGTCAGGCTATGTCGCGTGCCATCGCGGACAAGAACACGCGCGGCGCGATGCGTATGCCGGTACATCTCCAGGAGAGTTTGTTCACGGTGCGCAAGAACGCGGCGATCTTCTACAAGGAACATCGCCGCTGGCCCAGCGATCTTGAACTCTTCTACGCGGTCCGTGAAGGCGGAACGACGGGGGGCGCCACGATCAGCCTGCAGGATGTCGTGGAAATACGCCGCAACATGCTGGATGAAAGCATCTCGCTGAACAGCCCCGCCATCCTCAGAAGTGCCGAGGGTAGCGAGGAGCTGCAGGACACTCTGCCTGACAAGCAGAACATCGAAGCCGTGGTCGAGGCGCGGCGCATGCTGGAGAAATACCGGCAGGCGTACGCGCGCATCGCTGTGGCTGTCGACAGTCTTGCTCCGCGCACCGCAATGGTGCTGCGCCTCCGTCTCGGACTCGGGGATTTTGATCCCATGACGCTCGAGGAAGTCGGCCAGCGCTATGAGGTGACTCGCGAGCGCATCCGGCAAATCGAGGTGAAAGCTTTCGAGGAGCTCGGAAAGATCCTGAACGGGGTGAGCGAGGACGAGATCGTCCGCATCGTCAACGCCCTGGACGAGATCGAGAAGATCGCCGCCTCTTGACCGAAAGAGGAATCTGCGCTAAGTAAACACCCGACTAGCCGTGCTTTCCGTTTCCACGACAAGCACATCGGATATCGACTTTCGCTGGTCGATAAACGGTGTTGGAGACGGAGAGCCGGCCAGTCACAACTTCTGCGAGACCATCCCCACGATGGTCTCGTTTCTTTTTAGGCGAATGGTATTGACATTTGGATAAAAAACGCTTAGGTTAACACATCGCTCTTTTACCCTTTGAGATGGAGAAAACATGACCCAAGGCGCTCTTGTCGTGCTCAAGGTGAGCTGTGTGATGGCGGGAGACAATATCCCGGCCTCGCTCTGCGAAACCGAGCAGGGCGGAACGCTTTGCTCGGGCTGTCGTGCCTCAACCCGCCGGTGTACGGCGTGCAATCAAGCCAACGGTATCGCCGATGCCAGACGCGGACTGTGCGGCAGCTGCCTCGCCGTCAATCGTGTCGACACCTCGGAGCGGCGTACCAACGCCCAGCGTCTGGAAGATGCTTCGAGCGGTATGCTCGACCTCATCGACCAGATGGATGAGGAAGTGACGGCGTCGGAATTGCCCGTGGTCGAGAACGCCTCGCCCATGACGCGTTCTGATGCGGTCCATGCCTACGCGGAGGAACTCCTCAAGCGCATCAAGCGCGCCAAGCTCGATGAGCGCTCGACGGACATCCTGCATTCCGTTTTCGGCTTGAAAAAGTACGATGGGAATCCACGGACCTACGATGACATCGGCGAGGCGTATGGCGTATCGCGTCAGCGCATCGAACAGCTGCTGCGCGCAGCACTGCTCAAGTCAGGTCTGGATCGTAAAGAAGTACTCGAACAATTGAAGATCCCGGTGCATAGCAGTAACGGGATGCGATTTTCAAGCGGAGCATCGGGTAGCCGTACCAATACGAAGCAGCCGCTCGAGCGCGTGCTCGATCCGGAGATTGCCTTGCAGGTTTTGGCCGAGCACGGCGTGATCAAGCCGAACGGCCAGTATGTTCCGAATCCGGCACGAGTGCTTGGCATGCGGATTGGACTCCTGCCTTCGGAAGCGCAGACAACTGTTGAAGCCCTACTCGCGTCTGGAAAGATCGAGCGAGCCGACGGAGACAGTTGGCGATTTCTCATCGACATAAGCGATGTCATTCGCAATCGCGATGAGAACTTCACTTGGCGCGGAAAGCCTACCCGAGCTCTCGCGCAGCCTGCATCTGCATCCGGGACGGCTACCGTCTTGGAGAAGTCGCATACGACGGTCAAGCGAGGCCACGGTGGCAACGTAAATTCACAGGCCGTGTATTCGGCACTCTTGGAAAGCGCTCAAACGGTGGACGGCAACATCATCGTGCGAGGAGCTATTCCTGTGCTCTTGGCTCGCTTGCGGGTCAGGCCGCATGAGGCCATCGAGATTCTCGAACAGCTCCAGACCTCTGGAAATGTCCGGCAAGTCGACGAGTGGCGTTCCATTTGCCTACTCGGAGCACCTGCGCTTCCGGCACAGGAGGCTGCCGCTCCGGCGATGCCGGAACTCAGGCCGTCGGCCGTCGCACCCGTAAAGACGCGGCGCGATCCGTTTACCGGAACTCCGGTAAGACACGTCGGTTCGCATCGGCCTAAGCTGCAACCGCTCCTTCCGACAGCGACTCTTGCGTCGATCCCGACGCAGCCTCCTGCCGTCGCCAGCCCGGTCAAAACCGAGCCTCGTGTCGAATCGAAGGTGAAGGTGCCTAAGGCTCCGACCGGACCGACGCTGGGCGAGCTCTTTGACGCGATCTGTCGTCTGTCGACGGATCTCGGAGGAGAGAGGCTCGTCCGAGCTGTCGTACCGACGCTTTCTGCCAGGCTCTCCATCGGGATTCCGGATATCATCGCGGCGATGGAGCGGCTGGAGCTCCAGAAGGCTATCCTGCGCAAGGACGGCTGGCGCACGATCGTGGTCGTCGCAGATCGGGTGGAGGATACTTCTCCCGTCAGGACGATTGCTCCCTCGGTGCGCGAGCGTGCGGAGAAGCTGAACCTGCGTGTCGTCGACGGCGGCGGGCCGACTTCGGTCGAGAAGCCAAAAGCATCGACACCGACGCAACAGCCTCGTATGCATCCGCCCGTCTCGACGGCGCCCGACCGCTCGGTTAGCGAAGAGCTTTCCCAGCTCCGGCGTACGGTCGAGGAGCTCAACCGAACTGTCGCCGCGCTGGCGGTATCGTCGCAAGTCAAGAGCGAGTCCGCTCCCGAACCCAAGGCCGAGAAGCAGCCTTCCGAAGGCTTGCCGAAACTGCCCAAGGTGCAATCTGATCAGCATGAGCTCCGTTGGAAAAAGGAGCTGTGGCTGACCGATGAGGCTCTTGCTAAACGAATCAGTCAAATGGGCGGCTCGCGCTACACCGTTCGCAAGTTCCACACCCACGTAGCACCGCATGCGAACGATGTGCGTGTTGCCCACGCGATTAGCAGCGACGGCACGATCCGCACATTCTACTCTTCCAAGGACGTCATCGAGATCTTGAGCCAGAAGATCCTGAATACGTCCAAGTGACTCATGAGGCCCCGGTTTTCTGACCGGGGCCTCTTCGTATCCGGTTACGGGTTGACAAAAACGATTTTTTATGTAAATTTGCCTCGATTGCCATCTCGGTAATCATGGACTTTGGACAACTGGAGTTGTCATGAATCACAGTGAAATCCGCATCGAGATCGCGCGCAGACTCGCGGGTCTGCTCGATGGGACGATCAAGCTCCCCAAGGAGCTACGTCCGTACCAAAACGAAACGATCGCAGCGATGAAGCGCTGGCTCGAAGATCCGAAGGGATCCAAGCGCTCGTACGTCTCCCACGCCACGGGGCTCGGGAAGACGCTGATCTTTGCCTCGGTAGTCACCGCCTGCGCCGGACTGCGTACCCTCGTGGTCGTGCCGAGCAAGGTGCTGATCGAGCAGACGGCACGCGAGCTCTACATCTTCACGGGCGGAATGATCGGCCATGTCTCGAGCCTCACGAACATCGAGGACGAGAACGGCGAGGTCATCAGCATGAAGGGCCACGACCTATTCGACGTCGTCCTCATCACGGACGCGAGTCTGGCTAAGCATGGCTGGAAGATCGCCAAGGAATTTGATCCGCATCTCGTCATTCGTGACGAGTGCCATTGGACCTATGCCGAGAAGCGTCAAAAGACGATGGACTCCTATCCGGAGTCCGTAACCATCGGCTTCACGGCGACGCCCGACTATCTCACCAATCAGGCGAGAAGCTCGTACATCCCGGTTACGCTCGACAACGGTCAGGTGCTCTATGCGCCGGAAGATCGTCTTGCGAGAAACCACTACGGAACGTGCCTCGACGAGCGCACGGTCCGATGGGGAATCGAGGAAGGCTACCTTTCTCCGCTTGCGTGGGGTCACGTCGAGTTTGATTTCTCTCTTGACGGAATCGGTACCGAGCTTGGAGAAGACGGGCCTGATTTCCGGCAGGAAGACTTGCATGCTCTGCTTTCTGAAAAGTGGCAGTTCATGCAGGACACGGTGACCGAGCTCTATAAGAGCGGTCAGTACGGATTGGCGGGCCGACAGGTCTTTGCGGTCTGCCACAATGTCGAGGCTGCCAATCAGATGGCAGATGCGCTCCGAGGGATTGGCGTCGCTGCAGCCTGTATCACCGGCAAGACGCGCGACATCGAGCGGAACGCCATCCTCGGCGCATTCAAGTCGGGTGGGATCAAGTTCGTGTCGAGCGTCATGGTTCTGCGTGAAGGGTGGAATGCCCCGAATGCAGAGGTCTGTCTGATGCTACGGCCAACCAAGTCGAGAGTGTTCTACGTGCAGTCCATGGGACGCGTGCTCCGTGTTCCGGAGGACGGCTCGGCAAAGGTTGCGCTCGTCATCGACGCGCTCTACCAGAACACGGCGTTTGCACCGCTCTCCGCACCCGTGCTGTTTGGGTATCCGGGGCAAGAGATCGGAAGCGGTGACATCCTCATCAATGCTCTCGGAGACGCGAGCAAGGTGAAGGAGTCGCCGTACCGGACGGGGCTCGTGAAGCCGAGACTGATCACGATCGAGGCGATCGAGATCGAACGCTGGGCTGACGAAAACGGGCTACTCGAAATCGACGGTATCCGATATCGATCCGTTAACGGGTTCGCGTTGGTATCGGGCATCAGCGCGAGCGTCATGCGCTCTCGTTTGAAAGACAAGGCCGTACGACCCCGTATCGCCTTGGGCCACACAGGCCATTCGACGGAATTCTTTCCCGAAGAGACTCTTTGCAAGCTGATGGAAGATCTCACATCGGTTGTTCACAGAGTCGATTCGAATGGGTTCATCGCCATGGACGGTGTCCGATACGGAACGGAAGTCGTGATCCTCAAGGAGATCGGCCTCACCGGCAAAGCCCTAATCAACCGATGGGATCCGTCGAAAATTCGTACTCTTGTGGCGAAAGACCGTAGCGGTCGGCCGACCACGGTCTATTCAGTCGAGGACGTCAAAGCGCTCTGCGCCGATCTTCTCGAACTGAAGCAGGCAGGTAAGGACGGTCTGCTCATTATCGGAAAGACCCCCTACGCGACGATCGACACGATTTTTTTGAAAATCAGTGGAGTAACAAAAGCCTCGCTCTCCGTCGAGACCCTCCAAGGATTCCGCAGCATCGAGGCTAGGGATGCGGGTGGGCGAAAGCGTATCCTCTACTCCGTCGCTGATGTTCAGAAATATCTCAAGCCGCTCCTCGCCGTGCCCGTGGCGGACGCCGCCGGCATGGTAAAGGTCGCCGGCACGATCTATGGCACGAAGAAAGCCCTCGCAGAGAAGATCGGAGTTCAGCGCGATGTGATATCGAGAATCGTCAGTTCGCAGAGCATCCGAACCATGCAGGCTCGGAGTCGTAGAGGCGCACTAGATACGTTCTACGTTTTGAGTGATGTGCGTAAGCACATCCCGAGGAACGGAAAACGCAGCGGCAAGTAGCGCCTACGACAGCTTGTCTAACCTGACTGAACGCCCTGTGACTCTCTGTCACGGGGCGTTCTTCGTTTATAGAGAGTTTTGCATTCCCCAAGCCCTCCCGCTAACATCATGACAAACTTAACTTTGCGCAGGCTTTACGCCATCAGCGCGATATCCCTATGTCCGACCAAGCTCCCGCACTCGCTAAATCACCGTTTGTACACTTGCACGTGCATTCGATGTACTCGCTGTACGACGCGATCGGTTCTCCGGATGCTATCGTCGAGCGTGCCAAAGAGCTCGGTTATAACGCGATTGCATTGACCGACCACGCCGCACTTTATGGAGCGATCGAGTTTTACGAAGCGGCACATAAAGCGGGGATCAAGCCAATCATCGGCATTGATGCGTATCTCGCGGCGGATAAGCATACAGACCGACGAGCAGGTATCGACAATCGAACATCACGTCTTGTTTTGCTTGTAGAAAATAACGATGGCTATCAGAATCTGCTCAAGCTCGTTACGACATCGTATTTGGATGGATTTTATTATAAACCGCGTCTCGACAAGGATTTATTACGCGAACATCACAAGGGTTTGATTGCGTTGTCGGGAAACTTGAAGGGGGAGATTCCTCAAGCTCTGCATGCGCATGACATGGAACGCGCCGAGAAGCTCGTGGCCGAGTACAAAGAAATTTTTGGACCGGATCACTTTTTTTTGGAGGCGGTATGGCATCC
Source organism: Candidatus Uhrbacteria bacterium (assembly GCA_021413945.1). GTDB lineage: Bacteria > Patescibacteriota > Patescibacteriia > 2-12-FULL-60-25 > 2-12-FULL-60-25 > CAIXDN01. Next base: position 470,803 of record JAIOPK010000006.1, read on the forward strand.
GGAGTCGCCGACGCAGAACGATGTGAACGAGCTGATGTTTGAACTCGCGAAGAAAACGAATACGCAGATTGTTGCGGCAAAGAATGTCCACTACCTGAATGAAGACGACCGCGAGGCGCAGGACGTGCTCGTATGTATTCACGATGGGAAGACGGTCGAGGACCAAAAGCGCGCGACGATGACTGGGATTGATCTCTCGCTGACGGCCATCGAACCGATTGTTGAAGCATTCAAGGATCATCCGGAGGCGATCGAGAACACGCGCAAGATTGCGGATCGATGCGATGTAAAGTTTGAGCTTGGAAAAAATCATCTCCCTCGATTTGATCTGCCGGAAGGGGAGACGGAAACAGCGTATCTTCGAAAACTGTGCGAGGAGGGCTTAGTCGAACGTTACCCTGATGTCGAAAAGCAGAAGGAAGCGAGGGAACGTCTCGATTTTGAATTGGAGACGATTGAACGAATGGGATTTGCCGCGTACTTTTTAATTGTTTCCGATTATATTAATTGGGCCAAGGATCATGGCGTCATTGTCGGACCTGGTCGAGGATCGGCAGCGGGCTCGATCGTCGCGTATTCGCTCCGTATTACGAACCTCGATCCGCTTCGATACGGCCTCCTGTTCGAACGTTTTCTCAACCCTGATCGTATCTCGATGCCGGATATTGATACGGACTTTGACGATGTAAAGCGCAAAGACGTTATTCAATATGTGATGGATAAGTACGGACATAATCGCGTGGCGGGAATTATTACGTTTGGAACGATGGCCGCGCGCGCCGCCGTGCGCGATGTGGGTCGTGCGCTTGGCATGAGTTATGCGGATGTTGATCGAATTTCGAAAGTGATTCCACCTCCGGTGCAGGGGAGACATATTCCGTTGGAGAAGTCGAAAGATGATGCGCCGGAATTGAAGGCGATGTATTACACCGATCCGCGCGTGAAACGTCTTGTCGATTTGGCGATCAGACTTGAGGGAACGACGCGTCATGCGTCTCAACATGCTTGCGGTATCGTGATTGCGCCGAGCGCGCTCGTCGAATTTGCTCCGCTGCAGAAAGCGCAGGGCGGCGATGTTGAACAGGTCGTCCAATACTCTCTGCACTCGGCGGAAGTGATGGGATTATTGAAAATGGACTTCTTGGGTCTGTCTAACTTGAGCGTTATTCGCGATTGCTTGGAGATTGCGAAGGCCGTGCATGGAGCGGAGATCGACATGGAGACATTGCCGCTCGATGATGCAAAGACATTCGAATTGCTCGGCAAGGGAATCACAACAGGCGTGTTCCAGCTTGAATCGGATGGGATGAAGAAGCATATCCGCGAGCTTAGACCGACGGTGATCGATGATATTATCGCCATGGTGGCTTTGTATCGCCCGGGTCCGATGCAGTTCATCGAGTCGTTTATCAACCGCAAGCATGGACGCGAAAAGATTACGTTCATCCATCCGCTGACGGAAAACGCGCTGAAAACGACGTACGGTCTTCCGATTTATCAGGAGCAGGTGATGCAAGTAGCTAAAGATATGGCCGGTTTTACCGGTGGGCAAGCTGACACGCTGCGTAAAGCCATGGGTAAGAAAATCGCCAAGCTCATGGCCGAGATGCGTACCAAGTTTATCGACGGTTCGATCGGGAATGGCGTTCCAAAGGACAAGGCCGAGGCAATTTTTACGCAGTTTGAGGAATTTGCGGCTTACGGTTTCAATAAGTCGCATGCGGCTTGTTACGCGCTTATCGCGTATCAGACGGCGTATTTGAAAGCGCATTATCCCGATGCGTTTATGGCGGCGCTCATGAACTCGGATATCTCGAACCTCGACCGCATCACGATCGAAGTTGAGGAATGCCGTGAAATCGACCTCGAAGTGACGCCGCCGGATATCAACGAGTCGTTCCGCGGATTTGCCGTCGTGAAGGGGACAAACAAGATCCGTTTTGGGTTACTCGCAATCAAGGGCATCGGGGAAGATGTGGTTGAGACGATTTATCAGGAGAGAAAAGCGCATGGTCCGTATAAAAATCTTGAAGATTTTGTGACGCGCGTCACCGGTAAACATATCAACCGTCGATCGTTGGAATCGTTGATCAAGTCGGGAGCACTCGACAGCTTTGGCGATCGTAACTTGCTGTACTTTAATATCGAGTCGATTCTGGAATACCAGAAGCGCGTCACACAGGAAGCCAACTCCGGACAGTTCAATCTATTTGCACAATCGACATTGAGCGCGTCGCAACCGGCGCTAACACTTAGACCCGCACCTCCGGCGGCAACCCGCGATATCTTGATTTGGGAAAAAGAATTGCTCGGACTCTATATTTCCGCGCACCCATTTAAGGATTATGCGGGACAACTTGAGGGAATGGTCGTCGAGATCAAGGATTTGGGATCAAAGACGAAGGAGAAGACCGTCCGAACGGCGGGCTTTATTACACAATCAAAGAAGATCCTGACAAAGAAAGGGGAGCCGATGGTGTTTACCAAACTTCAGGACTTGGGAGGGGAAATAGAAGCCGTCATCTTTCCTCGGGTTTATTCGGAGAAGCCGGAACTTTGGGAGGCCGACAAACCGGTCGTGCTTTCCGGGCGCGTGCAGTTGAAGGAAGGTGAATTGAAATTTCTTGTCGAGACGGGGTATGAACTGACGCCGGATAATATCGAGGTGGTGCGTCAGCAATTCCTAGGCATCGGCGGGTCTCATGAGGAGGCGCCTACGGAGGCTCCCAAGAAAGAAGCTGACGCCGTCACCATTCACCTGCGCGCCCATCTCCCCGAAACGATTCTCTACAAACTCCGCACCGTGCTCGACAATCATCCTGGGCGATTCCGTGTCTACTTTTTTGTGGATAATGCCGGCGGACAACAAAAGATCCTTTCTTCCTACAAAATTACGTTTGATGAAATGGTCGCCAAGGAGTTAGAGGCGATTCTTGGGCCGGATACGGTTAAAGTAGAAGCATAATTTGTCATTGCGAGGAGTTCGACGACGAAGCAATCTTGGTCGCGGGCTCGAGATTGCTTCGCTGCTGCTCGCAATGACATATGGTATAATCAATCTATGGTCAAAAAGGCCAAAAAAAATAAAAGCGTTCCTTTATACGTACACGATTCGCCGGACTTCTGGGCGTTTACGACAATTTTGATATTCCCCGTTGCGATGCTAGGGGCATTGTCCTTTGGATTTTCATCAACGGCGGCGTTTTGTCTCGGTATGTATGCGACGATCGCGGCATTGGTCGCCAATGCCATCGTCGAGAAACGTTTGTGGATGTTCCACCACAAGTGGAAGGATCGTCTCGAGGCGCCGGACTTCTCGTTCCGACTCGCGATTGTGACGGGAGCGATACTCCTCATTGTTCAATCATCGCTCCTCGTCTTTATTTTCACGGAACCTTCGTTTGATCGATCCATGCTTCGACTGGTATTTGATCGGCAATGTTCGCAGGCAAGATACGGCTTTGGGGAGTTCTGTGCGGGACTGGAACGAGCCTTGACCAACGCGCCGTAAGGCGCGTTTTGGTGTTATAATCGGTTCATTATGCGTATCAGCTTTCTTGGCGCCGCGAGAGAAGTGACCGGCTCTCTGTATCTGGTCGAGACAAAGACGACAAAAATCCTGGTCGATTGCGGAATGCATCAAGGCTGTAACACCTGCGATGTCAAAAACTTGGTGGATTTTCCGTTTGACTCCAAGACCGTCGATGCGGTTCTTCTGACGCATGCCCACCTTGATCATTGCGGACGCATTCCCAAGCTCATCAAGGCGGGATTCAAAGGGAAAATTTATGCGACGGCTCCGACGATGAAACTGGCAACGCTGGTCATGGAAGATGCGCAGCACATCATGGAGGACGACCATAAACGCGAAGGAACGCCCATTCTGTATTCCAGAGAAGATGTGGCGTCGGCCGTAGAGCAATTTGAGATTGTCGATTATAGCCGAGAGGTGACGGTGGGCGACTTTGTGTGCCGTCCTCGCGATGCCGGACATATTTTTGGCTCCGCTTTTTGGGAGGTACGGCAAGTTGACGGACCCAGCGCGGCTTTTTCCGGCGACCTCGGTAATAGTGGCTCCAAAATTCTGCGGACAACGGCTCAGCTCTCCGCCGTCGACGCACTCATTATCGAATCGACGTACGGCAACCGTATTCACGAGGATGAAAGCACGCGCGAGTCCAAGCTGCGTGAAATTCTCGAACGGACGATCAAAACCAAGGGCGTGCTCGTGATTCCGGCGTTCGCGATCGATCGAACGCAGCAAATTCTATTTGAACTGAATCACCTGATCGAGAAGGGGATTGTCCCGGAAATCGATATCTATTTGGATAGTCCGATGGCGATCAAAGCGACGGAAATCATGAAGGAATATCCGCAGTATTATAATAAAGAAGCTCGTGCTTTAGCCGCAACGGGAGACGATTTATTTGATTTCCCGGGTCTGCAGCTTACCAAAACACGCGACGAATCCAAACTCATTAACGAGGCTCGTAGCCCCAAAGTCATTATCGCCGGATCCGGCATGATGAACGGCGGACGCATCCAGCATCATCTGGTCCGTTACCTCTCCAATCCGAATGCCACCGTACTCATCGTCGGCTATCAGGCCGAGGGAACGCTTGGACGCGATCTGCATGACGGCAAAAAACACGTGCGCGTGTTGCAGGAGTCGGTGAATGTGAAAGCGACGGTGACGAGCATTGGAGCCTATAGCGCGCATGCCGACCAAGCCAAGCTCGTGAAGTGGATCGAGGATGCCGAGGCCCTACCAAAACAGATTTACGTGACGCATGGTGAAGAAGGCGCGGCCGTCGCTCTTGCCACGCGCATCAAACAACATTTGAAGATTGATGCGGTTGCACCGCATGTTGGCGACTCGATCGAGGTATGAGCATTTGGCTTCCGATTGCGATACTCGGGCATCTCCTGAACGCCGGCGCGTTTCTTGTCGATAAGACACTCCTTAGCACGTCATTCAAACGCAGTGGAACGTACGCCGCTTTACTTGGAATCCTTTCCTGCGTCGTCCTCTTTGCCGCGCCGTGGACGTATGTTCCGTCCGTGGAAGCTTGGCCTGCGGTGGCCGGCTTTGGGACGTTGTTTGTCTTGGCCGTTTGGATGTTTTTTGAAGCGTTACGCCGCGCCGAGACGACTCGCGTCGTGCCGATCATCGGTTCGCTGATTCCGATTTTTACGCTGATCGATACGAGTATTTTTTTGGGAGAACGGCTCTCAACAGGCGGCTATATCGGTTTCGGATTTCTTGTGGTTGCAACAGGCATTCTCGCAAGCGGACGCGGTAAAGAGCGTTTGCCCCTCGCGACGATCGGCGTGTGCGTGCTCTCGGCATTCCTGTTTGCCGCCTCGAGCGCGCTTGGTAAGTACGGATTCCAAACCGCGGGCTTCCTCGACGTATTTGTTTGGTCGCGCCTTCCGGCGGCAGTCGTCGCACTGGGTATCGCCTTCTTGGCGCCCGGAGTCAGGGGAGAACTCGCTAAACTTATCTTTGTGAAGAGTGAGAACGTTGCGGTCAAAGAAAGTTTCGCTTTTGGCCTCATGTTTTTTGGGCAAGCGTGCGGGGCTTTTGGATTCCTACTCGTCCAATATGCCATCTCCTTGGGGAGTGCCTCTGTCGTGAATTCCTTGCAAGCCGTGCAATACGCGGCTCTTGTGCTCGTCGCATGGTTTGGCGGGGAGCGTTTGGCCGGTTTACTGCATGAGCGCCGCAGTACGTCGTCGTATATCGCCAAAGGGATCGCGATTGTCCTTGTGGCAATCGGTCTTTATCTTGTGACCTATGGGGCTTAAATCGCGATGGTTGATCGGTGTTGCGGCGGCTGCTCTTGTCTTTCTCGGATTCTTTCTGATTGGCTGGCCAAAAGAATATCCAAAACAGTATGGCGTCACGTGGAGTTCACCCTATGCCTGGGGACTCGGATTGAATCCGAATGACGGCTTACGGGAAGTGCTCGACGATTTGGGCGTCCGACGTTTTCGCATTCCCGCCTACTGGACGGACATCGAACGCGAACAAGGGAAATATGATTTTCGGATTTTACGAGAACAGCTCGACATGATTGCCGAGCGCAAGGGGAATGTCATGCTGGCCGTAGGTTCGCGATTACCGCGCTGGCCGGAATGCTGGGTACCGGATTGGGCCATGCAAGTCGATCCGGCGACGAGGCGCGTCGCACAGCTAACGTATCTCAAAAAAACATATGATACGTTTAAGGATCATCCTTCCATTATGGGTTGGCAGGTTGAGAATGAAGCAAACTTTACATTGTACGTAAATTGCAGCGGACTTGATAAAAAGCTTGTCCTTGAGGAATTGCGCTACATCAGAGATGAGGAAGCAAAACGGAAAGATCCGAGACCGGTCTACACGACGGACTCCGGCGAATTATCGCTTTGGGTGGACTGGGCGGGGGAAGTGGACGGACTCGGCGTCAGTTTGTATCGCGCCGTAACAAACCCTTGGCTCGGCGTTATCAACTATTGGTTTATTCCGCCGTGGGCGTATTCCAGAAAAGCTTGGCTCGCCCGTTTCTTTGTGGATCCGATTTTTGTCAGCGAATTCCAAATGGAACCGTGGAGCGATCATCCGTTACAGAATACAAGCCTCGATGATCAATATCGCACGCTGTCCATCGAACAGATGCGGAAGAACTTTACGTATGCCAAACGGGTGGAGATGCCGGCTGTCGATTTCTGGGGGGCGGAATGGTGGTATTGGATGCGCGAGAAGCAGGGGAATGCGGAGTTCTGGAATGAGGCGAAGAAATTCTTTCACGAAAATCGTTAACGAGATACCGGGATCAGAATGCCTCTCTTTTATTATAAAAAGAGTTATCCACAGCCTCTATGCTATCATTTAAATACGAATAATTTATTTCCTTTCATCGTACCTATGATGAGTGCTTCTAAGGGCTGTACAGTGCACATGGCCGCTTTCTGGCTTATGTGGATCGGTGCCGTTAACTGGGGTCTTGTCGGCTTAGGAGGTTTCCTGGGCAAGAACTGGAATGTTGTCTATCTCCTCCTCGGTAAGTGGCCGCAGGTCGAGTGGATCGTGTACATCCTTGTCGGCGTGTCAGCTCTTGCGATGCTCATGAAGGACAGCTGCTCGATGTGTAAGTCGGGTAAATAAGCCACACTTAGCGATGCAAACAAACCTCCTAATCGGGAGGTTTTGTTTTTACAGCTCAAAGGTTGACAAAGGGGCAAAACGTGGCTAAACTTCGCCCACTTATGACTGCTATCCGCAATATCGCCATTATCGCCCACGTCGACCACGGGAAAACCACCTTGGCTGATGCGCTCTTGAAACAGAGCGAGACCTTCCAAGGGAAGGGTCTTGAAGGCGACACCATTCTCGATATGAACCCGCTCGAGCGCGAGCGCGGTATCACGATTTTGGCTAAAAACGTGGCTGTTGCGTATGGCGGCAGCAAAATCAACATTGTCGACACGCCGGGTCACGCGGACTTTGGTGGAGAGGTCGAACGTGTCATGAGCTTGGTCGATGGAGCGCTTTTGCTCGTCGATGCCAAGGAAGGTCCGATGCCGCAGACGCGCTTTGTGCTCAAGAAGGCGCTTCAGGCCGGTCACCGCATCATCGTCGTTATCAACAAGATCGATAAACCGGATGCCCGTCCGGATTGGGTCCTCGACCAGGTCTTTGATTTGTTCGTAGCTCTTGGCGCAACCGATGCGCAGACGGATTTTCCGGTCGTGTATGCCTCCGCCAAGCAGGGGAAGGCCGGGTTGACAACGGAGCTCGACAAGATGGTCGACATCAAACCGCTTTTTGAAACGATTATTAAAGAAATTCCCGTTCCGACGAATGATCAGACCGGACCGCTTCAGGTTTCCGTTGCGAACGTCTCTTACGACAACTACAAAGGAAAGACGGGTCTTGGCCGCGTCGTTCGCGGTATCTTCCGCCCCGGTAATGTCATGTGGATTAACCGCGATGGCGTTAAAACGCCCGCCAAAATCTCGACCGTGTATTCTTTTATTGGTCTTGGCAAAATTGAAGTGCCGGAAGCTGTTGCCGGAGATATCGTTGCGTTTGCCGGAATCGAAAACTTGAACATCGGTGAAACGATTGCCGACATGAATCAGCCGGAGGCATTGCCTGTCATTAAGATCGAGGAGCCGACAGTGAAGATGACCTTTGCCGTGAATACCTCCCCGTTTGCCGGTTCGGAAGGTCAGTTCACGACCTCGCGTAATATTAAGGAGCGCTTGGAACGCGAATTGCAGAATGATGTGGCCTTGCGCGTGGAAGCCGGATCCGGCGATGGCTCGTTCGTCGTGAGCGGACGCGGTGAATTGCATTTGGCGATTTTGATCGAGCGTATGCGCCGTGAGGGATTTGAACTTCAGGTTTCTCGCCCACAAGTTATTATGAAAGAAGAGGCGGGACAGAAGATGGAGCCTTTCGAAGAAGTCTCGCTCGAGTGTCCGGAAGGCGTCAGCGGTTCGGTTATTGAAAAGATGGGTAAGCGCAAGGGCGATATGAAGGATATGCGCGTAGAGAACGGCACGGCGTATCTCCAATTTGAGATCCCGACTCGCGGTCTCATCGGTTATCGCACGGAGTTCATGATGGACACGCGTGGCGCAGGTATCATCAACGGGCTTTTCCTCGGCTATCGACCGTATGTCGGAGCGATTGATGCGATGCCGCATGGCTCGCTTATCTCCTTTGAATCGGGCGAATCGAATAGCTACGGACTTCAGATCGCTCAAGAACGCGGACAAATGTTTATTGGTGCGGCCGTCAAAGTGTATGAGGGTATGGTCGTCGGACAGAACGCGAAGGCCGAAGATTTGCTCGTGAACATCTGTAAGGAAAAGAAGTTGTCGAACATGCGCTCCAAAGGCGATGGCGTCTCCGCAGGTCTGACCACGCCGCGCTCGATGAGTCTTGAAGAGTGTTTGGAATATATCGGCGATGACGAACTGCTTGAAGTCACGCCGGTCAGCTTACGCATCCGCAAAACATTCTTGAAGGAATTTGAGCGCAAGCGAGCGGATCAGGCGAAGAACGCGTAAGTAGGAACGAAGAAGCCCCACCGGAGAGATCCGGTGGGGCTTTTCTGTAGGGTTAGTCCTTGCGGACGAGGAGTAAATGATGCCACGAGTGGAGAAGTTCGTGATGGGCGCAGTCCCAAACATCCAGCCACTTAGATGAACCCTTTAGTACGAGAAAGTACAACTCCCCGTATCTCTCGTCGCGTCCTTTGCGGCCGTCATAGCCCGCATACTGACTGTCGCGACTCACCATATTCCCAAGTGCGTAGATTCTCCTGCTCTTACGTACGATCTCAGGATGTTCTTTCGCGAACGCGATCACCTCATGGTCGAGGGCAAATCGGTAACCGACGAAGTATTCCACAAGCGATCCGAACGCCTCCTCGATTGACTTGCCATTGAATTTGACGGGGATGCGGGCGAGCCGTAGTACACGCTCGCCCGGCGTAAGATCGACGTTGGCACAGCTCTTATGAACCAGCCAATCGCCAACATCGAAGAGGTCAGTGATCGCATATCTGTACGACAGATATGTTTCAAGGCTCTTGACGTCGAATGACTCATAGGAAACGTTCAGGCTGTACGTCTTCCCCTTTGAAAGGTTCATGGCGACTCTCTTGCGGTCACTATCAGCCGTGTATCGCACGGCGGCGGCAATATTTCCTTACCAGAAAATTGGTGCGTAGTCAATAGTAACGAGATGCACCACATTAAGAGATCCGATGGGGCTTTTTCTACCCCTTGAACCCTATTTCCGGCTGCGTCGACTCCTCATCATCCAGTAACCTCCGCAAGACATCAAATACGATTTTGAATTGCTCGTCATATTGTTTTTCTATTATTTCGAGCTTGCGTCGGAGATGATCATTTTCGGAGATCATTTCGCGTAATTTTGTGAAGGTTCGGATGATTTGGATGTTTACGAGAATGGCTCGGTCGCTTTTCAAGACACTCGACAACATTGCGACCCCTTGTTCAGTGAAGGCGAGTGGCGGTTTACGAACACCACCTCGCCCAATGTTTGATATCACAATTTGTGATATCAAATACTCCGCTTCATTAAGCGTTAATTGGAACATGAAGTCCTCGGGGAAGCGTTTCGAGTTGCGTTTGACTGCCTGATTTAACACCTGCGTTTTTACGCCATACAACTCGGCTAAGTCGCGGTCCAACATGACTTTTTGGCCACGAATCAAAAAAATCCTACTTTCAATGCGTTCTACAGGTATGACGGAAATATCCATATATCTACTCCGTTCACTTTTTTAGACATTTTGTCAATGCTCAAACTTGAAGTCACAATTTGTGACTTCAAGTTTTGTGTTAAAAAGTTATCCACAATATCTAGTTGACGACTTTTAATGTCGCGCGTATTGTTCCCCCTGCACCTTGAATTAGAACACATGTCTCCAGATTCTCGTCCGACATCAAATCGGACGCGATTCCGGGGACGTGTGAAGCTCGCAAAGACTGACCAAGCCAAGCCTTAAACAAGCATGGCAAAGAAAGTTGAGCGAGTATCACGTTCTTGAATCAGAAGCACGGTTCCTAGCTCTGCAGGGGTTCGCCTCGAACGGAGTGATCACGTCACGGGGTAACACCTGAGACCGACCGGATGCAGGTCACCATCGGACACTCTGGTGTTCCGAAAATGGCTTGACGTCAGTCGAGGAACAAGTTCGCTCTCCGGAGTGAATGTGCGAAGAGTCACGACTCGTTCGTGGCTTCTCAGCGGAAGTCTGCTAAGCGGTCGCTCAAAAGGTGATGCGTAAGGCGATGGAAGCGTTCTGAAGCAAGAATGCGAATACGCGAGGTCATACGATAAAAACTGGTGAGAGGCGAGGGTCGCCGATTATCAGAGTATGACTGGCAGATGAAACGCTTCGGCGTATCGTCTGACCTCTGTGAAGAGCGGGTCGTCAAGCATTCGTGCAAGACAGCCCAGGAGTAAGAAACTCAAAGCTAGAAATGGCCGAGGGAATCAAGCACCAGCTCAACACAAAGGAGCAACCGAACGTGCTGGTCAGTCGCAAGACAGACCAAACCCAAGGATGCGCGACGACGAAAGTCGACGCGGTACCAAAGCACAATCGGACACACAGCCCCGAGCTCTCTAAGAGGCGGCCTGCTACTCGCAGTCCGCCTCTTAACTATCCTATTTTTTTCTTTACGAATCCAACGGCTGTCCGATGGTGTAATTCGTCCAGAACGCGTCGGGAATATCAAAGACAAGACCGGCCCACGCAGGGCCCCAGAGCTCGATGGCTTTTTGTTCGCTCGGGATCAGACGGAGCACGCCAAAGGAATCGACAACGACGTAGACACTGGGCGACGTGGCGGATTTTACGAGCGTGCCCGGTTTGAACGTGACGTTGCGGACGAGGCGATGCGAAGCGATCGTTTCACTGTCATAGACATCGACGCCGTCAAAGTCGGAAAACCACGAGAAGAACGTCGTATCGAGCGGGAAGGAGAGTCGGGTTCCATCGCCCATAAGGCAATAGACGGAGGAGTCGGAGGCGGTTCTGCCGAGGGCAAAACAGCCGAGATCGGTTTGCGTAATAAAGACCGCGGAACCGTGATAGTGATTGTGGTCCGCATGCGTAAAAAATTTATCGTGCTCATTTAGGCCAAACGTGTCGAGCCAGTTCATGACGGAGCGGATATCGACGAGTTCATAATAGACCGTCTGCTCGTTTCCATCGGTGATGGTCACGATGCGGGTCGGAACACCAAAAAGATTTCCGTTCGCGTCGATGGCGGTGCCGCCGGAATCGCCGGGGGAGACTTCCGCGCTGGTGCGGATGAAGCCGCCGACATAATCGAGGATCGTGCCGGAACGGATGCTTAACTCGTCCCCGCCGCCCGAGTAGCCGAGGAGCGTGACCGAATCGCCCTTGGAAGTGAATTCATTTGTTTTCAGCGATGGAAAGGGACGGGTCAGCATATCGGCACCGATCGCCTGCCCAATTTTGACGATGGCAAAATCCTGATTGAGCTTTGGATTGAAAACGGCATGCTCGATGGTGGCTCGATAGAAATACGTCGGTTTACCGGCGGTATTGGGAAAACCGACACGGCAGCTCTTTGCCTCAACCAAGGTCTGAATATTGAGCGCGACATGGCCGTCGGTAAGGACATACCCATCGATACCGTTGATGACGGTTCCGGATCCCTGTAAGCCATCACAGATCACGAGGACAACGGATCTGCTTATTTGCTCTTGGAACGATTGGGCGTCAACAGTGGGTGCGAAGCTGAAAAAGGCGAACGCTACGGCGAATAGCGTAAATGAGCGATAGAGCATGCATTCAATTCTACGTTTCTTGACGAGTTAGCGCAAAACGGGCGAAATAGGCGGATAGCCCATAGGGGAGCTATAGGAGGCGAGGATGCCGGAATTCCTTTTGGCCGCGCTCATTCTTGGCGGACTTGCCGCCATGAAGTACCAGCAGATCCGGTTCATCTTCACGCATTTCAAGCGCTCTTTCTCCCGCGACCAGCCGACGAGCGTGCACGTCGATCCGTACCGGAACAATCCGGAGGTCGAGCGGGACTGCGCGCGCCGCCGAGCCGATTTGCTGGAGGCGCAGAACGCGAAGCTCCAAGGCGAGCTCGTCGAGGTCCGTATGGAGCGCGATCTTGCGCTCCAACAGAGAAGCCTGTCGGTTCTGAAAGGCCGCGTCGTGTACGGAGGGGCGTTCGCACTCGGCGCGCTCACCTGCTTCACGAGCGTGAACATCGCGCCCCAGATCGCAAGCGACTTGCTTGCGGACAGGCCGGCACATGTCCGATCGACGCGTATCGCACGAATCGACCGCGACACCTCACGCGACGACCTGATGATCGGGCTCCTCACGATGGGGCAGCGCTATCATCCGTATGGCATGTGCGCGCCGGAAACCTGTTGTCCCCGCGCACGGATACGGCTCGTCGCCTTTGGCGAGTTCGTCCTCCGTCTCGATCCCGTGACCGTCCCGCTCGAGTTCTTCTGGCGGCGACCGCCGGAGATTGCGGATACGCTCGTCGTCACGAGCGGGGGAGAGGAACCTCCGACCCAGCCGCAAGATTCCACGCCGACATGGATCGACTACTACGCGCTCCCCGCCGGACGCGAGCAGCTCCTGCCGATTGTTACGCCGATGGCGATCTCCATCACTCTCGACTGATCGAAAGAACCCCACGCGCCAGACTGGCACGTGGGGTTCAACTATTGTCGCGACCTAACGATTCTTCGTCGGGTCAAAGGGAAAGTCCGGAGGAGGCGGCATTTCGGTGATGCGGTCTTCCGATTCGGGCTCGATCGAGCCCTCGATGCCGGCTTCACGGAGCATCTCGTCGGTGAGACGGGGCAAGGTACCGGAGTGCCGGTCGCCAATCATGAACTGCTGCGTTGTCTCTCCACCGTCACGAGGAGATCCCTCTTTTGCGAGGAGCTTCGGTGGCAGGAGATAGGCGAGAACGAGGCGATGCGTCGACTCGCTGTACGATTCCCGCTGCTCGAGGACAAGCGCGCTCGACTCGGCCATCTCAAAGCACTCGATTCTGCGCCGTGCCTGGATGACTTGATCGTAGACGCTCCACTCGCTCTTGCGGGCGAGTAGGATGGCCGGGAAGATGGAGAGAAAGGGCATTCCCTTGCGCACTTCATCAAGCACGCGCAGGGACTGCTCGAGCGTCTCGTTCTTGCTCGTGCCCATCACGATGACGGAGTCCTTCTCCGCCTCCATCTTGCGCAGGCGCAGGATGATGGCGTTGGGCTGCGGAGCCTCGAAGACGGGGACCTCAAAGAGATTGTCCGTCTTGAAATGTGCGTGCTGCATCAGCCCCAGGAAGGCTTGTTTGTTGGGCAGCCGGAAGTCGGAGCGGAGCAGGATCAGCATCGAGTCCTCCGTGCTCTGAATTAGCATGAAATAGCAAGAAAGTCAATGTAACGGACCTGGTTTCGCTGGAATACCGACGATGTGTTATTCTCCCCACGATTTATGCGCCATGAAGTTGTTCTCGATATCGAAACACGCAATACGTTTCAGGACGTCGGCGCCTATAACCCGACGTTACTCCAAGTCTCGCTCGTCGGCTGTTATTTTTACGAAACCGACACGTTTGAAGCGTTTCTGGAAGAGGATTTACCCAAGCTTTGGCCGCGTCTGGAACGGGCCGACCGCATCATCGGTTACAACCTTGTCGGATTCGACTATCCCTGCTTGCAAAGCTATTACTCCGGGGACATGATGCGCCTACCAACGGTCGACTTGTTGATGGAGATCGAGAAAAAACTCGGTTTCCGCGTGAAGCTCGACGATGTTGCGCAAGCGACGCTCGGCGTCGGCAAAAGCGGACATGGCCTTCTGGCCGTCGAGTATTGGAAGAAGGGGGAGATTGAAAAGCTGAAGGAATATTGTCTGCAAGATGTGAAGATTACACGCGACGTGTATGAGTACGCCCTCCAGAACCAACACGTAAAGTTCAATAATCGCATGGGTCAAATACAAGAAGTTCCGATGAGCATCGAGCTGCCGGAGGCGAGCGCAAGACAGGCGATCAATCTGTCACTCGGACTCTAAAGATATCCACAGTTCGATCATTTTCTTAGGAAATAGCGAGGTGAACCGATTACTACATCTTGTGGTATAATCCCATTTGGACCACAAGATGTAGTGGTCGGGCCATCTTCAGCCTCCCAACACACGCGAACGGCTGACTCGATTGGGGTCGGACGGTGTGGGGGCGGAACGAGTGCCCATCGACAAATTTACTTTTGCCTATCCGGCTTTCTTGCTTGTTCCGGATCGGTGGTTTTCATTCTCATTTCTTTATGACCACCCCGATCATCACCGCCACAGGCGAGGCCTTTGTGCCGCGCCGCCGCCGACTCGCAGACGAACGCAAAGCCATCACCCATAAGTTCCAAATCGGTCCTTGTGAGGGCTATATTACGGTCGGTCTGTATGAAGACGGCCAACCGGGAGAAATTTTTATCACGTTATCAAAAGACGGCGCGCAGAACGGCGGTCTTGTCGACTCGTTTGCGACCGCAATCTCGCTTGGGCTCCAATACGGCGTTCCGCTCAAGGTTCTCGTAAACAAATTTGTCCACGCCCGTTATGAACCGTCGGGCCCGACGCAGAACCCGAATATTCCGAACGCCAAATCGGTCGTCGATTATATTTTTCGCTGGCTCGCCCTCAAATTCCTCTCGCCGGAAGAACGTCAGTCGGTGGGTCTCTTCCAAGATCCGGGTCAACCGACGCCGACCATGCCGAACTATAACGCCATGCCGGGGATGATAAACAATCAATCATTCCTCTCGCGCATGGAGCCACAGGGCTAGTCCGACACTATGAGTTCCCAGCTCTTTGGCGCAAGCCCCATTCTCACGTATCGGCCGTTTTATCGACCCTTCGAGTATCCGGTATTCTTTGAGTTTTTCCAGAAACAGAATCAGGCGCATTGGCTGCCGATCGAGGTGCCGATGGAATCGGATATTTCCGACTTCCGTTTCAAGCTCACGCCGGAAGAAAAGAACCTTGTCATCCAAATTCTGCGTTTCTTTACGCAGGGCGATATCGAAGTCAATAATAATTATAATTCAAAATTGATTCCGAGTTTCCCGAAACCGGAAATCAAAATGATGCTGTCCGCGTTCGCGGCGATGGAGAGCACGCATGTCTGGGCCTATTCCTATCTGAACGATTCGCTCGGACTCCCGGAAAAAGAGTACAGCGCGTTCCTCGAGTACGAGTCGATGCGCAACAAGTACCAATACATTCAGAGTTTTGATGTTCGCGACGTGAGCGAACTCGCCATCAACCTCGCCGTGTTTGGCGGATTTATGGAGGGTGTCAGTTTATTCTCGAGCTTTGCGATCTTGATGAACTTCCCGCGTCTCGGAAAACTCAAAGGCGTCGGACAAATCGTGACCTGGAGCATCCGCGACGAGACGCTGCATAGCCAGGGCGTCTGCGCGCTGTTCCGAGAGCTCGTGAAGGAAAACCATCACATCTGGACGCAGGAACTGCAGGGCCTCCTGTATAAAGCTTGCGACGACATGGTGAAACTCGAGGACAGTTTCATCGACACGTGCTTCTCCATGGGAGCCGTAGCGGGGCTTAAACCGGAAGACGTTAAACAATACATCAGATACACGGCCGACAAGAAACTGAATGATCTGGGGCTGGACAAGGTGTACAACGTAACAAATCCGCTGGCCTGGCTCGACGTGATGACCAATGCAAAAGAACACACGAATTTCTTTGAGAATCGAGCAACCGAGTATGCAAAGGGCGGGGTGGTAGCGGACTGGTAGGAAGAAAATCACGTAACACATCGCACGTAAAAAATTTCTTCATCAACATAATCGAACCTTATGGCCACTTACGCCAGCGTCATCGACGCGCTTTCACAGAATGACCTTACCGCGGCACGCGATATCTTGATGAACGACATCGACCGCGATACCGCCGGCAAAGCGAGCTGGGATAGTCCGCATTACACGGCGGACAAGAGCATCCAGCAGGGAATCAAGACAACCCGCGAATACGAGGGGATGATGACGTATTTTGGTCTTGAGAATCTTCGCGACCGATATTTCCTACGCGATGACGACGGAAAACTTTTTGAGAACCTCCAGATGTTCTATGCGCGTGTGGCGACGGGCTTGGCGCGCGGGGATGCGGCGCTCGCACAGCGTCTCTATACCTACATGGCGCGCTATTGGTATATCCCTGCCACTCCGACGCTCATGAACATCGGTACAAAGAAAGGTCTGCCGATTTCCTGTTTCCTTAACACGGTGCCGGATACGCTGGAAGGAATTTTTGACATTTATCGCGAGAATGCGTTTCTCTCCAAATACGGCGGAGGTATCGGAACGGATTGGTCGCAGCTGCGCGGGCAGAATGCGCACTTGAAAGCGAGCGGACTCAAATCTTCCGGCGTGATTCCGTTTTTGAAAATCATGGACTCGGAAACGCTGGCGATTTCCCGCAATAGCCATCGACGAGGAGCGGCGGCGGCCTATCTGCGAATTGATCACCCGGACATTGAGGATTTTTTGGAGATTCGCAAAGCGACGGGCGGAGATATCGACCGCAAGTGCTTCAATATCAACAACGGCATCGTGATCACGGATGAATTCATGAAGGCGGTCGAGGAAAACCGCGAATATGATTTGATCGACCCGCATTACAAGATCGTTACCAAGAAACTGAATGCACAGGAAATGTGGCGCAAGATTTTGACGATGCGCGCGGAAACAGGGGAGCCGTATCTCTTGTTTATCGATACCGTCAACAAAGCATTGCCTCCGCATCACAAGGCGCTTGGTCTTACGGTACGTCAGAGCAATTTGTGTACGGAAATCGTTTTGCCGACGAACGAGGAACGCACGGCGGTCTGCTGTCTCGGCAACTTGAATGTCGAGAAATGGGAGGAATGGAAGGACCAGATCGAGCAGGTGACGTATGACTGCGTGACATCGCTTGATAATAATCTTGAGGCGTTCTGCGAATTGGCGGATCCAAAGGAATTCAAGAAGGCGATCAACTCGGTGAAGCATGAGCGCTCGGTCGGACTTGGGGCGATGGGATATCACGGCTACTTGATGAGCAAGATGGTGCCGTTTGAAAGCGTGCTCGCGCGTCAGATCAACAAGGATATTTTTGCAACGATTCAGAAGTACGCACATGCGGCTTCCGAACGGCTTGGAAAAGAACGCGGTCTGCCTCTCGACGGAGGAACGGCGCGCAACTCGTATATCACGAGTATTCAGCCGAATGCATCGACAAGCTTCCTCTGCAATGAAGCCACGCCGTCGATCGAGCCGATTGCCGGTAATGCGTTCCTACAGAAGACGTTGTCAGGAAGTTTCTTGTACAAGAACAAGCACTTGGAGAAATTACTCGAGTCGAAAGGTCAGAATACGACGGAGGTTTGGAAGAAGGTGATCGCCGATAAGGGGAGCGTGCTTAATCTTGAGATGCTCTCGCCGGAGGAGAAGGCTGTGTTCCGCACACCATACGAGATGAACATGCGTGAAATCGTTCAACAGGCAGCGGATCGCCAGCCTTTCGTCGACCAAGCGCAATCGGTCAACCTGTTTTTCCCGACGCCGATCTCAGGCAAGTACTTGAACGAGGTGCACATGCTTGCGTGGAAACTCGGTATGAAGTCGCTCTACTATGTGCGATCAGCCGCACCGATTCACGCGGAAAGCATCGATGTACAATCGATCAAGCGCGATGTGGCTACGGAAGAGTGCGCGGTTTGCCAATAACGGTCATTCAGAAAAGCCCTCCGACAAGCGGAGGGCTTTTGTTTTACTCTTCGTCGTCGACCATCGTAGGGGACTCTTCCTCTTTGAGCTTCTTGGCGAGCATGTCCAGCTCCTCCAACGCATCGACCTCCTCCTCTTCCTTCTTTTCCTCGTCGACTTCATCATCGGTCTTTACTTCGTCGATCGCCGCTTCGTCTTTCACTTTTACATCGGCCTCGTCATCATCTTCATCGCTCTTGGATCCGCCGGTGACGTGCATACCTAAAGCGGCGAGGTTGGATTCCTCCTCATCCATGCCCGGCATGCCCTGCATATCGCGGTCCCAGCTTGATGGGCCGCTCGAAAGGTTGATACTCATAGTTTTTGTGTTGTTTGCGTGAAGATAGCCGAGTTGGCCTAGGTTTGCAAGAGGCGAACTGTGGGTTATGATCCGAGCCTATGGGAATCGACACGACGACGCTTATTTTGGCACTTCTTGTCCTGGCCGGATTTGCGGTGTTGGCATGGCTTCTTCTCAAGCAGGGGAAAGGGCAACCGGGCATTGATCCCCAATTATTGATCGTGCTTCAACAGCGGCTAGAGAACCTCGACCGGGATATGCGCGGCTCGCTGACGGAGAGCATGAAGCATCAACAGCAATCGAGCTATCAGATGACGAGCACGGTGCGCGATGTGGCAGAGCGGCTGATCAAGATCGAAGAGACAAACAAACAGGTGCTCAATTTCTCGGGACAGCTCGAGAACTTGCAACGCATTCTCACGAATCCAAAACAGCGCGGTATTTTGGGAGAATATTATCTTGAGACGATTTTGAAGACCATTTTTGCTCCGGATCAGTATCAAATGCAGTACGCGTTCAAGGATGGCGAAATTGTCGACGCGGCGATCTTTATTCAAGACAAGATTGTGCCGGTTGATTCCAAGTTCTCGCTTGAGAATTACAATCGATTGGCGGCGGCGGAAGATCCGATCGATCGCGCAACGTACGAGAAAGCGTTTGTGAACGACTTGAAGAATCGTATCAAGGAAACGGGCAAGTATATCCGTCCGGAGGAGGGGACGATGGACTTTGCGTTCATGTTCATCCCGCATGAAGCGATTTACTACGATCTTCTTATCAACAAAATCGGCGAGGTGGGGGAGGATACGGAGAGTTTGATCCAGCGCGCGGCGACGAAATATCATGTTATTATCGTTTCACCGACGAGCTTTACGGCGTATCTGCAGACGGTTCTGCAGGGCCTGCGTGCGATGAAGATCGAGGAACAGGCAAAGGAGATCCGACAGCGTGTCGACGAACTTGGAAAGCATCTCGCCGCTTATCAGGAGAAGCACGATGCCGTAGGCCGAGCGCTCGGGACAGCCGTCAACCAATACAACCTTTCCGGCAAGGAGTTTACGAAACTTGATAAGGACGTTCTGCGTATTACGGGGGAGAGCAGCGGCGCCAATCCCCTGATGATCGATAAACCGGAAGACGAACCCTAAACATGGAACAACTCCCCGAACAAACAACACCCGTTAACTGGTTTCGCCGTATTGCCACCGCTGTGGCAATTTTGGCATGCGGATCGGCGGGATTCGTCGGAGGTGTCATCGTCTACGTCCAGCTTAGCAGGGCGAATGTGATCGGATGGGACAAAACTCCGGTTGAATATGCTCTCGTGCTTGGGGCGAGCGTCAAGCAGGACGGAACGCCTTCAGACGCGCTCTACGACCGCATCGCCACGGCTGTGGAACTCTACAACGATGATTACGTACAAAAACTGCTCATGACGGGAGATGACGGGAAATTTCACGCGAACGAGGTCGCGGTGATGAAGCGTGTCGCGATGGAGCTCGGCGTTCCGGAATCCGACATTCTCGTCGACGGGCAGGGTTATCGCACCTACGAGAGCTGTAAACGCGCGCATGAAGTCCTCGGCATTGAAGAAGCCGTCATCGTCACTCAACGATTCCATCTTGCGCGCGCTCTGTATCTTTGCGGTAACTTCATGAAGGTATCGGTACAAGGCCGTGCGGCCGATAAGCAAAGCTATCAGCGCATCACTTTTTTCTGGGCACGCGATCTGCTCTCGAGCTTCAAAGCCTGGTGGGATATCAATGTTCAGGAGCCAAAACCGCCTGTCGAGGAGAGCGAGCGTGATTAACGAGAACGCCCCCGAAGTGCTTCGGGGGCGTTTTCAGTTAGCAGGATCCGTCATGAGACGGGCTTTACGAGGTGATAGACCTCGTACATGCGGTCGCAGATCAGGCGGAGACGGTTCCAGATTCGTTTCCGCATCACGACCTCGCGATCGCGAGGAGACCGTCGAGGATGAGGAAGGGGAGCCGCAGGATCGCCATGAGCAGCGACCAGAGCAGGCTTCCGGCCGTCACGATGCCGATGAGGAACATCTCGGCGACGCTCAGATGACCGTCGGGGGATGAGGTGGTGAAGTGGTCGTCCGATCGGACGTCGTCGAGGGCCGGCATGAAACCTCCGTACGAGAATGGGGAAAGGGCCAAGGCAAAAGGTAACACGAGGGAGGAAGCGGTCAAGGAGTTACGTAGCGAATACGGGTGAATATTTAGTTATTATGTGCGTCGGGAAACTAGATCGTAAAAATTATTTTGGACGCAAGGGGAGAGGAGTGGATAACGTTCAATGTTGGCCGAGCCTATAACTAGATGCGTCGTACAATATATCTTATAAGACGCTAAGGAGGACATTTCGCTAATTAGCGTCTTATAAGATTGCGCAGATTTTACAACGTCTTGATTACAAGTCGTCGTAAGAATCTGCTTATCTTATGAAACAAAGACAAAATTACCGCTCTTTGAGATACACACGTCCCGGTACACGCACATCGACATAGTCCAAGGGCTTTAAACCCTCCGGTTTGGTTTTGATGAAGCCTAAGTACGTCTTTACCTGCAATTCCAAGGGTGCCGTGATATCCATCAAAACGTCGTAGCCCTCGTGGCTTAGGACCTTAAATAAGGTGCTAGAGGCTGTAGGAGGCTCGACTTCACGGTATTGGAGCTTATAGGACTTCAGATCCTCAGCTAGCTTGATCCATTCCTTGGCTCGTCTTGTATCGGCTAAAACGGTTCCTTTGGCGATTTCGTAATCCAAATCGGTTTTAATAATCGGCGGATCATCAAATGCAGCTAGTCGCGTACCAATTAAACGCGCTTGGGCGAGCTTGCGTTCATCAACGGTTAATTCTTCCGTCGCAACTCCTTGGATGTCTACCCAGAAGTATTGCTTGTGAGAATGGTAGATCACCTTCTTGGACCTCTCCTCTATCGAGAGTCGTAAAACGTTATAATATGACTTATCCACAATCACGTTTGCGACGAACAAACGGTCCTTAAGCTCGTGTTCGAGCGATCCTCTATCGACAAACCAAGCATGTCTTGCCGGCCAAGGTCTCCACTCTCCCCTCCCATCGAGGGCTCGCAAGACTTCCCTCGTCACTTCTACCGGCTCGATGGTCTTCACTCCCCTCACCTCGACCGCATTGACGCTGAATGCATCGCTCATGAACAGCACGTAGGGCCAACCAACGCATGCAACGGCGCCGAGCATGAAAAAAACTCCATTGCGCTTGGAGAAACGCTGTTGGCGCAGGGTACGATTAATGTCGGCCATATCTACTTCATTGCTAGTCGTATCATCCGGTCGAGTAGTTTGGGAAATGTGAGACCTATCGTCTTGGCGGCCAATGGCAATAAAGACGTTTCCGTCATGCCTGGTAACGTATTTGTCTCGAGCACTTCAATCCCTTTTGAACTCCAGATCATGTCGGTTCGAGAATAGCCGCGGCAGCCGAGCGCATTGTGCGAAGCGAGTCCTAGCGCTTGAGCTTTTTTGGCGATAGCCGACGGGATGGGCGCCGGACAAATTTCCTCGCTCATTCCGGGGGTGTATTTGGATTCGAAGTCGAAGAACGCGTTCTTCGGTCGAATCTCGATGACGGGCAAGGCTTCATCGCCAAGTATTCCAACGGTGAGTTCTCGGCCTAGGCGAAACGATTCGATCAAACATGAGCCTTCTTTCCGAATTCGAGCCTCAATGAGCATTTTCCACTTGGATTTTGGCGGGTCGACCGTAACACCGACGCTCGAGCCGTCCGCGTTAGGCTTAATGACGATATGTTTGCCTAATTTCTTTTGAATCAGCGAAATATCCGCCTTTTCTACCATGAGTGAAGGTGGCGTTGGAATACCATTTTCCCGGTAAATCATCTTGCTTCGATCCTTGTCCATTGCCAGTGCCGAAGCCATGACTCCGGAGCCTGTACATGGGACCTCTAGCCACTCTAGAAGGCCCTGAATCGATCCGTCTTCGCCACCACGACCGTGAAGAGCATTGAAGGCTACATCGATCTTTCCGGCCTTGGCGTCCTTAATGAGACGCATGAGCTGGGTCTTGGGATCATACGTGGATACGAGATAGCGTTTGGGGTCCAAGTTCTTCACGATTTGCTTGCCGGATTTCAAAGAAATCTCCCGTTCATTGGAGATCCCGCCGAGCAAAACGGCTACGCGAATCATGCGGTTATTTTACCACGATCCTTGGGATTTCCGAGTTCAATCGCGCAACGATCTCGTAGTTGATCGTCCCTGCCAAATCGGCCATTTCCTCGGCGCTGATCGACGCTTTTCCTTGTGATCCGATGAGCGTCACTTCCGATTCCGGTCTGATATTCTTCAGACCAGTCACATCGACCATCGTCATGTTCATACAGACACGCCCCATGACTTTGCAGGGTTTATTGCAGATCAACACATGAGCGCGGCGTGACATGCCGACGCGGTCAAATCCGTCGGCGTAGCCGATTGGGAGAACGGCGACTTTGCCATCGACACGCATGCGCTCGGTCAATCCGTAGCTGATCGGCGTCCCCTTTTTCACCCGTTTCACTTGAGCGACGATGGTCTTCCAAGACAGAACCGGTTCGAGACTGACTTTACGCTTTATACTTTGCGCTTTGCGAACATGCTCCGATGGCCATAAGCCGTACATCGCGATGCCGACGCGCAAAAGATTGAAATGGGTGTCTGAGTACAGAATTGATGCGGCGCTCGAGGCGGTATGCTTGTATTTTGGATCAATTTTGTGTTCTTTGAAAATGGCTATCGCTTCTTTGAATACAGAAAGTTGATGGTCTGCGTAAGCACGAGATTTAGTGTCCTCAATGTTCGCAAAGTGTAAAAACGTTCCTTCGATCTGGATGTTGGGATACTTCCCTACCAGTTCGATCATGTTCGACAGATCTTCGAGACGAATTCCATCGCGCGTCAGACCGGTTTCAATCGGAAGATGAATTTTCGCTACTCCCCTCCCCTTCCCCAGCGCCTTGATGGTTTCGACATTGTAAGCGACGAGGGAGATATTATTTTTTACCGCGTCGACGAGGCGGTGATTTGGTGTGTAGCCGAGCACGAGAATCGGTTTGCGGATTCCAGCGAGTCGAAGAGTTAGCGCTTCGTCGATGTGATCGACGGCGAACCAGTGGACTCCTGACTTCGACAGGATGCGTGAACATTCGACGAGGCCATGGCCATACGCATTCGATTTCACGACAGCCATGACTTTAGCTTTGCCTGCAAGGTCCAAAAAGGCCCGCGCATTGTGGCGCAGGGCCGATTCTGAGACTTCAATCCAAGTCTTGGGGTTCATGATTATCCGATCTTATCGAAGCCCGTGTACGGACGCAGAACATCCGGGACATTAATCGAGCCGTCTTCATTCTGATGATTTTCCAGCACGGCGATGAGAGCGCGGGCTAATGAAATCGCGGTTCCGTTTAATGTGTGGGCGTAGTCGAGCGTGCCGTCTTTGCGGCGTAGGCGAACATTGAGGCGGCGGGCTTGGTAGTCGGTGCAGTTCGAGGTCGATGTGACCTCGCCATAACCGCCTTTCCCCTCTCCACGGCCCCACATCCAGGCTTCAAGGTCGAATTTGCGGTAGGCAGGGCCTCCGAGGTCGCCGGTGCAGATATCGACAACTTGGTATGGGATTTCCAACTTCTGAAACATTCGCTCCTCGAGACGACGTAACTCCATGTGAATGGCTTCGGATTGCTCCGGAGTACAGAAGACGAACATCTCTACCTTGGAGAACTGGTGGACTCGGTAGAGGCCGTAGGACTCGCGGCCGTACGCACCGGCTTCCGTGCGATAGCAATGTGAGATACCGGCGAACTTGATCGGTAGCGAAGCCTCGTCGAGAATTTCGTCTTTGTGATAACCGCCGAGCGTAATCTCCGAGGTGCCGATGAGTGACAAATCTGTGCCTTCGACAGAATAGATCTGCGCTTCCGGTCCACGCGGGTTAAAGCCAACGCCGACGAGGACCTCGTCGCGTGCGAGATCAGGCGTGGTCATCGGCAAATAGCCCTCGGCGGCCATTTCGCGAATCGCCCATGTGAGCATCGCTTGTTCCAGAATCGCGAGCTTGCCTTTCAAGAAATAAAACTTGGCGCCGGTGACTTTTGCCGCGCGTTCAAAATCGATCAAGTCATGCATCTGCGCAAGCTCGACGTGGGAGCGCGGGTTCTCGAGCTTGCGGATTTCTCCAACAGTGTCGATGACTCTGTTGTCGTTATCGGTTTTCCCGACCGGGGTGTCGGGATGCGTCATGTTTGGCAGCTTCAATGCTTCCTCGCGCCATCCCTTCTCGACAATTTCAAGATCCTTTTCCTTAGCGACGACGTCTTCCTTCAACTTCTTGCCGCGCTCGATCAGACCCGGGCGCTCCTCTTTTGAGGCCGACTTCATTGCATCCGCGACTTCATTGCGCTCTTTGCGCAGCGTTTCGGCTTCTTTCAAGAGAACAAGACGGCCGGCGTCGAGTTCGAGCAACGCATCAAGATCGACGGAAACACCGCGGTTGGCGATGTTCTCGCGGACCGCATCGGTATTCTCACGAACATAGCGCATGTCGAGCATATTATTCTTCCTGTTTGGGACGCAGTGTCGGGAATAAAATCACTTCTTTCAGCGACGGGGCGCCGGTCAGAATCGCGACCAATCGATCGATACCCATGCCCATACCGCTTGTCGGCGGCATGCCGTGCTCGAGCGCGGTCAAAAACTCTTCGTCCTTGGGCTGTGCCTCCTGACTCCCCTCCTTGGCGAGCGCTTCCTGCTCGACGAAACGCGAGCGCTGGTCGATTGGATCGTTTAATTCGTAATAGTACGCATTGATGATTTCACTGCCGTCGACGACGAGCTGAGCTGTCGCGCTCTTTTCCGGATCTTCCGGACTGCGGCCGGCAAGCGGTTTCATCGCAACGGGATACTCGAGTACCCATGCCGGACCCGTGAGCTTGGCGCGTGCGGTTTTCTTGTAGAGTTCGTCGAGATGTTCTCCCATGCCGACCAAACCTTTGAAGTCGACTTTCACCTTTGCCGCTTTCACGGCAGCCTTTAGTGCGGGGATATCCTTGATCGCATCGATGTCGATGGTTGTCGCCTGTTTGATCGC
This sequence comes from Candidatus Uhrbacteria bacterium, assembly GCA_021413945.1. GTDB lineage: Bacteria > Patescibacteriota > Patescibacteriia > 2-12-FULL-60-25 > 2-12-FULL-60-25 > CAIXDN01. The sequence goes on from JAIOPK010000006.1 coordinate 496,602, forward strand.
TTCACGGAAGGTGATGCGCGGCCACGGACCGGTGAAATCGAGTGAGCCATTTTCTCGCGCGACGACCATCGAACCAAAGGCATCCGTGAGCATGGTGCCGACCATCGACTCGATAAAGGTCAGAAAACGTTCTTTGCCCGCATAGGCCCAATACAATTCGATCTGCGTGAATTCCGGGTTATGACTGTGGTCAATGCCTTCATTGCGGAAACAGCGGGCAATTTCGTACACCTTTTCCATTCCGCCGATGACGAGACGTTTCAAAAAAAGCTCCGGAGCGATGCGCAAATACAAATCAATACCAAGCGCATTGTGATGCGTGGTGAATGGACGCGCGGCGGCTCCTCCGGCGAGCGTCTGTAAGACGGGCGTTTCAACTTCGAGGAAGCCATTACCGTCCAGAAACGAACGCATCGACGAGACGAGACGAGATCGGATCACAAAACGCTGGCGAACTTCCGGATTCACGAGGAGATCGAGTTCGCGCTGGCGGAAACGGATTTCCACATCGCTCAAGCCATGCCATTTTTCCGGAAGCGGCAGGAGGGCTTTGGAAAGAATGCGCCAATCCGTAACGAGGAGCGACTTCTCTCCGCGCTTGGTTAAATAGGCGGTACCGTGTACCTCGATAAAATCTCCCGGATCGATACAGTCGCGGAACAGGTTGAATGCTTCGCTCAAATCATCTTCCTTGAAGACGAGCTGGACTTGTCCGCTCTCGTCGCGCATATCGGCAAACATCATTCCTCCGTGGACGCGGATCGTCATGATACGTCCGGCGAGGACGATGGATTCCGTTGAGGCGGCTAAGGCATCAAAAGACGCGAGCAGCTCCCCCGCTTCATGGGTGCGCTCGGTAGATTTTGGATATGGGTCCATCCCCGCTTTTCGCAGGGCTTCCAGTTTGGAAAGGCGTACATCGCGCTCCTCCGGCATACGGCCAAGAGTTTAGCCGATTCGCAGAACCTCGTACACTGCCGTACCGGCCGGCGTCTCCACTTCCACATGATCGCCGACTTTTGCGCCAAGCAAAGTTCGTCCGATCGGCGACTCGTTGCTGATCTTTCCGGCAAGCGGGTCCGCTTCATTGGAACCGACAATGGTGAAGGATTTTTCCTTGCCGTTCACGGAGACGGTCACGGTCGTGCCGACGCGGACATTGCTTGCGTTCTCTTCCTGCTCGACCACAACGGCGTTCTTGAGCAAATCCTCGATTTCCAAGATACGGCCTTCCACAAAGCCGAGCGCATCTTTCGCTTCATGATATTCGGCGTTTTCCGAAAGATCGCCAAGGGATTTGGCGGCTTCGATACGATTAGCAAGCTCTCGGCGCTTAACGGTTTTGAGATCCTTGAGCTCTGCTTTGAGCTTGGTCAGGAACTCCGGTGAAACGTATTGGTCGGGCATAGTATCAAATACGGAGAGAATTAAAACCGGCGCCATTCGCCGGAAACTACGTATGAGGACAGAGTACAACGGAAGAAAAACCTGTCAACTCTCAAAAAGCCCCGTTACGGTTACGGCGCAGGTCCCACCAAGCCTGAAGGACCTTTCTCGCGACGGGAACCGAGACGCTTGAGCCCTCGCCGCCCTCCTCGAGGAGGACGGTGACGACGATTTCCGGTTTGTCGGAGGGGGCATAGGCCGTGAACCAGGCGTGAAAGTTCTTCTCCGAATGCCATTGCGCCGTACCCGTTTTACCGGAAACGGCTACCGGCATGTCGGCCAGCGCGCGGCCCGAACCATAGGTCACGTTCTCGCGCATGCCTTGTCGTACGGTGGCGATCACGTCAGCCGCGGCGATCGGCTCACCCGACTGCGTCGACGTGGGCGCTGCGTCCGGGATTTCCAAGCGAGGAATGACCTTGAATCCGCCATTGGCGATCGCGGATGTGTAGGCCGCGACTTGAACCGGTGTCACAAGCAAATCTCCCTGACCAATCGACAGGTTATACGTGTCTCCAACAAACCAGCGCTCGCCTTTTGTTTCCTCTTTCCATTTGCGGCTGGGGACAAATCCCGTTCCCTCGCCCGGTACATCGATTCCCGTTTTGGAACCGAGCCCGAATCGACGATACCAATCGGTCAGACGATCGACACCAAGGCCTACGAGCGACTCATATCCTCCGCCAATGGTGTAGAAAAATGTGTTCACAGACCATGCGATGGCTCCGCGGACATTGACCGCCCCATGTCCGCCGGCTTTCCAGTCGGGAAAGAACCAAGGTCCGACGCGGATACCTCCGGAAGAAAAGATGGTCGTCGCGGGAGTGATCACATGCTCCGCAAGTGCGGCGGCCGCGACGACAATTTTGACCGTCGAGCCGGACGGGTAGGTTCCGGCCCATGCTCGCGGGAAAAGCGGCTGGTCCGGGTTCTCGATCAGCGCCTTGTAGATCGTGGAGGAGACGCCGCCGGAGAAGTTGTTGTCGTCGTAGGCGGGCCAAGAAACGAGCGCAAGAACGGAGCCGTCGCGCGGGTCCATAGCGACAACGGCGCCGCGTGCGACTTTTGCGGACGTGAGCGCATCGCGAAGCGCGCGCTCCGAGATGCGCTGGAGATCCAAGTCGAGTGAAAGACGCACATCGGTGCCGTCTACGGGTGCGCTTTCGCCGACGAGGGCCTTAATTCGGCCGCGTGCATCGACTTCACTGGTGCGCGATCCTTTGGTCCCGCGCAGCAAACTCTCATAGGAGCGCTCAAGCCCGGTTTTACCGATTTCATCGGCATGGACATACCCGGCGGCGCGGTTGTTTTCCAATTCTTCCGGAGATAATTTACCGACATAGCCAAGGACATGAGAAAGACTCGGAATCTCACCGGAAAAAGGGTATCGACGTCTTGCGGCAACTTGTAGGTCAAATCCGGGCAATTCCGGAAGCGCGATCGCAAATGCCATCGCCTGCTCATACGGAACCTGCTCGGCGATCGCATAGGTCTCGTCGCGTGCGGTCGACGTCACGGCGGCCAATGTTTGCAGGTCGACAATCGAGAGACCGAGAACGCGCGCCGCACGGCCGAGAGCCGCATCCATCTCTTCTTGGGCATGCGGCAGTTCGAGCGGAGTCATCGTTACCTGGAATCGCGGGACATTGTCGGCGAGAACACGGCCTTGGCGGTCGCGGATGATTCCGCGGCGTGGCAAGATCGACTGCTCGCGTAGTCGATTGGCCTCGGCTTTGCCTTGATATTCCGCGCCCTGAACGATCTGCATCCAACCCGCACGGAAAATGAGCCCGGACAGGACAAACACCGGAACGAGTATCGCTACGAGGAAACGTCTTCGGCCAAATGCACGACCAACAAATAACGACTGACCACGGACCGTGGTTGTCGATTCTTCAAACAGCACTTCATGCTGGAAATCTTCTCCGCGCATATCAAAAAGAAGACGACCGCTGGCCCAGAGTCACAAAGCGCCTCGTGAATCCCGCCAGAAGGAGGAAGCCGAGGGCGACGCTTACGGCGTCCCATACGAGAATCCACCAAGGCTCGATAGGCAAATGCCACGGGTAGCGCGAGGGGTCGAGCCAACCGCCCATGCCGGACAAAATAAAGGAACCGAACCATTCTAGTACTCGGCCAAGGAGCACGAGCGCAACGGACGCATAGACGGATCGGTTGGTCAGAAATCGGTGCGAGACGGCGTCGAGAATCAGGAGGACCATCGAGAGGCGGAGCGCCGCCACATCCAGATGTGCCCAACCGTACGCATCAAGGACGAATGCGCCAATAATAATATAAACAAATGCACGAGCGCGGGTACTTGAGACCAGAAGGAGAACCGCGATCGGCAGAAGCGGATGGAATGCGAGCTCGGGCGGGAGAAATGGAACAACGGAAACTTCCCAAAGCCCGGCCATGAGAGCCACGAGAACGACGATGAGCCAGCGCCAGATCATAGGCGAGGACGTAGTGCCGTCGGACGCAGTACCGATACAAAGACGACGCGGTCGAGAGAGACGATCGGTTCGATCGTTGCGTTCATAAACGGATCGGTTGGTTTACCCTCCACGGTGTTCACGACGCCGATCGGCAAATTTCCGGGAACTTTATCTTCCGTACCCGCCGTGACGATGAGTTGATCCGCTACTAAGGATTCTGATGACGGAATATAGGTGAGTACTCCGGCCCCATTCCCCCGCCCCTCGATGATGCCGGCGAGCTGGCCGTCCGCTTGAAGGGATGCGGCGACGCGGCTACGCGGATCGGTGACGAGTTCTACGGTCGCAACACGGTCAAGAATCTGGCTGATTTTGCCGATGAAGACGCCTTGGTCCGTAATCACGGCTTGGCCGATTTCAAGCGAGTCTTCACGGCCACGGTCGATGGTGAGCAACGCACGTTTTCCGCTAACATCACGACCGATCACGCGGGCACCGACGCTGTCGTAGCCGGAACGGTCGAGGAACTTTGCTTGAGCTCGAAGCGTTCGATTCTCCTCCTCAAGTGCCTTCAGTCGAACATAATCGACTGCCAGGGTTGCGACACGCGCATCCAATTCTTTGATACGTGCGTCGACCACATCGGTTGTCGCGCTCGACCAGCCGCTTACGAGGCGGATAACGGGGAGACTTGCGAATCGCGAAGCTTCGCCGATTGGACGAAATAATCCGGCCAATGCCAAAACCGCCACCACGACGACGGCGGCGAGCAGCCAAAGCCATCGGAAAGAACTGTTCATAAAATTAAATCGACTTCACGAGATCGGTTGCCGGGATGGCGACTTCCGCGAGCAGAGCGCGGTTGTCGATGAGCGCGGCTGTTCCGCGTACAACACAGTTCAGACAATCATCGGCGACGCGAACGGGCAATCCTGTGCCTCGCGAAAGAGCTTGGTCCAATCCGCGCAGGAGCGCTCCCCCGCCTGTCAGCACAATACCGCGCTGCTGAATGTCGGCAACAAGTTCCGGCGGCGTGATTTCCAAAATCGCTTTGGTCTGATCCATGATTGCCTTAATGGAACGACCGAGTGCTTCACGAATCTGCGCGTCGTTCACCGTGATCTCGCGAGGCAAACCTGAAAGCAAATCACGTCCGCGCATCATCGCCTCCATTGGCTCGGGCAATTCTACGGCGGAACCGATCGCGATTTTGATTTGTTCAGCCACGCGTTCACCGAGGAGAATGTTAAAGACGTCTCTTGCGTATTGAATAATATTTTTGTTCAACTCGTCTCCGGCGATCGGAATGCTCTTGGAAGTGACAACACCGTTCAATGAGATGACGGCGATCTCGGTGGAACCGGCACCGAGGTTGATGATCATGTTTCCAAACGGCTCCCCGATCGCGAGACCGGCACCGATCGCGGCGGCGATCGGTTCTTCGACCACGAGCACTTCTCGGGCTCCGGCCGCCGTTGCCGCATCGCCGACGGCTTTGCGTTCTACTTCCGTGACATCGAGCGGGACACAGATAACGACGGAGGGACGTGGAATCGCGAAAGCTTTGTCCTCGTGAACTTTTTCAAAGAAATAGCGCAGCATTTTTTCCGTGACTTCAAAGTCGGCGATAATGCCGCGCTGAAGCGGACGAGTGACCTGAATATGCGCCGGAGTTTTGCCGACCATCGAAAGGGCGTCCTCGCCGACGGCCATCACCTGATTATTTCTACGATTAATCGCCACAACGGAAGGTTCATTAATCACGACACCGCGTCCTTTTACAAAGACGCGGGTATTTGCTGTTCCCAAGTCGATTCCCAACTGCTTGGTCAGCCGGCCAAAAATGGAAGGCCACTTCATAGTGGGCCTATCCTACCGTCCGGCTACCCAGTTTGCCACGCCCGTCAAGCCCTCAACCGCGGCGGGATTCTTGAATCGTTAAAAAGACGTATTCTAACGTGCCTACGGCGGCTAAAATCAAGAGAAAGTTCCACCAAGCGAGATATCCAAGCGATGACAAAATCAGAGAGGAAACCGCGATTCCGGCCAAAAGAAGGCCGTGTCTAAAGGCGATGCGGACTTCTCGGTAAGCGGTTTGTTTCCTGCCACGAATATGGACGCGAAAAATGATGCCGCCAAAGCTTATGAGGCCGACCAGAGAGGCGTATAGAGCGATATAAAAGGCTGTAAGCCCCATCAACCCCGCATCGTCGGGGTTTACGTTATAGATGACGTAGGCGAGCAAGGCGCAGGCCACAAAGGCGACGGCGGCCATGAGGGCCACAAAAGAACGGTATCCCATGGGTACAGTTTACTTCAGCCGTGCATGATTCTCAACGTGTGCACGATTTTGCCTCCGAGTTGGTGGTTGATTTCGTTTCGAAGACGCACGTCCCACATGCGGAGCTCCTGAACTGCCGCCGGCATGCGCGAGAGGAGGCGCAGCTCCCCTTCCGCGAATGAGACCGCGTCGACGGTGGAAGCTTTTTCCTCATCCCAAAGTTTCGCGAGACATTCTTTGGCGATTTCCAAAACCCGCGTCGCCTCGACTTGGCGCGAGATGCCGGCTTTTTGAACGGCGCCGGGGAGAATGCGGCGGATGGGTTGGAATGCCATATCAAAGTTTTTTAAACTCGCAGATATTTCTGAAGTCGCAGTACTTGCAGGTGAAGGGTTCCGGAGTCGCGATAAAGTCGGAAGTGACGATGGATTCCATGCGCTCCTGGAGTTTACCGAGGAAGGCTTCACGCTTTTCCTCCTTCAACACATCAACATCGGTTTCTACCCAGTCGATCACGTAAATATACTTCATCGAAGAGACTTTGAGTCCGCGTTCTTCGAGAGCGACTTGGTAGAGGTGAAGCTGCTCCTTATCTTCCGCCGACAACTCGTCTTTTGCTTTTCCGGTTTTGTAGTCGATAATCGAAACGGTGCCTTCCGGTCCTTGGTCGATGCGGTCGATTTTGCCTTTCAGCGAATGGAGGCCGAGGATAAGTGTAAACGGTTCTTCCACGCCAACAATGTCTGGCGCTTTGACGGCGCAATGCTGCCAAAAGTTTTTTACGGCTTTTCTGCCATTTTCTCTGTACTCGTCGTGACGTTCACGAGATTCGTACCACTCGTCGATCCATGCTTCCTCGTAAAGCTTCATTGCTTCCTCGAGAGTGACGCGGAATCCTCCGGCCGTCGTTTCGAACGGACCTGTCGTTTCACCGAATAGCGAGCCTTGGGCGACTTTTCCGCGTAATTCGTGCAGCTGCATCACGTGCTGATAGGTATTGTGAACGCTTTGACCGAAGCTCTTCTGATACGTGCCGAATTTCGGGATACGATAAATGTGCTCGAGTTTGTACGAGTAGGGGCACTTGCGAAACGTTGCGAGCTGGGTGAAGCTGAATTTCTTTTTGAGTTCGTAGTGAACCAAGTCGGCGCGAGGATCTTCCTCAGGTTCATGGAGTTCGAGGCGGCGGGCGTCGGCGGTTAGGTCGCCGAGGACGGCGGGAACCTCGAGCGTTGCCTCGTTGAAAAAGACAGAAGGCTTTTTGGCGCGCGCTCCCCCGTAATGCGAGGCTCCGCTCAAATACAATCGATCCTTTGCGCGCGTCATTGCAACGTAAAATAATCGACGTTCTTCCTCGAGGTGAACATCTCCTTCAGGTAAACGTTCTTTGACGAGGCCGTCTGGCAATGGGATTGCGTCGGTGCGAGCTCTGGTTGGGAAACGCTGGTCGACGAGGGAGGCGACGAAGACGTATTTGAATTCCAAGCCCTTGGCGGCGTGAATCGTCATGACGCGGACGAGTTCCGGACCGGCGTCGGGGTCAAAGTCGAGACCGCCTTCTTCTCCGGAGTCGATCTCTTGGCGGAGCTCTTCGAGGAAGCCGCGAAGCGAGGGGCCGTGCGTCGAACGTTCGTAGCGCTTGATGCGTTCCGCAAATCCGTTCAAGTGCTGGATGTATTCGCGCTTCTCTCGTTCCGGCAAACGCATCACCATTGCGAGGTAGCCGCTCTTGTCGAGGGCGAGCTGGAGAACTCGTAGCGGAGTCTCGCGCTTGGCTGTTTCCGCGAGGCCTTCCATGTGCGAGACGAGGCGCTCGACGATGCGCGTTCCGTCCTCCGAGATGTGAGCGTCACGGACTTGTTTGAGCGAAGCCCAAAGCGTCATCCCCTTGCGTTGCGCGTATTGCAGTAACTCGGCGATGTCTTTTGCGCCCATTGGATAGCAGGCAAGATTGAGTGCGCGCCAGACAGCGGGAGATTCGTGATAGGAATCGAGCAACGATAAGAGGGCCATCACGTCGAGCACAGCGGGCTTTCCGTAGAGACCGCGCAAGGCCATGAATTGGAATGGGATGCCGGCGCGGTCGAAGGTGTGAACGAATGGTTCGGCGCCGTCATTCGAACGAACAAGAACGCAGAAATCGTTCCATGTGGCTTCCGGATCCGCTTCTTTCAGTCTCTTCATCTCATCTGCGACAGCTTCGGTCTCATCCTCGACTGTCTTACGCCAAATAACTTCGACGGCACCGCCTACATCGCGTATCGCTTTCAGCTCTTTGGACAAGCCTGTGTCCGCCAATCGAACTTCGAGGCGATTTGGATCGTTCTTTTTGATGAAACGGTACGCGACATCGAGGATTTCTTTGTGTGAGCGATAGTTCTCGACGAGGGCGACGGTTTTGGCTTCAGGGAAATCATCTCGAAATTGAAGAATGTTAGCGAGAGATGCGCCGCGGAATTTGTAGATGGCTTGGTCGTCATCGCCTACGACCGTGAGATTCCGTGCCGAGCCGGTGAGCAGTTTCAACATTTCATACTGCGCCCAGTTGGTGTCCTGAAATTCATCGACCATGATGTAGCGGAATTGTTTGCGATACTTTTCAAGCACAGCGGGACGCTCTCGAAAAAGGCGAAGCGTCTCCATGATGAGATCGTTCATGTCGAGACTCCCCTCCTCTCGCAGGATTTTGCGGTAAGCAAAGTAGACATTTGCGAGTTCGAGCAAGCGCGCGCGTTCGCCGCTAACAAATTCTACGTCGCCATCGAGAACCGAGTTTTGGGCAAATTCGAGATACATTTCCGGTGTAACGTCCTCGTCCTTTGCTCTCGAAAAATGCTGGAGCAGAGCGCGAAGGAATTTCACGGGGTTGCCGAGCGGTCGATAGTGATCGAGCGGTAACTCGTCCATGCGACGTTTGAGAAGAATCCAGGCGTCCGTCGTCGTGAGCAGACGAAACTTGTTTGGGAGACCGATTTCGAGCGCATGCGCTTCGAGTATGCGCTGGCAGAAGCCGTGGAATGTTGAAATCCAGAAATCGTATGTTCCGGTTTCCAGAAGCTTGAGCACGCGATCTTCCATCTCTGTTGCGGACTTTTCCGTGAACGTGAGCGCGAGGATGTTCTCCGAGGAAATTTCTTCTTGCGAAAGAAGATGCGCGTAACGACGCGTAAGTACGGTCGTCTTTCCCGTGCCTGCGCCGGCAACAATCATCAAAGGCCCGTCCTTATGCATGACGGCAGAGGCTTGGGCTTCGTTTAGACCTTCGAACAGCGGATCTGACATGGGCGTCATTTTGTACGTCCGTCGAAGGATACGCAACATATGACGAAACCCCGACGACGCAGTTGCGTGTCGGGGTTCAGGCGGCGCCATTTGGACCGGAGTCGTCCGGGTCTTTCTTGGCCTTGTTGCGGAAGTCCGCATGGACGACGGTCGCGTCTTGCCGATTCTTTGGCTGGGCGGAGGTGCGCAGGTGCACCGGCCGCTTTACGACATCCGTCCTGGTTCGGATGACGCTCAGGTAGGCTTCTTTCTGTTTTTGTACGAGATTTTCAAACTCCGCTTTTGACTGTTTATGCTGCCGCTCAAACTCGTTCTTCATCAGTTCAAGCAGTTTCTTGAAGAGATACACGGCCGCGATCGTGATCGGTACCGCGCCGCACAGAGCCCCGAGAAAGAACGCGATGACCCAGCTACTATCCATTGTCGCCTCCACCTCTATCATTAAACGTACTTACGAATTTTGTCCATCAGCTCGATATAGAACGCGACGTTGTTGATCGTCGCAAGACGTTGGCCAAGCATTTCATCGACCGTGAAGAGATGGCGAAGATAGCCCATCGAATAACGACCGAGCTCCCCTGTCTTACCGATGGGTTCGTGGCTGTTCTTCCATTTTTCGTTTGTAATCTGAACGGCTTCGTAAAAATCCGGCTTCGATAAATCATCGTGAACAAATCGATAGAGCTGGCCGTGGCGGGCGTTGCGAGTCGGGAGAACGCAGTCGAACATGTCGATGCCGCGTTTTACGTACTCGACGATCTCGTGAGGTTTTGCACCTCCCATGAAATAGCGCGGTTTGTCTTTGGGGAGAATGTCATCGAGAGCCTCGAGGACTTTGCAGGCTTCTTCGAAAGGCTCGCCGACAGAGAGACCGCCGATCGCGTAGCCGTCGAAACCGATTTCGACAAGTTCGCGAGCGCTTCGCTTTCGCAATTCGATATCGGTTCCACCTTGGACGATACCGAAAAGCTTCGCGCCCGGATTCACGCTCCCCTCTTTTGTGCGCTCGAATTCGTCCTTCGATCGCTTAGCCCAACGTGTCGTCAGTTCGAGAGCTTGTTCGAGAGCTTCCTTGGTCGCAGGCAATTCCGTGCACACGTCGAGAACCATGACGATGTCTGAACCGATGGTGCGTTGGATTTGCATGCAGAGCTCAGGCGTCAGCATGAGCTTGGCGCCGTCGATGTGGGATTGGAACTCGACGCCGTTCTCCGAGAGCTTGCGAAGACCGGAGAGCGAGAAGACTTGGAAACCGCCGGAGTCGGTGAGAATTGCGCCTTTCCAGTCCATCAATTTATGCAATCCACCGAATTCCTTCATCACTTCCATGCCGGGACGAAGCCACAAGTGATAGGTGTTCGACAGGATGATCGGCGAGCCGATCTGTTCGATATCCTGCGACGACAAGGTTTTGACCGCGCCCTTGGTCGCGATCGGCATAAAAAAAGGCGTCTCGAGCGTGCCGTGAGGCGTCTCGAGAGAACCGCGTCGACCATTGGGTGACGATGAAGCGAGCTTAAACATCCTTTTCAAAATCTTCCGGACTCTTTTTTGGTTCGACCAAGATCATCTTCTTTCCCCAGTTGGAACGGCGGATAAAGAATGCGATCGCGAGGGAAAGACAGAATAAGACCGCAAACAAACCCCACGTCTTTGGCGAGGACAACGATTCACCCAAGACGACAAAACTCACGGTCGATGGGATAGATCCGAGTACGCTTGCGGCAACAAACTGTCGGAACGGCATGCGCGTAAGACCGGCGGCAAGACCGATGAAATCAAACGGCAGCATGAGCAAGCGCAAACCGAGCACCGTAATAAACCCTTGCTCGGAAAGGAGATCGTCATAGGCACGCACCCAGCCGCGCTCGTTCTCGCTCACAAAGTGACGACCAAGATATCGGCTCATCAAGAAACTAATCGACGCGGCAAGATTGATTCCGACCACAGCGAGCAATGCACCAAGCCAAGGTCCATAGAGGACGCCGGCAATAACGGAAATGCCGGCCGTCGGAAACGGGATCACGCTCGAGGATGCGGCGAATGCCAGCAGGACAATCGGACCAAAAATACCGGCATTGGAAACATGACTCGCAATGATGCCGGGCACCGTTCGTAAAGGAATCTGCTGCCAGTACAAGAAGAAGTAAATTCCAAAGACAATCACCGCGTAAATGGCGAGAATGCCGATCTTCAGCCAATGGGCGCGATCAAAGGACTTCATAGACTTATTGAAGCTGTTCTTTCTTCTCCTTCATGAACGCGGACCATTCCTCGAGCAGGTTCAAGAAGATCTTGAATGGAGCCTCGATAATGAAATCAAAGAAGAAGATGAAGACATTGAACCGTGAAAGGGTCTCAGAAAGCAAGCGGCCAACGCGCAAAACGGGCAACGAGAAGAAATCGGCGATGATGGTGCCGATATTGTCGGGACGCTCGACGGCGACGAACTCGCGGGAGGAAATGCGCAGGCGGAAGGCAAAGAAGCTCACCACGCACAAGAAGAAGATGAAGATCACCGAGCTCACCCAGGTGAATTGCAGGGCCATGAGGAAGAGATACACGAAACCGAAGCTCACGAGGAAGGTAAACAAGTAGGCAAATGTAAACAGCAAAGTTCCGAGCCATCCGCGCTTGCGTGCGATACGGACTTCACGGCCCTTGGGACCTTCCGGCGAAAGCAGTTCGTCGACACCGCGCTTGATGCGTTCGATGTTTTCCTTTGCCGGAGGACGGATGAGGACGCCCACGAAAAGCATGAGCACCGGCGGGAAGAATACGTTAATCGCAAGAGGGATCTGGTGGATGATGCCATAGATCAGACGTTCTGCCGGCACCTCGAGGATCAGCGCAATCAGCATCTTGGTAATAAAAAGGTAGATGATCGCGCGGATGGTGCCGCGGCGTAGCTTCGTCTTGGAATCCTTAATGCGGCGGTCAGCGATGCGCTCGACGGCGGCGTGGAGTTTTACGGGATCGGCAAGAAGCGCCGCGGCTTTGGGCGGATCTTCATGCAAGGCGGCGCGCAGAATGTTTAACGAAATCGACCACGGCTTAACGGCCGAAAGAAACTTGCTCGACAAGCGATGCATTAAGACGTCGCGGACGCGCTTTTCCGTTTCAACCATGGTGAGCGCCATTTCCGTCGGCGAGTCGGTCCAATTTTCCGGCTTCATCCATTCCGCTTGAAACGCGCGGACGAGCTTGAAGCCGACCATTTCATCGTCGGCCTTCTCGAGCAAGCGATGACAGGCGACGTACACCTGAAGACGGCGATCCGTATCGTCGAGAAGATTGTCGCGGACGGTGATGCGCTCGCAGAGTTGCTCGAACAAAAAGTTCACGAAGGCTTTGGACTCGGAGTGGTCATCGAGTAATTCCTCGAGCTCGGCGGAAATAATGCCGAGCAGCCATTCTGCATAGGCCTCGGAACCGGCATTCACGCGGCGACAAGCAAGATATTTTTTGATGACGATGCCGACCTTCTCCCCCATCTCCTCATGCACCTGACCATTGGGAAGATAGCGCGCGGCGATAAGCTCGCGAATCAAATGACCGCCGATGATGGTCGGATCGCTCTCAAGGGCGAGCTGGCGTTTGAGGATGCGGTTGATGGCGGCTTTGCGCAGCAAGTGGTCGTCTTTGTAGTCGACGGCATTGCGGATGCGCTCGTATAAAACGGAAAAACGGCTGACCGCCGCATGCACGTTCACGCGAGAAGACTCCGGGACTTCCGGAGGGGTAATCGGTTGTACGGCTTTGGCCAAAACCGAGGTTTTGGCAGGGGCGTAATCGGCCATAGAAGCGTTAGTGAACATACCTTAAAATAGGCTTTTTGTCCAGACGCCGCTGGTAGGATTTTATAAAAAGATTCGATAAGCTAGCCAAGGAAACTAAAGCGATGTCGCAGAAGTCCACCGTCCATTGAAGCTACTGATAAGTGTCTTCCGAATATCCTTCCCGAACTGGTCCGGTATCATAACAATCAAGGATTCTTTGCTTCCAATATCCATGAGACCGTGACCGATAATCAGAAACCGATCCGATGAAAGAATGTAACGGTCGTGGAAATCTCTCGTGGTCGTCAAGAATAGTTCAACTTTTGTTCCATACTGTTTCTTGAATTGTGACACTGCGGTAGCAAGTGCTGATTTTTTTTCCCGGGAACCTGGCTGTCGTGTGAGGAACCTGATTTTCTTGTGGTGCTTCGCGAATTCTTCCAATACGTCAAGGGTATTGACCCCATAGTAGGGGTCGCAAATAAGCAGCTCACCCTTTGGAATCGACCTAACAAGCTGACGCAGATTTTGCTGAGCTTCCCTCGGTCGCTTCGGATCAATGCAAACAACATTCAAGAGCCCGTCTTTGCGGAGACTCTTCAAATGATTCTCAGCAGAATTACTAATCTTCACGCCCGCGTCGCTTTTACTTTTGATAATTTTCGTGCCTATCGCGGGAGCAATGGCCTTCTTGAGACTGTTCAGCTTGATAGGAATATCAAAATAGCCAACGAGAATATTCTCGATCTGATCGTAGGTCAGGTATTCAATATCGAAATGATGCTTACTCACATAGAGACACCACAAAGCCAGACCGAGAAGTTTCTTTACCGGAAGATCATATATAGATGGCACATCCGCCTGCTTCTCGTTCACCTCCCTCCACTTTCTCTTTTCAACAGACATAGTCACGAGAAGATTTCATTCCACGCATCGCGTAGATGATAGGTGCCGTGTTTCTTAGAATCAATCCAGCCGCTGGTCTTTGCGGCAGTTGGATACTTGTCATTGTATGCGTACCCTAAAAGCTCTTTGGCTTTCATTTTTCCCCAGAGTGGGGTGATAGTGCCGGTTTCGACGTCCGTCCCAGTCTTGCCCTTAGTAAGGTAGGCAAGAAGTAGCACGAACTTTTTCTGACCGTTCATATTGCGACCATAGGTCTTTACGAAATTCCGTGCATTAAGACTAAAGTCAACATTCGTGACTTTCGGAGCGGTTGGGATCGACATCTTCCGCGCAGTTGCTCTGGTAGCTGGCAACTCTAGCGCAGTGATGCAGCGGTTCACGATTCCTTGCGCCACTTTTAATTGCGCGAGTATTTCTTCGTTCTTCATACGCTTGCTATTTACGTTTCGCATAAATTCGTACTCCCCCTTCGATGGAGGAAATGAGTGGCCCTTTGCTGGCGCTTAGGCGGTTCAGCGCGTTGTGTATTACTTGGCGCCGGTATCCGATGTAGCCCATTCCCTTGAGTTCTGCCATCACTTGTGCGGCACTCCTCTGGCGTGTGAAAAAGCCTTTCGAGATCAATAGAAGAACTCCGCCCTTTGGGCCGGAGAATTCCCCTTCGCTAGCGATCTTCCGTGACGCGGTCTTCCTGGTTAGAAAAACAGCGCGTTCGAGCCGCACAATCCGTTTTAAAATATCATCGGTGACTTTTTTATTATTGTCCAACATATGTCCATCGGTTGCCCTCCCGGATCCGGCGTAGCTGACGCCTTTTTACAAGGCGGAGCAGCGTCGGGGAGAGGGTGGTTACTGGGTAATGATAGCCGTGTTCCTCAAGTGCTAGTTTTATTGCGCCAAGCTCTTTGGGCTTCTTAAAAAATCCACCGTCAGTTAGCTCTCCGATCAGGCTCCCGAGAGTAGGTCCGGACGAAGTCGTTCTGCTGCCCTGCTTAGTCTTACCAGGGTTTTTTGTAACGGGTCCCGCTGGAATCGATCGGTCGAGGGCAGCCACGAGCTCAGCGACTTCCTTTGAAGTACCTTCAATGGTAATTATCGCCCCACTTTTTGAAGTTATTTGTGCTTTTGCCATATGCAGTTATTCATTTATTCATTTTTTACAAGCCAAGAATAACTGAATAGCCTGTAGGGAGTCAACCCCCCTTTTTTTGGGTGCTCGGCGAGATCCTTTTTGACCTCGTCTATCCTTACCGCCAGTAGGAACAGAGTCTTATTCCGACTACCAATACTTCACCTTCTCTAATAGCCTAAGTCCCTAGTGAGAACACGGTTTCCGAAGCCGTTACTTAGTCACCTGACAACCCATTTTGGTCGCTATGGCCGGAGCCCGTCATGAGTGACCGTTCTCAACCTCGAATTTCTTCCACGATTCGAACCTCCTCTTCCGTCAGTCCATAGAGTTCATACACCAACGCATCAATTTGTTTGTCGGTGGCCGTGATTGCATTCTGGAGTGTGATTTTTCCCGATTCCGACGCTGACTCGTGAAGCTCACGCGTATGCGCTAGTCGTCGGTTGGCCAAGTCCACCATCTTCTCATACATAACTTTCTCCGCGGATTTCTTCAAATCAAGTTTCCGCACTGGAATTTGCTCCATATATTGGTAAATGAGGCGGTACCGAAACTCTCCAGCGCGTACGCCGAACGGGATACTGATGTTGCTAATCGCGAACCAGAACAACCTACTATTGAGAATTCCTAATAAATATTTGTCGCCCGTCCCGAGCGCGTAAATGGTGTTTGTCGGGTATATACCAGATTCGTCATAAGCGAAGCGTGGGTGCTTGCAGATGTCTGGATAAAGCAGTTTTGGCTGGTTAAAAGTTTCGTAGTAATCGCACGGACGAAGTTCCCACCAGAAATCGCCTTGGTCTTGCCGTTCGCGGAGCGCTTTGGTGAACGGCTCAAGATGACTAACGATGGACGGATGTTCTTCACTCAGCCAAGCCCAAGCTTTAACTTCAGAGGCGCTTGCGCCTGCTTTGCCCATTTGCGAACGAGTCCAGCCAGCTGGCAAGACGATGAGCCACGAATCTGTTGGCTCGATGAAGTATTCCCGCACATCTTCGCCGCCACGACAGGGATGAATCAAGACCGCACTTGCTTCAGCTTTCGCAACGAGCCTGTCTCGCTGTTCGGTTGTGACGACGAAGGCTTCGTTCAAGCCGGTTTTGATTCCGTAGAATATCTTCTTGTTGACGTAGCTACCGAGTGGTTCGCCAGCTTTCACGATTTTGGCAAACGTCTTCAGTTGCGCTCCGCTTCGCAATGACCACGCATCGCGATTGAACTGCTTTACTGACGCAAAGAAATCCGTCTTGCTCATCTCGGCTAGCACGCTATCCGTTTCTAGGGTTCTCACCTTGCTGATTTCCACTTGATCGGATTGCTTTTCTTTCGCCAGCACCGGAATACAAACGTAGGTGTCCTTGGCATCGGCAAACACGGCCAAGCCCCCGAAATCCACGATGCGAATAAGCGCTGCGTGTTTGAGCAAAGTTTCACGCAGGGCTTCGGCATACGTTGCCCGCAGAAAGCTGCTGGAAACGATGATGCTGTAACGTCCGCCGGGACGAATCAACTTCACACCCTTTTCCATGAAGTAGGTGAATAGGTCGCCCGTGCCTGAATAGGATTCGTAATGCTTTTCGAAATAGTCTTTGGATTCCTTCAGAGATTCTTGCCTGAGATATGGCGGGTTGCCAATAACCGCGTCGAAACCTCCAGACTTTATAATGGACTCGAACTGAACTGCCCAATCGAATGCGTGAACGCGCACAAGGTCCTCAGGTTTCTCCGAAAAATCGGAAGCGATGAGTGAGTTGCCGCACTTAATATTGTCTCCCAAACGCGGAAGCATTCGATCGTTAAAAAGACTCTGCTGTTCTGGTGAGCGTAGCGCCTCCAACATCAGAGACAACTTCGCTAGCTCAACCGCCTGTCGATCAAGGTCGACGCCATAGATGTGCGCCGTAAGCACACGTTTTCTTTCTTCAAGCGTCAGTTGCCATTGCCCTGCTGGGTCTCGATAAACCTTTTTCGCTTTCTCATGCTTCTTCGCATCATCGGCGACATACCAATCCCGATACCAATCTGCTAGGAATTTGTACGCCCCGAGCAAGAATGAGCCTGATCCGCAGGCCGGATCGACTATTGAGAGCTTCTCTATCTGTTTCGGAGTCTTCCCCTCAACCAGCTTCCCTACCGTGTTCTGAACGATGTATTCAACAATATACGTCGGAGTGTAATAGATGCCACCCGCCTTGCGGACTTCAGGCTTCAATTCCACCTTCGCATGACCGCCCTCGGTCAGGCGTATGACTTTACCAAGAAACTGTTCATAGACCTGCCCAAGAATTTCCGCTGGAATGGCATCAAACTTGTATGGGCTTTTCGGGAAATAGAGTTCGGAAATGACATCCTTCAAAACCTTATCATCGATTTTAAGATCCGCAATCGAGGCGACCTCGAAAAGATCAGAGTCGTAGCGCTGCTCCGCCTTCTTAAAAAGTTTATAAAGCTTTGCATAATTATCCTCCCCTTCTATCACCCCTCTCAAGTCCCCCTCATTCGCGATTCCGCGATCCTCGCAAATACGGAGAAACAAAATGCGTCCGATTGTATCCTGAACAATACGGTTTAAGCGTTCTTCTGAAACCTCGTTGCGGTTGGCAATGTTATGGGCCAACAAATTCCTCCATTTGGAAATATCTTCGAGCAGTTCGCCATCAACGGTCTGCTGGGCGCGCTTCTTTGTCAGCTTCTCTAAAGATCCTCCAAGGACCTTCTCGCGAGAAAATAAATCCACGATCTCGTCCCACCTGTCAACATATTCATCGAACTTTATGCAGTCGATACGAGCAATCCGAGAGGTATCTCCATTCTTTGGCCTTACTGACGTGTCGTAAATTGCGAACTCTTCAAAATCCGTCAGAATACTCCGCACCGTCTTTGCGCTCCACCCATATCCACGTAACTGGAGGGCAGCGTCCTGATTGCTACAGATATTCAATGAAGGCTTTTTAGCCTCAACGAAGAACCTAATCTTCTTATCCAAGTAGAAACCGAAATCCGGAGCTTTTCCGTGAACGAGCTTCTCGTAATGAACATCACGGTCTGCCCCCTTTGCCAGCTTGTTCTCCATATCCCAACCCAAAACCTCAAAAAACGGGTTGAGAAACTCAGTCCTTAGCTGTTCCTCGTTATACTCGCTGGATTGGTAGTAATCGAAGTGGAGTTTGAACTTATCTACAAGCTCCACGATACGTTGCGGTGCGGGCATACGGCCAGCTTAGCAGGATAACGCGGAACGTAAAAATCCCTGCTTTCGCGGGGATTTTTACGTGGTGGACGCTGTAGGATTCGAACCTACGACCCTCTCGGTGTAAACGAGATGCTCTAACCAACTGAGCTAAGCGTCCCGATACATTTTCAGAATACGTGGTGCGGCGAGAGAGATTTGAACTCTCATAACCTTGCGGTTGCTACCACCTCAAGGTAGTGCGTCTACCAATTTCGCCATCGCCGCCCCACATATTCTCAAAGCTTGCGCGGAAAACGTTATCAAAACTTACTTAGATTGGCAAGCGCTTCAGGGCGTGTACAAATAGGCGTCCATGACCCCGTTCATGCCGGATTTGATCGCCATACGCTGGAGTGCGTGGAAGTTTTTGAGGAGCAGGGTGATGTTGAGCGGGATGCGTACGCCCCGGCGCTTGATCGCCGTCATGGCTCGCAAACCCTCCTGCCAGTCATGCCGCGAAGATGCGTCGGCCAAACGATGGACTTCAAGGCGCGTTTGCTCGTCCATGACTCCTCCGCTCTCGGCGACGAAGCCGGCCAACATCTCTTCCTTGGCCGATATGTCGGCAAACGGATTGATGAACTGGGA
Source organism: Candidatus Uhrbacteria bacterium (assembly GCA_021413945.1). Classification (GTDB taxonomy): domain Bacteria; phylum Patescibacteriota; class Patescibacteriia; order 2-12-FULL-60-25; family 2-12-FULL-60-25; genus CAIXDN01. Next base: position 515,686 of record JAIOPK010000006.1, read on the forward strand.
AACGATCACCCGTTCCTGCGGAGACAAATGAAGAAAGAAGTTGCGGTCGTAAACGGCGATCTCTCCTTTTGGCGTTACGGAGAAGTTGCCGATATGGATATCCGAAAGCGCCTGCCCATGGGCAATCTGCTCGATGTAACTCTTGGTAATCACGCTGATCACCTGTCGCATGTCGTGACCTTTTTTCTCCAATTGCTTCCACTGCGTCAAGTTTGTTCCCGGGATATACTCCTCTCTTGAGAAATACGCGTTCTCCGGTCCGCGTGAACGCGGAATGCGCAGACCATACCGATGACCTTCCGGTTTATATCCTTGATGGCGTTCGAAGAAGCGCTTGTCGTTTTCCAAGAAGTTTTCAAACGCGACATCCTTGGCGATCCATTCCTTCATATCGTCGAGCAAAACATTGGCTGACTCATATCCCCCGCCGTGATTTTTCGCGAGAGATCCGATCACATCTTTGGCGAGTCCATACATCCCATCAATGTGATGCTTGATGTTTGGATTCAATATTTTGACTACTTCTTTTCTGCCGTCCGTCGCCTCGACTTCATAAACCGTAACGATCGAGCCGCCGCCGATGCGCTTCCCAAATCGAGCGATCTCATCCCACATCGTGGGCCATTCACGCTCCATGGTGAGTAACGCCGATATCTTTGATTGACCTTTTGCCTGATCAAAAACCTCATTGAATTCTTGAGCGTATTTTTCCGGAATGTCCGCCGCGAGCGGAAGGTTCTGTAAAAATCGGACGCCCATCGCCGACATGCGCTGAACCGTGTCTTTTACAAAGCGGAGCGGCGTCATCGCTTCAAAGACTTCCGGTTTTCCGGCGCCCAACAAATCGTAAGCGATACGTTGGGAATATTCGCGATAGGCAAAACGGTAGCGATCCATGTTTGACAGGGCGCCTGCGGGAACAGACTTCCAATCTACCAATTTTTTTGTCTTAACCAGCAGTGCGGATTCGGGACTAATCCTCTCCGTATCATCCAGCGTCAACCATTCGGATGCTTGAGAACGTCTCTTCGGCGGGCGGGCGATGCGCTCCCCAAGGCTTCCCTGAAAGGCAATGTACAACAGCTCCCAATCTTTGACGTCAACCAGTCCTCCGCGTACTCGTTCCAGCACCTGCTCCAAATCGTTCTCCCCTTCCGTTGGTTTAATCCATTCCTTGAACAGCGACTCGAGGAAAATTTTGCGTCTCTGCGGATCCGGGAGCAAACCTCCCTCTGATGTCAGGATCTTGCGGAGCAAGGCATGCCGGCCGACCGGACCAATCGAGTAGATCGTGCGCAAGGCGCTTTCGCAATCGGAGACAATAGCGGCCGCCTCGACCTCTTCTCCAAATTTTTGACTGTACTGGGGCCCGGATACCACTCTGTTAAAAATCACTTTGCGCAATTCCGTATCGTCCTCCGACGATTTGAGCAAGGCAAGCATGGTCTTAACGATTTCCCTGGGTTCGGTGTGCCGAAAATCTTTTTCGAGAAGTAAGCCGGCTCCAATGCTCGACGATCCTTCCTTCAGCATTTCGTCGAGCTGTCCTTCTACGCGCTTCTTCACGAGTGTAAACGTTTCTTGCGAGTCGACTTGTTCATCCAAAAAACGTTCGCGCAAATTGAAATCCGTCACGCCGCTTCCACGCCCTTCCGGAAAGAGCGTGTCGAGTTTTTCCACAAAACCAACGGAAGACCAGCGGTCATTCAGTAGGCGCTTCTCCCATTGATCCCGTAGGGCCGGGTCGGGAACGATCGAGACGAGCTCGATACCTTCCGCCAAGCTTAGCTTTTTAAATTCGCCCTTTTTATACATCAAAACCAAACGTTCCAAGATCGGCCCCGTTTCAATCGAGCGCCGTACAAATTCTTCACGGGCCCGATAATTCGCGTCGCCTTCCAGTCGGACAACCTCTTTAGATAGCGCCTGCGGATCTTCAATAGAAAGAAGGTGGCGTACCGCGATTCGCGTGCGCATCACGTCCTCATATTCCTCTTGAAGCGATTGTTCAAAGTCTTGAGGCAGTGTCCCCCACGCGACATCGAGTTTTGTAAAATCGGGATCCAGTCTCTTGATCAGCCTCGTCGCTCGGTCGCGATCCAAGCGCCCGAGCAAGTTTATGTGTTGAACTTCTTTTTCCAAATACTTGGCCTGTTTATTAAACTCCGGATCTTCTTTGTTATCCATTTTGTAGCCGTATTCCGGATCCTCATCCGATATTTCCTGCGTAGCCAGCACCCTCACATTCTCCAATCCGTTCAGCCAATAGTAAAGAAAGAGCGCTTCTTCCTTTTCCGGGAGCGGAATTGAATGACATTCCGGTAGAGCTAGCGCCGTCTTCAACCATTCATACCCCGCCGTCGTCAGTAGTCGTATCTTGCGATCCGCGATCTCCGCCTGTTCAAAATTGCCTTTCTGGGTTTTTGATGACACGTATTCATTAACCTTTAAAAACGTGCTCCGCAGATGGCTCGCGAGGTCTTCTACCTGTACGGACTCTTTGTTCTCCAGAAATTCTGCCGCGAGCGCGCGGGCAAGATTTTTTGCTTTCTGAAAATCCTTGAGATGCTCGGTCTTGGTTATCCAATCCCGAACCTCCTTGTCTTGTATCTGCTCGACGGACAACGGTTTGTTCTTCTCGATGAGAGCCTCCTTGGGCAATTCCAGCGTTTCGCGCAGCGAATCTATCACCTGCTCGTTCTTTGAGGTGTGCACGGAATATGCCTTCGACCAATCCGTAAGAATCGGTGCCCAGGCCTTTACCGCATCAACTTTTGTCTCCATGTCCGATGAGGCCATCCCATACTTCATTCCCGCCTGAAAGCCGAACTGGGATCTTGAAGCGTACGGGTAGGCGCGCTCATCGAGAATGCGCTTGACCTCTCCTTGAACCCTCGGGTCTGCCGGCCACGGTTTTGTAGCCGCTTCCAAAACTTCCGGAGCGGCGATAGCCTCTGTTGGACGCACTTCCGCCGTGCGTTTGGCGTTCTTTACAGGTTTGGGACCGACTTGGATCAGGCCGTTCTTGATATCCATTCCGCAGACCAGCGAAATAAGTGCTGGTGCAAGCTCGACCTGCAGACGTTCCTCGGCTGGAATCTTTTTAACGAACCGCTCGATAAGCTTTCGTAAGACGGCGACATCTTCTTTTTCAACCGTCTCGCTCGTCCGGAGAAGTTTTCCGCTCAATTTCTCAATCGCGATCGACACCATATCATCCGGCAGCCGCTCCAATGCCTGAAGCTGACGTTCGCGCGATTCCTTGACCGACTCGGGATTTGAATAAAGGAGTGAAGGACGCGACGCGACATCCCGATACGAGTAGATTTTCTTATCCTCACTGATCGTTTTTCTTATGTCTTCCGAGATTGGCGTAAGCGGCTGCGAGGTAGACGGCAAGTGCACGGCAAATGTCGTCTCGGCGATATTCAACGCGCGGTCGCGGCTTGTCCCGTGGGAAACCGTTTTTGACGGATCGCGTTCAAACATCCGTTCAAGGAGCTGTTTGTAGCCCATTGGATTTTCGCCGGCTTCATCCATCCATTTCACGGCGCCTCTCAAATCGGCGTCATACTCGTGCATGCGCTCGAGACTCAACGACTGAAGATAGTTATGGATCGCTCCCGATACATCCGGTTTCGGCCCCTCGATCTTTCCGGCGGCTATTTGTTTTTTCTCTCTTTGCTTGGCGTTATGTGTTTTTTGGACGTGGACCAGTTCATGTGCGATCACGCCCAACAGCGCTTGTTCCGTTTGCGCCCGTTCCACCAAGCGCGAGGCAACAAGAAGCGTACCGTCCGGGAAGGCTACGGCATTCATCTCGTGCCAATCCGGCGCAACCTGTACATGGGGTTCAAGCCCGATCTTGTTCAGACGGTCTGCGACAGATTGGACGTAATTTTGTACCGGGTGATTTTCCGGATAGGCGCCATATTCAAATTCAAAACGTTTGCGTTCAAGCGCAACCGTACGGCGAAGCCCTTCTCGTTCCGAACGTTCCGGCTTGGGAGAGACATTCGGTGTTTGAATCGGCCCTAGAGCCTCCTTTGACATGAGGAAATAGTACCACGGAATCACGCTTCAGCCCTGCCCCTTCTGCCCGTAATGATCTTGAGCGCTTGCGGCCTCACCCCGAGCTCCAGCGTCTCCCCTTCCAACGGCGCGCCGTCGACCATGCAGGAGCCGGCGACGGTACGTTCGAGACGCGCTTCCTTGAACTGCAAATGCGTTTGATCCGACGACTCCTTCTTCCAAGTGAAACGACGACGGTCGGGCGGTGGAAGAATAAAAACATCGAGCTTGCCGTCATGGGCGTCGCTATCGACTCCAAGATTTCTGATGACGAGTGACCCTCCCGGAGGCGGCGCGATCTTGAATTGTTTGTCGACGTGAAGCGTGATGCCGGGGCCGTCGGCGACGAGTTCCGATAAAAATGCCCGAGTACCGACGAGGCCGAGGTCGACGGTCTCGTGAAAGCGGGCCATGAGCGTATCGACCGATGCGATACCCTTGGGAATGCCGAGACCTTTTGCCACGGGTCCGTCATCGAGCAGCGAAACAAATCCGATCATCGGATTGGCATCACCGAGCGCGCCGATCGCCGTGAACAGGGTTTTGTCATCGCCGACGACAACAAGGGTTTGCGCGCCGGAGTGCATCAAGTCGGCGACAATGTCTCGGGCATGACGAAACAACGCAAATTTACCGACGCGGCCGTTCATGCCACGGCGCGAAATCTCGGCCTCGAACCGCGAAACTTCCCGGTCGTATTTCCGGTCATTCAGCCGCTCGTCGTAGAGATAAGCGTATCCGGACAACACATGATTTAGGATTTGGCTTGGCCAACCGTGACCTTGCCATTCACTTTTGCGCCTGCCTCGACCGTGAGCGCTTCCGATGTGAGGTCGCCGGCAAGTTTGGCTGTCGACTTCAAATCGATGCGGCGCTCCACGATCACGTTGCCTTCGATCGTGCCCGCGATGATCGCGTCACCGGCTTTTACTTCGGCTCGGATAATCGCCTCGACGCCGACCGTGAGTCGGCCTTTGGTTGCGAGCGAGCCTTTTACTTCTCCCTCGATTTGAACATCGCCGTCACTCGCAAAATCACCCTCGACTTTTACGCCTTTGGCGATCACGGTCGCGGTTGGGCGCGAGGACGACGGGCTTGGTTCCGGTTTTGGATCGGCCGAAAGAATCGGCTTGATATCGGGAACTTGAGGGGAAGAAAAGAGAGCCATATCGTTGGCGAGACCTTACAAAGAGAGTGGCGGGAGGTCAAAGCCAATTCCTACATCTCGTCCGGCACAGTAATTCCAAGCAAGCCAAGGCCAAGAACGAGGGCTTCGCGGGCAACAGATGCGAGTCGGATGCGGGCTTCGCGTAATTCCCCTTCCGATTCAAGCACGGGAACATCGCGATAGAATGCGTTGATCTTTTGCGAGGCATCGAGACACCATTGTGCGACGATGGCGGGGCGGAGTTCTGCTGCGGCTTGTCGAACTCTCGATGGGAATGCGGCGAGGACGAGGGCGAGGGCTTTTTCCGAGTCGTGGTCGAATGTGGAGGCGAGCTCGCCGTCAAAGGGGTTTTGCGGTCCGGCTTTGCGGATAATCGAGGCGAGACGCGTGGCGGCGTACAAACAGTAAGGGCCGGTGTCGCCGTCGAAAGAGAGGGCTTGCTCGAGATCGAAGGTGAAAATCTTGTCCGAGTCCTGTTTCAACATTCCGAACTTGATTCCAGCCATCGCGATGCACCAGCTCACAAGCGTCACTTTTCCCTCCGTCCAGTCTTCATGGCGTTTTAATACTTCTCCGCGAGCGTAGTCGGTGACGGAGTTGCGGAAGTCTTCGAACGAGACAATGTTGCCTTCGCGAGAAGACATGGCTCCTGACTTCAGAGTAACGAATTCGTAGCCAATAAATTCATGCGGAACCGAAATTCCCATGCGCTTCAGCGTTTCGAAGAGCTGTTTGAAATAAAATTGCTGGCGATTGTCGACGAGAATCAACGAGCGAACGGCTTTTGGATATTCCGCATGTTTCTTTTCCGCGAGCGCGAGGTCTTTTGTTCCGTAGAGCGAGGTGCCGTCCGATTTGCGGACGAGGAAGACCCCGAGTTTCACATCCTCAAGATCGACGATCATGGCACCTTGCGATTCCTTGGCAATCCCCTTTTTGAGGAGATCATCCACCATCTGTTGGCCGCGTTCCGTCACTTCCGACTCGAGGTATTGGCGCTCGATGACAACACCGAGGTCATCGAAGATTTCCGCCATTTCATCGAGAGACCAGCGGCGTGTTTCCAGCCAGAGCGATTCCAGTTCCGGATCATGCGCTTCCAATTTCTGTTGAACCGCCGAAATTTCCTCTTGGTATTCCGGATGTGCTTCCAGCTGGCGCGTGGCTTCCGCGTACATTTCTCCGAGATATTTTCCGGTGCGCTGATCCATCGGTAAATCATCGATAGACATTGAGCCTTTTCGCGATTTCACCATCCACCACAAGCATTTGGCTACGTGGGCGCCGACATCGCCGTGGTACGACGCGGTTACGACGTTCCAGCCGGCCTTTTTCAATAGCAAGTTTTCGCTCACGCCGAGGACGAGATTTCTAAGATGACCAACGTGGATTTCTTTGTGTGTATTGGGCTGGGCGTATTCGAGAACCACTTGGCGATCGGCTCCGTCGACGGAGTTGCCGTATTTCTCGTGGCTGACCTCGATATCGCGAACAACACGATGAACCGACATGCCCGTCGAAAGCAAAAAGTTCACATATGGTCCTGCGGCCGAGACGGTTGCGACATCAGAGTTTTTTGTTTCGAACTTGGAGGCCAGATCTTTCGCGATTTCCGCCGGAGACTTCCCCATCGACTTGGCGAGCTTGAAACAACCGAAGGCGAGATCGCCGAGCTTGGAGTCCGGTGGGACGACAAGATCGCCCGGCTCGATGGTCGAGTCGGTCAATTTCGAAAGCCGCTTGGCGATTTCCGAGGTCCAGTAACTCCAAGCGGTGGTCATACGAGCTTCACAAAGTGGCGTTTACCTTTTTGGATGATCGAACCTTTGGCGACGGTGGCGGCGACATCCTTCACGACCACGTCATCGACCTTCACACCGCCTTGCTCGACTTGGCGTCGGGCATCAGACTTTGATGTACACAATTTTGATTCGACGAGAGCGTCGACCAAAGACATCGTTTTCTTGATCTTCAACTCGGGAACTTCTTCCGGCTTTTCTCCTTTTTGGTGTACCGAAGAGAACTGCGATGCGGCTTGTTCGGCTGATTCATCTCCCGCAAGCCACGCGACAATGCGTTTCGCGAGGTCGCGTTTGAATGTCATCGGGTTCTCGCCTTTGGAAATCGCTTTCTCTATTGCCTTCATGTCTGCGTCCGACAACTTGGTACACGCGGCAAAGCCCGGAACAATCATTCCGTCGGTCCAGCTCATGACTTTTCCGTACATATCTTCCGGCGAGTCTGTGAAGGCAACGATGTTGCCCTCCGTCTTTCCCATTTTCTTACCCGTCGCGTCGGCGAGGAGTTTGAGCGTGAGCACGGCTTTATCTTTTTTCTTGAGCTCGCGCTGAAGATCGCGTCCGGCGAGCATGTTGAATGTCTGATCATTTCCGCCGATCTCAAGATCGACATCCATCGCAACAGAATCGTAACCTTGCATGAGCGGGTACAAGAATTCGTGGAGATGCACGGGCTTGCCCTCGGCGATGCGCTTCTCGAACATGTCACGCTCTACCATCTGTTGGACGGTGAAGTGTGAGGCAAGTTCTACGACGTCGGCGAAGGACATTTTGCCCAGCCACTCGCTGTTGAACATGAGCTTAGCTGGGTTTGGGCCGTCGAATTTGAGAATCGTTGAGGCTTGTTTCTGATATTGCTTACAGTTAGCCAAGACTTCCTCGCGGGTGAGGACTTTTCTTGTCGCGAACTTGTCCGTCGGGTCGCCGATCATGGCGGTGAAATCACCAATAAGCATGATGACCTCGTGGCCGAGCGCTTGGACTTCTGCGAGCTTCTGCAACCAAATCGCATGGCCGAGGTGAAGCGTCGGACCGGTCGGATCGACGCCGACATAGACGCGCATGCGCTCGCCTTTCATGAAGCGTGTACGTAATGCGTCCATCGAAGGATAGACGTGCTCGACGCCATGCGAGAGCACCCAGTCGATTTGTTTTTTGTCCGTAGAAACCTTTGGCATAAATATTATTTCATTGTAGCTCAAAGTCGCGACTTAATCACTTTCACCTTTTCTTTTGCTTCCTCAAGTTTATCCGACATGTTGCGAACGACTTGTTCCGGCGCCTTGCTCGAGAACTCGGCGTTTGAGAGTTTTGCCTCCGTCGATTTGATATACGCCTCGAGCTGTTCTAATTCTTTTTCCATTTTCTCGCGTTCCGCTTCCATGTCGACGCCCTCCGCTTTATCGAAGCCGATGGTCGATGCTCCGGAAGTGGCGACGACCCAGTTGTCGGGCATGTCATTCATGACTTCAATCGCAGAAGTGTTGGTGAGACGCTTGATCCACTCCAAATTGTCACCTACGAGGCCTTCCATTTCTTCATCGGCGACGAATCCAAACGAAATCTTTTTTGCCGCTTCGACACCTTGCTCGGCACGGAGACGGCGGATGTCGGTCACGAAGAGTCGGAGTTTTTCGAATTCGACGGCACGACCCATTGAATCATTTACGTACTCGGGCCATTCGGCGACCATGAGATGGCCTTCGGCACCCATCACTTTCCAGACATGCTCGGTCACGAAGGGCATGAAGGGATGCCACATGCGGAGAATGCCATTCAGGAGCGACTTCAAGATGTCGGCTTTGCCTCCCTCAACTTTGGCGATCTCCAAGTACCAGTCGGCCAAGTCGCTCCATGTGAAATCGCGAAGCTCCTCCCCTGCTGCGGAGAACTGGAATTTTTCGAGCTTGTCGGTGATGGAGGCGTTTACGTCGGCGAGTCGGGAGAGGATCCAGTCGTCGGCAAGGGTTCTGGTTTTTGAGGCTTTTTGCTTCTCGTCTTCGAGCTGGAGCAGGATGAAGCGCGAGATGTTCCAAAGCTTGTTCGTGAAATTTCGAAACGCTTCGATCTTGGTTTCCGAGAGCTTTCCATCTTGGCCGGGTGTCATGCCCAGCAAAAGCGAGAGTCGAACGGCGTCGGTGCCGTATTTTGGGATCAGTTCGAGCGGATCGAGGACATTTCCAAGAGACTTGGACATTTTGCGTCCTTGCTCGTCCATGACGAGGCCGCTCAAGTAAACGTTCTTGAATGGAATCTCGCCGATGGCATACGTCGACATCAGAATCATGCGGGCGACCCAGAAGAACAGAATGTCACGGCCTGTCTCAAGGACAGCCGTTGGGTGATAGTCGCGGTGGGCTTTCCATTCCTTCTTGTCAGGCCAGCCAAGGGCAGAAAACGTCCAAGAACCGGAGGAAAACCACGTATCGAGCGTGTCAGGATCGCGTTCCCAGCCTTCGCCTGGGGATTCGACAGAGCATTTGGCTTCATCGTCCTTATACCAAACCGGAATCTGGTGCCCGAACCAAATTTGGCGCGAAATGCACCAGTCGCGGAGATTGTTGATCCAGTGGAAATAGATTTTGTCGAAGCGCTCCGGGATCAGCTTGATTTGATTGGATTCGACCGCGACGAGCATCAGCTCTTTGAGCGTCACTTCATCCCCTTTCTTGTATTTGTTCCCGAGAGTCTTCTGCCGAAGTTTGAACGGCTTATTCACGCGGACAAACCACTGCTTGCTAGGAAGCTGTTCGACAATGGCGCCGCCGCGTTGGGCAACGGGGAGCGCTTGCTGGACTTCTTCGGCGGATACGAGCAAATCGTTGTCCGACAAGAATTGCTCGATCTTGGCGCGAGCCTCGACGGTCGTGAGGCCCTCGAACTCCGGGCCGCAGTCGGCCATCATACGAGCCTGTTGGTCGATTACTTGAACGGTCGGAAGCCCGTGACGCGAGGCAATTTCCGCGTCGATCATCGAGTGGGCGGGCGTGACGCCGAGGGCGCCGGTGCCGAAGGCGGGGTCGACGGCTTCGTCGGCGATGATTTTGATCGAGAGTTTCTTTCCGCAGAATTCCGGCTCGAATGTTTGGCCGATCAGCTTCGAATAGCGCTTATCATCCGGATGAACGGCAACGGCGGTGTCGCCGAACTTGGTTTCAGGGCGCGTCGAGGAGATGGCGATCGGGAAATTTTTGTCGTATTTGAATGTGAGCAAACGAGCGGTGACGTCTTTGCTCTCTACTTCATCGTCCGACAATGTCGTCTGGAATTGTGGATCCCAGTTTACGACGCGGAAGCCGCGCTCGATGAGACCGTCCTCGAACATCATTTCGAATATCGTGTTCACGGCGAGGTTGCGCTCGGCATCGAATGTGTAGCGCTCGCGGGTCCAATCGCAAGAGGAACCCATTTTGCGGGCTTGCGCGACAATCGTGTTGCGGGACTTGTCGGCAAAGTCGACGACGCGTTCGAGAAACGCTTCTCGACCTAGATCCTTGCGTGGATCTTTGTATCCCTCCTTTATGAGCAGCTGTTCGACTTTAACCTGTGTCGCGATGGCGGCGTGGTCGGTTCCGGGGATCCAGAGCGTCTTCTTGCCGCGCATGCGCTCAAAGCGGATCATCAAATCCTGCGTGGTCATGCGCTGGGCATGGCCCATGTGGAGGGTGCCGGTTCGATTTGGAGGCGGCATCATTATGCAGTACGGCTCGCCTTTTTGGTTACGATCAGGCAATTGATCCGGATTGAAAGCGCCGGACGCTTCCCAGGCGGCGTAGATCGCATCTTCGACCGAGGAGGCATCGTAGGCCTTTGGTAGCTCGCGCAAATCGCTCATAGAGAATGAGCCTAGATTAACCGAGAAACGGCGAATGGTCGAGAGGCGTATTTTGTCAGGAATTATTGACAAAATTGCTCTGTCAAAGCCTTGACACTAGGTGTAAAAAGCCGTAGGTTAGTTCATTAATTCAATTGTCATGGCTTTACTCCCCCACGAGCAAGCGGTCGAGTTGATCGGCCGAAGTAAGAACATCCTTCTGACGACACGTGAACACGCGTCGATGGATGCGATTGCCTCGCTGATTGCGATGGGTCTCGTGTTGAAGAAGCTGAACAAGACCTTTGATGTGACGGTTCCCGGCTATGACGCCAAGGAACTCCCCTCTTTCTTGCCGACCGGCGTCGAGATTCGTTCGACCGTTGGCGCGATGCGCTCATTCCATTTGTCGATCGACGTGGCAAAGACACCTCTTTCCGAGCTCATGTACGACGTGAAGGATGGCAAGCTCGATATCACCATCGTTCCGAAGCATGGCGAGTGGGCGGAGACGGATGTGAAATTGCGCGCAGGAAGCGATCGCTACGACCTCGTGATCGCCGTTGATGCGCCGGACATGGCCTCGCTTGGAGCATTGTTCCGCGACAAGGCCGACTTTTTGTATCGAACGACCGTGATTAATATCGATTGCGCGTCGACGAACGAGTCTTGGGGTCAGGTGAACTTGGTCGATTTGAATGCCGTCGCGACGAGTGAAGTCGTGTACGGATTTTTATCGCGCTGGAATAAACAGCATGTCGATGCCGAGGTTGCGACGGCTGTGTTGGCAGGAATGATTAGCCGTACGCGCAGTTTCCGTAGTTCAAATGTGACACCAAAGACACTGCACCTTGCTTCCGAGCTTGTGACGCTTGGCGCACGTCGTGGCGATATCGTTCAGGGCTTGTGGCGCAATCAGTCGATTCCGACGTTGAAGCTGTGGGGCCGTATTCTCTCGCGCCTTGAACAGGATGTGGCGAGCGGTTTGGTGTCTGCGATTATTTCCGATAGCGACTTTATCGAGTCGGGCGCACGACCGGAGGCGCTTGAGGGCGTGGTCGATGAGCTGATTGCCTATGCGCCGTCGGCCAAAGTTGTCGTACTCTTCCAGCAAAAGACCGATGAGCTGCTCGTACATGTGCATGCACAGGCTCCCCTGTCTGCTGTCGAGCTGGTGCGACCATTTGGAGGAACCGGTACGCGGGAACGGGCGCATTTTACGTATAAAGAGGCGCAGGATGTGCATGAGGCGAAGGGGAAGATTATCGCTTCACTTTCTGCCTTTCTTGGATCGCTGACGAAAGGATTCGTAAAGTAACAAAGCTGCCGCAACCGAGACGTTAAAGCTCTGAATAAATCCAACCATCGGGATCTTTAAATTCAACGTCGCTTTTTTTGCCATGGCATCGCTGACACCGTCTTTTTCATTGCCGATGACGATGGCGACGGGTTTGCGCAGGTCGACGGTGGCGGGATCGACGGAAGAGTCGACTAAGCGCGTGACGGCGATCGTCATCTTTTTTCTTTTCAAATATGCGACAAGTTTTGGAAGCGAATCCCACTTGGTAATCTTCAACCATTTTGCCGCCGATGCCGCCGACTTGGATTTCAGCTGCCGATTTCTTGGCGGCTTATTAATCGTGTAAAGCAAGTGCACTTCGCCGACGCCGAATGCGTCGCAGGATCGCAGGATGGCACCGACATTGTGCGGGTCATCAACGTTTTCCAAAACCACCGCCAATGTGGATTGGCGGTGGGACATGACCTGTTTGATTTTCTGTTTGCGTTCCGGCGTCATGCTTCAAAGGTAAAGCCTTTGCGTCGATATTTTTCCTTTTCCGTATCAAGATAAAAAAGGATTTGCAGTGTTTCATCCTTGAGTTCCTGCATGCGGTTCTTCACGCCTCTGTACGTCTGACTTGATTCTTTGGGATCGAGCGGAGAATCAAGTTCAATACCGAGGTCTTTGGTCACGGTATTTATTTCCGACCATTGCATGAGCGTGTCTTGCTCGTTTTTTTTCAAACGCTCCACCTCGAGCTCGGCTTCGCTCTTTGGGCGCTCCGGAGACGGTGAATAACCCATGCGTTCCATCGTTGCCATATTAGTTGGACTGCAATTGATTGTGAATCCAATCGATGCGGGACTGTCCTTGTCCCGGTGCTGAGGCGGCCAGGTCCTTCATGCGCTTCACCTCGACCTTGAGGTATTCGATACGCGCGGTGACATCGTGCGCATTCTTGCTGATCGCGGAGAGCGTGCTCGTGCGATGCGTTTGCGGCGTCGATGAGAGTTGTCTTGCAACTTTGTTGGACTTGGCGAGCATAACCGCCTGCATGGTAACGTAGGGGTATGTCCATGTCCATTGATGTCAATACTTCCTATCTCGCAATCATCCGCGACAGCATCGGAAGCCGCATGTTTCGGCATTTGTATGCGATCGCGGAGGATGGAACGCGCAAAGAAATCCTACAAAACGGCCGTTTGGCTTGCGCGTATTATGTTGCATTCATTCTCTATCATTTCCAGCTCGTCGCATCGCCACATGCTACGGTGGAATCGACGGTGAAGGACATGGAGGAGCATGGTTGGAGCGTGGTCGACACTCCGGAAGTCGGCGACGTCCTTGTTTGGGAGGCGTCCGTCGAACATGTGGAAGACGAATCGCACACGCATATCGGATTTTATGTGGGCGACGAACGTGCCGTTAGCAATCAGTCATCAACCGGAGAGATTGTCGAGCACGATTGGACGTTTGGGGTTGATAACGAGGGTGAGCCAAATCGAAAAGTTACGAAGATTTTGCGATATAACTTTGTCATTGCGAGGAGTCCGACGACGAAGCAATCTTGAACCTATGCACCGCTACTTCGTCTACATCATGACTAACTCCGGTCATAGCGCTTTGTATACCGGAGTAACAAGTGACTTAGAGAAAAGGGTTGATCAGCACAGGAAAGGGACTGCGGATAGCTTTACCTCTAAGTACAAGATCGTAAAACTTGTTTGGTACGTTGAGACCAGCGATGTATATTCTGCGATTGCCGAAGAGAAGCGGATCAAGGGAGGTTCGAGGAAAAAGAAAATTGACCTGATTGAGTCGATGAATCCAAAATGGGAAGAATTACTGCCGGGGTAGCTACTGTCACTGCGAGGAGTCCGACGACGAAGCAGTCTGGGGTGCGGGACGGGATCAGGATTGCTTCGTCGCTTCTGCTCCTCGCAATGACAGGAGGACGCGCTCCAACTCATTCCAAACAGGCGTATCCCCCGCTTCATTCCACGACAAGCGTAGTAAGAACGGTGCCTTGGCCTCGAGCATAAATTTACGACGATCCTCGGGCATGGTGTCGGAGGATTTTACGTTGTCTGTGAGGTCGGCGAGTTTGATGGACCAGGCTTCTTTATCTTTTGCATCGATGAGGCCGGCCATCATGTTGACCCAGCGGGCGTCGCCTCCCTCGATCATGTCGTCGTGGGTGCAGAGATCGACGAGGTTGACGATGCGCTCGGAAAAACCCATGCCTCGCAAGTCATCGAGCGACGTATCTCCGTCCTCGACAATGTCGTGCAACATACCGGCGATGACGACTTCCTCGCTAAAACCAAAACGCGCGAGGGCATCGCTCACGCGGGTCGAGTGGATGTAGGCGGGCTCGTCGGAACCTTTGCGCGTGCCGGGAATTCGCTCTTTTACCAATGCCTTGGCGCGTATCAGCAAGTCTTCCATGTTTAATTTACGACAGGGGCCGTCGACATGCGTATAACGCGTTCCTGACGGAGAGCCGGAATGGCGTTGCGAAGCTTCTTCACGTAGTCGATGGTTTCCGGATGGAGACGCGATCGCTTATTAATTTCTTTTGGTTTGAGAACGCCGTTGATTTGATCGTCCCAGATTTGGATGGCAGTTTTGACGCGGCCGTATCCCCCGTTGTATCCGGCGGCGATGTATTCAAACGTTTTGAAATCGGTGTTAGCGGCGCGGACTTCACTCGGGTACTGGGCGAGGATAATGTCCATGTAAATCGCGGCGGCTTTCATCGCGTTCTGGTGGTCGCGCATGCCTTCCTCGAAGTTCGTCTTCAAACCGTATCCTTGCTTGGCGAGCGAGGCGTAGGTGTTTGGCATGAACTGGAAGAGACCAAGTGCGCCGGCCGAAGAACGCGAATAGTTGTAGGCGACTCCGGGATTGAGGCCAATGGTTGCGTAGACGCGCTCAATGGTTCCGGCCGGATCACGGCGGAGAGCGACGGAATCGGCGTGTTCGATCACGGCGATCGACGTGAGCAAGTCCGTGTCGATGATGTCGGCGACGAGTTTGTCGGGCTGAGCGCGGGACGTGATGCCGCGGGCGCGCAAATCGGTGAGGGCGCCGGCGACGAGATCGTCGACAACCTTCTTGCCGCGTGCGACCACTTCCGGCTGATGCAATGTCGTCGAGTACGGCGTGTACACCGCCTGTTCGGTTTCATACGCGATCACTTTCTTGCCCTCTTTTATTTCATTATGAATCGGATAACGCACCGCGACGACGAGATGCGTCGGGTCCACGCTCTGATAATCGGAATTGATCCAGTTGGAACGTTTGACGGTGATGTCGGAAGGGCTCGGCGATGTGAGAACTAGCTCGGTACCATTTTTTACGGCATGCACAAGATCGATGTTACCGGTTTCCTTGTCCCAAACGGCAAGCGTGACGGCCCGCGGGGTTTCTTGGCCGATGACGGGTCCGCGAATGCGTCCTTGGAGACCCTGCAACAAGATCTCATCGCGAAGCATCTGCTGACCTTTTTCAATCGCGGCGATGAGCGGAGGGAGAACAATGGCAGGGGTCGACGGAATCGGATCATTGGTGATGACGGTGGAGGAAGCGGCGGGAGCGTTCAAAACTTCGAGTAACGCATCTCTGGTCGGCGCTGTTTTGCCTGTGGATGGATTATAGAAAGACCCGTCCTTCATCTGCAAAATAAGCACTTCTTGGGCAGAAGCAACCGATGCCATTCCCGCAAAAATGGAGACGCCGATAAACAGCGAAACGAGCTTCAATCGCATGAGGTACATCGTAGCACCTATGTGATGATTCGAGGACGGCGGGAACGAAATGGCTGTGGATTGTTTTGAGGGGGTCGTTGCTGATTTTGCGGAGTTGCGCCAAAGCTTGAAGGATTTTTTGCGCTAAATCCTCGCGTTTTGCGTTCTTCGTACGAAATGATGCGGAGTGCTTTCGACAGAAGACGATCGAGGTTGCGATAGCCGTTCGCATCGAAGACTTGATGGGCGCGTACCCACTTCCCTTCCCAGATTCCGCCTTCTCCCGTGAGCTTCTCCTTGGCGGTAAGCGGTGCTTCAAACAAGAAGAACAAAACCGAGCGGTCGATGACGACGCCGTTTCTGCGGAAACTGAACTTGCTTTGGCCGACAGGCGAGATCAAGCGCAAACCCTCGAGACCGGATTCCTCTTTGATCTCGCGTATCGCCGTCTGCGTCAGGTTCTCCCCTGCTTCGCGACGACCCTTGGGAAACGTCCAGCGCTGGTACGGATCTTTGATAAAGAAAATCTCCACGTGTCCTCCACGCTTCCGATAGATAATGCCCCCTGCCGCGAGTGCGGCATGGAAGTGGCGATTACCGCTTTGTGGACGATGGGACCCCGTCCGCCGTTCCGGTCGCGCTCCCGTTGAGGATGCCGACGGCGCGGTCGAGCTGGGGGTCGAGGGATTTTTCATAATCTTCAGGTGTGCGCTCGATAGAGATATCCGGATCGAGACCGGTCTTGTTGATCGTGCGTTCTTGCGGCGTCAGCCACTCGGCGATCGTGATTTTGATGGCCGAGCCGTCTCGCAGGTTGGTGTAGTCCTGCACCGAGCCTTTGCCGAATGTTTTCTTGCCGACGATCGTCGCGGCTTTGTAGTCCTGCAATGCACCGGAAACGATTTCCGAGGCCGAGGCGGAACCTTCGTTGACGAGGACGACGGTCGGGATGCCGTTGAGGCGATTCTTTCCCGTGCCTGCCAATTGCTCGACGATCACGCCCTGCCTGCGCTCCTTCACCACGATACGTTCCCCCACCCACTCGCCGGCCATGTAGGTTGCGGTGTCGAGGAAGCCTCCCGGATTGTTGCGCAGGTCGAGGATGATCGCTTTGACGTCCTTGGCGAGCATTTCATCGATCGCCTTGTTTAATCCGTCGACGGTGTCGGTGTTGAAGTTGGAAATCTCGAGATGCGCGATCTTGTCCTGTTTATCGATCCACTTGAGACGCACGCTCTTTACTTGGATTTCATCGCGCGTGATCTCTACGTCAAATGGTTCGGTTTTTTTCTTGTCGTTGAGGCGGACAATCGTGAGCACAACCTTGGTGCCTTTATCGCCGCGGATCATGCTGACCGCTTGCTCGACAGAGAAGCCGGTTGTTTCCTTCCCGTCGATTTTGGCGATCAAGTCGCCGGCTTTGACACCCGCTCGGTCTGCCGGCGTATCGGGAAGCGGTGCGACGACGGTGATAATCCCCTCGCGTAGTCCGATCTCGGCGCCGATGCCGGAAAATTTGCCGGACAAGGCCTCCTGGAATTCCTGGGCTCCTTTGGGTTCAAAGAATGTCGTGTACGGATCGCCGACGGATTCCGCCAAGCCTTTCATCGCTCCATAGAACATCGCCTTGTCCTCTACTTCCGATGCTTTGTAGTATTTATCCTTGAGCAATTGCCACTCTTCCCAGAACAAACGGAACTCGACATCTTCTGAGGCGATATTTGGCGGAGCATTCTGACCGAGACCTAACACAAAACCACTGGTCGATGTTGCGGACGATGCGATGCTCGGCGACTCGGCCTTGGTCCATCCGCGGCCGATGAGCGCACCGATGACGAGACCAACAACTAAAAAGACGAACACCGCGCGGTGGCTTTTTTGTGTTTCCGGAGGTCGATACACGGTGTCCATATTAATCGTTGATACGCGTGATATCGGCGCCTAATTCACGGAGACGACCATCGAGATCGAACCATAGTGGCTCCGGCTCGCAAGTCGAGGGAGCGGATCTCGGTTCCTCGAAGTGGGGTCGGGCCGGTAACGATCGCGCGGTGCGGGTCGGCGATGATCGCGTTGGCGCCCATCTTGGTCAGCTCATTGATATAGCCCATGCGGGATTCAAACATTGGGTCATGAAGCAGCGTTGTGCCGTGGCATTGTGTTGCGAGAAGACCAAAGATTGCTTGCAAGTCTGTTGGGAAGCCGGGGTAGATCATCGTTTGGAGTTTGAACGAATCCATACGGCCGACGCCTTGGACGCGGAACACATCGCCTTGTACTTCATTGCGAACGCCGGCGCGGTTCAGCATGTTGCGGATGGCGTCGAGATGTTCCGGGACGACGGGCGACATTTCAATGTCGCCTTTGGTGAGAGCGGCGGCGACGGCGAATGTGCCGATCTCGAGCATGTCGGGAACGACGGACCATGCGGTCTTTGGAGCTTTCAGCGACTTTACGCCGTCGATCTCGATGTCATGCGAACCAATGCCTTTGATTTTCGCACCACATTTTACGAGGAAGCGGCAGAGGTCTTGAACGTGGGGCTCGGCGGCAGCAAGTCGAATGGATGTGTGACCTTCTGCCATCACAGCGGCCATGATGAGGTTTTCTGTTGCCGTGACGGAGAATTCCGGAAGGGCGATGTAGGCGCCGCGTAATTCTTTGGCCTGCATGTAGAGCATGCCGTCGGCATCATCCGTCTCGATTTTGGCGCCGAGCGAGGAGAGCGCGAAGAGATGCGTGTCGATCGGGCGGTTGCCGATGGAGCATCCGCCCGGTTCATTGACGGTAATCTTTTTAAAACGCGCGAGCATCGGTCCGAGCAAGAGGATCGAGAAGCGCATCTTCTTCATCTTCTTTTTGTCGAGCTTGTTTGGGTCGATATTCGTCGTATCGATTTCAAGTTCATGATCCCCTGTCCACTCGATTTTTGCACCCATGTCGCGGATGATATCGAGCAATTGCAAAAGATCCGTGAGTTTTGGCACGTTTTTGAAACGGACTTTTCCTTTGACGAGCAGAGAGGCTGCCGCCAATGGGCCGATGGCGTTTTTGGCGCCCAAGATATGGATACGGCCCGTCAAACGACGGCCGCCCTGGATGTGCATCTTCATGATAGTTGTGGAGATTGAAAAACTAGCCTCCGATTCTCAGCGAGTGTATCCTTAAAGTCATTGCATGCCAAGGTCGATCTATGAGCCCCCTTTCCACAGGCGTATTGCGCCTTGGGTTTTTGTGACGATTTTCCTCGTCGCCGCTCCGGTATTGATCTTTTACACGTCCGGTTATCGATTTAACCCAAATAAAATCACGATCGAGAGGAATGGCACGCTCATTGTCGACTCGGTGCCTCGCGGTGCAGCGGTTTTCTTGAATGGCACGAACATCAACGACGCAACGGCGGCGACATTACAGAATCTCGCTCCGGGACCGTACAACATTCGCGTAACGCGTAACTCATATCTTCCTTGGGAGAAGACGCTCGACGTACGGGCGGAACAAGTCACGTTTGCAAACCTCATTCATCTCTGGTTTAGCGCGCCGGCGACGTTGGTGCGACAAGGAATGTTTACGCGACTCTCAGCCAATAGCGATGGCGATACGATCGCGGCATTGGACGCGAGCTCGACCGAGATGCTTTTCCTTACGACCGACAATCGCCTACTCACCAAGGTTCGCGCGCCGGAGTCGACAGTAATTGCTCAAGCGCCGATTAGGTGGAGTGATAATGGGACGTCGCTCTTGATGGGAGGGACGAATATGGATGAGGAAGCTTGGTGGACGGCGCCGGATGCGTTGTCGAAAGAGAGCGGCGTGTTGCCGTCGGGACAATATTTTTGGAATGCAAACGAGCTCACAGGATATGACGGGGAGCGACAATATACGCTCAATCCCCGCTTGCGGACGTTGTCGAGTGAGCGGTTGGTCGCCAATAGACTTGGCATCTTAGAAGGACTGACGTTGGAAGAAAATACGTCGACGGGGTTTCTTGTTCTGCGCTCGCGATCGATCCTGCATCAAGTTTTCCAACTTCCGCGCGGGAATTGGCAATTTGGCGATCAGCAGGGGTCGTATACGCTTTTGAAAGACGGGAATCGATGGCTTGCGGTGCGCATCAGAGTCGATGGAAATCGTGCGGAAGAAGTGACAGGCGATTGGCCGCGCTGGCTCCCCGAGTCGGATGTGCCGACGGCATTGTTTCTGAATCAGAATGAGATTTGGACTTGGGCACTTGGCTCACAGCCGACGCTGATCGCAAGACAGAGCGAGCCTTTCGTCCAAGTTGCGTGGCATCCGGATGGGCAGACGATATTTGTCGCAAGCAAAAACGAGGTGTATGCGCTTGAGCTTGATGACCGCGGAGGACGACAAAAAACCTCGCTGGCGAGTTTCGATAAGATTTATGATATGGCGTATGCGGACGGGTCAATCTTTGTGACGGCGGAACAAGGGGGCGTGAGAGGGATGTATCGCCGTATCGTCGATTAGACTTTGGGAGCTCGGATTTTTGCGTGCTTGGCGATGAATCGATAGAACGGGCTCGATGAGTTCTTATCGTACAACGTGGCACAGCCTTTGCAGGCTCTCATTTTTTCCGGCTTGCGAAAGGATTCACAGCAGATATCCTTAACCTCCTTCTTACGAAGGAAGACGAGGATATTCCAAAACCAGCGGTGAGGGCGGTCGCGGAAGTCGGCGGGGAGATTGTTCATGTCGTTGTCATTCCATCATCTTCCTAAATTCGGAGTACTCCAGCTTTGCCATATCCAAAATACTTCTCAAGGTTCCATGGGACAGCTCCTTGTGTAGTGGAACAACTGCCGTCTCTATCTTTCCGTATCTGAATCCTTTCAAAACCACATGGCTCCCCTTCTGGCGGTCGACGACAAAATCAAAATGTTTCATCAGAAATTTTATGATAAAAATTCCCGAGTAGCCTTTCGGCATAGACGCTAGACGGCCGCTTCTAGTACCGCGAGCACAGGTGGAGTCTTGAGTGACTTTCTGTAGCTCTTTGGCTGGGATTCTAGATAAACTTCAACAGCTTCTTGTAAATTCTTTTTTGCCTCTGTGAGTGTTTTTCCCTGACTTGCAACGCCAAATTCTACCGCTTGAGCGACATAATACTTGCCCTCTTTCCAAATAGAAGCGGTGAATTTAATAGACATATCAATAGTTAGATGATGCCACAGGGCAGGGGTGGTCGCAAGGAGAGGGAGGTTTAGAACACTCGCGAGTCGTAGGCCCAATGGAGCAAGGCTTGGCGTTGGCGCGGATGACACATCCAGTCCCCCACTCGGCAATTCTTTTTTATTTGCATGATGTGACGGCGCATCGCCTTCCATCGGCGTATCTGACGTCGATCTTCTTCCGGAAGCCTGCGCCCCATGTAGTAACGACAATACCATTGGAACCAGCCGCGTGGGTCGTGCTCCTCGTTAATCCAGCCTTTCTTGCGCCAGACGGAAAGAGGCTGTGAGGCGTCTTTGCGGAAGAAATTTATATTCTTGTCATGTGTTTCAGAAAGCTTGGCTTTGGTGAACCATGTTTTTGGAAATTCTTTCTTGCCGTCCGTCATGTATCGTCCGCCAAAAACGCCGAGCTCAAGCATGAGCTGCGGCGTTAAGGTTGGCTTGAATTCCGGATCAAAATTCTTCCCGACCGGTTCAACGAGTTGATACCGATACCGTTTTTGCATCTTGTCGTTTACGACGACGGTGAGAGGGGTACGGCGGGGCATGGGGGTAGTTTAGCAGAACGACCACGGGAACACCTCGCGCTCGGCTCGGGGAACACCTCTCCCTCAATCCCTCTCCTTCGTAAGGAGAGGGAGGTTGGGATTAGCGGATGACGCTACCAACGTTGATGAATGGTGTGGCGCCGGAGCCCATGACGGATGGGAGTTTGCCGTCCCACTTCTCCAATGCGCGGAGCTCGAGAATTTGCGGGCTGGATTGCAAGGCGGCGGATTCAATGCGGAGGGCTTCTGCTTTACCGCGGGCTTCTGCGACTTGCTGTTCTGCCTCGAACTTAATCTGTTCGAGTTTATTTTTGGCGGCGAGGGCGGATTGTTCGGCTGTTACTTTGAGTTCGATGGCTTGGTTGAAGGAGGCGGAGAATTGGAAGTCGACGATGTTGAAATCATCGATGAGGATTCCGCGGGGTTCGAGTTTGGTTACGAGATGCGCTTTGATTGCGTCGCGCACTTCCTCGCGCTTGGTAATCAATTCTTCCGCCGTGTATTTAGCGGTCGTCGACTTAACGGATTCTTGAAGAGCCGGGTCGATTAAACGGAGATTGTAGCTGATGCCGATTTCTTGGTAGATGTTGGCGACGCGTTCCGGGTCGATGTGATAGTTCAAAGCGACTTTGCTTTCCACGGTCTGAAGATCTCTGGAAGCGGCTGTTGCGAGGACTTCTTCCTTTTGGATTTTGACGTCCATGATTTCAATGCGGTCTGCGAGCGGGATGCGGATGTAGAGGCCTTCGTTAAGGACTTTTCCGGTCACGGCGCCCCAACGGAGCAAAATACCGCGCTCACCGGCGCCAACGGTGCCGAGGGGCCAGAGGACGATGAAGGCGATGATGGCGAGGACGGCCAAGATAATGGCTAGGATGGAGAGGTTTTTCATAATGGCGATACCTTAGCAAAAGGGGTGGGGAGGGCAAGACCATTGCTATACTCGAGACAAAGCTACTTAGCCGTGATACATATAAGGTAGTTTGCAAGGATATACGATAAACATTTTGTGAAATAACGTATGGATACGGGGAAGCGTAAAATCATTCAGCTGTTCAATAAAAAGGTCAAAGGCAGGAAAGCCGATCTATCCAAATATCAGGGTAAGCATGATGGCAAAGAAGGGCACTGGCTTGAAGCACAGATGAATATCAAGCCAAATGCTTCCAATCTTCCGGATCTATACGGATACGAGATGAAAAAATCCACAAAAGGCAAAACCACTTTCGGTGACTGGTCGGCCAACTACTATATTTTCAACGATAAAAAATATAAGATCACTCGTGATGATTTTCTTCAAATATTTGGGAAAGCGAATGTAAAGAAGAAGAGTCGTTTTTATTGGTCAGGCGAGCCGTGCCCGTCATTCAAGTGTCATAATTCATTTGGCCAACGACTTTTTGTCGATAAAGACAAGAACATACTGGTCAGATACAGCTACAGTAAAGACCAAAGGAAGAACAAGAAAAAGATTGTGCCCGTAAATATGCAGGTGGAACGTCTCGTTATAGCGCGTTGGGATGTCGATTCGATCAAGAAGAAAGTCGAGAGCAAGTTTAACGATAAGGGATGGTTCCGATGTCTAAAGAATGCTGACGGAATATACACAGGAATAGTGTTCGGCGATCCTTTGGATTTTAAGAAATGGATTCAGGGCGTTGAAGCAGGAGAGATATTTTTTGATAGCGGCATGTACCAAGGCAACGTAAGACCCTACTCGCAATGGCGTGCAAATAATTCGTATTGGGACAACTTGATAACAAGCACCTACTAAACGGCGACCAACGGACGAACATTCTGCGCAACAATTCTATCGATATCAATCTGTTGATAAGTCTTTTTCTTTTGTTCCATCTTATCCATTTCACCAACAATTCTTCTAGCCAGTTCCCGAATTACCGGTACTGCTACACTATTCCCGAATTGCTTGTAAGCCTGAGCATCGCTGACTGGAATTGCAAAGTCCTCAGGGAAGCCCTGTAAGCGCGCCGCTTCTCTTGGTGTAAGTTTACGCGGGTTCTTGCCTTTTTGTTTAATCAATATTTCCGAGCCATCCTTATAATATCTGGCCGAAATTGTACTCGTATATTCCGAACCTTCGTCAAACAACGAGTAACCAAAACCATTTCCCTTCTCTTCATGCTGTTTCTTTCTTCGTTGGTGACCTGCCCAAAGCTTATCTGAAATTGTATATTTTGGATTAACTTTCTTCTCCAAGATCTCGCCAAGGATCTTCTTTTTAAGAACACCCTTTGGAAATTCAAAGTTTGTTTTACCTAAAAATCCGATGATATAAATACGTTCCCTGTTTTGCGGAACGCCAAAGTTCTTAGCATTAAGTACTTCTGCATGGACTTCATATCCCATTTCTTCAAGTGTGTTTTTTACAACCTTAAACGTATTGCCTCCGTCATGAGTTCTGAAGCGTTTCACGTTTTCTAGAAATACAACCTTTGGCCTGTGGTGGTTGATTATTTTGGCGATGTTAAAAAATAATGTTCCTCTCGTATCAGAAAAACCTTTTTTTAAACCAGCTTGCGAAAATGGCTGGCACGGGAAACCTGCGAGCAGAACATCAAAGCTCGGAATTTCTTCTGGTTCAATGCAGGTGATATCGCCGTGCGGAATTTCTCCAAAGTTAGTTTGATACGTCTTTTGGGCGCTTGAATCCCATTCCGAAGAAAATACGCTCTCTCCACCGTGCGCTTCAAAACCCAACCGGATTCCTCCGATGCCGGCAAACAGGTCGATAGTTCTGAATTTTGCATTAAAACCTTTCTTCTTATCGAAAATCGTAGGAGTCTTAACACTTGTCTTCACCGAAGTTTTTATTGTCATATCGATTGTTCAACTCAGAGTGAATAAAGTTCCATCTCCGCTAAATACTACCATCAGAACAAAAGTAGAACAATGAAACTTATCCCCATCTTCCATCCAAGATCACTCCATTGTTACGAGAATGCTTTCGTTTGCCAACTTGTTTTATCTCGCTCTAAGATCACCCATGAATATGACTGATATATATAGTCTCGAAAAAGAAACGGAGCAAGATGATGTCGGGCATCGGAGGGAAAAATACTAAACCCGCGCTTTTAGTATTTTCCTATTTACTGAAACAAGGAATCTACTTTCAAAAACATTACAGCAAGGTACTCGGCTGTCCTGACGTCGCGGTTCCGAGCAAGAAGCTTGCCGTGTTTATTGATGGTGATTTTTGGCATGCAAAAGGCTATCCGAAATGTCTTAAACGACTTCGCCCATTTTGGAAAAATAAACTGACTAGTAATTATTTGCGTGACAAGAGGTCACGTCGGATTCTTGCTCGGTCGGGCTGGAAAATAGTCAGGGTCTGGGAATCCGATCTTAAATTAGATCCAGAAAAATATTTGGCGCAATGTAAGGCCCATCTAAAAGGCGATGCTTAAATTATTTTTTTTAATTTATCTAATTTCTTTTGTGAGTTCTGCCTTAATCCGATGGGGACCTCCGTATTCGTGGAAAGCATAGCCAGATGCTGCAACCCTTCATCTGGATTCACTTGGTATTTCAACTTGATCAAACCCAAAAAGTACCACAACATCCACTTCTTGGGTTCCTCGCCTAAAATCATTTCAAAAAAGAAGATCACATCCTTTACACTGGTCGGAGTTCCTCTAAATGCCTTTGTATATGCATTATTAGCCAATGTAAATTTTTCCTCGTAGGCCAGTAGAAAGGCCTCACTAAACAGATGGTCGGCTGAACGGTTCTTTATTCTTTTCTTCAATACCTTTTTTGCATTTGCGATGTCCCTACCATTTAAAAAATAGAAAATCGATTCAAGTAGCACAGAGTGCTTGTTCGTTCCACCTAATCCGTTTACCTCTTCAATCAGTTTACCCATCTTCTTAAGACTCTTCACAGATCTGTTTCGGATATATTCCAAATAATGACCAACAGATAAATTTATTGCAGACTGAGCAAGTCTTTTTCTAGAGATGCGATTAAGCTGGTAATATGTTGCATTGTTTTCCTCTTTTACCTCCTCCAGTAACGTAGAAAGTTTCGTAAATAAATCATAAGACATCAACCAGTCTCTCGAAAGCAGGGCCGCCGTGCCCAAGATATAACCAAGGCACAGAGCCATGTTATTCTTCGTAACTTCAAAGCCGTATATCTCTTCCTTGGTCCTGAATGCAACACGCATCGGGTAAAACGTGCCAAATTCCTTACCGACCTCTTCACTCACTTTTTTAGGTATCTCTGCATGACGTACATAGACCCCCGTCGTAATGACATACGCGGGCTCGCCGTCCAGGAATTCTCTTTCCACAGCCTTTCCAAATACTATAAGATGACCTTTTGCAATTTGAGTTAAAAATTTTTCTGCATCCTTTGCAGACACGATCTTCGCTGAGATATGCTCAGGTTCAACTATTACTTTCGCCTCTTCGAGCGGCGTGCAGCTCTTGAGGAAAGACTCGATTCCTTCTATAAGATCTCCTCTGACCCTTTTCCTGACCTTCCTATCATCACTACGAATTGCAAAGACGATCCCGATAGACTTACTGTTGTTGATCTTCGGTCGTCGTGCATATAGCCAAAATAAAAAAACAACAAAAATACTTAACGCGATAAGGCCAACCTCAATCAGATCTATTCCCTTCCCGAAATTAGCCCAAAAAAATATGGCTTCACCGGCTCCAAGAAGTACATTGAATATCAAAAGACCCTTCGGATACAGGAAGTCGTCAAAATCAGTAGCCTTTAGCTCATTCCAAATAGTCCTCAACATAGAATTTTCCCATCGCCAAAAGACGTTAGCACACCTTTTTGTTTGGCACCCGTGCGAGGATTCGAACCTCGAAGTCCGCGATAGAAGCGCGGCAGTTTATCCGGTTAGCTTACACGGGCATTAATTGGATGCTTTGTATTACCGTCTAGCTCTAGGCCTCACCTTTTTCTTCAAGCAAAACTTATTATCCGTACAATAATTACAATACCCCGTATCCCCGCAAATATACGGCTTCTTTGATCCCGGGTCTGGCGGGCAAGAATGCCAACGATGACAACCATTCTGATGCGCGAACACAATCTGCGGTACCCCTGTCACCACAATCAACGCACCCCACGTTCCTAGCGTGACAAGTGCCAATGTTGCGAATACGGCTTTCTTTTGCATGTTGTTACTATATTAGGCTACCGTCATCATTTTGAGAAAATGCTCAATTCTACCTGTACTTGTCTACAGCCGATTTTGCTTCTACCTCTGTATTGAAGACTTCACTCCGCTGAATTAGCTGTATCCAGGGCTGACCCTTGTAAAAATCAATCTCAGCACCTGTCAGTACATCCATCATATACCATGTCTCGTAACTTATTTCCCAGTCCTCTTTACCCGGAGTTGCATCTTCGGCTGCAATTAACGTCCTATGTGATTCAACATAAACACATGAATCTACTTTAGGGCTGTAAAATACATTGATCAAAAGGTTATTGTTGAGATATTTCCGGTATATCGGTGGTCCCTCTCCTGCAGGAACACTACTGTCACCGATCTCAACTTTCTGAGATGCATTAAATCGCTTAATCTTTTCTGAGATTGAATCAGCATATTTCTCACATATGACTTTTTTTGAAAAAAGATCATTCGCTGTGGCCTCTTCATTGGTGGTGCTGGACTGACCCATGCCTTGCTGAGTGGTTGTTTTGGTAATTACGAGAGGCTCGCATCCAGAGCCTAACAAAGCCAGCAATAAACCAGCACACAAAAATCTCTTGAAGTCATTTTTCTTTTGCATGTCCCCACTATATCAAATATCCTTCTCCCATGCCCTCCCTCCTCCATTTATCTGTAAATCGCGGCTTCCGCGACCACGACTGGCTCCAAACAGCCCATTCCTTTAGCTTCGGCAATTACTGGGACCCCGCCAAAATGGGTTTTGGGCTTTTGCGTGTCTTGAATGACGATACGATTCAGGGCGGGGTCGAGTACGAGGTTGGAAACGATAAGCCGCAGCGCTTAGGTTTTGGTATGCATCCTCACCGCGACATGGAGATCGTGACCATTCCCCTATCCGGTCAGATCGAGCACAAGGACAATCATGGACATCACGGGGTTATCGGGGCGGGCGACGTGCAAGTGATGAGCGCGGGGACGGGAATTACGCATTCTGAATTTAATGCGTCGGAGACGGAGGCGGTTTCTGTTTTGCAGATGTGGGTGGAGACGGATGCGCTTGATCATGATCCTCGCTATGAGGATCGCAAATTTCTAAAGGCCGATAAGAATACGTTTCAGCTCCTCGTCTCACCCGATGAACGCGATGGCTCGCTCATGATCCATCAGCAAGCCTTTTTCAATCTCGGCGAATTTGATGCCGACCACGTTACGCGTTATGTGTTACGTGATGCAAAGCACGGCGTATACATCTTTGTAATCGAGGGCGAGATAGAAGTCGATGGAAACAACCTTGGTAGAAGGGATGCGATTGGGGTTTGGGGTGAGAAGGAAGTCGAGATAAAAACCAAAAAGGACTCGAAAGTCCTTTTGATTGAGGTGCCGATGCGTTAGTAAACCTTGCCGTCATCCGTAATCGGCTCCCCTTCTCGCTGCAGCACAAACACCGCCGCTCCTTGCATCACGAGGTTGTCTCCCTGTTTCACCATCTTGTACCCCTTCTCAAGCCCATTCGAGAACGCCACCTCAACTTCCCCCGGCTTTCCCTCGCAGAACATCAAGGTCGATTCTACCGGTCCAAAGACCATGACATCGTCTTTTAGCGTGTACTTGCCTCCCATGAGATTACAAACCTTTGCCTGCATCCTCTCGCCATCAAATCTGACCGTCAGACCCAAACCCGACACATCCTGCGATTCTCCCCCGACGGTCTGCATCGACTTAATCTTCCAAGAGCCGGTGATGAATTGACCCATCGACATCTTTGGGGCAGTTGTCGGTTCTCCGTTGTCAGTTGGTCGTGGGGAGGGTGCGGGAGATGATGCGGAACAGCCGGCGCCCATGAGGGCGATCATCGAGACAGCGGCGAGGAGTTTTTTCATATGTGCGCGATTATAGCATCTTACGAATTTTTTCCCCCACCAACTTCTCTTCACCATTCTCATACGGCTTCCCGTGCCAATGCTCGTATCCATCGCCCTCGAATCGAGGGATCACGTGGAAGTGCAAGTGAAACACTTTTTGTCCCGCCCCCTCGCGGTTATTCTGCGCAACATTCACGCCCACAGCCCCCGTCGCTTCCATAACCGCCTTGGCGATCTTTTGCACGACAACAATCAACCGCTTCAACGTTTCCTCATCCGTATCAAGTAAATCCGATGACCATTTCTTTGGCACGACGAGTGTGTGACCGGGATTTGTCGGAATGATATCGAGAAACGCAAAGACGTGGTCGTCCTCGTAGATTTTTTCGCACGGGATTTCACCGGAGATGATTTTGGAGAAGATGGTGTCCATAAAGTTTTAACGCATAAAGACTGAAGTTTCGTCGATTTCTATTCCGTCCGCTGTAATTGTAATTGTTTCTACCGTCTCCTCAACTACGTTCTCCCCTGACAAGGGGAGAAGGCGGACGGAGTCCGACAGAGGGGTCCGTGTACCCCATGCGGCGGGAGTCGGACCCCCTGACTCCTCTTCGTGGAGTCTGTCCCCCTTGGCAGGGTGACACAGAGCGATTGTGACGCCGACGATCAAGATCGTCAGCGCTACAAACAACGCCAACCCACTCGTCGACGTCCCAAACATAAGCCACGCGTATGCGAGGAGCAATGTGCTGAGCGTAGCGCATAACGCATAACGCATAACGCGGGATTTTTCCTCGATCATCGGACTGGCGACGGCGATGATGAGCGTCACCAAAACAAGAATATGCAAATTGAAATACGGCAGAATCGACGCCGGCATCAGGATTTCTGAGATCAGCAAGATCGACGTCACGACAACGAGGGCGGTCGCGAGTTGACGGAGTAGGAAACGGAACCAATCGATTACCATATTCGATTCAAGATAGCGCTTGCTTCACGGCGTAGCGTGACGAGGAGTTGTGGGATCGATAATGCTGGGCGGCGGTACTCGACGGAGGCGGCGCGGATGTCGAAGGCGCCGGTGCGGGAGACGATTCCTGGGAGACCAAGGGAGAATTTTAAGTCCTGCGTGTCGCGTAACGCGTAGCGCGTAGCGACACGCCACCAGCCGTCTCCGAGGTCTGTGGGCTTCTCGTACGACGTGAGGACTGCGGTGATGCCTTCTGTGACTGGGTCTGTTTCCGCCGTTAGTCGACGAGGGCGTGGGAGGAAGGAGGCGGTTGCGTCAAAAGAGAAGAAGCCGTCGCCGATGACGCGGACATTCCCCTTTCCGGCGGATAATTGTTTCCAGCCTGCGCGCTCTGAAGAGGATCGACTTAACACAAACGGCGTGTGCGTTTTATCGACTTTGACCGACGCGGAACCGAGCGTCACGCTCTGCATTCCTTCTTTGTGAAATGTGTCGACAACTGTGTGGATTGAGTTGGTGTAGACGATGAGCGGTGTGGATGTTGCGCGATAGCCGACGGTATCGCCAACGTAAAGTCTTGGGCCGATGACCCAGTGGCGGTTTCTCGTGGAAATCGAACGGATGAAGAAGTCGTCGTCGGCTACAAATGAGAGCTTGTAGACGCCGGCTTGGAGGCCGTCGAGCTTGATCGTTTTTTCTACGGGTTCACTCATGCGCGTATCGACGACACCGCTCACGGAAACGGATTCTGTGTAGAGGATGTCATCGCCGTGGGTGATGCGGAATGCGGCGGTGTTTTTTGGGTCGCGGGAGCGGTTGACGTCTTGGACGATGAACTTGTATTCGATAACGCCATCGGCAGGGACGACGTGGAAGTCGTGACCACCGCGCAGGGAAATATCGAAGGTTTTCCAGGGGCCGACGGAGTCTTTCAGCAGTGGCTCACTTGTTGTGGCTTGCCAGACGAGGAGTTTTTCAAATTCATCGGAGAGGATCTCGGAATCGGCGGAGCCGTCACGAACAAAACCTCGGCGGTCGCCAAGCGTGACGGGGCGCCAGCCTTTTGATAGCGCCTCGCTCCAGAGAGGTTTGATTTCAAAGGCGAACGAGGCTTCATCGCGGAGAATGCCGAGCTCTGCGAGGGGCTGTCTTGTTGAGCGGATATCAAAGGAGATACCGACGGAATCGTAAGCGCCAGGGACGCGGGCACTGCCGTAGACGGGTTCTTCAAGAATGCGTTGGCCGATCCAGCCTTCAGGTTGTTGGCCGGGAGATGTCACGCGCTCGCCCGGTTGAAATGGGTTGAACCATGGGGAGCGGCCGTCAAAAGCGAAATCAAATTTGGCGATGCCGTCGAGAGGAAATCGCTGTGACAAAATCCAGCCGGCGAAGAGAATCGCGGGAATCCAAATGAGGATGAGGGCGAGGAGCCGGGTCCAGAGCGGGAGTTTCATCGGACGGGTTGCAAGCGATAGAGTTTCTCTCGGCCAAATGAGGTGATTTCGATAGGTTCGAGACCGACTTTGCGCCAGAGATCGGCTTGCGCTTGGGTCATCGGGCGCACAAAGAGACCAACGGCGTAGCCTTCATCGATGGCCGCCGACAGACGGGAGGCTTCATCGATCGCGGGTAATGGTGAAACGGCGCGATACGCTGGGAAGAAGATCTTGTCGGAACGCTCGGAAAGAATGATATCGCCGGGCTTGAACCACAGGGAGGCCGCGTCCCGAATAAGCGAGTAACGCGTAACTTCTTTGCGGTCGGCGAGCAAACCTTCTTCATCGGCAGCATACGCGCGCCAAATGCCGGTGAATGCGAGGAGGACGGCGATTGCAATGACGACGGGGCGGCCGTATTTGGAGATGGTCGAAAGTCGATAAATCCATGCGAGAGACAACGCGCTTATGAATCCAAGCGGTAACAAGTAGCGAATGTAAGAGTTGCCAATGGTCGCGTTGCCGTTGATGTTGTCGAGATAGCGTCCGTTGCCGTAGTACAAGACGAGAAAAGCAAAAGTCCACAGCGAGGCGAGGAAATACTTGCCACGAGTGCCGGATACAAATTTCTTAAGCCTAGCCTGCCAATTTAACTTCGCGTCCCCTTTTATGATTCCGATCGCAACGAGTGCGAACATGATCAAAAGCGGAACCATCCATGGGAAAAGCGTCATTCCGAGGAACGAGTAGGCATTTGAGGCGATCGAACGCGGATGGATGCCAAATGGGAAGAGTTCCGGAGAATAGATATTCTGTGCGATCGGCGCCGTCGTCGTAATCAGGCTATTTCCCTTCATCCAGTAACCGGCTTTCCAAAATCCTCCATAAGCGACTTGGGCTTCCCATGCGAGAGGCGCGAGGGCGATGAAAAGACCGAGGACTATCCACAAGGCCTGTTTCAAGGTCGGTCGCCAGTTCCAGCCGAGAACGACAAACCAAGGGAGGATCCAGATGGCTTCCACGGGACGGATCGCGAGCATCAAGCCGGAGAGGAGGCCAAAGAGTACAATGAGGACTCGGCTGCGCACCCCCTCTAACTCCCCCTTCGTAAGGGGGAGAACCTTATCGCGGAACATCCACCCACACCAAAGCGCAAGCGCAACGATCGCCGCATTAGGAAAGAGCGAACGATTTCCATACAACACGAATGCGGGTGAAGTGACTGCTACGACGGTGCCGATGAATGCTGGAACTTTTCCGATCGGACGCATCAAGCGATAGAGCGGATAGATACACGACAAGATGACGAGCATCGCACCGATTGAGGCCGACATGGGACCGAGAACTCTAATGAACCATGAAATGATCCAAGGCCAACCCAGGAAGCCGACCGGTACGATGGTCGAGTTGTTGGAGATCCAGCTTCTGGGGTGCAACCACGGAATCTTGGTAGCCAGCTTCTCCTCGACCACGACACTCCCCTGTTCTGCCCAATTTTTGGCCGCGACAAATACGCCGGTTTCATCAGGAGAAAGGAAGGCTAGGGAGCTGGAAAATGGCAGATACGACAGTAATATTCCCGCGACCAACAAAAGGGCGGAGAGGGCTAGCCATTCTCGTTTTTCCAACCGTTCCATACATGCTAACCTTACCTCATGAGACGACTTTCTTCCACGGTGGCCGTAAGCCTTGGCTTACTGGCCATGCTAGCTCAGCCCTTGGCCCTTTTTGCGCAGACCGACGACGCCTACGTTGTCCCTGCGGAAGATGCGGCAAATGGGTTTGACCCAAATGCGATTCTCGACGATCGCGACATCTTTGATCTCGGTACGATGGACTTGCCGGCTCTGCGCCGCTTCCTTGATGAGCGCGGTGCGCTTGGGCGGATCAAGATCGTCGATATCGATGGCGTTGAAAAAGAACCGGCGGAAATCATTTGGCGCGTTGCGACGAGCTATAAAGTGAATCCAAAGTATCTTCTCGCACTTTTGCAGAAGGAACAAAGCCTTGTTGAAGATCAAAGCCCGACAGAGCGCCAGCTTGATTGGGCGATGGGATTTGGTGTTTGCGATAGCTGTTCCAAAGACGATCCCCGCATTCAAGCGTACAAAGGCTTTGCCAATCAGATCGAATACGCCGCTAAACAACATCGAGAACGGTATTTGTTTCAGTTGCTCGGCAAGGGCACTACGATTTCCGGATATGCGCCGGGGAAATTAACGGTGGTCGACGGGAGAGATGTGCGTCCCGTGAATAACGCGACGGCGATGCTCTACACGTACACGCCTCACATTCACGGCAACTTAAACTTGTGGCGTATTTGGCGCCGTTGGTTCTCGCTTTCTTTTCCGGATGGAACCGTCGCACAAGGCAAGAGCTCCAAAGACATTTACTTGATCCGCTTTGGTCAAAAGCGATTGTTCAAGAGCAAGCTTGCCGCCGCGAGCATGGTTGAGACTTCCAAGATCGTTCAAGTCGAGGACAGCCAGCTTTCTGCCTACGCCGATGGACGGCCGATCAGTTTCCCAAATTATTCGATCATCGAGGTTGAAGACGGCAAGCGCTACCTGATCGACGGAAATACAAAACGATTTATTGTGAATGCGGCGGCGTTCCGACGTTTAGGCTTTGTGGAGGACGATGTGATTGAGGCGGAGGCGACCGAGCTTGAAGGGTATGAGGACGGCCGCGATCTCACTATCTCCTCCCAGTTTCCGATGGGGCAGTTGGCAAAAGCCTTGGATGGGACACTTTGGTATGTGGAGGATGGCATCAAGCGAGAGATCAAACATCCGGCTTTGCTCAATTTGTATTTCAAGGGAAGAAAGGCCAAGAGCCTGACGGATAAACAACTTGCGACATTCAAAACGATCGAGCCGTACTTGCTGCGTGATCGTGAGCTTGTGAGCAGCGATAAGAGTACTGCCGTGTATGTCGTCGAGAATACGCAGTTACGTCCGATTCAATCCGGAACCGTGTTTGAGCAGTTAGGTTGGCAGTGGCGTAACGTAATCAAGCTTCCGGATGCCGTGATTCAGCTCCATCAGATCGGTGCGCCTGTTGAATTACAGACGCCGCCAAAGCTTACTGAAGAGCATGATTTAGCCACCGACCTATGATTGTCCTCGCCGCCATTGTCCCCCATTCTCCTTTGCTTGCACCGACCATCGGTAAAGAACATCGCGAGAAAATGACGGACACGTTGAACGCCTTTGAGGAATTGGCGCAGTCTTTGTATCTCGCTAAACCCGACACGATCGTCATGCTCTCTCCGCATGCCCCGATGTACCCGGATTCCTTCAGCGGAAATATCGCTCCGTCCTTCAAAGGTTCACTCAAAGAATTTGGCGATCACGGCACCGAACTCCCGATCAAGGCCGACTTTCTTTTGCTCGACCACATCCATCGCCACATGCGCGACAACAAAACGCCGTTCACGATGACGAGCGCCGAGGAGCTCGACTACGCAACGACCATTCCCCTCATGTTCCTCAACAAGAATTTACCGACCGTAAAACTTGTTCCGATCGGCATGAGCGGCCTTGATATCCAAAAACATTACGAGTTTGGCGAGGAGTTAAAAAACGTCCTCCATTCCGAGTCACGCCGTGTCGCCATCATCGCCTCCGCCGATCTTTCCCATGCCGCGAGCACAACGTCACCGGAAGGCGTCACCGAGGAAGGCATGATGTTTGATAAAACGATCCGCGAGAAAGCCCTCGCCCTCGATGCCGCAGGCATCCTTGCGATGGATCCTGCGATGCTTGAAAAGGCAAAACAAAGCGGACACAAGCCGATTGTGATGCTGATGGGCTGTATGAAGGATATGAACTGCAAAGCCAAAGAACTTTCTTACGAGGCTCCGTTTGGCGTTGGAATGATGGTGATGCGTTACGACCTAGCTTAAGAATATGTACTGTCGGGTGGTTCCGCTCACCAGAACACCGCCTGGTGTTGAAGTGTTTGATTATCGCGTACCGACGACGATGAAAGTCGAAGTCGGTGATTTAATTTTGGTGCCTTTTCGACGCAGTAAAATGCCCGCGATGGTGCTCGCAAAGATGTCGACCTCGCCTTTTGCGAGTAAAGCGCAGGATGTGATCGGATCGTATGCCGGTATTCGATTTCCGCTTTCGATTGTGGAGCTTCTCTCGCATGTTGCGACAACGACGTTCACAAGCAAGCCCGCCGTGCTAAAAGCATGGCTGCGCAGCCTCCCAAAACGAATCCCCGATGTCATTCCAGCGAACGCTGGAATCCAGCGTAAGAAATCCAAACCAAGCGTGACCGCCTCCTGGTCCACTGATCATGAAGCGAAGCTGATCGAACGGGCTCGCGTACTCCTCGCCGACGGCAAACGCGTCCTCATCCTCACACCTTGGAAGGCGCGCTTGGCGATGTTCGTCGAAAAGATCGGGCAAGGCTCGGTTTATTCTTCCGACTTGAACGATGGAGACGCCTTCCGCGCCTGGAGCGAGTTTTATTCCGGTGAGTCGAGCTTGGTCGTGGCGACTCGGCTCGGTGGCTGGCTCTCCCCTCTTGCCGACGTTGTCTTGCTCGACGAGCCGGAGAATGACGATTACAAGCAAGATGAGCTCGCTCCACGATACGATGCTCGCAAGTTGGCGATCTGGAGCGCCGAGCATGCGTCGACCGTGGTCGAGGCGTACGGTCTGACCCCTCCGCTCCACTCGGATGAGGACGCACCGGCGGTCGAAGTCGACCTTGAAGTCGTCATCCGACACCCTCAAGGCCGAGGAGCGATCCCGATGGTACAAGGCGAGGCATTGAACACGTTACGTGAACATGAGGGAGTTCGGATTATTGTCCATCCAATCAAGGGGGACGTTGCGAGACTGACGTGTCGCGACTGCGGTCATCAAGTGATTTGTCCTAAGTGTGATTTTGTTTTGTCCGCTGATGGCGTGAATGCGCGATGCCGAAGGTGCGGCTTCAAGGGAGATTTGCCGCTCGATTGTCCTTCCTGCGGTGGAACGGATCTTGGAAAGTCATTGCCTGGTATCGAACGATTGAAAACCGCATGGAAAAAACATGAGGCCGACATTGAAGTCGAGTGGCGTGGTGTATCGAACGCCGACTTTGAGTTACCGATTCCTTGGGGAGCATGCATTCTCGTGACAGATGCGACGTTGATCATCGGTGGAGCAGAAGACGTGCGTCGATTGGAAAAGCTTGCCGTGACGTTTCGACGACTTGCTCGCGATGTCGCTCAATCAAAAGGAACGCTCATCATCCAATCGGAAGAACATATGGCCGAGTTCTGGACGCGTGTCCTTTCGACAGAGGGCTTCAAAGGTTTCCGCGAACAGGAGCGCGATGCTCGGCACACGTTTGGATATCCGCCGGCCAAGCGATTAATTAAAGTGATCGTCGAATCCGAGAGTGAAGCGCTCCTCGCGCCCATTAAAAAGCTCGCCGACGTGAGGGGTCCATACCCCGTCCCGTATAGGGTCAAAACCCGGAAAAACAGGTATATTTGGCATGTCCTGCCCAAAACCAATACGGTGAGCCGAGAACTGCTGGATGCCCTTTCGACGCTTTCGAAGCAGGCGCTCATAGACCTTGACCCAATCGCCTTTTTGCGCTAATATCAGCCCTTGATATGGAGACCTTTCCGATCGTAAAAGATCCGACCCCGAGCCTGCGCCAACGTTCGCGGGAAGTTGAGGTATCTGAAATCCAGACGCCGGAGTTTCAGGTGTATCTCGATAAGCTCG
Organism: Candidatus Uhrbacteria bacterium; assembly: GCA_021413945.1. Taxonomy (GTDB): domain Bacteria; phylum Patescibacteriota; class Patescibacteriia; order 2-12-FULL-60-25; family 2-12-FULL-60-25; genus CAIXDN01. Next base: position 552,476 of record JAIOPK010000006.1, read on the forward strand.
CTCGGACGATGATTGTTGAGGATGGCGTTGGTATTGCCTCGCCGCAGGTTGGACGAAATATCCGCGCGATTGTCGTGAACATGCCTAAGGGACCGGAGTGTTTTATGAACCCGGAGATCGTAAAGAAATCGGAAGCGATGGAAGCGAGCGATGAGGGATGTCTCTCCGTTCCGGGGAAATACGGTGTCGTACAGCGTCACAAGAAAGTGACTCTGCGCGCGCTGAATCGCCACGGACGTCGCGTCCAGTTTGAAGCCAAGGCTTTTCCTGCGATTATTTTTCAACATGAAATCGATCACCTCGATGGCATCCTTTTTATCGACAAGGCCACGAACATCGTGACTGCGTCGAATGGAAAACACATCTAACATGATTTCGATTCTTTTCTACGGCACGTCAGAGTTCGCCGTTCCTTCACTTGAAGCTTTGCTTGGTGATCGAACGGGTACGGTTGGTGCGGGGAACCGTTTTAAAGTTGTCGGTGTCGTCACGCAACCGGATCGACCGGTCGGACGACATGCGACGATGCAGAAATCGGCTGTAAAAATCGCTGCAGAAAAATTTGGTATTCCTGTTTTGCAGTTTGAGCAGGTGAAGTCAGACGAGGCTCTTGAGAAATTGTCGACGTTAAAGGCGGATGTAGCGGTGGTCGCGAGCTTTGGGCAGATCATTCCGCAACGAGTACTAGACTTGTACAAATACGGAATGGTGAATGTCCATTCTTCCCTCCTTCCCAAATATCGTGGCGCATCCCCCATCACAGCCGCCATCGCCAATGGCGACGAGGAGACGGGTGTTACAATCATGCTCATCGACGCCAAAATGGATCATGGGCCGATTTTAGATATGTGGCCGACTAAGATCGAACCGACGGATACGACGGCAACGCTGACGCCGAGGCTCGCGGAATTGGGAGCTGAACTCCTTGCACGAACTCTTCCCGACTATATCGACGGCAAGATTAAGCCTGTCGAGCAGGATCACGACAAAGCGACGACTGTAAAGCTCCTCAACCGCGAGGATGGACGGCTGGATCCGGCGACAAAGAGCGCAAACGAGCTCGAACGGCTTGTTCGCGCCAATGACCCTTGGCCGGGTACGTTTATCGAGGTTGAAGGCAAGCGCCTGAAGGTTTTGGCTTGCGAAGTCGACGGGGCAACAGATGAACCAGCCGGAACGCGCTATCAAGTCGATGGCATGCCTGCGCTTGCTTGCGCCGATTCCGTCGGACTCATTTTGACGACCGTTCAACCAGAAGGAAAACCGCCCCTTGAGGGAGCGGCTTTCTTGCGTGGTGCGCGGGATTGGTCTTAGTTCTCGATTGTTTTTGCCTCCATGCGGAAGGCGTTGGCGCCCGTACCGCTCGATGTCTTCACCAAACCGACATCTTTCACGTACCAGGCGGTATTTTGCGTTACATTGTGTACAGGTCGGCCGCCGATGGTCTGGTCCATCGTAACGGTCTGTTCTACTTTCATGGCTGTAAACGTACCGGCAGGAACCGTGACGCTTTCTTCCGCAACCACCTTGCTTGCAATAGACGTTGAAGCAATCATGCCGTTCATCATGCGGCCGATCGTACCCGTGTCTGCCGTATTGATCTTCACCTTGGTCTTTGTGTTCCATTCCGAGCCAACGCGGAAGTTAGACGGGAAAATTTCACCGGACATTTCAAGAACATCGTAGCTAATGTCGAGACCCGTGAAGGCCTGCATGAAGTCAAAGTAGCCTTTACCGCGAATAGCGCCGTTCTCACAGACAAGCTCTTGATTGATATGCGCGACACGACCCTGAACCGTGATGTCATATTGAAGCTTGATATTGGCGCCGTCATGCTCGAGTACCGCAATCTTGAACGGAACTTCCGTTCCTCCCGTATACGACGTGTAGAGGATCGAAGAACCCTCTTTCAACGGATAGTAGGCGCTTTCACAAGCCGAACCGCGAGAAGCGGTCGTGCCCGGCGAGGCCGGAGTGCTGCCCGACGGGGACGGCGATCCAAAACAACCGGCACCCAAAAGGGCGATCACGGAAGTGGCCGCTAGCAAACGATGGAGATGATTCATATGAAGAAAAGTCTATCAGGCCGCCAACATGAGAACAAGCAAGCCCAGTGGATGGTTTAGATACGGCGTAAAGACGTGCACGACGGCAAGCGTGACGATAACGGGCGCAAGTTGCGGGCGTTTTTTGATGATCGAGGCGAGGAGCAGGAGCATGACGATCGGCCCGAGGATCCCGAACTTGATCCAGAGGTCGAGCCAGCCCCATTCAAACGCGTAGGTCGTGTATAAGCCTCCCGTTTGAGCGACTACGCGCGGGTCAGCGCTCTGATATGTGACGGTTGCACCAAAGCCGTGGCCGAGGATTGGGGCTTCAAGCGCCTTGTCGATCAGGATCGGCAACAGCTCCCATCGACTTGTGGCGGCGCTCTCCCCTGTATCGACGCGGGCCGTGAACCAATCGATAGGGTTTCCAGCGGTCGACAAAGGGAGCGGGAACCATGCGACACCGACAAGCGCGAACAACGAGAGAATTCCCGCTACAAGCAACCCCTTAAACCAATGCCATGTCTTGCGTCGCAAAACGTAGGCGATACAAGAAAAAATACCAAGAGCTAGTGCGATCCAGAAACTGCGTGAGAACGAAATCAAAACGGCGAGGAAACATAGGGCGAGCACGGCGAGATGTTGTCGACCAACGCGACGGCGTGCGGCATCGACAGAAAGCCAGACCGCTCCGAGTAACGGATAGATCTCTGATTGGAGAAAGACGCGTGCGACACCGCCCTCACCAAGAACCGTGATCTCCCCTATTCCGGTGCGACGGATCCAGCGGTGAACGGATTCGAGCCAAGTCGCGTCGAATGAATGGGAGAAAAGATAGAAGAGTGCAATCGATTTCAGAATGATCCACGCAACACCAACCATGGCGACGCGTTTCATCGTCGGCCAGAATGAGGGGCTGTCGCACTTGGCGAGATCGACAATTGGAATGATGAGCAAGAGAACGCCCCAAGCATTGGCGTCGGCAAAGAGATAAGGCTGATTGAGCGATAGTCCACGACAAACCGCGTAGCCGACGAGCGCTGCCAGCGCGAGAAAGATTGTCGGGATTCGGAAATCTGTTTTGCGGATGCGTGCGAGGAACCAGCCGAGGAGGAATGCCGCGAACAGGATTATGCGAAGTGATACGCCTCCGTCGTTCGAAGCATTCGCGCCGTAGACGAGAAGACGGCCCTTCGAACCGATGAGGAACTCAAGAATGAGAATGCTAAGCGCCGCCGTCGGTTTCTTGTAAGCAAAGAGGAGCGTCAAGATTCCGGCGAGGATCGCGAGGGCTGAGTTGAGGTCGGCGTTCCATGCGGCGGGGATAGACAGAAGTTCGACGACAGCTACGACGCCGAACAACCACCAAATCTTGTCATTCCAGCGAACGCTGGAATCCAGCTGATCAAGGTTATGCTTCCTCCGAATAATCGCCTCCGCATCTTTGTACTTTTTCACCGCCTTTGGCATCCAACCAATCCAGCTCCATGGAAGTTTGTACGCAACGACCGGCATCCACTGGCTCATTCCTGTCTGACGCGGTTTGAGCGAAAAGAGAACTTCATCGATGAAGATTCCCTTTTTGCCTTGCTCCTCCATCGTCAAAAACAAATCCCAGTCTTGGAATTTCTTGAGCGATTCGTCAAATCCGAGGAATGCTTTGCGGCGGATGAGGGCGCTCGTGTGGATGTAGTTTTGCTTTTTGAGTTCTTCGACGTTCCACGGTTGGCCGGTGAATACGGTGTAACCGAATTTGAACGAAGGGTAAACAAAATCGACTTCCGGATGTGCGTCGAGCACTTCGCGCATGCGCTCGATGGCATGCGATTTGAGCTCTGCGTCGGCGTCGAGGAATATGACGTACTCCCCTTTTGAACGAGCGAATCCGGCATTGCGGGCGGCGGGAGCGCCGAGATTTTTGTTGAAGCGAATCGTCGCGTTGGTGATCGGCTTAGTCGAACCGTCATCGACAATGATGATTTCAATATCTTTCTCCGTCTGCCGATGTAGCGATGCCAAACACGCCTCGAGTTCATCACCGTGATTGAAGGTCGGAATGATGACGGAAATCTTTGGCATATTAGCTGTCGATGCCTTCCAGAATTTGGCGGAAGGTTTGCGCGCGGTCTTCCCATCGGAAATCGCGGAGCGCGCGGAGTTTTCCCGCCTCGCCAAACTGTCGGCCGATGTCGGGCCGGTCGTACAGTGCTTTCACCGCTTCCGCGATTTCGCGCGGATTATGCGGATCGACGAGGAGTCCGGTGACGCCGTCGACGACGGCTTCCGGCGCTCCCCCGCTCTTTCCGGCGATGACGGGCAATCCCGCGAGGGCCGCCTCGAGAAACACGATGCCAAAGCCCTCCACGTCGGCGGGCTCTTCACGGACCGGAAGTACAAAGACATCAGCGGCGGCGTACCAGAGATTGCGCTCGAGATCGGTGGCGTTGGTGAGGAGGCGTACGCGTTCGCGGAATCGCCAGGCGAATGTTTCAATACGCGCGCGATCGGGACCATCGCCAATGATGACGAGGCTGACTTCTTTTGGAAGAAAGCCGAGACTCTCAACGAGACGGTCGAGACCCTTGCGCTGTACGTGGCGAGAAACCGCGAGCAAGACATACGCGTTTTCCGGAAGTCCGATGACACGGCGCGCATCCGCGCGCGTGGGAATCGTAAACGGTTCCGCGCCCGGGGTGACGACCTTTGGGTAGATGCTCGGTTCAAAGGCGTTGATTTCCGCCGCGATCGCGCGGGAGTTGGCGATAACGTTCTGTGCGCCGTTGAGGATCTTCCTTGCCAGCCACGCTTTACGCCCCGTCGACTGCGCGAGACGCAGATCAAGGCCGTGGACAATAACAGAATAGGGAAGACCGCCGAGCTTGGAGGCGATCCACGCGGCGGTACCGACGGGCAAGAGATGGCTCACGAGCACTTGATCGTAACCGGATTTCTTTAAACCGCGCATGAAGCCGATCATCGGACGCCAGGCAAAAGGACCGCGCGCAAGAAGTCGGACGCGTACGACATGGCCCGGACCTTCCGCGGGATGCGCGAGATTCACAAACACGTCGATCAGGCCTTCACAGCCGGCGACGAGATTTCCAAGATAGCGCGCAACACCGCCGCGCTCGGGAGGATAATCGAGAGTAACCAATGCAACCTTCATAATTATGGTTTATCGTGAAGCGATTCATCTTCAATCGGCAGGGGCCAAATACGACGATGAAGCCAAGTGTATGCCATTAACACGTCTCTCACGAGCAGTAAGCGGAAGACAAAAAGAAGGGAGATGGAGATGGCGCCACCGAATATGATCGCAAAAATTGGCGTCATGATTGGTGTCATCTCATGGACGGCGAGCCATGTGAGAATCGCCGCACCGAGTCCTTGAGCGAGAAGCCTTGAGAGCCAGACGGAGTCGATCTCGCTACGAGCAAACCACCAGCCGAGAACAAAGAGAACAATAAAACTGATTACGCCCGCCCATGCGGCTCCGGCCGGGCCCATCGTCGGAATAAGCAACGCGTTGGCGATGACGTTGACGACCATCGTGATTCCCATCGCGAGCGTCTTTTTTCCGGCGCGATGCGTCGCGTTCAAGAGCGAGCCAATCGGAAAATCGAGGAAGATCGGAATGAGCACCCAAGGCAGAATCATCAGCGGAGCGATCGAACCTTCAAACTGCTTGCCGTAAACCGAAGGAATAATAATATAAGCAAGCGATGAGAGGAGAGCGCTCAACGGAACGGCGACGATCAGCATTAAGCGCAGCGAACCTTTGAGAATTCCCGGAAGCGAGGCGCGGTCGTTCTGCGCGGCATTGCTCATGCCGGGGTACAACGCTGCAACAAAGGCGAGCGGTAAAAATTGAAGTGCGTACGTCAGCTTGTAGGCGACGGCATACTCCCCCACATCGACGGAGCCATGCAGGCGCTGAAGCATGATCGAGTCGATGTAGGAATAAATTTTGACAAAAATGCCGGCGAGTCCAAATGGAAGCGCCGAGCAAAACAGTTTTTGTAGCGACGCACCCCCCTTTTGCGGATAGAGCCCGAGTTTGAGTGCGCGAGAAATGCTCCAACCGACATGCCATGTGCTGCCGACCATGAGCGAGAAAACAAGACCCATCACACCGTAGCCGAGATATGCGGCCGCGATGCCGATGATCGCCGTGATGATTTGTCCGACAAACATGCCGGCCGCCTCATATCGGAGCTCGCGCTTGCCGCGAATGGCGCCGTACCAAATCAAGTGAATCGAGTCGGCGCTCATCACGTAACAGGCCATTGCGATCGCAAGAAATGTCGTTCCGGTTATACCTGTGTAATACGCGTAGGCGAGCGTTGCGAGAACGGCGACGGGAATGAGAATCAGCTTGAGACGAAGTGCTTGGCCAAGAACATGACGGCCGCGGGATTCATCGGCGGCCATTTCCCGGATGACAACAGGCGTTAAACCGAGGTCTTGAAGGACCACGAATATCGACGTGATAGAAACGGCAAAAAAATAGACGCCGGTGATCTCAACGCCGACAAGGCGGGCGATTATCGTGAAAGCGACAAAGGAGACGGCCTTCTGTGCCGTATTGGCGATCACAAGCCAAGCCGCATTTTCCGCAATTTTCTTGGCGTGACTCATGGCGATATCCTACACAATCCTTGACAATTTAGCCAAATTCTAGTATTTGTAGGCTGTTCCTTTCTTCCAGTAACAAACCAGGACTATGTCCAGTTCGACCACGGTCGAACCTTTCCGCCACGAGAGGTGGTATATGGGTCAGCCGAAGACCGTCATCAGGATTCCCAAGCACATCGCGCATGCACTCAAGAAGTATCAGGTATGGGCAATGCGAGCGTCCAAACCGCTCGAGAAACTCCACCTGACCGCCGTCGCACTTCCGCTCGAGATCGAGTATCGCGAGACGAGTGTCCAAATCAGCGACATGGAACGGATCTTTCATTTGCACAGCATGACGCTGCGCTGGGAGGGCTTCCGAGCAGACGTCTCGATCGAGGTCTACGAAGGAACGCTGATCTGTCTCCATGAGGTCAAGACGCGTGAAGGTACGAAGCGCCGAACATTCAACCGCGACGAGCTCCAGCCTCCGCCGCCGCGCGAGTGGATGCCCTAACAACCAAAAACCCCGCATTCCGATTCTGGAGTGCGGGGTTTTTCGTTGGACTATTAACGCTTTGACCACTGCGGTGCGCGGCGTGCCTTCTTGAGACCGAATTTCTTACGTTCCTTGGCGCGCGGGTCGCGCATGAGGAAGCCGAGTTTCTTGAGGGTCTTGCGGTAGGTTGGGTTCAGTTCGATGAGGGCGCGGGAGATGCCGAGACGGGTGGCGTCGGCTTGGCCGAGCTGTCCGCCGCCTTGAGCTTTGACACTAATGTCGATAGCGCCTTCCAAACCGGCCATTTTGATCGGCGAGGTGACCATGTCGCGCGATTCAAATGTGGTGAAATACTTTTCCATCGGCTTGCCGTTGACGATGATCGTCCCCTTGCCGTTCTTGATCAAATACACCTTGGCGATGGCCGTCTTGCGGCGTCCGAGCGCATAGATGTAGGAGCCTCCGGAAAGCGTCGGGGTTTCTGCGGCTTCCTCGACAACCTTCTTCTTGGCCGGAGCCTTTTTGGCGGCCGTCTTTTTCACCGGCTTCTTTACCTCCGTTGTTTCCGTTGTTTCCATAATCAAATATTAGGCGATAATGAGACGCTTCAAACGCTCATCCTGCGTGCGGTTCTTGGGAAGCATGTACTTGACCGCATGCACCAAAATCTCGCCCGGATTCTCTTTCATGAGCTTGACCATCGAGGTTGCCTTCACACCGCTTGGGCGGTTACTCGATCGGAAGTGGACCTTCTGTTCCATCTTCTTACCCGTGAGCACAAGCTTGTCGGCGTTCAAGACCTTAACGATCGCTCCGGCATCGATATGCGGAACATAGGTCGGCTTATCCTTGCCGATCAAAATCTTGGCGATGTGCGTCGCGAGACGGCCAACGACCTTACCCGAGGCGTCGATGGTGACGATCTCGCGCTTGATTTCCGGCATTCCGCGGAGGTTCAATTTACGTGCCATATTATTTTACAAGCTGGATCTGGGCGATTTCCGCACCATCTCCCTTGCGCGTTCCAAGCTTAATAATGCGCGTGTAGCCGCCCGGACGAGTGGCATAGCGCGGACCCAATTCCTCAAGCACCTTGTTCACGGCGGATTCCGACATGAGCACGGCCTTCAACTGACGGCGGGCCACAAGGCTCTTGGCCTTGCCCTTGGTGATCAGACGCTCCACAAACGGGCGCACGGCCTTGGCCTTGGCCAATGTCGTGTTCACGTTCTCATAGAGAACGACCGAGGTCGCCAAACCGCGCAGGAGGGCCCGGCGGGCACTCGCGTTGCGATCCAATGTTTTTCCTACGCGGTTGTGTTTCATAAGACTGAGATTTAAGCGGTTTCTTCCGTATAGGTCAAGTCCTTCAGGACCGACACGTTATCCATCAAAATGGTGACCGACTGGTTGCAGGCATCGAGCGGATCCAATGTTCCATCGGTTTCAACGCGCAAAACAAGCTTATCGAAGTCGATTTTCTCTCCGACGCGGGCCATCTCGACCTTGTAGGAGACGTTCAAAACCGGGCTGTAGAGGGCGTCGATCGCAATCGTACCGAGCTCGGTCTTTTCCTTGTTGCGCTCTTCCGTCGAGCGATAGCCGCGGCCGGTGGCGACCGTGACTTCCATCTCAAGCGTTGCGGACGGGTCCGTGAGCGTCGCGATGTGAAGGTCGCTGTTCACGATCTCGACTTGGGCGTCCTTGGTAAAATCCTTGGCCGTGACGATTTTCTCGCCCTTGACCGTCAAATGGATTTTTACCGGCTCTTCCGAGAACAACTTCACGCGCAACGCTTTGAGCGCGAGGATCATTTCCAACACGTCTTCTTTGACATGCGGGAGGGTCGAGAACTCGTGCTCGGCGCCCTTGATGCGGACGGCGGTAACGGCGGCGCCCGGAAGCGAGGAAAGGAGAACGCGGCGCATGGCGTTGCCCAGCGTCGTGCCGTAACCCTGAGCGCAAGGCTCAACGGTAAGAACGCCCTCGTTAGGGCGTTCGCCGCGCGTAAACTTAATTTTGTTTGGGAGGAGGATCGATTCCATATGAAGGCTCTATGGATTAAAAGGTACGAATTAGCGAGAGTAGAATTCGACGATCATCTTGGCGTCGAAAGGCTGCTGCAGCTCAACGCCGGTCGGGCGGCCGGTGACCTTGGCGGAGAGTGTCTTTGCATCGATAGCCAACCAGGACAGGTTTTCTTTTTTGGAGAGAACTTCCTCGGCGCCTTTCAAATTGCCCTTGGCTTTCTTGTTCTCGCGGACGCTGATCACGTCTCCCGAGCGGACACGGTAGGACGGGATGTTCAGCTTTTTGCCGTTGACCATAAAATGGGCGTGGGAAACGGCCTGACGTGCGGCCGGGCGCGTCTTGGCAAAGCCGGCGCGGTACACGACGTTGTCCAAACGCGCTTCCAATTCCTGCACAAGCATTTCACCCGTGTTGCCCTTTTTCTTGGACACTTCATCAAAAACGTTGGCAAACTGGCGCTCATTCAAACCGTAGAGGCGCTTGGCCTTTTGCTTCTCGCGGAGCTGCTTACCGTAGTCGGTCAAGCGGGTTCGGCTTTCCGGACCGTGGGCACCCGGAGCAAACGGGCGACGTGAAAGCGCACGGGCATGCTTGGCAGCATCCGTGAGCGGCACGCCTTCGCGGCGTGTCATTTTGGCGGTAACTTGGAGTTTCTTCATAGGGGGGGACAATTCAGCCAGGGTTGTTAGGAGGCTAGACGCGGCGGGGACGAGGCGGACGGCAGCCGTTGTGCGGGATCGGCGTTACGTCCTTGATCGAGAGAATTGTGAGTCCGTTGGCGTTGAATGCGCGGAGGGCGCCTTCGCGGCCCTGGCCGACGCCGCTGATGAAGACGTTCACATCTTTCAAACCCGTATCCGCAGCCTTCTCGCAGGCATCTTTCACGATGAGCGAAGCGGCGTATGGCGTTGCCTTCTTGGGGCCCTTGAATCCGTTGACGCCGGCACTCGACCACGAGATCACGTTGCCGTTTGTATCGGTCAGCGTGACGATGGTGTTGTTATAGGTCGCCTGAATATGGGCATTCCCGACCGGCACTTGCGTGCGGGCCTTCTTGTTCTTCTTCGGCTTGGGTTTGACGGCGGTCTTCTCGACTCCGTCGGCTCCTGCCTTCTGTTTGATTTCTTCAGCCATAATAGTTTATGTCTTTTCAAGTTTACGCTTACCCGAGCCCATCGTCTTACGGACGTTACCGCGAATGGTGCGGGAGTTGGTCTTGGTGCGCTGACCGCGAACCGGGAGCGACTTGATGTGGCGGAGACCGCGATAGGAACCGATTTCCTTCAAGCGCTTGATGTTGGTCAGAACTTCACGGCGGAGGTCACCCTCGACCTTGTATTCCTTTTCCACGGCATCGCGGAGCTTGTTGGCGTCGGCCTCGGCGAGGTCCTTGATGCGGATCGAAGGATCGACGCCCGTCTTTTTGACGATGGCAAGAGCCGTCGTCTGACCGATGCCGTAAATATATTGAAGCGCGATATCAACGCGCTTGTTGGCGGGGAGGGTTACACCGGCGATACGTGCCATAAGAAGAATAGAAGATTAACCTTGACGCTGTTTATGCTTTGGGGTGCTGCAAATCACCACAACACGGCCCTTACGTCGAAGGACTTGGCAGTTGCGGCACATGGCCTTAACCGAGGATCGTACTTTCATAGCAAGAGTTCGCAAAAAACCGTTACGTTTAGTGGGCTACAACCTATAGGTAATGCGACCCTTTGTCAAATCGTACGGGCTCACCTCGACTTGGACGTCATCTCCCGGGGTCAAACGGATGCGGTTCATGCGCATTTTTCCCCCAAGATAGCACAAAATGACCTGTCCGTTCTCGAGTTTTACCTTGAAGTTGGCTGATGGCAGGTTCTCCTCGACCGTCCCCTTCATGACGAGAAATTCCTTGCTGGGAGACGTGTTTTTACCGGCCATAGGTTGTTGAAATCATGGTCGGATCATAACAAAGCCAAAAAA